>CACYHX010000019.1 GCA_902774365.1 uncultured Bacteroidia bacterium | reverse complement strand
ATCCACATTGAGCCTTATGCCTTCTATCTCGGAGGAATAGACCACATCTCTGGTCAAGTTCTCGGCCATGGCCTTCAGTTGGCTGTCGAAGCCCAAGTTGCTCAATCGGCCAACCAGTTTCCCCTGCTCGCGACAGACTTCATCCAAGGTCAAAGCCACCGCTTCGGGCGACCAACGGAAATCCGTCCAGTTCTTATGCTCGTGTATATACATGTTTCTGTGTTTTTGCGTCGTTATTTGGTCAATATCGTCGCATATTTTGCGGCAAAAATACAAATAAATTGTCGCAAACAAAGGAAAAAGAGAAGATTTTGTGACAACGATTCATTCCTTCTTCAACGCCATCACTGGATTCACTCGAGCCACGGAGACGATTTGCCAAAGCACGGAGCCGATGGCGATGACAAACGACAGCACTACCGTCACCACGAAAATCCAGGGATACAGGTCGATGCGGTAGACGAAGTCCTCCAAATAACGCCCGCAGACCCAAACCGCTATGGGAATGGCGATGACATTGGCGATAAGAATCATGATGACGTATTCCTTCAAGTTACGGCGAATCTCGCTTTGCATCGTGCCGCCAAACACCTTGCGGACGGCGATGGTCTTCTCGCGCTCGGAGGCGAAATGCGTGCTCATGGCCACCAGCCCCAGCAGCGACAGCAACACCGCCACTGCCATAAACATATCCACAAGGCGCATCCTGTTTTTGGTGTCCCGCAAATGTAGCAGCAGCAAATTGTCGATAAAGTCAATGGACCAAGCTTCCCAATAGACCTCTTTTTGCTTCATGTGCTTGTCGTACACGGCCATGATGGCTTTGCGTGCCTCTGCATGGTCACCCACAATCTCTAATACGGGATGGTAAGTCACCCACTTGAACTTCGGCTCCTTTCCAACAATCTGAACCGCACCAAAGGTCTCATCCACCACATGGGCCGCGTCGTCAAGGGCGAAATCACCCAACACGCCACTCATATCAGAACGCAGATTACGCTTGTACCAAACGCCCAACGAATCAATGTCGAACTGCTCCAAAGGCATCCCCGTCTGGGCCTCCAGCAAACCTTGCGTCAGCAGCCATTGGTTTTCGTCCAGCTGACCATACATCGCCTTGATGTCAAACCCAAACATATCAAAAGCCGTGGTGTCGCACAACAGGTATTTCACTGAAACCCAGTTTTCCTTGTTTTCACGATCGTCGAGAGGCATCCATTTTGTACCCATAAAGGCACCGCCAGGATAACCATACGAGTGTCCCATCCGTTTCACACAAGGCAAGGCCATCAAGTCGTTTTCAAAGGCCTCATCGCCGGATAGTATGGAATTCACATAGAACAGGTTCTCCGTGCGACATCCGACAGGCCGCTGTTCCATGTGGCGCATCTGCACCTCCATCGTGATCACCAAGGCAATCAGCACGATGGCGATGACATTTTGCAACACAATAAATACTTTTGAAAGCACCATCTTGGTGCGTAAACGGAAGGCCCCTGTCACCACGTCGATGGGTTTGGCCTTCGACACCACCGTGGCTGGGATGATGCCCGCCAACAGCGCCACCACAATCACGATGAGCAGATAGGAAACCAGATAAAACGGCGAGAGCATAATCTTCACACCCACATCATCGCCCAACAAACGGTTGACCAGCGGCTCAAGCGCCTTTGCCATCAAGATGCCCAATACCATACAAACCAGGGTAAATGCAAGCGATTCAAGCAGGTATTTCCCGATGATTTGCCCCTTGGTGGCACCATGCAACCGTCGCGTGGCCATCTCCTTGGCCCGTTTGCTGGTCAATGCGACATTCAAATTGATATAATTGAACAACGCGGAAATCAGCAGCAACAATCCTACCGCCAACAGGCTGTGCATCATCACCTTGTCGCCTTTTTTCAGTGTAGTTTGTCCGTCATAATAAAACACCTCATCCAAACGCACCAGTTTGATTGTTGAAGCATCAACCGGATATTCTCTTCCAAGTATCTTATTGAATAAAACTTCTGTCGCTGTGGCCAACTTCACGCTCAATGCGTCTCGGTCGACATCTGGAAATGTCTTGATGAAGAGCCATACGTTCTCGAACATGTTGGCGGGAACGGCAGGGCTGTCAAAGCCACCATAATAGGTCATGCCATCGGTAATATCCACATTGACAATCACATCGGGGTTGGAATAGAAAAGCGAGGTGCCCACGTCAGTGAACACTCCAACGACGGTGAAGTCATGCTTCATCATTTGGATAGTCCGCCCAATCACCTCGCCCGATTGCGACAAAACCTGAGCCATCTCTTCTGACACGAAAGCCGTCAAAGTCTCATTGATCTGGTCGGGCTGGCCTTCCGCGAACTGGACGGGAAAGAAGTTGAAAAAGTCGCGGTCGCAGCCCAGCACCTGTCCCAGACGCAACAACTGCCCGTCGGCCTTCATCTCCGTGGCATAGAGCCATCCGAACTCGGTGATGGCCTTAATCTCGGGAATGCTCTCCCCAATCGTCTCTTTCATCCCGTATTGATATAGCATCTTGTCTTGGATGGCCACGCCGTAAATCTCCTTCCTATGTGGGTTTTCGCGCGTGACGGCGATATGCTGTGCCACATAGCAAAAGATGATGACCACGAAGGCGAGGCTCACCGTCAGGCCAATGGCCTCGATGATGCTGTAGAGTTTATTTCGGGAGAGGAATTTGATGTAACTGCTCATTATTGTTTAATTGTTGATTGTTTAACTGTTTAATTGTTGAGATTTCCCTTCGGGAATGGAGTGTGTCGTTTTTTTATATAGCGGCGGCAAGAACAGACCACCTATTCGTTAGCGTCACAAGCCGCCGCGATCAACAACCACATCCGACCTCCATTCCCGCAGGGAATCTCCTATTATTATTCTGTCCTTAACGACTTCACCGGATTCATCGTAGCCGCCCGCAAACTGCGCAAGGTGACCACCGCAATCGTTACAGCCAACACTGCCAACAGCGCGAGGGCAAACACCCAGACATGCATCGGCACCTGATAGGCGAAGCCCTCCAAATAACGCCGCATGATGACGATGCTCACGGGCACAGCGATGACGAAGCACACCAGCACAACTTTAACAAAGCGCGAGTTGAACATCGCCAGGATCTGCTGCACCGTGGCGCCGTGCACACGACGGATGCCAATCTCCTTGCGGCGACGCTCCGTCTCGAACATCACCAAGCCGAACACGCCCATCAGCGAGATGACGATGGCCAAAATCGTGAACAGCGTGACCAACTTCGAGAGGTTTTGCTCCTTTTTGTATTGGTTCTCAATGGATTGTTTAAATGGCCTCATCCAAACCGAAAAGCCATCGCCTAATGTCGGATCAAGGTCGTTGAGGGTTTTTATTGTGCGTTCCATCAAAGCTTGGGTATCAACGCCAACTTCAGTGCGGATGAACAGCCTCATGCACGGACTCCACGGCTCCTTGCCATAGACATAGAATGCAAATGGACTAATCTCATCGCGCAAAGCAGAGAAGTTGAAGTCCTTGCAAATACCGGCAATCTCGGCAGGGGCATCTTTATGACCCCAGATTCTGTCTTCAGTGGTGATGCCGTACATTTTCTGAGCCGTCTCGTTGATGATATAGACTCCGTTTTCCGATTGCTCGTCGGCAGGAGTAAAGTCGCGGCCTTCCACAATGTCAATACCCATAAAACGCAGGAAGTTCCAAGAAACTGGATAGACCTGCCATGACAGACCCTCAGAATCACTTTTGAACTCGCGGCTCCACGCCATACGGCTGTTGGCCACAAACGGGCCGTCGCCCCATGCGATGTCCTTGATGTCAGCATCTGTTTTCAACTGATTCTCGACAGTTTCACGGTTGTTGGCGAGTTCCCATGTCACATGCGACTGAAGCAGGTTTTCTTGATTGAAACCCATGTCGTGATTCATCATGAAATCGCGTTGCTGATGAACAAAAATCGCACAGATAATCAGCACGATGCTCACGGTGAACTGCAAGCCTATCAAGCCGATGCGGAAAGCCTTGCCTTTCTGCGTGGTGCCGAGTGTGCCTTTCAAGGCAAAAGCAGGATTGAACGAGGTGGAGAACAAGGCCGGATAGAGGCTGGCCAACACCGAAATGAGCAAGGCGATACCGATGGTCAAAGCCGCAATACCCAAATTCTGGCCGAAGTTCAACGGTGTTTCAATCAGCGCAGCCAAGGTGGATTGTCTGAACAGCGTAACCACAGCCACTGCCAGTCCAAGAGCGATAACTACCATCAGCACAGACTCGCCCACCGACGACATCACCAACTGGAAACGGCTGCTGCCCAATATCTTGCGTGTGTTGATACTCCGCAGACGTAGCGGCACCATCGCGAAGAAGAAGTTAATGTAATTGATGAAAGCAATGAGCATCACGAAAATGGCAATGACAAGCAAGGTGATGGTCGTGGTGCGATTGCCCGACTTGCCCGGATGCCCGACATTATCGGCAAAATAATTGTCCGTCAACTTCATAAGATGAGGTGACATCATTTTTTTATATCCCTCAATATCCGCTGCTTTTTCTTCGGTCAAATTGCTTTCGTCAATGTCGAATTTTGTCTTAAAAAGGTCAAAGGCGACTTGGTGTGCAATTTCATCGAACTCTTTGGGGTCAGCGCCTTCAGCGAGTTTTATGAAATAATTCCAGCCCCATTGGGTCCAATCGCTCATACCCGCTTCGCCCAGATTCAGAATAAAGTCGATGGAGGAAAGGTCGCTGTTGACAGGCATATCCTTGTAGATGGCCGCTACCGTGACATCTGTCCAATTCCAGGAGCCATATTGGAAATGGTCGCCCACCTGCAAGCCCAAGCGTTTGGCCGCTGACTCGGACATAACCGCATCCGTGTTACTAATCCAATTATTCAAATTGCCTGCAACAAGTTCAAATCCAAACACGTCGATGGCGGGTTTGGAGAAACTGGTGACTCTCAAATCGACCGACGACTGTCCTTCGCCCAAGCGTACGGAAACTTCGAGGTTCCCTAAATTGGCAGCGCAGCAGCCCGCCTCTACGCTGGGGACAGCAGCAATGACCGCTTCCGACATCTGACGATTGACGTATGTCGAATAAACATTGTTTGAAAACCGGTCTGGCATGGTAAGGACATAAATCCTTTCGCTGTCTTTGAGTGCCTTGTTGTAGGTGAGGTCGTGGTGCACCTGCACGAGGATGATGTAGAGCGCGGCGAAGGCTGCCGTCAAGCCCAAGATATTCAGGATAGAGGAAACGAGAATGGTCTTGCCTTTTTTATAGATTCGAGCCATGTGTTGTTGAATTGTTGATTGTTGAATTGTTTAATTGTAGGGACGCATTATGCGTTCCTACAAGATTATTCATTACGTAAGGATTTCACTGGATTCACCGTAGCGGCCCGCAAACTGCGCAAGGTGACCACCGCAATTGTAACCGCCAAAACCGCCAACAGCGCCAAGACAAACACCCAGACATGCAGCGGCACCTGATAGGCGAAGCCCTCCAAATAACGCCGCATGATGACGATGCTCACGGGCACGGCGACGACGAAACAAACCAGCACAACTTTTACGAAGCGCGAGTTGAACATCGCCAGAATCTGCCCCACGGTGGCGCCGTGCACACGACGGATGCCAATCTCCTTGCGGCGGTGCTCCGTCTCGAACATCACCAAGCCGAACACACCCATCAGCGAGATGACGATGGCCAAAATCGTGAACAGTGTAACCAACTTCGAAAGGTTTTGCTCCTTTTTGTATTGGTTTTCAAGGGATTGTGAGAAAGGCCACACATCGTATGATATTTCGTCGCCCATATTGGAGTCGAGGTCGTTGAGGGTTTTCCTGATGCGCTCCATCACGGCGGGGACATCCACGCCAGCCTCGGTGCGGATATACAGCCGATTGCAAATATGCCATGGATCTTTGCCGTAAACATAGAATGCAAAAGGTTTAATCTCTTGACGCAACGAGGCAAAGTTGAAGTCCTTGCAGAAACCGGCAATCTCAGCGATTTGGTCATCATGCCCTCCAATCTGGTCTTCAAGGGTGATTTGATATACGTCCCGTGCAGTTTCGTTGAAAATATATGTACCCGAGGAATGCTCGTCGGCTTCCGTGAAATCGCGACCTTCCACAATGTCGATGCCCATGAAACGGAGGAAGTTCCACGAAACGGGATAGACATCCCAACCGGCATCCTCGCCCCGTACTTTGCGTCCCCAACTCATGCGGTAATCATTTACGAAAGGCCCATCACCCCATGCGATGTCCTTGATGGCTGCATCGGTCAACAACTGACTCTCAACGACTTGGCGGTTGGTGGCAAGGTCCCACGACACCTGCGACTGCAAAAGACATTCTTGGTTGAAGCCCATTTCGTGATTCATCATAAAACGACGTTGCTCGGAGACGAATATCGCACAGATAATCAGGACGATGGAAACGGTGAACTGCAAGCCAATCAAGCCGATGCGGAATGCCTTGCCCTTCTGTGTAGTGCCGAGGGTGCCTTTCAGGGCAAAAGCGGGGTTGAACGAGGTGGCGAACAAGGCCGGATAGAGGCTGGCGACCACCGAGATAAGCAACGCCAAACCAATGGTCAAAGCCACAACACCCCAGTTTTGGCCGAAATCGAGAGAAGTGTCAATCATCGAGGCCAAGGTGGATTGCCTGAACAAGGTGACTACAGCGACCGCCAAACCCAAGGCAATGACCACCATCAGCACCGATTCGCCCACCGACGACATCACCAACTGGAAACGACTGCTGCCCAATATCTTGCGCGTGTTGATGCTCCGCAGGCGCAACGGCACCATCGCGAAGAAGAAATTGATGTAGTTGATGAATGCGATGACCAACACAAAAATGGCAATGATGAGCAGGGTCATCGTTGTGGTTTTGTTGCCCGCCTTGCCAGGGGCATAATACGAATTGCTGTCGAAGTACATATCGGTCAGCCGAACGGGGTAAAGCCCGAACTTGACATCATCGTCCGTAATCTCAACACCACCATTCACCTCGCTGAAAAACTGCTTGACTACTGGCATTGCCACATCGGTAATCGCCTTGGGATCGGCGCCTTTACGAAGTTTCAGAAAATAGTTGAACGAAAACTCCTTCCAATCGTCGAGGCAATTATCACCCATATCGGTAAGCATTTCGAAAGAGGAAAGGTCGCTGTGCTTCGGCATGTCTTTATAGATGGCCACGATGGATATCCCCTGCCACGCAGATCCATCATAATACTGCATCACATCACCCACTTGGACTCCAAGGCGTTTTGCCGCCGATTCCGAGAGGGCGAAGCCAGTGCCTGTCAGATCATCCCAGTTGCCAGCCACCAGTTCGAAGCCGAACACCTCGCGAGCGCCTTTGTTCATGGCAGTTATCGTGATGGACACAGGCGATTGATCATCGCCGACCCGAACCGCGATGGGATTGCCCGTGATTTTACCGCAGCCGCCGGCTTCAATGTCAGGGGAAGCGTTGAGCACATACTCCCCCATAGGACGGTTCAAATAAGAAGTGTATTCACTTTGATTGATTTCTTTCTTTGTAAGGACATAAATCTGGTCGCTGTCCTTAAGTGCCTTATTGTAGGTGAGGTCGTGGTGCACCTGCACAAGGATGATGTAGAGCGCGGCGAAGGCTGCCGTCAAGCCCAAGATGTTCAGGATGGAAGACACGAGGGAGGTCTTGCCTTTTTTGTATAGTCTCATGACGTTAAATTGTTGATTGTTGAATTGTTCGAATTGCTTCGCAAGAAATCTAACAAAATCTGTTTTCAAAATCATTCAAAAAATGATTTCCAAGATTTTGAAAGATTTTAATTTCGATTTTGAAAGATTTCTTGCCGAAGGCAATCCCTTTCCACAACAGAACGAAAGTTACAACTGCGACAACACCTCTTCCACGATTTTACCGTCGAACAAGTTGATGATGCGGTCGGCGTAGCCGGCGTCGCGCTGCGAGTGGGTCACCATGACGATGGTGGTGCCTTCCTTGTGGAGTTCGGTGAGCAGGTCCATCACCTCGCGACCGTTCTTCGAGTCGAGGTTACCGGTAGGCTCGTCGGCGAGGATGAGCTTCGGGTTAGCGACCACGGCACGGGCGATGGCCACCCTTTGTTGCTGACCGCCCGACAGCTGCTGCGGGAAGTGGTCTTTGCGATGTCTGATGTCCATGCGGGCCATGATGGCCTCCACACGCTCCTTGCGCTCGGCAGCGGGGACGTTCATGTAGCGCAACGGCAATTCGATGTTCTCATACACATTCAGCTCATCAATGAGGTTGAAGCTTTGGAACACAAAGCCGATGTTGCCCTTGCGGAACTGGGTGCGGTCCTTCTCCTTCGAGGATGTTGAGCAAGGTGGACTTGCCGCAGCCCGAAGGCCCCATGATGGCGACAAACTCGCCGTCGTTGATTTCGAACGAAACGCCGTCCAATGCGAGGGTTTCAATCTCTTCCGTTCGGAAGACCTTCCTTAGATTTTCTACTTTGATCATAATGGTATCTTTTATTGGTTGATTAACGATGGTCTATAACTATTATTTTATCGCAAATAGCCATAGCATCTATCGTGCCAAAATTATAAACACCTAATAATCAATAAACTACAAAAATTCGCATTTGTAAAAAGTGTAAAGATTCTTTACAGCGGTGTAAAGAATCTTTACAGTAGGAAAACGTATTTACAATCAAAAAGGACTATACCGTCATTTCAGTTGGAAGCGCACACCCAAATAAGCCCTGATGCCACTCAGCGGTCCCCAAACCATCGAAGCGTCGAAGTCTTCGCTGGCGGGATTCTCTGCTGAAATGATGGGGTATTTCTGCTTGTAGTTGGTCAGGTTCTCGCCACCGACATAGAGTTCCCAGCACTTGCCCAACTTCTTGGTAATCTGCGCGTTCATAATCACATAGAACGGAGAGTGTTCTATATTCTGCTGGTGGGCCACGGCGGTGGCGTTGCCATCCAGATTAGGCACGCGGCTGTCGCCATTGAACTGCGTCGTGAAGTCGAACTGCCAGGTGCCGGGGGCGTACGACATCGTCACCAAGCCCTTGTAGCGGTTCACGAAGGGCTTCACGCGCAAGGTGTCGTTGATGGTCATCTTGACATCGTTGTAGCGGAAGGCCAGGGTGAGGTCGAAGTCCTTGATGATCTCGCAGCTAACCTCGATTTGCGCGCTGTTGGAGTACGACTTGCCGTCGAGGTTGTAGATGCGAATCTGGTGCGCGTCGGCGTCACGGTCGAGGACGATCTGGTTGACGAAGTCGGTGCGGTAAAAGTCGGCGTTGATGACAATCTCTCGCCAGCCAACGTCAATACCTTTGGTCACGTTGATGCCGTAGTTCCAGGCCTCTTCCATCTTGGGTTGATCCACGAATACGATTTTGCGCGACGAGGCCATCATCGTGGAGTTCTCAGCCAACACGTTGGGCGAGCGGTAGCCTCTACCTGCCGAAGCCCTGATGGCCAGCTCGTCGTGGGTCTTGAAGCGCACATGCAGACGGGGCGTATAGAGCATTTTGTGGTAATAGGTGTTGTAGTCGGCGCGGAAACCAGCGATGACGTTCCAATGGTGGTCGTCGCTGAAGTTATATTCCACGAATGCGCCTGGCACATGCTCAACGCGCTGGAAAGCGCTGTCGTTTAAATGCTCATCATATTTATCATAGGAATAACTCGCACCCACCGAATAGCTGTGGTGGTCATTGACGATATAGGAGTCAAACAACAAATTGCCATAATAAGAGATTTGGTTGGCATTGTAGTCGGTGAGGCCATAATAGGAGTTCATCTTGTGGTAAGTCACTTGATGCTGTGTTCCGAGACTGGTATCTTTGCGGTCAAAGTGGTAGCCGCCCTTGGCAAAAGCCTCATAACGCTCCGTGTTGATGCCGATGCCATAGAGGTCATAGCCATCATCAAGACGGTGTTTGGGGTCAAAATCCATTTGTCCGCCGAGACGGGTTTCCTTCAAGGCCTTGAGACCCAATTTGCAGCCGAATTTTCCGACATGTGGATGGTTATATCGCAGAAAGACATTGTATTGCGTGGTGATAGGGTCGTCCATGAAAGAGTCTTTGTTACCATCCATTTTCATGTGGTTGTGGCTCACATGGCCGAAGAGCATGATACCGTCATTCTTACCGACTTTGACACGACCATTGAAGTTGAAATCGGTCATCAACATGGAGTTGGCGTAAAGATTGGCAAACACTTTTTCACTCTTGTCGGGCAGCGGCTCTTTATAGTCCACGTTGATTTGTCCAGTGATGGACTCATAACCATTTCTGACAGAAGAAGTTCCTTTTGAAATTTGTATGCCGTTCATCCAAGTGCCTGGCACATAGTTCAAGCCGAAAGTCGAGGCCAAACCACGGAAATTGGGAATGATTTCCGTCATCATTTGGGTATAGATGCCACTCAGACCGAGCAATTGGATTTGTTTCGCCCCTGTGACGGCATCACTGTAAGCCACGTCTACTGAAGCGTTGTTCTCGAAACTACCCGCAAGGGTGCAACAAGCTGCGCGTTTCAAGTTCTCGGAGGTGATTTCCTGCACAGCTATCGCCTTAATGGGGTTGATGTAAAAGGCCTTTTCTCGTGCATGTATCTCCACCTCGTTCAGCATGTGAGCGGAGTGGAAGACGTGGTCGTAATGCGCAGGCTCCACCATGTGGTGCACCGTGTCGTTCTCGTAGCTGATGCAGCTGAACACGAGGCATCCGATGCGCTCGTGAAGCGGGATTTTGTAATGTCCGTGGGCATCGGTCGTGGTGCCTTCGTTGACGATTTTCCAATAGACATTCACACCTGGGATGGGGGTGCGCTTGCCGTTTTCGTCCTCTTCATAGACCGTGCCTTCGATGAAACCCTGGGCAAAGGCAGTGGAGGCGAAAGACAATAATAATAAGGTGATTAGGAATAATGGTTTGGTTTTCATTTGTATTAAGTATTGGTTATGAAATTGTTAAATGTTACTTGGTAACTAGAGAAACGAGAACTCACTACTCTAATGCTTCTGCCGTCATTGCGGGCTTGACCCGCAATCTCCCACGCACTAGGTACACCCTTCCTCTCAGGAGATTGCGGATGTTCCTCCGCAATGACGGCTAAGGCTCGGGGGCATCCCTAGACTGCTTCGTGCCTCGCAGTGACGCAAAGCGGCAATTGTATTTATCAGAAAACCAAAGGATTGATCCTCAACGAGGAAAAAAAGACGGTCCTCTCCCGCCCGGAAAGGAACTTGAGCGTCTTTCGTGGGGAGTGATTGTTGATGACCGTGCTGACATTGGTGCAAAGCTCTGTCAAGTTGAGATGCGGCAGGACAAAGGATTGCAGATCGACAACCAGATGCTTGTCGGGAGAAAAAACAAAGTTGTCGGTGAACTGGATCTTGCTGTCGAAGTCCTCACAGCAGCACTTAGCGTTGAGCTGGACGGCGTCGTGATGCATGAAATGGGCCTCGTGCTCATGCTCGTGCTCCAGACAATGGAAGCACGACTCTGCCGCATCGACGAAACTGCCCGACAGATGATGGTCTTCGGTGCAATAGTGGAACTTCACGTCCCAACCCATCGAGACGAAGAGCACCACAAAGGCCATCACCAAAGAACCGATTTGCAACAACTGCTTTTTCATGCCGCAAAAATAGGAATTTACTTCTTAGGTTGTTTGTCTTTTTTAGGTCGCTGCCTAACGACAAACCTATCGAACGAGGCAAGCAGCGCCGGCAATACGAATATAATCAGCAACACGGCGGCCAAAGCCCCGGCAGCGATACACCGCAATATCGACCCAATCATCATATCGTCAATCAGCAGCGACATGACCAGCGGCGCCAAGGTCATGATCATGCCCGAGGTGAGAATGGTGTGCGTCGACGACTTATACGCCCTACGAATGGACTCCACCTTACATTCCGACGCCCTGGCTTCACGATAGTTGTTGGTAAAGAGTATGCCATAGTCGATGGTCGCACCCATCAGTATGCTTTGCATGATAAGGTAGGCCATGTAGAGCAGGCTGCCGCTCAGTCCGCTCACCGCCACGTTGATATACACGGCCGTCATCACCGTCATCACGAGAATGGCGGGTACGACGAGCGAGCGGAAGGTGATGGCCACGATAAGGAAAATGGACAAGACGGTGATCAGCGTGACGAGGCGCATCTCGCCGCCAAACTGTGAGCGCATCTCGTTCATCATCACCGACTCGCCAATCAGATAATGGCTGCCGGCAAGGCTGCCGTCGCATTGCGCGGCAAGGTCATTCACGAATTGGCTGGTTGCATCGGATTCCTTGGGCAGGTCGGTCATGATGATGGCTTGCGAATAGTTGAGGCCGTGCAACCTGCCAAGGTTCTCCACAACCATCTTGTTGATATTGTCCACCCCCGACCTTATGTCGTCATTCACCATCGAGGCAAAACGTGGGTTCTCGATGATGGAATCATTCAGCGTCTCGACAATCTCTTCTGCCGACAATCTCACGCTGTTGTCCTCGAAATGGGTGATGCCGTTATACAAGTAGGCCAGCTCTATGTCACGCAATTCCATCTCGGCGCCCAGCGAGGCCAGCAGGGCATGCATCTCACTCGCATCAAAGCTGTTGCCTTCCGTGGCAATAGCCATGAGCATCTCTGCCTTGTTGAGTTTGTCCAGGCTCTCCTTGTCGACGACAGGCGTCGCCATGGCAGGCTCCGGCTCTTCCCGTGTTTCAGTCACCTCGACGACTGCCACTTCTCGTTCTTCCACCAACCCCTCTATCGTTTTTTCTTCGGCGTTCTCGGATGTACCCGCTTGCAAGGTCGCCACCATGATATCTTCCTTCTGTCTCAGCCACTTGAGGCTTTCATCGTCAAAGCGCGAGGCAAAAATCCTCCTCTTGGAGAGGTCGCTGTTGAGGTAATGGATGAAATCGTAGAGCGACATGGTCTTGGTCTTATGTCCTGTGCTACGTCCGTACAGGTTGAATATGACCGATGCGCTTTTTGCGTCCATCCCAATGATTTCGGCAATTTCGGAGGCAGAATATTGACTCATGAATGCCGTCGAATCCCTGAAAATCTGGTCTTCGTCGGCAACCACCTCGGCGTCTTCGGATTGGACAATAGCTGTATTTGCAAGGGTGTCATTTTCGACAATGAGGTCTTCCTGATGCTCAACAAGCTGAGGCTCTGGCTTTTTGACTTTTGGACGGACAGGCGTCATGCTTCCGTTAAGCAGTTCCCTTGACAATTTGATTACGCTGCGGATGGAGGTCTTTTGGTTGGCAGGGCACAAAAGCAAAACCATTTCCTTGTCAACGCCAACGATGTCGGCAATCTCATCCGGGGTTAACTTTTTGTCAATCAAGCTCGTGTCGGTAAGCGCAACGAGGACGTCAAGGTATTGCGAGGCTTCTTTGTCGATATCCATGGGACTTCCCAGCTGCGCCAATAAGGTGCTGTCGGTGCTCAGCTCGGCAGCAAGCGAGGCAAAGTCATGGAGGCTCATCCTCTCGTCACCGGGATTATGGGAGGCCAGGTAATAGATGGCGTCCACGACGGTATTGATGTCAAAGTTGGCAAGGTCATACCCTGTGTCGCCTGCCATGGCCGAAAAATTGACGACCATCTCTTTGATGTAGGATGCCGTATGGCGCTTTTGCATCAGCGAGGGATATGAAATGAAAGTCTTCACGTTCGGATGAGTCGAAAGACTGTCGGCCAAGCCTATCACCCTTTCGGAATCATTGTTTTCGTACAAAAGCACGACGATGTTTTTGGGCGGGAAATACTTTGCAATCTCGGATTTTTGTTCGGGGAAAAACGAAATCTCCGTCTTTTTATGGAAATAGTATGATACCGCAAATGCGGTCACGAAAAACAAAACCAGTGGAATGCGGCACTTCATGCTGAAACCCGAAAGGCGGTCGGTCCTGATTCGCAACACTTTTTTTGTCGACTTCTCGATGGCATGGTCCAAAGCCAATATCAACGTCGGAAGCACGACGAATATCGATACCAAGCTGCAGAGCACGCCTTTGGCCAGGACAATACCCATGTCGGCACCGATCTTAAACTTCATGAACACCAAGGCCATAAGTCCGACGATGGTAGTGAAGGCGCTGCTGACAATGGACAATGAAGCCTTTTTGAGCGCTTGGATCATCGCCGTGATGTTGTCGTGGTCGCCCAAGGCCTTCTCCTGCCTATAGCGGTTCATGAGGATGATGGAATAGTCGATGGAAAGGACTAGCTGAAGGATGCCAGCAATCGAGTTGGTGGTAGCCGAAACGCTATTGAGCAGGGCATTTGTCCCCATATTGATGGCCACAGCCACGCCGATGCCGACAAGGAAAATCGGCGGTTCGAGCCACGACTCGCACATGATGAACAGCACGATAAGAAGCAAAGCGAAGGCGATGAGTATCACGCCGATAAGCGCCGTTGTATCTTGTTCGCCTGTCTCAATAACAACGCTACTACCGTATTTCCCCGTGATTTCCTTGGCCAAATCCTGTTGGCTACGCTGGTTGCTGCACAACAATTCGTAAAGCACCTTCTCGCCTTGGTTGTACTCCTCGCTGCCGTCTTGATACATGACATTGGAAATGCCGTCCATGGTGGAAAGCTCGTCCTTGGTTGCGGCTCGTAGGCTGTCGGGGAGCGACCAAAACATCACCCTGACCATGCCTGACCCGACCCCGTCTTCGCCAAACTCCGTTGACATTTGCTCAATGCCTTGCTTCATCGGCGAATCGTCGGGCAGATAGCGCGTCATGTCGGTGTTGATCCTTGTGCGAGGAATCAAAAACACACAAGCGATAG
This sequence comes from uncultured Bacteroidia bacterium, assembly GCA_902774365.1. GTDB lineage: Bacteria > Bacteroidota > Bacteroidia > Bacteroidales > F082 > Limimorpha. The sequence goes on along the minus strand of CACYHX010000019.1, from coordinate 37,924 downwards.
CCACTGCTACCGCAGCAACAAAAAACACGAGGCGTTTCCTGACAAACAAATCAAATAGGTATTTATATCGTTGACGCAAGGTCATACTTTGCCAATTTCAGGCTGCAAAAATACAAAAAAATTTCAGCAGGCTCGCAGATGTTCCAGAAGTGTTAAGAGAAACATTCGCTGGAAAGCAGAAAAACCGTATCTTCGCAGCGTTGTTTATACAATTCCAACTGTAGAGACGAGGGCGCCTCATCTCTACAAACAACAATTAAACAGTTCAACAATCAACATACAATGGCCGACGGATACTTAGAAAAACGCTATGAAGAAGTCTTTGGCAAGGGTGCCAAGAAGACAGTGGTGAAGCACACCTCATTGGAAACGATCATGGAGAAAAACCGCAGCTATCGTGGTTATGACCAAAACTTTGTGGTGAAACGCGAGATGCTGGAGCGCATCGTAGCGGTGAACACAAAAATCGCCTCGGCAAAGAACCAGCAGGTGCTTCGTTTCAAGTTAGTGACCAAAGAAACGGGTGCGGAAAACATCACTCAAAACATGAAGTTAGGTGGATTGTTGCCCGAGCTGCACCTCCCCTTCCCTGGCACCGAGCCTGAGGCGTTCATCATCATTTGCAGCACCATTCCCGAAAACAAGTTTGTCGACATCGACCTCGGCATTGCCGCACAGAGCATGCTGCTAAAAGCCACCGAGATGGGCTTGAACGGCATCATGATAGGCGCCTTCAACAAGGCGAAGATTACCGAGGCTTTCAATTTGCCCTATGAGCCGCTGCTCATTTTGGCCATCGGCAAAGGCAAGGAAACCATCAAGTTGCAACCCGTGGATTCAAGCGAAAAACTGGCGTATTACCGTGACGAAAACGGCGTGCAGTTTGTGCCGAAGATTCGGTGGGAACAGTTAATCATTTAGGCTTGTAGGGCTGTCACACCGTGGCAGCCGCATAGGGTTTTCCCCGTTATGCGGCTGCCGTGGTACGACAGCCCTAAAAACCGAATTATTTATTGAATTTGAACACAACCGGAAGATGAAAATAAACCTTCACAAGTTTGCCGCCCATCTTGCCTGGTTCCCATTTCGGCATAGCTTTGACCACACGCAAAGCCTCATCATCCAAATCCTTGAAACCTTCCGTTTTCTTAATCAAATTGACATCTGAAATTGACCCATCTTCGGTAACCACAAATCGGATAAAAGTGCGGTATTCGGCCAAACGAAATTCTGCATCGTCGCCTTTATATTTTTCAGGCATCTGCAGATTACTCTTCAAATATTCCATCAAGGCTTTCTCATCGCCGGGAAAACGAGGCATCTCCTCAACGATTTGATAGACACCGTCTTTATCAGGTTTCATATCCGGTTTGTTTGCGTCAGCTTTTTTTGAAGGCTTTGCAGGTTGGCCCTCCGTTAACTTAAAATTAAGCGGCATCATGTAGCTAACACGGACAGGCTTGCCATCTTTAATACCAGGCTTCCATTTCGGCATAGAACTGACAACACGAACAGCCTCTTCATCGCAGCCACCGCCGATGCTGCGAAGCACTTTCACTTCATTGACACTGCCGTCTTTCTCAATAACGAAACTCACAAAAACACGACCTTGGATTTCTTTGTCTTTCGCCTCCTGAGGATATTTGACATTTTTGGCGACGTATTCCATCATGGCCTTTTCTCCACCTGGGTATTGAGGCATTTCGTCAACGATTTGATAGATGCTGTCGTTTGAGGGCGCGTCTTCCAGTGCCGAAAGACCGCCCAGAAGGATTCCCAAAGATTCTTCCGTAATACTGAACGGCTCCGCGGTGTATAGAGTCGTGTCGCCTTGGATTTCCCAATGAAGACTCATGTGGTTGGCAGGGCTACCGTCAGCCTTGTGTGTGGTAATGGTCATTTTCTTGAGCGGCTCACCAGTATTCGGGTCTAAAACATCGGAATCGGAAGTCTCGCATTTGACATAGGAACCGTCTTCGTTATAGATAATAGTGTCCTTCAACAGCATCGGGAAACCATCATCATCGTAGATTTCAAATTGACCCATTTCAACCGTAATACGTTGACTTTCCGTCGTCTTTTCCTGTGCCGTCACTTTCGTGTTGGCAATCATCAGGATAGCCAACACCGGCAATGTCGCCAAGAGCCTCCACCAGAGGCCCTTGGCCTTTTCATTCTTTGTAATCATCTTGATTCGTTTTTTGGTAAGGATTAAACTGAAGTTATTGCTCATTCCGCTAAAGTCGACAGCCGTGCACTGCTGCAAGATCAGCATCATGTAGTTCTTTTTGTCAACGCCGGTGGCCACCACGTCGCGGTCAGCCTGGTATTCGTGAAGGCTCTGCAACTCCTTCTTATACAAATAGATGAATGGATTGAACCATTGCAGAATCATCATCACCTCAGCGAAGAGAATGTCCCATGAATGGTGATGGGCGATGTGGCTCATCTCATGCCGCATGATGTCGGGGTCCACGTTTTCGTTGGGGAAGAAGGCATAACGGAAGAAGGAGAACGAGCCTTGTTCCTTGCCCGTGAACACCGCTGTGAAACCATCCATCTTGCGCTTCGGAGAACGGATGATGAGCGCCACGAGTCTCCCCAACTTGATGAGAAACAGCAACGTCATCACTCCAACACCTAATAAATAAATGCCGCCAATGACTTGCCACACACTAAAACGCGAAGGCGTGGCATCTGTGGTCACCGTCACTTCGGGCAACACGGGCTGTCCGTCGGGCGTGACGATGACTTCGCTCAACATCATGCCGTTGAACATGTTTCGTTTCAAGGTCGCCATCTGCGGCACTTCCATCCCTGAGAGCAGGCCGAGCAGCGGCATGACCAAGGCCAGCAACAGGCTCGTGAGCAGGAAGAAACGGTTGAATTTCAGTCGGTTGCTGTTGCGAAACAACAGACGATACACCAACCAAAGCACCGCGACGGTGGCTGCAATGGGCAGCACGTGACCGATGATTAATTCTTGTGCGTTCATGGCTTATCTCCTTTCTGAGGCGATGGCCTCGTCAATCGCTTTTCTCATTTCCTCCAGTTCCTCGACGCTGAAGTTCTCCTTCTTGGCGAAGGCTGACACAAGGTCGAGATACGAATTGTTGAAATAACGCTCCACCACGCTGCCCAGGTAGCGATGGGAATACTCATCCTTGCTGATGGCGGGACTGTATCGGTGGGCGCGACAGAAGGTCTCGTGTTTCACAAAACCCTTGTTTTCCAAAATCTTGATGATGGAAAGCACCGTGTTGTAGGCCGGCTTCGGCTCAGGGAATGCCGCCATGATTTCGTTGGCGAAGCCTTGCCCTATGTTCCAGATGACCTGCATCACCTGTTCCTCGGCTTTGGTCAACTCCTTCATCCTGATGGAGTTATCTTCGATATTTTCTTTCTTTCTAGCCATTTTATCCTCCGTTTCTAAAGGTTTAACGCTGCAAATATAGATATTATTTTGAATGTATAACTATTTTTTTAGTTATTTTATTGTATTTTTGACAAAAAAACTAGTAAATAACTGTTTTTCAATGCAATTTTAAACGAAAACACTTGGTTTCGACCAAAATATTGGCGATGAAAGCTGAAAATTGTTATTTTTGCAGCGAGAAATAAACTACACTATCATGTTAAACCCTGTAAACACACAAGGAATCTATATAAATGTACCTATGACAGATTGGGCGCTTTTGAAGGAACTCATTCGTAGATTTGGCTGGCAAGCTGAAACGCGCGAGCAACTGCTTGAAAGGTTTGTCAATAGCCGTTCCGACAAAAAATTGCTCACCGATGAAGAAATCATGGAAGAAGTCAACGCTGTCAGATACGAGAAATGAAAATCATCCTTGATTGTAATATTTGGATTTCGTTGCTGATCGGCCATCAAGCCCAGTTGGTTCGACAGATTCTGACAGACGTGCGTTTTGATGTTTACGCCTGTGACGAATTGCTCGAAGAAATCCATGATGTCTGTTCCCGTGAAAAAATACGCACACGGGTGACTGATGAAGAAATGGATGATTTCTTCCGTATCATCTATGCTTTCAGCCACATGGCAAAAATTGAACAGAAAGCACAGTCCGAAATCCGTGACCCAAAAGACTTGTATCTGTTATCCTTGGCAGAAAGTATTGAAGCCGATAGTATCATCACAGGAGACGCAGACCTGCTTGACCTAAAACAGCATAAGCAAACTCAGATGATAAAACTTGCGGATTTTAGGAAATTGTTTGACAATTAAAACACGTAATCGGACAAAATCTTTAGTTTTTTTGAAGTTTTTTCCTCCAATTTCCCAAAAAGTTGTATTTTTGCAGCCGCAAAAGACGCCACTTTAGCTCAGTTGGTAGAGCAACGCATTCGTAATGCGTAGGTCGTTGGTTCGAGTCCGACATGTGGCTCATGTTACAAAAAAATGAGAACCGATGGTTCTCATTTTTTTTGTACCTTTGCCGTGGCTATGTCTGCACCTAACAAATTGATAGAGAAAATCGAAGGCTTCACGAGGAAGTACTACCTTAACCGCTTGATACAAGGCGTGTTGGTAGGTGCCGTGTTGTGGATTGTCTTCTACCTGCTCATCAATGGACTGGAGTATTTCTCATGGTTCCCGCCCAAGGGACGCTTTGTGTTGTTCCTTTTTTTGCTCGCGGGTAGCGGTTTTGTGTTGGTGTACCATTTCCTTATCCCACTGGTCAACCTGATTCGCTTCCGAAAGAAGATGTCGGTGGAACAAGCCTCGGTGATGATTGGCAAGTTCTTCCCCGAAATCAAGGACAAGCTGCTGAACACGATACAGTTGAGCAACCAAGCCATCACCGATGCCGACAACGCCCTGTTGGCTGCTACCATCGAGCAACGTAGCGCCCGCCTCTCCCCTATCCGCTTCTCCGATGCAGTCGACCTGCGTGGCAACTTGAAATATCTGGGCATCTTTTTCGGCTTGCTCCTTTTATTAATAGCCTTGATGGTGTTTCTGCCGTCCTTCGCCGTGCAACCCACACAACGCATCGTCAACTACGAGCAACATTTCGAGAAGCCCCTCCCCTATCAGGTGGAAATCGAACAGGACGACATCGAGACCACACAAGGACAAGAGGTGAAGTTCAACATCCGCGTCACGGGCGACCGCATCCCCGACGCCTTCTATGTGAAGAGCGAGTTGGGGCAACAGCTGATGACCCGTGGCTCGGCCAACGACTTCAGCTACACCTTCAAGAACCTGTTCAACGACTTGACCTTCAACGTCACGGGCGGAGAATACACCAGCCGTCCGCTTCACATCACGGTACACCCCAACCCTACCCTACTCTCTTACCGCTGCGAGTTGCGCTATCCGTCTTATATCCACCGCAGCAACGAGACCATGGAAGCCAAGACGCGTCTCATCGTCCCGCAAGGCACACAACTCACCTTCAGCTTCACGACCCGCGACACGGAACAGATGACCGTCAGCCACGACTCGCTGACCACCGACTTGACGGCGAATGACGACGACTTTGAATACCAATTCGTGGCGGCACAGTCCACCAAGTTTGAGGTGCAGGTGCAGAACGCATGGAACGAAAACATCGACCCCCTACCCTTCTCCGTCGACGTGCTGCCCGACGCCTATCCCGACATCCGCATCGAGTCGTTCGACGAACAGCTTTCCACCGACGTGTATTACTCGGGTCTCGTCACCGACGACTATGGCTTCAGCAAGCTGACCTTCAACTGCCTGGTGAAAGAACCTGTCGAAAAGACCATCGTCAAGACCGTGCCTTTGGACCTCAAGCAGACACGCACCTCGTTCTTCTACAGCTTCAACATGGACAGCCTCGGCATCATGCCCGGACAAAACATGGAGGTGTTTTTCGTGATTTGGGACAACGACGGCTTCCACGGACCCAAGTCTAAGCGCTCGGAGACGTTCACCTATTACAAGCCTTCGGAATCGGCCTTGGACAGCATCGCCGACCAGCAGTCGGAAGACATCATGGACCGCCTTTCGGAGAAGTCGGACGAGGCCAACAAGCTGCAAGATGAAATCGAGAAGATGCTGCAAGACCTCATCCAAAAGAAAGACTTGGACTGGTCGGACAAAGAGAAGATGAAAGACCTGCTGGAAAGGCAGCAACAGATGCAGGAGGAATGGAACAAGTTGCAACAAGAGCAGGAACAACTGTCCGACTTCATGAAACAGCACGACATCGCCAACGAAGACCTCCTCAGAAAGCAAGAGCAAATCAACAAACTCTTCGACGAGGTCATTCCCGAGGAGCTGCAGAAACTCATGGAGCAAATCGACAAACTGCTTGAGGAGATGCCGCGCGAACAGATGCAGCAGATGATGCAAAACATCAAGCAAAACAACCAGTCGATGCAAGAGCTGCTCGACCGCAACCTGGCGCTGCTGGAACAGCTCAAGATGGAAAAAGACCTCACCGACCTAGCCAACAAATTGGACAAACTCGGTGAGGAGTTACAGAAGCAAGATTCTGATAATCAAGGTTCTGATAATCAGAATAAAGAAGCAGGGGAGAAGGGCGATGAAAAATCAGCCGAGGAAGCCAAAGAGGAATTCGACAAGATGATGGAAGAACTCGACCAGCTCCTGGAGAAAAACAAAGACCTGCAAGAACCCTTCGACATGGAAAAAGACGAGGCCATGGAAGAAAGCATCGACCAGGACCTCGACAACGCCATGCAAAACGAACAAAACAACCAGCAGCAACAATCGCAGCAGAGCAAGCAAAGCGCCGGCAACAAGATGCAACAGATGGCCAACAAGATGATGATGCAAATGCAGATGGGAGGCATGGAACAGATGGCCGAAGACGCCCAGCTCACACGTATCTTGCTCGAAAACGTGGTACACGCCTCGCACGAACAAGAAGCCCTGATGACAGAGATTGGCAGCATGCGCAGCGACGACCCGTCGTTGGTGCAGAAAATTATCGCACAAAAAGAGATTGCCGACAACTTCCTCATGGTCCGCGACTCGCTGCATAACATGGCCATGCGCCAACCCATGATACAGAATTTCGTATTCGACGAGCTCCATACCATTGAAAGCCAGACGGAAAACGCGATGAAGCAGCTCAACAACCTGCAGCTGGCGCCAGCCACGCGCCACCAACAGACTGCCATGATGTCGATGAACAACCTAGCGTTGATGTTGGCTGAGTCGCTGGAAAACATGGAAAACAGCATGTCGTCGATGGGCATGGGTATGCCGATGCAAAGCTGCAAGAACAACTCTGGACAGAGCAGCAAAAACATGAAGAACATGCAACAACTGCAACAGCAACTGGGTCAGCAACTGAAACAGATGCAGCAGCAGATGCAACAACAGGGACAGCAGATGCCCAACTCCATGAGCGAACAGTTTGCACGTATGGCCGCTGAGCAAGAGATGCTGCGCCAAGGCATGCAGCAGATGCTCAACGAGATGAAAGAAAACGGAAAAATCGGCGACGATGGCCTCAACGAGATCATCAAGGACATGGAGAAGCTGGAAGAGGACTTGGTGAACAAAAAAATCAACCAGCAGATGATCGAGCGCAGCAAACGCATCGAGTCGAGGATGCTGGAGTCGCAGAAGGCACAAGAGAAACGCGACCAAGAAGAGAAACGCAAGTCGAACGAATATAAAGGCCCGCGTTTCGACCGAAAGATCGACGAATACCTGTACGAGCAGACACTCAAGAAAAACCAAGAGTTCCTGCGCACCAACCCCGTCGAATACGCGCCTTATTACAAGGAAAAAATCAACGACTATTACTTGAAGAAAAACTCGCATTAAGATGATCAGATTCAGCACATTGGACGTGGAGATGCCACCCATCGACCCCATGCGCGACAAGGCATGGATTGAGGCAGTGGCTGAGAAACACGGCAAGACGATAGGGGAGTTGTACTACTATTTTTGTAGCGACGACAAATTATTGGAAATCAATAGAGAACGCCTGGGCCACGACTTCTACACCGACATCGTCACCTTCCCCCTGACGGACTGTGAAACGGTGCTTTCAAGCGAGTTCTGCATCAGCACAGATAGAATCAAGGAGAACGCTGAGACTTTTGGCCGCAGCTATGAGAGCGAGTTGCATCGCGTCATCATCCATGGCGTGTTGCACCTCATCGGCTTCGACGACCATACCGAAGAAGACGAAAAAGAAATGCGTGAAAAAGAGGAAGAATCGTTAAAATTACTATTTAGTTAACTGATTATCAAAATATTAAACATATTGTTTCCCGTGAAACACTAACAAAGAAGATGTATTTTGAACCGTATGATATCATCGTTGTAGGCGCCGGTCACGCCGGATGCGAGGCGGCAGCGGCGGCGGCCAACATGGGCAGCAAGGTCCTGCTCGTCACCATGGACTTGCGGCTGATGGCTTCCATGTCGTGCAACCCCGCCATGGGCGGCATCGCCAAGGGACAGATTGTGCGCGAAATCGACGCCATGGGGGGCTACTCGGGCATCGTCAGCGACCGCACCATGATCCAATTCAGGATGCTCAACAAGTCGAAGGGTCCTGCCATGTGGAGTCCCCGTTGCCAAAGCGACAAGATGATGTTCTCAGCCGAATGGCGCAGCCTCCTGGAAAAGACGCCCAACGTGGACTTCTGGCAAGACACTGTGGTAGGCCTTCTCATCAACGGCGACCAAGTGAAAGGCGTCAAAACCATGATGGGCGGCGACATCGAAAGCAAAGCCGTCATCCTTACCAACGGCACCTTCCTCAACGGTTTGATTCATATCGGCGAACAGCATTTTCCCGGGGGAAGGATGGGCGAAGTGGCCAGCCACGGCATCACGGAACAACTGAAAGAATTCGGTTTTGAAGCCAAGAGACTGAAGACAGGTACGCCCGTCCGCATCGACGGCAGAACCATAGATTTCAGCAAGCTCATAGAACAAAAGGGCGACGAGGAGGTAGTGGGATTCTCTTATACCGAGCCGTTCACGATACAGAAACAAAGAAGCTGTTGGATAGCACATACGTCATTAAAGGTACACGAAACCTTACGCAAAGGCTTCAAATACTCGCCCATGTTCAACGGAAGAATCCAAGGCGTAGGGCCAAGATATTGTCCAAGCATCGAGGATAAAATCGAACGTTTCGCAGGAAAAGACAGCCACCAACTCTTTGTGGAGCCCGAAGGCTGGACCACAGAAGAGTATTATCTCAACGGATTCAGCTCCTCGTTGCCAGATTACATCCAATATGAAGCACTGCGACAAATCGAAGGCTTCGAAAACGCCAAAATCTTCAGACCAGGCTATGCCATAGAATACGACTATTTCCCACCAGAGCAACTGCACCATTCTTTAGAGACAAGGCAGATGCACGGCCTGTATTTCGCCGGACAAATCAACGGCACCACAGGATACGAGGAAGCCGCTTGCCAAGGTATGATGGCGGGCATCAACGCGGCATTGAAACTACGTGATGACGAGCCATTAGTTTTGTCAAGGACAGAGGCATACATCGGCGTGTTGATTGACGACCTCATCACCAAAGGCGTGGATGAGCCCTACAGAATGTTCACCAGCCGTGCAGAATATCGCATCCTCTTACGACAAGATAATGCCGATGCACGATTGACAGAATTATCCTATAAACTCGGCTTGGCAAAAGAAGACAGGTATCAAAAATACCTAGAGAAACGCCAAAAAGTCGAGGATATCAAACAATTCCTGAATGAGCACTACGTCTATCCAGACGAAATCAACGGGTTGTTAGAGCAAAAGGAAAGCACAAAGATAGACCAAAAAATGAAGCTGTCCTATCTATTATTGAGGCCGCAAATCGGTTTAAACGAAATGATAGCAGTATTATCCTCATTAGAGAATTACAGAAACCAAGATCGATTCATGAAAGAATGCCTAGAAGAAGCAGAAATAGAGATCAAGTACGCAAGTTATATTGAAAAAGAAAATGAGTTAGCTGACAAACTTAGAAGATTGGAGAACGTAAAACTACCCAAAGATTTCGATTTCCATAGCTTACAGTCGTTATCCTACGAATCGAGAGAAAAGCTCAACAAATACCAACCTAAAACCCTTGGAGAAGCCTCAAGAATCAGTGGCATTTCTCCGGCAGACATCAACGTATTAGCCATATTCTTAGGAAGATAGCACAATTGTTCCACATGAAACACAAGAGAAAATGAACAACAAATGCCCCTGGTGCGGATCCGATAAAGCGCAAATCAACCTATGGTTGAAAGACGAGTTCCTGAGCAAGGAAGACTTCCATATTTGTGAATGTCTAAGCTGTGGATTGCTATACACCATGCCTAGACCATCAAAAGATAAAATAGGGGATTACTATAAATCCGAAGAGTATTATAGCCACCAAGAAAACAAAAAAGGATTCATTCCAAAAATTTATGAAAGCGTCAAAAAAGTCAATTTGAAGCATAAATACAAATTGTCAACAGAAGGAATAGAAACTGGGAACATGATGGATATCGGTTGCGGAGTAGGCGATTTTATCCACACTGCGGAAGAGAAAGGGTGGCAATGCGTAGGAGTGGAGCCATCAGATAACGCCAAAACCATTGCCAAGACAAGAGTAAAAGCCGATATCATTCGAAGCGAAGAACTTGAGAATCTTCCCGATGGGTCATTCGACCTCATCACTATGTGGCATGTGCTAGAACATGTGGATGAGTTAAAATGGCAAGTAACACAATTACAGCGACTTATAAAGTCTAACGGAAGAATCATCATCGCTGTGCCCAACTATAAATCCTACGACGGACAATACTATAAGGAGCACTGGGCAGCATATGACGTGCCGCGACATCTCAACCATTTCAACAAACAAACAATAACTAAGATATTCAAAGCCAGCGGATTAGAACTAAAGAAAACGGATAAACTCATTTGGGATGCCTACTACATTTCCTATATGAGCGAACAATACAAACACCATAAATTCCCGCTAATTAAAGGGGCATACAGGGGATTAGTCTCCAACTGCAAAGCAAGACGCTCAGGAGAGTGGTCAAGCATGGTGTATATTTTTAAGAAAAAACGGGAAAATTAAAAATTTGGCCGTTTTTAGCCAATTTAACGGGTTTTGAACGATTTTTGTAAAGGGAATAAGACGAGTCTAAGAAAAACGATTAGAATCAAGATTTTGTAACTTACACAATATCAAGAACAAAGGGTAGTTATCAAGAAAACGACAAAATGGAGAGTAGGAAAAGAAAGAAAATCGGATGGTTCCTATTTGCAATGAGCATCACCTTGTGCGTTTTGCTCGGAGGCTTCTTTTGGCTCTCCCTGAAAGAAAACCACATTCAGCAGAACATCCAAAAGTCGGTGCTCGGAATGGACAAGGAAATGCAAACCTTGATTTCGAAAGGCCTCAACCACGAGGAGCTGGAGAAAAACCAAACCGGACTCACCGTGTTCATGAGCGACACCCTGGTGTTCTGGAACCGAAACGACGTCAACGCGAAGCTGATGAAACGCAAGGCTTTGGTGGGACACGACACAATCTGCTCGTTACTCTCGGGCAACTATTACGTGAAATCCTACCAAAGCGGAGCCATGACCTATTATGTCTACAAAAGGCTCAACACCAACTACCAAATCGAAAACCCATACTTCGCCAACCAAAACCAGATCCTGCCAAGATATATCGATGCGCAATTCGTCCTTCAAGAAAACAGCGCAGGCGTTCCTATCGTAAACAGCGCGGGCAAGGTCATCGGTCAATATCAAATCGAAGGAAAACCACAACTCAAACAACCCTACCGCTATCTGTGGCCAATACCTTTCGCCCTACTTCTGATCATAAGCCTCGTTCTCATCTTTGGCGGACAAAAGAAATCGCCAAAAAAACAAAGAAACTTATATAAAATCGTAGAAATCGGGATGTCCATCATCCTGCTGGTGGCAATCTTAAGCACCTACATGTATTATAAGATAAGCGCGAAACAAGAGAACGAGCAGATGAAACAGTTGGCAGAAAAACTGATGGAGAAACGCGACACCGATTTCGAAGACAGCTATACCATTTTTGCGGAGCAAATCAAAGCCGACACCAACATCAGGCAGATGGTGTTTGCAGAAAGCAACGTGCTCTCGGAAGTCATCCTGGGCTACTCCAAAGAATTTCTCTTCGATGAAACCATGCAGGCCTATAACGCCACTCTGACCCTTTGCGCGCCAGGCGAAGAGATCGCCATCCAACCCGAAGGCTACATCACCGAATGTGATGCCTATTTCATGGAAAAACTAGCCAACAACAAACAGAAAAGGGTAGGTGCGGGGCTGCATTTTATCGAATACTATACCCTCGATCCGAACTATCTCGGAGAGATTGTAATCATCTCAAATGACTCGTTACAGAAAAAGACACTGTATTTCGAGTTCTACAAACCTATAGCACCAGAAGGCTTCGGATTCCCGCAGCTGTTGCAAGAGACGAACAACCAAACACCGTATGACTATTCTGTGGCCAGCTACCGCGACAACCAACTCGTCTACAAATACGGGCGCTACGTGTATCCGAATTTTCTCAACAGCTTGAAACTCAAAGACCACGACTTTGCCTATAGCAAACGGTATAAGCATTACGCCACCATACAAAACGAAAACAACGCGTTGGTCATCAGCACCCCGACGAAAGCCTTCTCAGAGAAAACCGCGCCGTTTGCTGTCTTCTTCCTCGGTCTCACCATCCCGTTTTTGGCCATCGTTTTACTAACGAAACCCAAAGAGGAAAAACGACACAACAAGAGCTTCCGCAAACGACTACAAGCCATTATTTTAATGACCATCGGCATCTCGGTGGTGGTTATCGGACCCGTGTCAGTGATTTACATGCGAAGCATCTACAACCAAAAGACACGCGACACGCAATTTGAGACCACGAGAACCCTCTGCATGGAGATGCGTAACGACTTGGACTTCAAGACCCTGTTGCGAACGGCGACGAAAGACGATTGGAACGAGATTTTACGTCACTATGCAGGCACTTTCTTCACCGACCTCAATCTGTACCAACTCAACGGTCAGCTCTTGGCGACCACCCGACCCGAGATTTACGAACTCAACCTGCAGGCTCCGTTGATGAACGCCGAAGCCTATCAAAACCTCTACAGAAACAAAGAGCTTTACTTCACGCATCAAGAGTATCTTGGCAAGGGCGCTTACGAATCGGCTTACATCCCTGTCGCCGACGAAAACGGAAACACTTTAGCCTACCTCAACACGCCCTATTTCTCGAGCACTACGGACCTGCATAAAGAAATCAAGGACTTTGTGCTTACCTATATCAACATTATCTTGATTCTGCTCGGCGTGGCGCTCATCCTCATCCTGCACCTTACCAAGCGCCTGACACAACCTTTGGCGTTAATACAGAACAAACTCGGCGACATCAAAATCGACCAAAAAAACGAGCCTATCGAATGGAACGACAACGATGAAATCGGGGCCTTGGTGAAGCAGTACAACCAACTCATCGTGGAACTGGAAAAAAGTGCCGCTGAATTGAAACGCACCACGGCAGAGTCGGCATGGAGAGGTGTGGCGCGACAGGTGGCGCACGAAATCAAAAACTCGCTCACCCCGATGCGGTTAAGCGTGCAGTTGCTGCAACGCAACATCGAAAACGGCAAGGCCACACCCGAACAGATTCAACGAACCACAAACACCCTCATCGAGCAAATCGACGCCCTTTCCGACATCGCCTCGTCGTTCTCGACCTATGCCAAACTTCCCGAAAACCATCCCGCGCCTTTGGACCTGGCAGAGTTGGTCCAAAACGTGGTGAACCTCTACGACAACGCGGACAACATTGAATTTATCTACGACTACGACAAGGCCAAAGACCATACCTACAACGGCGACAAGACCAACTTGAACAGCGCCATAGGCAACATCATCAAGAACGCCACGCAGGCCATCGGAACGCAGCCTGACGGCCGTATCGAGGTGAGCTTGAACGACACAGGGAAGTCCTTTGTCGTCAGCGTGAAAGACAACGGCAAAGGCATCAAGGAAGAGGACAAAGACCGCATCTTCCTGCCTAACTTCACCACCAAGTCGGGCGGCTCGGGCGTGGGGCTCTCGCTGACCTACAACATCGTGCAAGCCGCTGGAGGTACCATTTCCTTCGAAAGCCAGGAAGGGGAAGGGGCAGAGTTTATTATTGAATTACCGAAACAAGATGGATTTCTTGAAAGAATATAAACGCTTGAAAGCAATAGGTTTCCCAATCTCGGACGAAACGATAAGTTTTATAACTGCTTTGGGCAAAAGTAACGAAATTGAGACGCATTTCGACATCTATTGTATGGAAATGCAGTGTCCAAAACAGGAACGCGGATTCGGCATTTACGAAGAGTTTTCCGAACATGGCAGAGCTGGAGGAGATTATCTTTTGTCGCGTCTTGAAGACGAGGAGAGCATCGCCATAAACGCCGCATACCTATTGTCTTCATTCAGAGAACAGAATGTATGCCATTTCAATGCTGCAGAGCAAGCAACCATCCTTCGGGCTTTGACAAGACTTGCCGAATCCAAAACAGCCGAAATCCGTCGTAAAAGTCTGATTGCCATTGGTTGGGTTGGTGCCGTGAACGAAATAGAATTGTTGAACAGACATCTATTGACAGACGAAGACTCCTTATGCCGTGCATGGTCGGTATCGTCATTCTTACAGATGAGCATGTCAAAACGCATTGAAGCTGACTTATTGCAGTCAAAAACGAGAGACAACTTGATAAAAAGCCTGCAATCCGAAACCGACGCTTTTGTCAAAGGTGTTGCGGTAGAAACCATTCAGACTGTTTGGAAAACGTCATTTGGGCTTCGTGCCTCAGCCGTTGATGCATTAAATGTAAAAGCAATAGAAAAAGCGGCTGCCAAGGCGTTGCAATTTCTTGAACAAGGGCAATAATCACTTACATAAGTCGTTCCTATAAAACTCTTTGAAGAATTATAACTATAACCATGGCAGAAAACAGATTAGGATCCTTGGCGAAGCAGACCGCCATTTACGGCTTAAGCAGTATCATCGGCAGGTTCTTGAACTACATGCTGGTGCCCATCCACACCCATAGGATGGCCGCAGAATCCGGTGGATATGGCATCGTGACAAACCTTTATGCCTATACCGCTTTGCTTCTCGTCATCCTTACCTTTGGCATGGAAACCACCTTTTTCCGCTTCTCCAACAAAGAGAACGTGAATCCAAACAAGGCGTTTTCAACGGCGGGGCTTTCCGTCGGTTTTGTCTCGCTGGTTTTCCTCATCTTGGTTTCAGTATTCTTGAAACCTATCGCTGGAGCCTTGGATTATGCCTTACATCCCGAATTTGTGGAGATCATGGCCATCATCGTGGCTTTTGATGCTTTTCAGTCCATCCTTTTCGCGAGGCTTCGCTATGAAAACCGTCCCATCAAGTTCATGACACTGAAACTCTCGTTCATTGTCTTGAGTCTATTGCTCAACATCTTCATTTTCTACGTAGCGCCCTATCTCCAAGGTCGCTTCCCCACAATAATGGAATGGTATCACACCAGCTATCAAGTAGGTTATATCTTCATCGCCAACTTGATTTGCACCACGCTGGTGTTTTTGGGCTTTATCCCCGAAATCAAGAAACTGCGCACCGGCATCGACCGTGACCTGCTAAAACAGATGCTGAAATACACTTGGCCCATTCTGCTCTTAGGCTTAGCCGGCATTCTCAACCAAGTGGCCGACAAGATTGTCTTCAAGAAAATCGTCCCGGGTCTCGAAGGCGAGGAACAACTGGGCATTTATGGCGCCTGCGTCAAGATAGCGATGATTATGGCGATGATCACGCAAGCCTTCCGCTATGCATACGAACCTTTTGTCTTCGGAGGCAAGCGCGACACCGCCGACAAGGAGACCCAAGCCACCGTGATGAAGTATTTCATTATCTTCACGCTATTGGCTTTCCTCGCCGTAGTAATGTATATGCCCCTGTTGCAATATCTCGTTGGAGCCGACTATCGCGAAGGTCTGGGCGTGGTGCCCATTGTGATGATGGCCGAAATCTTCATGGGCATCTATTTCAATTTGTCGTTTTGGTACAAGCTCACCGACGAGACCTGGTGGGGCGCCATCTTCTCTGGCATCGGTTGTGCAGTATTGCTCGCCATCAACTTCATCTTTGTGCCGAAATATGGCTATTGGGCCTGCGCCTGGGGAGGTTTTGCGGGTTATGCCACCTGTATGGTGCTGTCCTATTTTGTTGGGCAGAAAAAGGCTCCTATACCATACGATTTGAAATCTGCATTCCTCTATTTTGCCGTGGCTATTGCGTTATATTTCGCCCAAAAATATACCCACATCGAGAGCACCGTCTGGACCTTGGTCGTGAACACCGCCCTGTTGCTGGTCTTCTTCGCCTTCATCTGCTGGAGGGAGAAGGACTTGGTGAAGGGCGTCGTCGCATTCGCCAAAAGAAAAATCTCCAAATCCTAAATCTTTAAATCTTTGAATTTTTGATCTTTAAATATTGAATCTCAAATATGAAACTCCGCATCGTCAACCAATCCAATAATCCTCTGCCCGCCTACGAGACCAAAAACTCGGCTGGCATGGACCTCCGCGCCTACCTGCCCGAAGGCCCCGTCACCCTTGAACCCATGCAACGTTCCTTGGTGCCCACGGGCCTCTATATGGAAATCCCCGAAGGCTACGAAGGACAAGTGCGTCCTCGCAGCGGCCTGGCCATCAAGAGCGGCATCACCGTGCTCAACAGCCCCGGCACCATCGACGCCGACTACCGCGGACAGGTGTGCGTCATCCTCATCAACTTGTCGGATAAGGCGTTTGTCATCAACAGCGGCGACCGCATCGCCCAGCTCGTCATCGCCCGTTGCGAACAAGTCGAGACCGTGCAAGTAGAGGTCTTGTCGGAGACTGAGCGTGGCGCAGGAGGCTTTGGACATACGGGTAAAAACTAAAAACCAAACAAATAACATCATCATAATGAAAAACCAAAACAACCCCTTTAAACGTCATTGCGGTCTTCATCGCGGTCTCAGAACCGCGATTGACCCGCAATCTCCTAAGCAGAAGAGTCTTGTCTCTATGCGCAGGAGATGGCGGATGTGCCTCCGCCATGACGGTAAAAGGTCGATATTCTCCTTACTGTTTGTATTCGCTCTTTCAGCCAGTGTCGCGGCCCAAGACATAGGCTCCTTGTTCCAAGACCTGCCCGACAAGCGCAAAAACGCCAACTACTTCTCCGATGGCCTGCAAAGCAAGTACCGTGAGGACACCGACGGCGCCATCCGCAACTTCGAACAGGCACTGCGTTTTGGGCCCAACGACCACGCCTCCATGTACGAGTTGAGCGAACAGTACTACAACGCCGGTCGCATCGAAGAGGCTTTCAACATGATCCAGAAAGCCGCACAACTCGACCCAGAGAACAAATGGTACCAGATGCGGTTGGGCTTATTCTACCGCAACCTGGAGCAATACGACGACTTCATCAAGCTCTATGAAGGTCTGACCAAGACCTACCCAGACGACCCCGACATGCTGAGCGAACTCATCGATGCCTACCTCGTCACCGAGCAATACGACAAGGCGCTGAAAAAAATGGATGTCCTGGAAGAGATGGTGGGCGCGAACGAATTGATCACCGAGCAACGCCTTAGCGTCTACCGACGCCAAGGCAACACGAAAAAGGTGGTCACGGAGCTGGAGAAACTCATCAAGCAAAACCCCGACAACCTTCGCTACTACGGCCTGTTGGCACAGCTTTACGCCGAAAATGGTAAAACCAAAGACGCGCTGAAGACCTACGAGAGGATGAAGGAGGTCAACCCAGAGCACCCGTATATCAACATCTCTCTGCTCGAACTCTATGAGATGAACGGCGAGACGGACAAGGCCTTCAACGAGCTGCTGAATGCCATCCGCAACAAAAACCTCGACCTCACCACCAAAGCCAACACCTACGACTATTGGATGAACAAATACCAAAGTGCGCCCAACGTCAGCGAGCAGGCAAGGCAATGCGGTGAGGCCTTCATCGAGACCCATCCCGACAACAAACTCGGCTACCTCATCCTCGGCTCGTATTACCTCATCGAGGAAAACGCCATGAAATCCAAGGAACAATACCAGAAATCCTTGGCCATCGACAGCACCGACTTCTACTCGTGGCAGAACCTCATCGTCAGCGAGAGCCACCTCAACGAGAACGAGGCCGTGCGCGAACACGCCATCGCCGCCCTGAAATACTATCCCATGCAGCCCGTGTTCTATTGGTACGCTGGCGTGGCCAGTGCCGTGCTCAAAATGAACAACGAAGCCATCACCTACCTGGAGAAGGGGAGGAGATACACCACGGACAAGGTGCAGATGGCCAACTTCGACGCTTTCTTGGGCGACATCTACCACGAACAAGGCGACGAAGAAAAAGCCTTTGATGCCTACGAACGCACCCTGCGCAACGACCCCGACAACGTGTTGGTGCTCAACAACTACGCCTATTACCTCGCCGTGAAAAGCCAAGACCTCGACAAGGCCCTTGAGATGTCAACGAAGGCCATCACCATGGAGCCTGACAACCCAACATACCTCGACACACACGCTTGGGTGCTCTACAAGAAAGGCAACTACCAAGAAGCAGAGAAATACATGAAGAAAGCCTTGAAATTGCTCAAGACACCCGATGCCACCTATCAGGAGCATTATGACGCCATTGTGAAGAAACTCGGAAAGAACTGATTTGGAACGGTATTTGAAACAAAACAAATTGTGAAAATCCGATTGACGATAGCATTGTTGGCCTTGCTGCTGGCAGCGACCTCCTGCGCCTCGCGCAAGAAAACCGTAGCGCCCACGCCGCCACAAGCCTTCGAATGGATGACCGCCAACCTCGACATCCAAGCCGAAGGCAACGGCATGTCATTCGATAACCTTTCGGGACAACTGAGGATGCGCAACGATAGCATCGTCTGGCTCAGCGTGACCGCCACCATGGGCGTAGAGGTGCTACGCGCAAAAGTCAGCAACGACTCCGTTTGGGTGCTCAACCGCATGGAAAAGACCTACCTCGCCGAGCCTTTGGACAGCCTTTGCGCGAAAGTCGGCATGCCACTCAGCCTGCCTTTGGTGCAAACTTTACTATTGGACAATAACGAAAGCGTTCCGCCCGTTGAAAACCAGATGGTACAGCTGAAAACCTTCGTGATGGGTAACATGGCGGCCAAAATCAGATACAAAAACGTAAAACTCGACGAGAAAACGACCTTCCCGCTGAAGATCACCGATAAGATGGAACGTGTTAGATTGAAATGAACAATAGACTAAACATATACCAAACCCATCCAAGCCGTCATTGCGGGCTTGACCCGCAATCTCCTAAGTGTAGGAGATGGCGGATGTGCCTCCGCCATGACGGTAAAAAGTGGTTTGTCTCTGTTTTTGCTCTATTGTTTTTACTATTTGTCTCCAACCCGATCTATTGCCAAAAAACGAAAGGCAAGTCGAAACAGCAGTTAGAAACCGAAATCAACACACTGCAGAAAGAGATCTCGACCGCCAACCAGTTGTTGAAAAAAACAAAAAAAGACAGGGAGATGACCCTCAACGAAGTCAACCTCTTGGACAAGAAAATCAAGCAGCGCGAAAAGCTCATCAAAGCCTACAACGAACAAATCGCCCTCCTCGACGAAGAAATCCACCAAGGCCAAAACAACATCAAGACCTTGAATTCCGACCTCAGCAAGCTGCAAAAGGAATACGCCAAGATGATTGTCTTCGCCAACAAAAACCGAAGCCATTACGACCGTCTCGGCTTCATCTTCGCCTCCAAGGACTTCAACCAAGCCTTCAGCCGGCTGCGTTACATCCGTGAGTTCACCGACGCCCGAAAAACCAAGATGAACCAAATCGCCAACACCGAACGCGAGATCAGCAACGCGGTCGAAGCCAGCCAACAAGCGCGCGAACAACAAGCCACGATGCTGAAAGACGAAAAGGCACAACAAGAGGCCCTGAAAAATGAAAAGGAAGAGCTGAACGGCCAGGTGGCGAAACTCAAAAAGCAAGAAGGAAAGATACAACAAGACATCAAGGACAAGCAACAGCAGGCCAAAAAGCTGCAAAAGGCCATCGACGACATCATCGCCGAGGAAATCCGCAAGGCCAACGAAGAAGCCGCACGCAAACGCAGGGAAGAGGAAAAGACCAAAGGCAAAACCACCACGCCGGCACCCAAAGAAAAAGGCATGGCCTTGACACCCGCCGAGAAGACCCTGTCGACCAACTTCGTCAACAACAAGGGCAAGCTGCCCTGGCCTGTGGAACGTGGCGTGATTTCTTCGTCATACGGAAAACACACGTCCGTGGTGTCAGACAAAGTCACCGTGACCAACAACGGCATCGACATCGCCACGACAGAGGGCGCCAAGGCTCGCGCCGTATTCGACGGCGAAGTGGCCAGCGTCACCAAGCTGACGGGAGCCAACACCGTGGTGATCTTGCGCCACGGAGAGTATTTCACCGTGTATTCCAACCTCGAAAACGTCACCGTGAAACGCGGCGACAAGGTGAAGACCAAACAAAACCTGGGCACCGTCCACACCAACAAAACCGAAAACAAAACGGAACTGCATTTCGAACTCTTAAAAGAACAAAACCGGCAAAACCCGGCCAACTGGTTATCAAATTAACGTATTATGTCACAAAACTTACAAAACCCAAGGAAATGAAAAGTAAGTTGTTCATACTATTATCATTATGCCTGGTTTTATTGACAACCGCTTGCAAGACCAAGGACGTGCCTGGCCGCGTCAGGGCACCGCGCCATTGCAACACCTGTACCAAATGGAGCTATGTGCCACAGGAAACCCTAGATACATTCAACTTTCAGTGCATGTCATTTCGACCGACGGAGGAGGGAGGAAATCTATGCGCTGAAAGGTTCTACCTGAATTAAACCAATGAAGGCTGAAGAACTTGCATTGCTGAAGCGCTATTTCCCCGAGGCCGCCGTGCTTATGGTAGGCGCGATCTACGAGCAACGCAGGTTCAAGCTGCATTTCAAGCGACCACGCAGCTCCAAACTCGGCGACTTCCGTCCGCCCCGGACCCCCAACGGCATCTGTTCCATCACCCTTAACCTGGACCTGAACCCTTATCAGATGCTCATCACCTATGTCCATGAGGTAGCGCATTATGATGTGTATCAGCAATATGGCTCGCGACAAGTGCAACCCCATGGAACAAAATGGCAACAACAATTTGCAGCTTTGTTGCAGCCTTTCATGACCGATTCCATCTTTCCGAACGACATATTGGAAGCCCTGAAAAAGCACCTGCAACACATCAAAGCCAGCAGCTCTGCCGATCAAAACCTGCAACGTGTTTTAAGGCAATACGACAAAAACGTTACCACCGTCACTACGGTGGAAAGCCTTCCCCAAGGCGCTCGTTTTACATTGAAAAACGGCCTCGTCTTCCAAAAAGGGGAGAAACAACGCACCCGTTACAAATGCTACTGTGAAACTAACGGCCGTTGGTACTTCGTGTCAGCCTTGGCAGAAGTACAAATGATGTAGTTCTCAACAATTCCCTATCTTTGTGCCCAAAATTAAAACTCTATGACCAAAAAAGTATTTGTCTCAGGCTGTTACGACCTCTTACACAGCGGTCACATCGAGTTCTTTCGACAAGCGGCGCAATATGGCGACCTCTATGTCGGCATCGGCTCCGATGAGACCATCCTGCACTACAAAAACCACAAGACGCTCTACCCCGAAAAAGAACGCCTCTTCATGGTGAAAGCCATCCGCTATGTGAAGGACGCCTTCATCAACGACGGCAATGGCGTGATGGATTTTGTGAATACCGTCGACAGGCTCAAACCCGACATCTTTGTGGTCAACGAAGACGGATCGTCGGACGAAAAACGGCGTTTTTGCGAAGAGCGCGGCATCGAATACGTGGTGCTGCAACGCACGCCCTCAGAGGGCTTGGAGGCCCGTTCTTCGACGGCTTTAAAACAAGACCTCTGCGAGATTCCAACACGCTTGGATCTTGCCGGCACCTGGATCGACCAGCCGTATGTGTCGTGTTTTGCCCCAGGCTGGGCCATCACCATCTCATTGAAACCCACCTTTGAAATCCGTGAACGCTGCGGCCTCTCCACCTCGACGCGTAATATGATCAAGAAAATATGGCCCATGCAACTGCCTGACATGGACCCCGAGACCCTCGCCAAACTCGTCTTCTGCTTTGAGAACGACCCCGAGCGCAGCGACGGCATCATCAGCGGGGCACAAGACAGCATCGGCATCTGTATGCCGGGCTTGGTGAGGCATTACTACGACAAACTCTACTGGCCCGTCAAGATTGAGACGTGCCAAGACGATGCTATCCTTGACTGGCTCGAAAGCCATCTCATCATGATACCCATGGAGCCACGCCGTCCAGGATGCTCTGTGGTGGAAGGCAAGGACATCACCGAGCCGAAGGTCAAGGCCTTGGCCAAGGCTGCCGACGACTGCTGGAACGCTATCATGAACAAGGACTTGAACGCTTTTGCAGCGGCCTACAAAGCCTCGTTCGATGCCCAAACCGCCATGTTCCCAGGTATGATTCACCCCTCTGGGGTCATTGCGGCCTCCGAGCCGCAATCTCCCACAATAAAGGACTACATCGACAAGTATTCCGCCATGGAAGAAGTGTTGGCGTGGAAGATGCCCGGTGCCGGCGGTGGCGGCTATCTCGCTTGTGTGGTCAAGGATACTCCATCTTTTTGTCAAAACCATCCAGAGGCCATCGCTCTTAAAATCAGAAGAATATGAACAAAATAGTAGAAAGAAAATACCTCTTGGCCTTCGTGCTGGTGACCTGTTGCTTCGCCTTGTGGGGCTTCGCCAACGACATCACCAACCCCATGGTGAAAGCCTTCTCCAAGATCTTCCGCATGAGCGTCACCGATGGCGCACTGGTGCAGCTGGCCTTCTATGGCGGCTACTTCTGCATGGCCTTGCCCGCCGCCTTGTTTGTGCGCAAGTTCTCGTATAAAGCCGGTCTGCTCATGGGCCTCGGCCTCTATGCCCTCGGCGCCCTGATGTTCCTCCCCGCCAAGGCCACTGGCAACTATTATCCCTTCCTCATCGCTTATTTCGTGCTCACTTGCGGCCTCTCGTTCCTCGAGACCACGGCCAACCCCTATATCCTCTCCTTGGGCGACAAAGACACCGCCACGCGCCGCCTCAACCTCGCCCAGGCCTTCAATCCCATAGGCTCGCTGGCAGGCATGTTTGTGGCGATGCAGTTCATCCAAGCCAAACTCAACCCCTTGAGCACCGAGGAACGCGCCCTGCTGTCGGAAGACCAGTTTGAAGCCGTCAAAAACGCCGATCTTGCTGTGTTGAGCCGCCCTTATGTCATCATCGGTGCCGTTTTGGTGGTCTTTTTCGTGGTCATCTTGCTGTTGGTAAAGACACAGCCCAAATCGACAGAAACCACCGACCAAAATTTTGGCCCCACCCTGAAACGCCTGTGGCTGAACAAACCGTATCGTTACGGCGTGGTGGCACAGTTCTTCTATGTCGGCGTACAAATCATGTGCTGGACCTTCATCATCCAATACGGCACGCGTGTCTTCATGAACGAAGGCATGACGGAGCAAGCCGCCGAGGTGCTCTCGCAACGCTACAACATCGTGGCTATGGCCATCTTCTGCGTCAGCCGTTTCATCTGCACCTTCCTGCTGAAATACATCCACCCGTCCAAACTGTTGACCTATCTGGGCATCGCCGGAGCGGTGTTGGTGCTGGGTGTCATCTTCCTTGACGGCAGAGCCGGAATGTATTGCCTTGTGGCCGTCTCGGCATGCATGAGCCTCATGTTCCCGACCATTTACGGCATCGCCCTGACCGACACGGGCGAGGACGCCAAACTGGGAGCGGCTGGACTCATCATGGCCATCTTGGGCGGCTCGGTGTTGCCTCCCTTGCAGGCCCGCATCATCGACGGCAACGGACTGGGAAGCATCGCTTCGGTGAATCTGAGTTTCGTTTTGCCGCTGGTTTGCTTTATGGTTATCGTGCTTTACGGCTTTTTCATCACCAAAACCGAGAAACAATGAAACGTTATTGCCAAACCCTCGAACTCGTCAACGACCCCGAACTTATAGCAAAATATTGCGAGCTACACGCCCATGTGTGGCCCGAAGTAATCGAAGGCCAACGTCAAGTCGGCATCCTTGATATGCAGATTTATCGTTTTGAAAACCATGTGTTTATGATTTGCGACACAGTGGATGACTTTGACTGGGACCGTGATATGGCACGACTGGCCACCTTGCCTCGCCAAGCGGAGTGGGAAGCCTATGTAGCTCAGTGTCAAGGTGCCGACCCCAACCTGCCTTCGACAGGCAAATGGCATCTGATGGAAAAGATTTTTTGAGACAAAAGAAAAAAGTAGTAGTTTTGCGGCATTAATTAAAGGGCATTAATATGCGCAAATTGATTCGACATTTCTGTGACTTCGTCTTTGGAAAACACAAAAACAACACCCTGCCCCGTATCTGGATTCTGGCGGTGGACATGGGTATTGTGGTCTTCGCCTATATTTTGGCCGTTTTGATGTATTTTTCCACCGACCTTGCCGACTTGGTAATCAATTGGAAGTTAATCTGGATTTATCCACTACCCTATCTCATCGCATTCTTGATTAGCAAGACCTACGATGGTATGTTGCGCTATTCCGGCTTCAACGACATTCGTAAGATTTTGTCGTCATGCTCTTTGACCTTTGTGTTTTATATTGTAAGTAAATTCTTGTTTATCAAGTTTTTACCTTGGGTTGCCATAGAGATTTATCCGCCATTCGTCATCATTTTCTACCACTATCTCATCACGATGGTGATGATGATTATCTTGCGTTTGGTCATCAGGCGAATGTATAATGAAAACTATAAGACGCCCACTGTCAAGCAGAATACCATCATCTATGGCGCCGGCGACGGCGGCACCATGCTTTTGAGAACGCTCTCACAAGACACTACCTCCAAGCTGCGTGTGATTGCCTTCGTCGACGACAACCCGAAACGTGTTGGTTCCCAGATTAATACCATCAAGATTCTTTCGCCCGCCACAGCCATGACGGAAGAATTCATCAAGAAACACAAGGTAGAGGTGATGGTGTTGGCCATTCCGAGTCTGGATGAGAAGCGTTCGAAGGAAATTATGGAACAAGGGCTTGCCCTCAACCTCATCGTGAAAACCATACCTCCGTTCACCAAATGGGTCGACGGTGAAATCAAGTCGAATCAAATCCAAGACGTCAAGATTGAAGACCTTTTGGGCCGTCAGCCTATCACTTTAGGCAAGGAAAATGTGACCCGTGAGATCAAGGACAAAGTGGTGCTTGTGACGGGTGCCGCAGGTTCCATAGGTAGCGAGATCTGCCGTCAGGCGATGCAATACAACCCCACCAAACTCATCATGCTCGACCAGGCAGAGTCGCCGATGTACGACTTCCAGTTTGAGATGAACAACACGCCCGAGTTCAAGAAAAAACGCGACAAGATGGCTTTCGTCATCACCAACGTGAAAGACCCGATCCGCATGAGGGAGGTGTTTGAGCAGTATCATCCTCAAGTGGTGTTTCATGCCGCTGCCTACAAACATGTGCCTTTCATGGAGGAAAACGCCTATGAGGCTGTGTTTGTCAATGTGTTCGGCACCAAACTCGTGGCCGACTTGGCGATAGAATACGGCGTGGAGAAGTTCGTCATGATTTCGACCGACAAGGCCGTCAACCCGACCAACGTGATGGGCGCCACCAAGCGTATTGCGGAGATTTACACGCAAAGCCGCCAAGGCAACACCAAGTTCATCACCACACGCTTCGGCAATGTGTTGGGTTCGAATGGCTCAGTGGTGCCGCTGTTCCGCAAGCAAATCGAACAAGGCGGTCCCATCACCGTCACCGACCGTCGTATCACCCGTTTCTTCATGACCATTCCCGAGGCCTGTAGCCTCGTACTCGAGGCTGGCTCCATCGGCGAAGGCGGCGACATCTTCGTCTTCGACATGGGCGAAAAAGTCAAGATCTGGGACTTGGCCGAGAAGATGCGCAAATTGGCCCACCGTCCCGAAATCGAAATCGTCGAGACAGGTCTCCGTCCGGGCGAAAAACTCTACGAAGAGGTCTTGGCCAACGAAGAAAACACCATCAAGACTGAAAATGAGAAGATTATGCACGCCATCGTGAGGAAGTACGAGACCTCCGAAGTGGACAGCATGATCGAGAAACTCCACAACGAACTTGAAACCTGCGATGAGATGAAGATCGTGGCGCAGATGAAGGTCATCGTGCCCGAGTTCAAGAGCAACAACAGCATTTTCAGCCAGTTGGACAAATAAAACGAAATGTTCACCATCCACACCGACCCGCTCTATCGCATCGCATACGCCACCGATGCTTCGGCCTATCGTGAGGTGCCACAAGGCGTGGCCTTCCCCGAAAACGAGCAGGATATCGTTTACCTCATTGAAACGGCACGGGAACAAAAAACACATCTCATCCCAAGGGCGGGCGGTACGTCCATCGCCGGACAAGTGGTAGGGAGCGGCATCGTGGTCGACATCAGCAAGCACTTCAAGAAGATCTTGGAAATCAACAAGGAAGAACGCTGGGCGAGGGTGCAACCCGGTGTGGTCCTCGACGAATTAAACCTTGCCTTGGAGCCTTACGGACTCTTCTTTAGCCCCGAGACCTCCACCAGCAACCGTTGCTGCATCGGCGGCATGTTCGGCAACAACTCCTGCGGCTCCCACTCCCTGATTTACGGCAGCACCCGACACCATGTGTTGGAGGCGAGAGGCGTGCTTTGCGACGGCAGCATCGAAGTGTTCAAGGAATACAGCATCCGTGAACTGGAAGCGCGCTTTGGTCCCCGATTTTGGGAAGCTGACCGCTTATGTCATTCCGAGCAGAGGTTTGCGGGGATGGAATCTATTAGCGGTCAGTTTCAGCAAACCTCATTAATCCAAAGCATTTACTCACAATTTATTAATTGGGCTTTAGACGAGAAAACCGTCAATCTGATAGAGGAAAACTACCCCGACAAGAGCCTGCGCCGCCGTTCGTGTGGCTATGCCATCGACGAAGTCATCGAAGACCTGCACAACGCCACCAAACCGCTTGAAGACCGCACCATCAACCTTTGCAAAGTGCTGGCAGGCAGCGAAGGCACCTTGGCGTTCATCACCGAAATCAAAGTCGACCTCGACCTCTTGCCGCCCAAGGAAAAGATGGTGGTCTGCGCCCATTGCGACACCCTGCAGAAGAGCTTTCTCGGTAACCTTGTCGCTTTGAAATACCATCCTACGGCCGTAGAGCTGATGGACCGTAACATTTTGGAACTCAGCAAGCAGAATGTAGAACAGCAGAAAAACCGCTTCTTCGTCCAAGGCGACCCTGCCGCCATCCTCATCATCGAACTGCGCGGCAATACCCGTGAAGAAATCG
Organism: uncultured Bacteroidia bacterium; assembly: GCA_902774365.1. GTDB lineage: Bacteria > Bacteroidota > Bacteroidia > Bacteroidales > F082 > Limimorpha. Next base: position 10,410 of record CACYHX010000019.1, on the reverse strand, counting down.
ATGCCGTAGCCGATCAAATGGAAAAGGCATTAATGGAAAACGAGGAACGTTTGGTCTATGCCTGTTCGCGCGTCTATGGCACTGAGATCAGCAAGGTGTGGAGCCTGCGTAAAGCTGGCTTGGGCCTGCTCACCGGCATGAAAGGCGATGCCAAGCCCATCGGCGTCATCGAAGACACGGCCGTGGCGCCCGAGAAATTGCCGGCTTACATGGCCGACTTTGCCCAGATGCTCGAAAACCTCGGATTGAGCTGTGTCTATCATGCGCATATCAGCACGGGTGAATTGCATCTGCGCCCTATCATCAACATCAAGGAGGCGGAAGGCAAGCGCAAGTTCCGTGAGGTGGCCTACCAAACCGCCTTGTTGGTCAAGAAATACAAAGGCTCGCTCAGCGGTGAGCACGGCGACGGCCGTTTACGCGGCGAGTTCATCCAATTGCTGTATGGCGACGAAGTCTATGCCCTGATGCAGGACCTCAAGAAATGCTGGGACCCGCAACAAGTCTTCAACCTTCATAAGATTGTCGACACGCTGCCTATGGACAGCATGCTGCGCTTTGAGGTGAGACAACAGTATGCCATAGAAAAAGAACTAACCGAGGGCAAAACTTACTACAACTGGAAGGCTGCCTTCGATGAATGTAAGGTGGAAGGCGCCACTGGAGCCAAAAACCAACTCCACGCCCTGATGTGCAGCATAGAGCAATGCAACGGTGCCGGCGATTGCCGTAAATCGAACCTCATAGGAGGCACTCTCTGCCCTGCCTTCAAGGTCAGCGGTGATGAGACCAAAGCCACACGCGCGCGCGCCAATGTGCTCCGCGAAATCCTGACGAGAGGGTGGGGGAGTGAGGCCTTTACTCAAGCCCTCAACAAAGACAAAAACATTCTGAAATCCAAGGAACTGGCAGAGGTCTTGGACAGCTGCCTGGCCTGCAAAGGCTGTCGCAGCGAGTGTCCCTCCAACGTCGACATGACCCGTCTGCGCTCCGAGATCTTACAGCAGAAGTACGACATCGATGGTATGCCTTTGCGTTCTTTTGCCGTGTCGAGGATGGCTCAGGTGGAGCAGTTGGGACACCTCGTTTGGCCCATCTACAACCTCTTCGCCTCGTGGAAGTTCTCGTCCAATATCATCAAGCGCATCATCAAATTCAGCACTGAGCGCGACATCCCTACACTGAGCCGTGTGACCATGCGCAAAGCCGTTCAACGCGAGTGCCGCAAGCATCATGACCACTCCAAAGGCAAGGTGTACCTCTTCGCTGACGAGTTCACCAACTTCCAAGAAGCGGAACTCGGCCTCACTTTCGCAAAATTATTGCTGCATCTAGGCTATGAAGTGGAGGTCCCGAAACACGTGGAAAGCGGTCGTGCCGCCATCTCAAAAGGCAACCTGAAACTGGCCAAGAAGTTTGCTTTGAAGAATGTCAACCTGTTGAAAGACAAGATTTCGGAGCAGACACCTTTGGTCGGCATCGAGCCTTCGTGCATCCTCAGCTTCCGCGACGAATACCCCGACTTGGTGCCGGCAGAACTCAGGCCACAAGCCCAACAATTGGGCCGCAACGCCTTGCTGTTTGACGAGTTCATCATGCGTGAGGTGGCAGCGGGGCGCATCACCTCCGACGACTTCAAAGCCGACGCCGTGGAGATATGGCTCCATGGCCATTGCCACCAGAAAGCCTTGGTGGGCACGGAAAAGATGGTGCAAGCCTTCAAGTTACTGACTGGAGCCAAGATTCACGTCATCCCTAGCGGCTGCTGCGGCATGGCAGGTTCGTTCGGCTACGAAAAAGAGCATTACCAGACCTCGTTGGCCATCGGCGAGATGGTGTTGTTCCCCACCGTTCGCAAGGCCATCGCCAATGCTGACAACGTCACGCCATGCATCGTCTCGGCACCAGGTACCTCCTGTCGCCAGCAAATCCTCGACGGCACCGGCGTCCATGCCGTGCATCCCATCGAAATCCTCTACCGTTGGATGAAATAATCGGCAAACATTGCCGTTCTATCAAAAAGCATTATCTTTGCGAAATCAACCCTTAAATCACATCCTATGAAAAAGCTATTCATTCCCATCGCGTTCCTCCTCATGTTCGTCGTGGGCTGCAAACATACCCTAAAAAACAATGAGGTAGAAGTGGAGACCTATACCCTCAGCGACAGCCTGTATATGGAAAACGAATACGATGAAGGCTATTCCCATTACACCGCCAACCTCGACCTGCCTGTCACCAACAACGACACCCTGCGTCTGAATATCCTGCATTGGATGCTCTCACCCGAGACGGAGGACTACAAGAGCTATTTTGAAAACGACAAAGACCAATTCTTCAGCGAGGAAGGCAGTGAACCCAGGTCGGTAATCGAAAGCAACTACACCCTTTCGGAACAAAACGACCGCTATGTGACCTACATCTCGGAAGGTTATATCTATACTGGCGGTGCACATGACGTTCCTTGGTATTATGGCGCCACCTTCAGCAAAAAAGACGGTAGCCTGGTAGGCTATGACATGTTCAACGACCTTGAACAACTGACCGAAATCGTCGCCCCGCATTTCCAGGAGCTGTATTTCAATAGCTTGGAACTGGTCGAAGAGATGGAAGACATGGGCGACGAAAACTTCATCCTGCCCATCAACGACCCCTGGATTGAGACCGACAGCGTGGTGTTTTGCTATCAGACCTTCGAAATCGCACCCTATTCATCGGGTATGCCACTGTGTAAAATCTCCAAAACAGACCTCTTGCCCTACCTGAGCGAGAAAGGCAAATCGGTTTTATTTGACCAACAATGAACAATTACTGCATCATCATGGCCGGCGGCATCGGTAGCCGCTTCTGGCCTCTCAGCAAAGATAACTATCCCAAGCAATTCCTCGACATCCTTGGAACGGGAAAGAGCTTCATCCGTAGCACCTACGAGCGTTTCAGCCCCGTCATCCCCGACGAGAACTTCCTCGTGGTGACCAACAAGGCCTACAAGCACCTCGTCTTGGAACACCTGCCCATGCTGCGTCCTGACCAGGTGTTGTGCGAGCCGGCACGGCGCAACACGGCACCTTGCATCGCTTACGCTGCCTATCACATCCAAAGCCGCTGCTCAGATGCCAACATCGTCGTCACACCTGCCGACCACTTGGTGACCAACGAAACCGAGTTCCAACGCATCATCCGCTTGGGCTTCGACTTCTTGGCAAAACAACCCAATGCCTTGATGACCATCGGCATCAAACCTTCTCGTCCCGAAACCGGCTACGGCTACATCCAAGTACCGAAGCAAGACCTATTGCCCGAGGTGGTGAAAGTGGAGATGTTCAAGGAAAAACCCGACTTCGACACCGCCGTGAAGTTCGTCGCAGAAGGCAACTACTTCTGGAACAGCGGCATCTTCCTCTGGACCTTGGACGGCATCATGAAGGCCTTCCAGCAATACCTACCCGAGATGGTCGAGGTGTTCGAAAAAGGCATCTATAACTTCGGAACGCCTGAGGAACAAGACTTCATCAACGACCACTTTGTGGACTGTCCCAACATCAGCATCGACTATGGCGTGATGGAGAAGTCGCCCAATACTTACACCATCCCCGCCGACTTTGGCTGGAGCGACATCGGCACATGGGGTTCGTTGTTCACCCACGCCAAGAAAGACGAAAATGGCAACGCCAAACGCGGCAAGGTGGTCTCGGTGGACAACAAAAATACCATCATCAACATCGAGGAAGGCACCGAAGCCGTGGTGGAAGGCCTGGAAGACTATCTGGTGGCCTATCGCGACCACTCCCTCCTCGTCTGTCGCCTCCACGACGAGCAACAAATCAAAGTCTGGATCGAAAGTCTGAAATAAAACCCTAACGCCGTGGAAAGTCAGCCGTTGGTATCGGTCATCATGCCCTGCTACAACATGGAGAAATACATCTCCGACGCCATCGTTTCGGTGCGGCAGCAGACTTATCCACATTGGGAATTGCTCATCGTTGACGACGCCTCGACCGACAACACGGTGAACGTCATCAAAAGCCATAGCCAACAGGACGACAGGATCCATTACACCGTCAAAGACCTTCATTCAGGCATCGCCGACTCACGTAACATGTGCATAAAAATGGCACAGGGTCGCTATTTGGCTTTCCTCGACGCCGACGACATCTGGCACATGGGCAAGTTAGAAGCACAGCTGCGCTTCATGACCGAAAAACAAGTCGGCTTCACCTATTCCACCTACGACTGCATCGACGAAAACGGACAGCCCTTGAACAAATCCGTCAAGACGGCGGGCAACTTGGATTATGAAGCCTACCTGCGCAACACCATTATCGGCTGCTCCACCGTCATGGTCGACAAAAACATCGTGGGTGACGTCGTGGTGCCCCTCTATCGCACCAGCGAAGACACCGCCACTTGGCTCGACATCCTGAAACAAGGGCACCTGGCATACGCCATCGACGAGCCTTTGGTTTCATACAGGATCAGGAGAAAGTCGGCGAGCTCCAACAAATTCAAGGCCTCGTTTGACCTCTGGACGGTGTATCGCCAACACGAAAAACTGTCGTGGCCGAAAGCAGTCCGTTACTTCTTATGCTATGCCTTCAACGCCATCAAAAAACGCCTGTGATGAACGACTTTTTCCTCTACCGACAAGCCTGGCGTTTCGACGGCGCACCACACGAAGAGCCTCAACTGCAAGAGCAGGAATGGAAGACCATGCTCAAGCAAGGCGGGCTGATGGTGAGAAACACCTATAATTTTGATTGTCAGCAAGAAACATCCTTTTGGTATGTCATCAAAGACCAATATCAAGGCATGGAAGAGCTGCCGTCAAGGGTGAGAAACAAGGTCCGACATGCCGAACAATACTTTGATTACCAACAGGTTTCGTTTGAAACGATACAGGAAAAGGCCTATCCCATCCTCAAAGAGACCTATGACGACTATGCCGTCCGCGACAAAAAAATGAACCCAGCGGTATTTGAGGAGTATCTCAACCACTGCAAAGAGCGACAGTTCGACTATTGGGGCATCTTTGAAAAGGAATCACAACAGATGGTCGGCTTTTGCACGGTGCGTATGTGGGACCATTGCTGCGAATACGAGGTGACGGGCATCGTGTCGAAATACAAGAAAGGTGGCTTTTATCCCTACTACGGCCTATATCAACACCTGAACCAACATTACCTTGAAGAGCAGCATTTCAATTACGTGAGCGACAGCGCGCGCACCATCACGGAACACTCTAATATCCAGGACTTTCTCATCGAGAATTTCGGCTTCAGAAAGGCCTATTGTCGACTTGCGGTGTATTACCAAGGATGGGTAAAGTTCGCTGTCAAGGTGTTGTATCCCTTCAGAAACATCATCACCATGCCTCGCGTGAAGGCAGTTCTCAATATGGAGGCCATGCAGCGTGGAAAACAATAAGCACCATATCGCCATATTCTCGAAGGGCTATTATCCTTTGCTGCTCTTTTTGGTGTCTTTTGTCTTCGTGACACTGTTCTCCCGCTCCACTTCGTTTCTCTATTACTACGAAGGTTTCGACGCCGCCATCTTCAAACAGATGGGCTTGGCCTTTTTGCGCGGCAAGACCTTGTATGTCGACTATTTCGACAACAAAGGCTGTATTTTGTATTTCATCCAAGCTTTGGGGCTGTTTTTAGGCGGCAACTTCGCCATCCTATTGATGCAAGCCCTCTCATTGACCATCACACTCAGCCTTTGGGACAAAATCATCGCTTTTTACCGTGAGGGACGTTCACGGCTCATCTGTCTCGCCTTGGCGTTGTTTTTCGTGTTGTGTTTCTACGACGGCGGCGACCTCTCTGAAGAATGGAGTCTGCCTTTTGCCTCTTATCCTATATATTTGTATTTCAGGTCGTTGAACACCAAAAAAGAAATCAACAAATGGGAGATGTTGGCCATCGGCATGTGCTTCGGCATCATCGCCTTCATCCGCATCAACAATGCCAGCGCGTTTTTAGGATTTGTCATTTATTTGTTCGCCACTTTTCTGTTGAATAAAGACTTCAAAAAGTTCATTATCAATGCGTTGTTTGTACTCCTCGGCATCGCATTGATTACGGGTGGATGTGTATTGTATTTCTACCTCAAAGCCGGCAATCACGGGGTAAATGAGATGTTTTATGGCACTTTCTTGTCGTATTTCGAATACTTCGACTACCAAATTCCCCAAACCCTGTATCACTATGTTTTCTACATATTATTTATAGCTGTTTGTATATCAGTTATTTGCATAAACAACTATAAAAACAAGGACGTCCTGATTCCAACGCTGATTTCGTACGCCATTTTCATTGGAACGTCGGGAAACCGTTGTTTTACGCATTATCTCATGGCCACTACGCCATTGCTGGTGGTCGGCCTGATGACCCTTGACTTTGAAAAACATCGAAAAATCCACCTCGTTCTGGCCTTACTGACCGTCATGCCATTGTTGAGCTATCTCGCCCGACCCATAGGATTCTTCTTCAACGACCTGATTCTGCAGAAAGAAAGGTTCAAGACCAGCTACAGCGAGTTTCACCGCTGCATCGAAGGCATTCCCGAAACGGAACGCGATTCCATCTATAACTACAACCTGTCGGGCATCGGGGCTGGAATGATGCAGCACGAAGGCTTGTTGCAATGCAATAGGGTGTTTTTCTCGCCTTTGGCCTTCCACCTTCCCGGACTAAAAAAAGAAGAAGCTGCAAAGCCCCTTACGCTACCAAAATGGATCATGATTGCAAGCCACGAAGAATACGACGAAAACGATCTCTTATTCATTGCGGAAAACTATGAAATGAAATACCAATTCGACCATAACGCGCAATACGTGAAGCGTTTGAACATGGGAGAGTCACACACAGTGTATTTCTACTGCCGAAAAGATTAAAGCCAAGCCCCGTCGGGGCGCAGGAGGTAAAGCATGCGACGAAGTCCCTGCTTTTTGAATGTGGTTGGCAGCGATGCTGCCGACCAAGAATCTACGAGGCCAAAAAATTAATAACATGAAACATAAAAATTGCGCCCCCTTCAGGACTTGAACCTGAGACCCCCTGATTAACAGTCAGATGCTCTGACCAACTGAGCTAAGGAGGCTGCACAATGTCACAGAACTAATTCTCTGTTTTGCGGCTGCAAAAATACGGCTTTTTCCATTACTGACAAGGTTTTTCTAGCAAATTTTTTCAATATTTTTATATCTAATTGATAATCAAATAGAAAAATCTACAATAAAGATTCCCTTCGGGAATGGAATGAGGATTCTTCATAACACAGCGGCAGCAAGAGGATTCTACAAAAGGTGAATTTCTTATGCCGCCGCAAGATTAACAAGATGAAAACTCCATTCCCTTGGGAATCTATATTTTTACTACCTTTGCAGTTCCAAAAGTAAAACACCATGCAACAGAAAAAAATCCTCGGTATAGGGAGCGCCTTGGTCGACATCCTGACGCTGATTCCCAACGATCAAATCCTCAAAGACCTCAACCTGCCCAAAGGCGGCATGATATACGTTGACGCTAAAACCTCTGTTGAGATAGGGGAGAAACTAGCCTATCTCGGCAACCAGATGGCCTCGGGCGGCTCGGCGGCCAACACCATGAGCGGCTTGGCACAACTGGGCGTGGAAGCAGGTTTCCTGAGTAAAATCGGTAAAGACGAAGTAGGTCGTTTCTTCGAAAGACAAATGACCGAAACCCACGTGAAGCCCTTGATGCTCACGAGCGACACGCCTTCGGGACGCGTGCAAGCCCTCGTCACCGCCGACGGCGAACGCACCTTCGCCACCTGCCTCGGCGCAGCGGCCGAGATGTGTGCCGACGACATCAAGCCGGAACTCTTTGAAGGCTGGGACATCTTCTACGTGGAAGGCTACCTCGTGGCCAACCCCACCATGCTCCGCAAAGCCGTGGAGACCGCCAAAGCACAAGGCATGACCATCGCCATCGACCTCGCCAGCTACAACGTGGTGGAAGAGAGCCGCGACTTCTTGCTTGAGCTTGTCAACAACTACGTCGACATCGTCTTCGCCAACGAGAAAGAAGCCTTTGCCCTGACGGGCATGGACCCTGAAGCCGCCTTGCATTTCCTCGCCGAACGCTGCGACATCGCCGTGGTGAAGGTGGGACCCAAAGGCGCCTTCATCCAACATGGCGATCAGGTCGTCACCGTGCCGCCCATGAAGGCCGAGGTGGTCGACACCACAGGCGCTGGCGACATGTGGGCCGCCGGTTTCCTCGCGGGTCTCGTCAAAAACGAACCGTTGCAGAAATGCGGCATGATGGGTGCCATTGTGGCCAAAAACATCATCGAGGTGATGGGGGCCAAGATGGATGACGCGCGATGGAACAACATCCATAAGGCAATATCACTTTTGTAATCACAAAACCGACAAAACTTTCAAAACTAAACTATACCAATGCCTTACAACGACTCTCAACCGGGTCGCCGTTGTAAGGCAATAAAAGATTTACCGCATCCGACGGATGCGTTGGAAAGGAGTCGGTTGACGACTTTCCTTCCAAATTGTTTTGTGGGTTTTGAAAGTTTTGTGACAATAATAAAAGTATTTTGTTTGAAGGTATCATTATATTTTGTACCTTTGCGCCCACTTAAGTATTTTTCGCGAAAAGTAAATATTTAATAATTAGCTAGTTAGATAAAATGAAGGAATTCCAGACAAAAGACATCCGTAATGTTGCCCTCATCGGCGCAGCAAAGTCGGGTAAGACCACGCTTGCCGAAAACATGCTTTTCGAAGGCAAGCTCATCAACAGAAAGGGTAGCACTGACGAGAAGAACACCGTCTCCGACTACCGTGCTATCGAAATGGAGCGTCAGATTTCGGTGAACGCCTCCATGATGTACACCATCTACAACGACAAGAAGATCAACATCCTGGACACCCCTGGTTTCAGCGACTTCTCTGGCGACATCGTCAGCTGCCTCTACGCTGCCGACATCGCCGTGTGCACCGTCAACGCCCAGTCGGGTGTTGAAGCCACCACCGAAAACGCCTGGCGTCATGCTGCCAACACCAACAAGCCCGTTGTGTTCTTCATGAACCAACTCGACCACAGCAACGCCAACTTCGACAACACGATCCGCGAGCTGAAAGAGTATTTCGGCGACAAGGTCACGCCCATCCAATATCCCGTCAACGCCGGTGAGGACTTCAACGCCGTCATCGACTTGATCATGATGAAAATGTTGGTCTTCAAGAACGGCAACGGTGCCCCTGAGATCCAGGACATCCCCGCCGCCGAGATGGCCAAGGCCGAAGAGCTGCACAACAACCTCATCGAGCACGCCGCCGAAGGCGAAGAGGCTCTGATGGAGAAGTTCTTCGAAGAGATGACCCTGAGCGAAGAGGACATGGAACGCGGTATCCACCTGGGTATCGTTAACCGTGAGATGTTCCCCGTCATCTGCGGCGCTGCCAAGCGTGGCGTGGGCGTCACCCGTCTGATGGACTTCCTCATCAACGCCTGCCCGTCGCCTGCCGATATGCCGGCCATCAAAGCCAACAACGGACAAGAGTTCCACAACAGCAACGACGACCCGACTGCCATGTTCATCTTCAAGGTGACCACCGAACAGAACCTCGGCGACGTGGCTTGGATGCGCGTCTATGGCGGCACTGTGGTGAAGAGCCAAGACCTCATCAACCCACGCACGGGCAACAAGGAGCGTATCTCACAGCTGCTCGTCTTCCGTGGCAAGAACCGTGAAGAAGTCGAGAAAGTCAACGCTGGCGACATCATCTGCACCATCAAGCTGAAGGACGGCCGCATCGGCGACTCGCTGGTCGACGCCAAGGCAGCCGAAGCCACCTTCCCCGAGATCCCGTTCCCGACCCCGATCTTCTCGATTGCCGTCAAGGCCGTCAACTCACAGGAAGACGAAAAGCTCGGCAGCATCCTCAACGACATCCACAAGACCGACCCGACCGTCATCGCCGGCATGTCGCGCGAGCTGCGCCAGAACATCCTGCAATGCCAGGGCGAATACCACTTCAACACCCTGAAGTGGTACTTCGACAACGTCTATAAGATCGCCATCGAGACGGCTTCGCCGAAGATCCCGTATCGTGAGACCATCACCAAGAGCGCCAGCGCCAGCTACCGTCACAAGAAACAATCCGGTGGTAGCGGTCAGTTCGGTGAGGTGCACATGCAACTGGCTCCTTACTTCGAGGGTTACACCGACCCGAGCGAACTGCAGGTGCGCGACAAGCAAGAGTACGAACTGCCTTGGGGCGGTAAGCTCATCTTCGCCAACTGCGTCGTCGGTGGTGCCATCGACGCCCGCTTCATGCCCGCCATCCTGAAGGGTGTCAACGAGCGCTTGGAGCAAGGCCCGCTGACGGGTTCCTATGCCCGCGACATCATCGTCTACATC
>CACYHX010000018.1 GCA_902774365.1 uncultured Bacteroidia bacterium | reverse complement strand
GGTGCCAGCGCCGTCAGCGTAGTAGACGGAGAAGTCTTGGTCGCCTTCGGGGATGTAGATCTTGGTGTGGCGCGTGTCGAACTGGAACTTCTCGAGGTTGCGGCCCTCGCCGAAGCGGACGCGGGCGCGGTCGAGGGTCTCGGCGCCACGCACGGAGACCTTGTTCACATCCATATTGAGGATGCCGGTGCCCCTGCCGGGAGCAGTTCTCGAGTAGACGATGTAGTCGTCGTCGTAGACGCGGAACATCACGCCGCCCATTGGGGTGACGGCATTGGCTTCAGCGCCTGCGCCGTTGTTGGTGCCGAGGCTCACGTAAGCGTTACACACGAAGGGGTTACCCATGAGTGCCCAGCCGTTGAAGCGCGGGGCGTTGGCGTTGAGGAAGTCGACGGCAGTGCTGTTGACGTCGTTGGCGCTCGACATGACGGGACCCGTGACGCGGATGGTGGTGCCATCCTGGCTGGCGTAGATGTAACCCTTCATCAGGCTGAGGGTGCTGTCGGCGGTCTGGTGCAGCCATTCCAGAGGATCTTCACTGGCATAGAAGGAGTAGAAGTCGAAGGGATGCTGCGCGCCGGTGAGCAGGCCGGTGATGGCGTTGCTGCCCGCGGTCAGGTTGCTGACGGGGAAGGAGAGGATCTCGTAGTCCTTGTTGGTGTTGGCGATGGCAGCGCCATAGCCCACGATGGTGTCCTCAACAGTGACCGTCACCATGTTGTTGCTGCCGTTGTTATGGACCAGCTGACCGCCGTCCTTGATAGTGATGGAGCTGTTGGCGTGGGTGATGGGTCGGATGTTGTTGGCATAGCCAATGACGCCGCTCGGGATGATGGCGTTGGCCTCAATGGCGATCTCATCGCTGAGGGTAGGCACGCCTTCAGGATCCCAGTTGCCTGCCACGTTCCAGTTACCGTCGAAGACGAAGCGCTTGTAGGTCAACACGAAGTTGGCGGTGATGGTGTGGTCGGCGGTGATGTTGTTAAAGGTGTAGGTCGGGGTGTTGCCCGAGACGTCGGTGCCGTCGACGGTCCAGTGGTCGAACACATAGTCCGGGTTGAGGGTCGAGGCGGAGGCGGTCGTCGTGTAGCCGTAGGAGCACCACTCGGTGTTGCCGCTTGCGGTGGCGATGGTGAACTTGGCGTTCGGGAGCTGGTTGCTTGAGAGTCCCATTTGGTCTTCGGTCCATGTGCCGTAATTGACGTCACCGTTGATGTTACCGCCGGACGTGACGCTCCTCATGAAGCACAAGGATTTGCCGGTCGCATCAGAGGAAGCCCAAGTGTAGGCTCCCGAGCCGGAATAGTCGACAGCCACGATCAGGTTGCCGCCCTGGTAGGCGAACGGGGTGTCGAGCGTGATGTCCACCCAAGTGTTGAGGTTGGACACGCTCACGGTGCCGCTGTAGCACAGGTTGGCGACCGGAATTGCGACGCCGCTGGTGAGCGTGGTGCTGCTCGTCTCCATCAGGTAGATGTCGAGGGTGGGGTTCTGAGCGCCAGTGGCCTTCGTCTTCACGAAGAAGCTGATGCTTTGGATGTCGCCCTGGACGGCGTTGCCGTCGATGGTGAGAGCGGGATAGAGCATCTCGTCGAACGAGGTGGAAGTCGTTCCCATGAGCGGGAACATTTGTGAAGCGTTATTGCCGTTTCCAACGGGGATGACCTTGGTGCCTTGTCCTTGTCCGTCGCCTGCGGGGCTGAAGGTGATGACGCCGTCGCTTGCGGCGGGGCTGACCATGTAGGCGATGCCGTAGTAGCCGAGTGTCGTGAAGGACACTGCGCTGCCGTAGCTGGTGCCACCGGCATTGGTGACGTAGGCGCGCACATAGTATGTTGTTTCAGCCAGCAGGTTGCTGGAGTTCTGCAGCGTGAAGGGTGAGCTGGGCGAGGCCATGGCGACCTGTGTGCTGGTGCCGTCGCCGATCGTCGGGGTGCTGCCGGTGCCGTACACCACACCGCAGCCGGTGATGGTGGCGCCGCCGCCGGTTGCCCAGCTGCCGCCCATGGTGGCATCGTAGGTGGTGACGTTGGTGGCGCTCGCCGTGGTGACCTGTGCCAGCGTGGTGAAGGTCTGACGGTCGCCGCACATCACGGTGGAGTTGGAGACGACATAGGACCACACATAATATAAGGTGTTGGAGGTGAGTCCCGTGATGTTTTGGGTGAAGGAGGCTGACGGGACACCGTTGCCGACTCTGTAGTAGCTGCCAGCGACGAGCGAGGTAGGTGTCTCGCCGGTGGTGTTCCAGCAGAAGCCGTATTCAGTGATGTTGCCGCCGTAGGTCACGGCACCGCTCATGTTGACCGAGTTGTCGGTGACGCTGTTGACGGTGGTGGTGAAGCTAGGCGGTGTCAAATCGAAGTTAGCCACGAGGGTGATGGAGTTCGCGTTGCCGAAGATGGTTTCGTTGGCGGTGAACTGATAGGGGTTATCGGTGACCGTGGTAGCGTTGAGGTCGTTGGTCCAGTTGACGAGGGAATAGCCCGTGTTAGGCGTGGCGACGATGGTGACCTGGGTGCCGCAGCTGACGGTGACTTGTGAGCCTGAGGCGTTGGCAATGCTCACGGAGCCGTTGCCGTCGCTTGCCACGATGATGGTGTACTCCTTCATGGTGTAGGTGACGGTGACGGTGAGGTTGTTGGCGGGCATGTTGCCGCTCACCGTGGCCTGGCTCGGGCTGTAGCATGTGATGGCGGGAGAGGCGACATTGTAGCTTTCGCCATAGTCCAGCTGTGCCGTATAGGTCGTGGCCGCCGTGGAGTGGTCTGCGTATTCGTAGACGATGGTCAGCTGGTAGCTGTTGATGCTATAGGTGACGGTGACGGTGACGTCGCTGTCGGGCATGGTGCCGCTCACCGTGGCTTGGTCGGGCGTGTAGCCTGTGACAGCGGGTGAGGCGACAGCGTAGGTGTCGCCATAGCTCACGGTGCTGGTATGCTGGGGAGCCACCGTGGCACCGTTGCCGTCCACGTAGTTGATGGTCAGCGTGTGCTGGTTCAAAGAGAAGTTGGCCGTGTAGGTGGCGTCTTCGGTAGCCGTGAAGCTATAGGGGTTGTCGCTCGACACCACCGAGCCGTTCTTCGTCCAGTTGACGAAGCGGTAGTTGTTCGCAGGTGTGGCTGTCAGGGTAGCCGTAGCACCATGATTGTAGCTGCCAGTACCTTGGATGGTACCAGAGTTGGCCGGGTCAACCGAAGCTTGGATGTTGTAGCTGTTCAGCTGGAAGTTCGCCACCACGTTGTGGTCGGTGTTCATCGTGATGGTGTAGGGGTTGGTGCTGCCTGCCGATGAGCCGTCCACCATCCAACCAGTGAATTGGTAGCCCGTGTTGGGCGTGGCCGTGAGTTGCACTTGGGTGCCGTAGTTGTAGACGCCGTTGTTGCCCGTAGGACTGCAAGTGATGCTGCCGCCCTCGCTCGGGTTGACCGAGGTGGTGAGGGTGCAGGTGTTGGAGAAGTTGGCCTTCACCACATGATTAGCAGTGATGTTGCTAAGCGTGTAAGGATTGCTGCTGCTGAGCGTACTGCCGTTCTCGGTCCAGTTGACCAAATGATAACCTGAGGCTGGCGTGGCCGTGAGGGCGGTGCTGCCGCCGTCAGCCACGAAGATGCCCTGGGCGCCGTTGCTGCCAACCGTTGCCGTGCCGCCCGCTGTCGGGTCGGGAATGACGGCGACGAAATTACCGTTGCTGGCAAAAACAATGTTATCCACATATAAGCGGTCATCATAGCTATTTACGCTGCCGTCTTTCCTGTATGCCCACTTGAAGGTATAGGTGCCTGCTGTAACAGGATAGGTGTATTGGTTCCATGAAGCAACATTGGTTGAGGTGATTTGGCTTCCATTGACATAGAACTTGCCATAGTCCCATGAACTGCCTTCACCAGATGAAAGCCAATAGAAACTGATGGAACCGGGACTGGTAAATTCAACCGTCATTTGCATGGCCGATTCTGTGTTGGCAACATTATAGTTGCCGCTCATCATGCAGTAGGAACCTGCGTATGGGGCGACGGAGTTGGTTGAATTGGAACAGTCGGTGACCACCCAAGGATAGGAACCGTCGTTAACAAACCCGAACTGGTCTAATGCCGCCGTCTCGAAATCAATGAGATATGCATCCTGAAAAGAGGCAGCCGTTATCACCGAATTGGCGGTAATCGAAGAGAGCGTATAAGCGTCATTACTACCCGTAAGGGCATTGCCGCTAAGGGTGCCGTTGCTGGCTTGATAACCGCTTAAGATGCCGCTTCCCGTGTAACCCAAGCTGAGGTTCACCGTTTCACTGCTGCCAGCGATGATGGTGCCATTGTAAACCAAGCCTGGGAGTTGGGTGCTACCGTTCTTGTAGGCTTTGATGCCGCTTGCGCCGTAGTTGGTTTCGGTGCCGCTCATGGCCACGGTGGCCGGGCTTTGCCCCGTGATGGTATAACGCTGCTTGCCTTGGGCGTTGCCGAGGACCTGCGTGTAGTAGCAGTTTTCGATGGTCACTTGTGCATTGTTGGTCGTGCGGGCGATGGTAAATGAATAACCAGTGTCGCCAGTGGTCACATTCAGTGCAGTGGGGGCGAACACCGTATTGCGGACATAGACATGGGTGCCGCTATACCAATAGCCCACAATACCACCATTATGGTTATTATTACTCGTACTGGCTGTCAACGAGCCTTCGAATGCACAGCCTTCAACGGTGAGGGTGCCACCATTGATGGCAGCCACGAGACCGGACAAAGCCACGTCATCTCCGTTGTTATAATAGGAAGTGATGTTGACGTTGCTGCTGCAGCCGATGATGTTCGTGGTGCCCTTGCTGACGCCGACGAGGCCGGCAATGACTTTGCCGTCGTTGTTGCTGCTGCCTGTGATGGTGCCAGAGGTGCGCAGGTTGCGAATGGTGGCGCCATCCAAAAACTTGAAGGGAGCGGCAAAACGGGGCTGGTCCGTATAGTTGACGGTCAAGGTATGCCCACCACCGTCGAAGGTGCCGGAGAATGCTTTGGGAGTGGTGTCATTTACACCTGTGAGCTTACCACAAATGGTATTGACCGTGCCCACATCGGCGGTCATGGTAACGGTTTTACCGCTGTAACTGTAGCCGCTGTTCACTGCGGCGCAGAAGGCGTTCCAGTCATCTACGGAGGCGATTTCGGTGATGTAAGTGGGACTGCCGGAGTATTCGAGGCAGATTTCATCGAGGCCGACGCCGTAGCCATAATTTCCGTATGCTGCAAATCTGATGTATTTTGTCCCGTTAGGAATTGACACATTGGATTCTTGAGTCCAACTAGTATGACTACTTGTGTGACTCTTCAAATTGGTGTAATTCGTTCCGTCGGTGGAAGTTTGCAAATAGATATAGTCAATGTCACTGCTCCATGCTGGGTTGATGTACTTGTAGCTTATATAAATATCTGTACAAGAAGACAAATCGGCACAATATGTTAAATAAGTGTATTTGTTGATACGGCTACTTTTATAAGCACCTACATTATAAGAGCCTTCTCCTGCAGTGTTATAGGAACCACCTCCCGTACCAGTTTTGCGCGCCCACTTATAGCTATCATCTTGTGCTGTCGAAATCCAGCCACCTAAGTCGCTTTCAAAGCCTTCGCAAGTTTGAGTGTTGGAGTTGTATGTGACTTCGAGAACGGGAAGCTTGTTTTGAGTTACGCTTCCTGAAACAGATATTCCAGGATCGCTAGAGTCTTGTCTTTTAGACCAAGAAAGGTTGACACCTCCGGTGAGAATCTTGTTGTAACAATACAAGGCACCGTCGCCACTGTTGCTGTTCGACTTTGTCCTAACCAATATCAAAAGACTGTTTTCTTGTGAGTGCGAAAAACTAGTTGACAAAGAAAAATGATTCATTGTGCCACTAGTGGTTGCAGGGATGTTGCCGCTATAAACCTTTGTGGCGCCAGAGGCATAGGTGGCAAAGGTGGTATTCGCATCGAGTGATGTGTTGCCATCCACTTCCTTCATCCAAATCTGCATCGGGTTGCTGTCAGACACTCCATTGACAGTAACGGAAGAGCTGGCAGTACCTGGTGTAGATTGCGTAGTGGAAGGCAAAAATCCTATTTGCGTAATATCACCACTAAAGGGCAGGGTGTTGGGACGATAGCAGTACACCTTATATTCCCAGCCATAGTGACGCCCAATTGGCGATATAGCTAGTTCGTCAGAAGTGCCGTTATTATCCGATATAGATCCCCAACTTACCGTTGTGCCACTGCCTCCACCGCCGTTATTCACCAGGAATTGCAATTCGGTGAGTTGGAACGTATTGCCACTGGCAATGGCTGACACTTCGAAACGGAAATACTGGTATTCGGTGCTGTTGTTAAGATTGAAAGTGTAGTCCTGCAAGTCAACATCCTGAAGCGTGGTGTTGTTACTCTCGTCGGCAATTACTGCCCAGCTGTCGCTCGAGTTCCTCTTGGCCTTGATGATCCAACTTCTGGGGTTACGGCCAGTCCAAGATGCGCAATCGCCGCCCGTGGTCATCACATAGCCCACGGGAATGATGGGATCTGTGCTGTGGAATTCCACATAGATGGGGCTGTAGCTGCTGAAACTAGTGACACACCACTTGGAATTAGAGTTCTTTATATTGTCCACCAACTTAGCAGGGCTTTGGTCGGAAGCATAACTGGATGTACCATTGTCGTATGTGTACGACGTGTAAACCGTTTGCGTTTGCGCCCATGCGCCTGAAGAGAACAGTGCCATGAGCAACATTAAAAGTAAGGTTTTTCTTCTCATTTTGTGTTAGTTTTTAGTGTATTAAATTTTTTATTACTTGATTATCAATGTTTTAGTGAGATTCTGAGGGGCGCTCAAAAAATCGTGCAAAAATAGGGAAAAAAGGAATACGAGTCAAGGGGCTTTTTTTAATTGAAAATTGACAATTGAAAGTTCAGAGTTTAGTGTTTAGAGTTTAGAGTTGAGAGGCAGTGGTTAGTTGAGAGTTGTTCAGTTGTTCAGTTGTTCAGTTGTTCAGTTGTTCAGTTGACGCTTCGCGTCATTGACTCGCTTCGCATCGTCGAATCTTCGATTTGCGAGGAGGAACGACGAAGCAATCTAGGGTCAGATTTTCAGATTTTCAGATGTTCAGTTGGGGGTGCGTAGTGTGGAGTAGGGACGCAACGCTTGCGTCCGAGGAATTGATAATGGAGAGGTTGTGAGACAAGAGGTTTAGTGTTGCCAGGGAACGAATGACCTGACGGGAAAATGTGGTTTTTTCGGGCCGTGAAAACAAAATAAGCCTTCGCAGCCTTGCATTTCCGAAAAATTCCGTATCTTTGAAGCGTTTTTTGAAAGCACCTTATTATTAATATGTCCCACGTCATTGGCAATAGGGTTTACCTTAACATCAAGGAACGCGACAGGTTCTTTTGAATGAGGGATGCAGAATGCAGAATACGGAATGCAGAATGAGTCATTCCTGTTTCAAAAAACAACATTTCAACAATTGCTACGTTACCAAAGCATTACCATCCTGAATTTTGAATTTTTAATTTTTGAATCTTTAAATCATAATTACCATGGAATTACCATTTGCAGAAGCGTGGAAAATCAAGATGGTTGAACCTATCAAGAAATCCACCCGCGAACAACGCGAAAAGTGGCTCAACGAAGCCCACCAGAACGTCTTCATGCTGAAGAGCGACTATGTCTACATCGACCTGCTGACCGACAGCGGCACCGGCGCCATGAGCGACCGTCAATGGGCCGCCATGATGCAAGGCGACGAGAGCTACGGCGGCGCCCGCTCGTTCTACCACATGAAAGACACCATCACCGAACTCACCGGTTTCGAGTACGTCATCCCCACCCACCAAGGCCGCGCCGCCGAGAACGTGCTGTTCTCCTACCTCGTGAAGCCCGGCATGGTCGTCCCCGGCAACGCCCACTTCGACACCACCAAGGGCCACATCGAGAGCCGTAAGGCCTTCGCCATCGACGTCACCGTGCCCGAGGCCTACGACACCCAACTCGAAGTGCCGTTCAAGGGCAACGTCAGCCTCGAGAAGCTGGAGAAGGTGCTGAAAGAGAACCAAGGCAACGTGCCGTTCATGGTCCTTACCGTGACCAACAACACCGTCGGCGGTCAGCCCGTCTCGATGCAGAACATCCGCGAGACCTGCGAGCTGTGCCACAAGTACGGTGTGCCGGTCAACATCGACAGCGCCCGTTTCATCGAGAACGCCTACTTCATCAAGACCCGCGAGAAGGGCTACGAGAACAAGACCTTGCGCGAGATCTGCCTCGAGATGTTCAGCTATGCCGATAGCATGACCATGAGCGCCAAGAAGGACGGCCTCGTCAACATGGGCGGCTTCATCGCCACCAACAAGAAGGACTGGTACGAAGGCGCCAAGCTGTTCTGCATCCCCTTCGAGGGCTTCCTCACCTACGGCGGCATGAACGGCCGCGACATGGACGCCCTGGCCGTCGGTCTGAAGGAGAACATCGAGTTCGAGATGGTCGAGACCCGCATCAAACAGGTGCATTACCTCGCCGCCAAACTCGACGAGTACGGCATCCCTTACCAGCGTCCCGCCGGTGGCCACGCCATCTTCGTCGACGCCGACAAGGTGCTGACCAACATCCCGAAGGAAGAGTTCCCCGCCCAGACGCTGACTTGCGAGCTGTACCTCGAAGCTGGCATCCGTGCCTGCGAGATCGGCTACGTCCTTGCCGACCGTGACCCCGTCACGCGCCAGAACCGCTTTGGCGGCAACGACTTCGTACGCCTCTGCATCCCGCGCCGTGTCTACACCAACAACCACATGGACGTCATCGCCGCAGCCCTGAAGAACGTGTACGACCGTCGCGACAGCATCAAGCGCGGCCTCGAAATCACTTGGGAAGCCGAGCTGATGCGTCACTTCACCTGCCAGTTCAAGAGACTGGGATAATCCATTCAATCACGTAGAGACGGTGCATGCACCGTCTCTACTTTTATTTCAATGACTACCTCTGCAATCATATTAGGCATCCTCTTCATCCTCTGCCTCACCTCTAGCGTGGTGCCACGCTCGGTGGGCTTGGTGAAGGCTGACGACAAGCCTTCGCAAAAGGTGTGGATCCCCGTGATGTTCGGCCTCAGCCAAGGCGTCATGGCCTTGCTGGGCTTCACCTTGAGCCGCCTGATGGCACATCTCTTTACCTATATCGCTGAGTATATGGTGTTTGCCATGATGCTTGTGGTGGCGGTGAAGCTCTTCGTTGACTCCATCCGCATCTTGAAAGGCAAGATGATGTACACCCTCAGCTCCGACAAGGACATCTTCCTGCTGACCATCCTCGCCGCCGTCAACACGTTCCTGTATGCCTTGGTGAGCACGTTTTTCGTGCCCTTCGGCCTCTGGTTTTTCCCTGCGGTGGTCGTGGCAGGCTTTTTGTGGGCGTTCTTCACCGTGCGCATCGACTTCACCCCGGGCATCATCAAGAAGGTGAGCTTCGTCGAGTTCGCCGCCTCGGTGTTCATGGTGATCATTGCGGCTTTGTATTTGTTTACAGACTTAATGTAGAATTGACAATTGAGAATTGAGAATTGAGAATTAAAAAATTGAGGTGATGAAAAAGTTGTTTTCTGCCGTAATTGCTTTGTTCTTTGCGCTGTCGGTGATGGCGCAGGCGCCTTCCAATTATTACAACTCCGCCAACGGTTTGAGTGGCAATGCGCTGAAGACGGCCTTGCACAATATCATCAAAGGGCATACGGTCATTTCGTATTCAGCCACTGCCAACGCTTTTTGGAGCACCGACAACAAGGGCAACGGCGTGGTGTGGGACATGTATTCCGACATCCCGGGTGGCACGCCGCCCTATACCTATCAACTTGGCACCGACCAATGCGGTAGCTACGACGGTGAGGGCGACTGCTACAACCGCGAACACTCGTGGCCGCAGAGTTGGTTCGGTAATGACGCTACGGCCAAATCGGACTTGCACCATCTTTTCCCCACCGACGGCTTCGTTAACAACAAACGCTCCAACTATGCCTTTGGCGAGGTGCGCTCAGCCAGTTGGACCTCGCGAAACGGCTCGAAGCTGGGCACCTGCAAGACCTCGGGCTTCTCGGGGACGGTGTTTGAGCCTATCGATGCCTATAAGGGCGACTTCGCCCGTGCTCTCATGTATATGAGCGTGCGTTACTACACCGAAGACGCCAGCTGGAGCACGAGCGACATGACCACCAAGAGCGAAATCAAGCCGTGGGCCATACAGATGCTGATGCGCTGGAACGAACAGGACCCCGTCAGCCAAAAGGAAATCGACCGCAACAACGTCATTTATACCAGCTATCAACACAACCGCAACCCCTTCATCGACCACCCGGAATATGCCCGCATGATCTGGGACCCGACATGGAATACCGTAGAGGAAACAATGGAGTCGGTGGCGGTCTTCCCCAACCCCGTTGATCACGGGCAGACGCTGCATGTGTATGGCAACGCCATCGACGGCGTGGTGCTCTGCGACTTGTGCGGACGCACAGTGCTCAAGGCCAACACGCATGTCGGCGACGACTGCGTCGTGACGCTGCCCGATGATATGGCACAAGGGTGCTACATCGTCAAGGTGCTGCGCAACGGCGTTGTTGTTAAATACGAGAAACTTATTGTAAAATAGTTTAGAGTTGAGTGTTTAGAGTTTAGGGGCAGTGGAGAGTTTTTTAGTTGAGAGTGGAGAGTTTCTGTTTTTAGGATTGAGGGGCGGTCGCGGTTTTGTATGAGTTTAATAAACTCCACACTCCACACTCTACACTCTACACCTTCAACTATCTCTAAACTCTACACTCTAAACTCTACACTCTACACTACATCATTTTCTTATGCCTGAAATAGATATAGAACCCCATGGCGACCAATGCCATGAATCCCATGATGACCCAGAAGGCCCATTTGTATTCTTGCAAGGGTAGGGCGACGTTCATGCCATAGAGGCCGGTGATGAAGGTCAGAGGCAGGATGATGGTCGACACGAGGGTCAGGATCTTCATCGTCTCGTTGGTCTTGTTGGTCTGCATCGAGTCGAAGGTCATGGAGAGGCCCTCGATCAGTTCCTCGTAGTCCTCGGTCATATCCCATACCTTCTGCAGGTAGTCGAGGATGTTGCCCCAGTAGTCTTCCATGTATTCCACGTCGTCGGTGAAGCCGGTCACCTTACCCGTCTCGAAGAGGTGGAAGAGCCTCAGCTGTGGCTTGAAGATGGTGTTGATGAGGATGAGGTTTTTGCGCGTCACGCTGATGCGTTCGATGATCTTCACCTGTTTCTCCTGCAGCAGCTCGCGGTTGATGAGTTCGACGTCGAGGCCGACCTTGCGCAGCAGATACACCGACTCGGTCATCAGTTTCTCGAGGATGCGGTAGAGGAGGATGTCGGAGTTGCGGATGTTCATCTCCTCGTTGTTCTGGATGCGTTCCTCGTATTCCTCGAAGAGTTGCGACACGCCCCAGGGGTTTTTCTCGATGGAGATGATGTAGTCCTTGCCCCAGAAAATCTTCACCTCCTTGATTTTCACGAACTTGTTCTGACGGTCGAAGTTCGGGAAATGCAGGATGAGGAAGTAATAATCGTCGTAGATGTCGATTTTGGGGCGTTGGTTGACCGACTTACAGTCTTCGATGTCCAAAGGGTGGAAATGAAATCGGTCTTTCAGGAATTCAAAGTCTTCTTCCGTTGGGTTGTTGAGATGACGCCATGTCAAATCCCCGATTTTCAGGCTGTTAATCATAGGCCTTTCCCCCTTTCTTTAAAAGTGAATACTCAGTTTACATCGGCGCAAAAGATTTTTCGCGCCGCGAAAATAGTGTTTTTTGGTGAAAGACGGGGAAAAAACCTCAAATTATTTCCACTCAAAGGTCTCGATCAGGTGGTCGATGTCCTTGCGGATGAAGTTGATGACGGGCTGCATCGAGTCGTTGTCGGGCTTGAAGTTGAAGTAGAGGGCGCCGCGGACGAAGTTTTTCGTGCTGTCGGTGAGGTAGAACTGCATCGGCGTGGCCACGCCCTTGCCATCCATCTCGATGAACATGCCGTAGACCTTGTGCTCGTCGTTGACAATCAGGCTGTCACGCATGCCGTTGGCCTTCTGCAGGTGCTTGACGACCATGGTGTGGACGTCTTCCAGGTATTCACCTAAATTGCCATTCACGGGCTTGTGTGTCAGGTGGATGGAGCCTTTGAATGACGGCATCTCTATGTTGACCCAGTTCTTCTCGTCGGGCGAGTAGGGGTCGGGGGTGACGAAGGCGTAGTCGGGGCACTCGAAGCTGTAGCGTTCGATGGTGTCGACCTTGGTGTAGGCTTTCTCGGGCAAGTCGATGCGGAAATAGCCGCGAGGCTTGGGCAGGTAGTTGGTGTCGCGGTCGCACGAGAAGGCGACGAAGGCTAAAACCATGACTGTCAATGGAATTATGAACTTGCTGATTCTCATGTTTATTCTATTTGTCGGCCCTTCGACAGGCTCAGGGACCTTAGGTTGCTGAGCTTGTCGAAGCATTATTCTTCATCAAACACTACTTTTACTTCTTTGATGCGTTTGGCGTCGGCATCGGTGATTTCGAAATGGAACTTCTCGAAGGTGAACGTGAACCCGATCTCAGGGATGCGTCCTTCGATTTCGAGGATGAGGCCGGCGAGGGTGTCGGCTTCGCCCTGCATGGGCTCGAAGTAGTCCTCGTCGACGTCGAACACCTTGCAGAAGTCGACGATGCTGGTCTGTGCCTTGAAGAGGTAGCTGCCGTCGTCGAGTTTCTTGTAGTGCTCCACCACGGTGGCTTCGTCGAACTCGTCGTTGATTTCGCCGACGATTTCCTCAATCACGTCTTCCATGGTGATGAGGCCTGAGGTGCCGCCGTATTCGTCGACGACGATGGCGATATGGATCTTCTTCTCGCGGAAGTCCTGGAAAAGGTCGTTGATCTTACGGTTTTCGGGCACGAAGAAGGCCGGGCGGATGAGCTTCTGCCATTCGTATGACTGGGCGTCGAGGTAGGGAAGGAGGTCTTTCACGTAGAGGATGCCTTCCACCTTGTCCAACGTCTCATCATAGACAGGGATTCTGGAAAAACCGCTTTTGATGACGACGGCCAGCATCTCGGTGAACTCCATGCCTTTCTCCACGCCGATGATGTCGACACGTGGTATCATCACGTTGCTGACTTCCTTCTCGCTGAACGAGGCGATGCCCATGAGCATCTGTTTCTCCTCGGGTGGCGTCGACTCCTCGGTGGCGATCTCCACGGCGGTGGAGAGGTCTTCCATCGAGATCTCGCCTTTTTTCTTCTCCAGGTGTTTGTCCATGAACGAGGTGGAGTTGACCAGCAGCTTGCTCAGCGGCTTGAATAACCCGATGAGGAATCGCAGCGGCCGTGCCATGAAGCGGGCCACCTTGACGGGGCGTTTGTTGGCATAGATCTTAGGCGTGATTTCGCCGGCTATCAATATCAACGAGGTGACGATGACCACTTCGAGCACGAAGGCCGCCCAGGGGTGGTGCTGCATGTCGAAGAGCTGCGCCATGATGTAGGTCGACAGCAGGGTGATGGTCACGTTGACAAAGTTGTTGCCTATCAAGATGGTAGCCAACAGGGTCTTGGGCTTCTCACGCAAGTCGAGCACGAGTTTGCTCTTTGTGTCGTTGCGCGACTCCAGGTCGTCGATGTCGGCAGGTTGCAGGGAGAAAAACGCCGTCTCGCTGCTCGATATCAGGGCCGAGGCGATGAGGAGCAGACATAATACGACCAATCCTATGATGGCGTTGACGTTAAATCCAGTGAAAAAGCTATGCGGATCAGGTCCGGATAGAAGTACGGTGATCAGTCCTATGAGAGGGTCAGGGTCGGGTGTTTCCAAAATCTTATGATTTATAATTCAGGCTGCAAAATTACAAAATATTTTGATTTGATGGCAATGGCTTTGTTTTTATCAGCATGTCATACCGAATTTTCTGCCCATAGATACGCTCCCTCGTTCCTCGGTCGGTATGACATAGGCAGAAAGTGAGCGTATCTATGCTGATAAAAACTCCATTTTAAAATGGTAAGTCGCTGCCTTCTTCGGGAGCGCCTGGATTGTTTTGGGGCACATAGCCTGGCGCCGGCTCCGGCGCGGGGGTGTAGGGCTGGCCGTATGACGACTGCGAGGCGGGACGGGCGGGCGCCATCTGCATCATCTTGTCGGCATGTACCTCGGTGACATAACGCACGATGCCTTGTTGGTCGGTGTATTGACGGGTGCGCAGCTTGCCTTCCACATACATCAGGTCGCCCTTGGTGTAGTTGCGGCGACCATCGGCGATGTCGTTGGCCAGGTTGCCCCACACCACGATGTTGTGCCAGTCGGTCTGCTCCACCCAGTTGTTGTCGCGGTCGCGATAACGTTCGGAGGTGGCCAGGGTAGCCGACACTTTCTTGTTTCCGTTTTCGAATGTGGTGATTTCAGGGTCCTTGCCAAGACGGCCAATGAGGATGACTTTGTTTAAGCTTGCCATAGTGTAGCGTTTTTTAAGTGGTTAAGTATAAGTCGATTAAGCGTGGGATGGGAAAACTGCCCAAATCCGTTTCGGGCGTCAAAAATAAATCTTTTGTTTCAATCTGCAACAATTTTTTTTCAAGTTTTAGTTCGATGAACTGGGCAAGCAGGGTGCGATGTGTCAGTTTGTGCGTGAAGACAGGCGAGACTTTGACGATGGTAAAAGGCTTATCTTCAATGAGTTCCTTGAACTGTGCAGTGGCGATGACTTCGTCAACTGACAAGGACGTTTCGCTTTCGACGCAGGGGAAGTCGTAGAGGTTGCGCCAGATGTCGTTGCCGCTGCGCTTGTGGAGATATATGCTGTCTTCAAATCTGATAACCAGATAGTTGAAATACCGTGTCGAGACCTTTACTTTGGCCAGTTTCACGGGGCGTTGCATGACAGTCTGATGGGCGAAGGCGAGGCATTGCGCTTGCAAGGGGCAAAGCAGGCAGTTGGGGTTCTTGGGCGTGCAGTGCAGGGCACCGAACTCCATAAGGGCTTGGTTGTGGAGGCCAGGCTGCTCGCGGTTGAGGAGCTCGTCGGCGAGGTCGGCAAAGAGTTTTTGCCCTTCATTAATATTAATAGGTGTGTCAATGTCGTATAGGCGTGACAAGACGCGGTACACGTTGCCGTCGACCACGGCATGGGGCAGGTCGAAGGCGATGGAGGCTATGGCGGCGGCGGTGTAGTCACCTATGCCTTGGAGTTTTTTAAGTTGTTCGAAATCAGCGGGGAACTGCCCTCCGTGTTGTTCCACGACTTGTCTTGCGCATTTGTGCAGGTTGCGTGCGCGCGAGTAGTAGCCGAGGCCTTGCCATTGCTTCAGCACCTCTTCCTCGGAGGCCTGGGCGAGGTCGGCGACCGTTGGCCAGCGCTCGATGAAACGGAGGTAGTAGTCCATACCTTGGTTGACGCGCGTTTGTTGCAGGATGACCTCCGACAGCCATACCTGATAGGGCGTGGGCCGGTGTCGCCAAGGCAGGTCGCGGTGGTTTTCCTCGTACCAATTAATAAGGGTGTCTTGTATGAAATTCATCAAAAAATGGACTTTTGCGAAGGCGAAATTCTTTATTTATAACTCATTAGAAGAAAAAATTTACATTAATGGGGTCGGCGTATTGAAAATGTTCGTACCTTTGCCGCAAATTTACAACAAACATAACAATTAACCATAAAATAAGAGAAAAAATGACTAAAGCAGAAATCGTTGCTGAAATCGCAAGCAAGACCGGCATTGAAAAAGGTGCTGTCCAGAATGTTGTTGAGAATTTCATGGAAGTCGTGAAGAACTCCATGGCTAAGGGTGAAAACGTGTATCTGAGAGGCTTCGGTAGCTTCATCATCAAGACGAGAGCTGAAAAGACTGGCCGTAACATCGGTAAGAATATCGCCATCACCATTCCGGCTCACAAGATTCCGGCCTTCAAGCCTGCAAAGACCTTCATGAACGCTGTTAAGTAAAAAAAACACCTAAAATTTGCAATATTATGCCAAACGGTAAGAAACACAAAAGACACAAAATGTCGACTCACAAGCGCAAAAAACGCTTGAGAAAGGACAGACACAAGAAGAAATAAGCTCTTCTTGAGCCTAAACACGACGACAACACAGCATTGGCTCATACCAATGTTGTGTTTTGTTTTATTTTATCAAACCATCGTTAACCCCAAAGTAAAAACACTATGTCTGAAGAACAACAACAAGAGGTTGTGGAAGTGAAGACGGTGACGCGCGACTTGGTCATCAATTCGCACGCTTCGGAGGTTGACATTGCCCTATTGGAGGACAACACGCTTGTCGAACTTCACAGAGAGAAGACCAACAACCAGTTTGCGGTCGGAGACGTCTACTTAGGCAGGGTGAAGAAACTGCTGCCGGGCCTCAACGCGGCATTCGTCGACGTCGGCTATCCCAAGGAGGCCTTCCTGCACTATCTCGACCTGGGCTTGCAGGCCCATTCCATGCTCAAGTACAAGAAGCGGGTCGTGGCAGGAGAGGATCTCCCCATGGACAAGTTCAAACTTGACCCCGACCTGCCGAAAAACGGCAAAGTCGCCGATGTGCTCAACGTCGGTGACCTGATTCCGGTGCAAATTGCCAAGGAGCCGATCCACACCAAAGGCCCGAGAATCACGGCAGAGGTCTCGTTTGCAGGACGTTATCTCGTCCTCGTCCCCTTCTCCAACCGCATTTCGGTATCGCAGAAAATCCGCAGCAGCGAAGAACGTAACCGCCTGCGTCGTCTGATCCAAAGCATCAAACCCAACAACTACGGCGTCATCATCCGCACCGTCGCCGAAGGCAAAAAGGTGGCCGAACTCGACGCCGACCTCAGGTCGCTCATCGCCAAATGGGAACAATGCATCATCGAGATGAAGAAGATGACCACCTTTGGAAGGATGGTCAGCGAGATGGACCAGACCAGCGTCATGCTGCGCGATTTGCTGAACGAGTCGTTCAACAACATCCACGTGAACGACGAGAAACTCTATGAAGAGATCCAAAACTACATCCGTACCATCGCACCGCAAAAGGCTGAGATTGTGCAACTCTACAAAGGCAAAGAACCCATCTTTGACTATTACAACGTTGCCAAGCAGATCAAAGGCTTTTTCGGTAAGATTGTCACCATCAAAAACGGTGTCTACCTTGTCATTGAGCACACCGAGGCCATGCATGTCATCGACGTGAACAGCGGCCATCGTGTCAACAAGGAAAACTCACCGGAACTCAACGCCCTCCAAGTCAACCTCGATGCTGCCAAGGAGATTGCACGCCAACTGCGCCTGCGCGACATGGGCGGCATCATCATCGTGGACTTCATTGACTTGCACGAAGCCAAACACCGCCAGGAATTGTACGAAGCCTTGGTGGAAGCCATGGCGCACGACCGCGCCAAGCACACCATCCTTCCTCCTACGAAGTTTGGTCTCATCCAGATCACACGCCAACGCGTGCGTCCCGAGACGGAAGTGCAGGTGCAGGAGAAATGCCCCGTCTGCGACGGCGAAGGCAAAATCCGTCCCGCCATCCTCTACATCGACGAAATCGAAGACCATCTCAAGTACCTGCTCGTCGACCAAAACGAGAACCACCTCACCTTGCAGGTGCATCCCTTCATCTATTCCTATCTCTGCATCGACGGGCTGTTCTCGATCCGCCGCAAATGGATGAAGAAATACGGTAAGAAATTCAAGGTGCAAGCAATGCCCGAGTTCCACATGCTGCAGTACAACTTCCTTAACGCCAACGGCGACGACATCAAGCTCTAAAGGAAGTCACTGCCAAAAAACCTCAGAAGGCTCGTCCACACGACGAGCCTTTTTTTATGGTATGCCCTAAAGGACAGAAATAGTTCAAAAATCATTCAAAAATCCATCAAAAATCTTTCAAATAGGGTTTCTAAAATTTTGAATTGATTTTTGTAAGATTTCTTTGCGAAGCAAATCCCCATAAATTCCTATCTTTGCACCCAAATAACTGACAACTGAACAACTGATAACTGACAACTGATGAAAGACATCGTATTGAGCGGCATCCGCCCCACCGGAAACCTTCACCTCGGCAACTACTACGGCGCCGTGCGTAGCTTCGTGAAGATGCAGGAAGACTACAACTGCTATTTCTTCATCGCCGACTGGCACTCGCTGACCACGCACCCCACGCCGGAGAATATACAGCGTTCGGCTCGCACCATCTTGGCCGAATATCTCGCCTGCGGCATCGACCCCGAAAAGGCCACCATCTACATCCAGAGCGATGTGCCCGAGACCATCGAGCTGTATCTTTACTTCAACATGAACGCCTACATCGGTGAACTGGGTCGCGTGACGACCTTTAAGGAGAAGGCACGCCAGCAGCCTGACAACGTCAATGCAGGCTTGTTCACCTATCCCACGCTGATGGCTGCCGACATCCTGCAGCATCGCGCCAAATGGGTGCCCGTGGGCAAGGACCAGGAGCAGAACATGGAGATGGCCCGCAAGTGCGCCCGCCGTTTCAACAACATCTATAAGGTGGAGTTCTTCCCCGAGCCGCAAAACTACTACTTCGGCGGCGACGCCATCAAGGTGCCGGGCCTCGACGGCAGCGGCAAGATGGGCAAGAGCGACGGCAACTGCATCTACCTCTTCGAGGACGAGAAGACCATGCGTAAGAAGGTGATGCGCGCCGTCACTGACAGCGGCCCGACCGAGCCCAACAGCCCCAAGCCGGAAGTGATTCAGAACCTCTTCACGATGATGAATATCGTCAGCGAGCCCGAGACGGTGAAGTACTTCGACGAGAAGTGGAACGACTGCTCCATCCGCTATGGCGATATGAAGAAACAGCTGGCCGACGACCTGGAGAAGGCTGTAGCTCCCATCCGTGAAAGGATCAAGGAGTTCTCGAGTGACGAGGCCCGCCTCGACCGCATCGCCCGCATGGGCGCCGAGAAGGCCCGCGAGAGCGCAGCGAAGACCTTGAATGAGGTTAGGAGGATCATTGGATTCAGAACATATTAATGCTTGTAGAGACGCGATTAATCGCGTCTCTACCAACACATCACAATGGGTGACTTCATCACATACGAAAAAATTCCCGAAAGGGCGGTCCTCATCGCCGTGGCCAGCAAACAGCAAGGCCGCGAACGTACTGAGGAATACCTCGACGAGCTGGCGTTCCTGCTTGAGACGGCAGGCGGCGTGCCCGTGGCGCGTTTCGTGCAGGCCATGGACCATCCGAGTAGCGTGACCTACCTCGGCTCGGGCAAGCTGGAAGAGATTCACCAGTACATCAAGGCGGAGAACATAGAGATTGCCGTCATCGACGACGAGTTGAGCGCCACACAAGCCCGCAACATGGAACAGGCTTTGGAATGCCGTGTCCTCGACCGTACCAGCCTCATCCTCGACATCTTTGCCTCCAATGCGCATACGGCACATGCCAAGGCACAGGTGGAACTGGCACAATACCAATACCTTCTGCCTCGTTTGACGCGTATGTGGACCCACTTGGAGAGACAAAGAGGTGGTATCGGTATGCGCGGCCCTGGTGAGACCCAAATCGAGACCGACCGCCGTTTGATTCTGGAACGCATCGCCTTGCTTAAAGAGAAGCTCAAGGATATCGACAAGCAGAAGACCGTGCAGCGCAAGAACCGTGGCAAGCTGGTGCGTGTGGCTCTTGTCGGCTATACCAATGTGGGCAAGTCGACCATCATGAACCTGCTGAGCAAGTCAGAGGTCTATACCGAAAACAAACTCTTCGCCACATTGGACACTACGGTGCGTAAGGTGGTGGTGGAAAACCTGCCTTTCTTGTTGTCTGATACTGTCGGTTTCATCCGCAAGTTACCGCATCATCTCGTGGAGTCGTTCAAGTCGACCTTAGACGAGGTGCGCGAGTCGGACATCCTGCTGCATGTGGTCGACATCTCGCATCCCGACTTCGAGGCGCAGATGGAGGTGGTGAACCAGACCTTGGCCGAATTAGGCTGTGCCGACAAGAAGACCATCGTCGTCTTCAACAAGACCGACGCCTACACTTGGGAGGAGAAGGACCCCGACGACTTGACGCCGCCCACCAAGCGCAACGTGTCCTACGACGAGCTGAAGAAGACCTGGATGGCCAAGATGAATGAGAACTGTATCTTCATCTCCGCCAAAAACCGCGACAACTATCAGGAATTTCGTGATTTGCTCTATAAAGAAATCCGTGATATGCACGCCATTCGCTATCCTTACGACAATTTTCTTTATTAATCTCACTCCACAAACTCCAATCCCTTAATTCTCAATTCTCAATTCCTAATGTGCCTCATCGACACCCATACTCACGTCTACGACCACCAGTTCAGCCTTGATAGAAACGAGGCCATGCAGCGTGCATTGGAAGCAGGCGTGAAGATGATGCTCCTGCCCAATGTGGATGCCTCGACCATTGCGCCGATGCTTGAATTGCACGAAAAGTATCCCGACTGCACCCGCGTGATGATGGGCCTGCAGCCCGAGGAAGTCAAGGAGGACTACAAGGAAGTGCTTTCCATGATGGGAAAGGAACTGGAGCGTGGTGTTTATGTCGGAGTGGGGGAGGTAGGTCTTGATTTCTATTGGGATGCGACCTTCGAAAAGCAGCAACTCAATGCCTTTGAGACCCAATTGGACTGGGCGAAGCAGCTCCACCTGCCGCTCTCCATCCACTGCCGCAACGCCTTCGACAAGATGGTGAAGATCCTCGAAAAGAAACAAGACGGAGGTCTGCGTGGCATCATGCACTGCTTCACAGGAACGGAGGAAGAGGCCAAGGTCTACCTTGAACTGGGCTTCCATCTCGGCTTGGGCGGCGTGACGACCTATAAAAACTGTGGCGTGAAGGATTACCTGCCTACATTGCCCTTGGATAGGATTGTTTTGGAGACTGATGCCCCTTATCTGGCACCGGTGCCTTGTCGCGGCAAGCGCAACGAGCCGGCGTTTTTGGTGCATACGGCACAAAAAATCGCCGAAATCCTCCAGATGTCTTTGGAGGACTTCGGCGATGCTACGACGGCTAACGCCAAGTCGCTCTTCTCACTTTAACCACACTTCGAATACCCGCAGTTGCGGCAGTGCTTGCAGCCGTCTTCGAAGACGAGCTTCTCACCGCAGTTGGGGCATTTCTCTTTCTCGTCGACGACGCCGTCGGGCACATATTTCTTCAGTGCGCGGGCGATGCCGTTCTTCCAGGTGTTGATGCTTTCTTCCTCCACGTTCAAATTCTGCACCAACTCGATCACATATTGGATGGGCATGCCGTGGCGCAGGATGCCGGAGATGAGCTTGGCATAGTTCCAGTATTCCTTGTCGAACGAGCGCGACAGGCCTTGCATGAGCACGTCGTAGCCGTCCTTGTCGGTGTAGCGGAAGTCGTAACGCGTCGTCTCTCCTTTGATTTTCTCCTTGATAATCACACCCTTTTCGACATACGGAGGCAGGAAGAAGCCTTCGGCCTTGCCGAGGAAGATCTCGTATGGCTTGCCGTGCAGGATGCCCACGAAGGCGATCCACTTCTCGTAGTTGTTTTGGAAGCGTACCACGTCGCATACCAGCTCTTTCGGGCGTGGCGGCGCCGCCGTCTCCTTGATGTCGTCGGGACGTACGCCACCGGCTTTGGCTTCCTTTTCGGTCCCTGAACCGGTCGAAGTGCTGTCTTTTTTCTCGTCTTTCGACACCAGCACGCCGTCGCGCGAACCGTCGCGGTAGATGGTCATGCCCTTGCAGCCGCTCTCCCATGCCGTCATGTAAATCTGGCTGACGAGTTCTTCAGTCGTCTCCTTCGGAATGTTGACCGTCACGCTGATGCTGTGGTCGACCCATTTCTGCATCGAGCCTTGCATCTTCACCTTGTTCACCCAGTCGATGTCGTTGGCCGTGGCCTTGTAGTAGGGCGACTTGGCGATGACGGCGTTGAGTTTCTCGTCGTCATATTTCAGCACCTCGTCGACGTTGTAGCCGTTCACTTCAAGCCAGGTGATGAACTTGTGGTGAAACACGTTGTATTCCTCAAACGAGTTGCCCGACGAGTCGGTGAAGGTGACGTTGACGTCCTTGTCGTTGGGGTTCACCTTGCGGCGACGTTTGTAGGCCACCATGAATACCGGCTCGATGCCCGAGGTGGTCTGGGTGCAGATGCTCACGGTGCCTGTGGGGGCGATGGTCAGCATGGCGATGTTGCGGCGACCCACACGCGTCATCTTCTGGTAGAGGTCTTCGTCCAAGGCGCGCAGACGCTTGATGAAGGGGTTGTTTTCCTCGCGTTTGGCGTCGTACATGGGGAACTTGCCACGTTCTTCGGCCAGGTTGACCGATGAGCGATAGGCGTTGTAGGCCAGCAGCTTCTGTATCTCGGTGGAGAAGGCGATGGCTTCGTCGGAGGCATAGCGCTTGCCCAAGGCGGCGAGCATGTCGCCCTCGGCGGTGATGCCGATGCCTGTGCGGCGGCCTTGCAGACATTTCGTCTTGATGTTCTTCCACAGGTTCAGCTCGGTGCGTTTCACCTCGTCGTCTTCGGGGTCGGCGTTGATTTTGGCGATGATGCTGTCCACCTTCTCGATTTCAAGGTCGACGATGTCGTCCATCATGCGCTGGGCAATGGCCACATGCTTCGAGAAGAGCTGGTGGTTGAAACGCGCCTCTGCGGTGAACGGGTGGTCGACGTAGCTGTATAGGTTGATGGCCAAGAGGCGGCAGCTGTCGTAGGCGCAAAGCGGAATCTCGCCGCAGGGATTGGTGCTCAAGGTCTTGAAGCCCAAGTCGGCATAACAGTCGGGGATGGACTCGCGGATGATGGTGTCCCAGAACATCACGCCAGGCTCAGCCGACTGCCATGCGTTGTGGATGATTTTGTTCCACAGGGCGCGGGCGTCGATTTCCTTGGTGTATTTCGGGTTGGGTGAGTCGATGGGATATTGCTGGATGAAGGGCTTGTTCTCCTTGACGCATTGCATGAACTCGTCGGTGATACGCACCGAGATGTTGGCGTTGGTGATGCGCCCTTGGGTCATCTTGGCGTCGATGAACGCCTCCGAGTCGGGGTGCTTGATGCTGATGGTCATCATCAGGGCGCCACGACGGCCGTCTTGGGCCACCTCCTTGGTGGAGTTGGAGAAGCGTTCCATGAAAGGCACCACGCCGGTCGAGGTGAGGGCGCAGTTCTTCACGGGGCTGCCGGTGGGGCGGAGGTGCGACAGGTCGTGACCCACGCCGCCACGGCGTTTCATCAGCTGCACTTGTTCCTGGTCGGTCTTCATGATGCCGCCATACGAGTCGGAGTCGCCGTTGTTGCCGATGACGAAGCAGTTCGACAGCGACGAGATTTGGAAGTCGTTGCCGATGCCGGTCATGGGGCTGCCTTGGGGCACGATGTAACGGAAGTCCTTCAGCACCTCGTAAATCTCCTCTTCCTTCATCGGGTTGGGGTAGCGGCGCTCGATGCGGGCGATCTCGCGGGCGATGCGGTGGTGCATGTCGTCGGGCGTGAGCTCGTAGGTGTTGCCGTCGCTGTCCTTCAAGGCGTATTTGTTGGCCCACACGTCACCCGCCAGCGCGTCGCCGTGGAAGTATTCCTTGGCGGCGGCTTTCACCTCTTCGATGGGGTGTGCATGATACACCACCTGAACCTCGTCTTGCCGTTCTATCTGCTCGGCAGCGAAAGAGGCGCTTTTCCTTGATTCGATGATTTTGTCGTATGGCGTGGTTTCTGGCTGCTTGGCTTCCGGCTCCTCAAGTCCACTAAAAAGGTCTCCATCCATCTCCATTCGTGTATGGTTTGATTTCATTTTGCTGATTGTTAAATAATTACAACTAAAGACAATAGGGTTTTATAGGTTCTTTTTCAGTTTGCGAAGTTAATAAACATGCACAAATTAAGCCCCGAAAAAATGTTTTTTTCGGGGCTTAATTTTTCAACATCAAGTGTTGATATCGCTATTTCTTCAGCTGCTCCATGGCATAAGCGTAGGCGCCGATGGCCACGGCCGAAGAGGTGCCGAGTTTGGTGATGCCGACGCCGATGCGTTTGGTGGGGTCGTACCAAACTTGTTGGTCGCTGAAGGGCACCTTAATCATCATGCCGGGCTTCTCGGTGAAGCGGATCATGTCTTGCGGGTCCATCAGGTTGTAGGCGTCAGTCTCCATGCGGCTGAGGGTGTGTCCGTTGAGGCCTGGGAACGGCTCGTTCATCTTCTTGATGAGCGTGGGCATGAACACGGGCCATGCGCCCGACAGTCCGCCACCTATGACGATGATGCCGTCGATGAGCGAGATGGCGTTAGACAGGACGTCAGCCAAGGCAGTGGCCATCTCTTCCCACGATTTCAAAGCGGCTTCCTTGTCGCCAGGCTTCTCACCCATGGCGATTTTATAGATGTCGTAAGGATGCGGGGTGTCGTCGAAGGCGATGCCGGCCTCTTGTCCGTACACACGGCGCACGGCACGGATGCTGATGCTGTCCTCGGCGCTGGTCTCGGGATAGAGCGGGTTGCGGTGACGGTTGATTTCGCCGCCGGCTGAGTTGTCGCCGTTGAGCAACACCTTATTAATAACTATGCCGCCGCCAAAGCCGGTGCCGATGGTGACGCCCAGCAGGTTCTTGTAGCGTTTCGGGTTGCGTTGCTGCTCAAGGAGCTTGTTGACCTCGGGCAGCAGACCAGCCAGGGCCTCGCCGTAGGCAAACAAGTCGCCGTCGTTGTTGATATACACGGGCACCTGAAACTCGTTCTCCAGCATGGCTTTGAGTGCCACACCGCCTTTGAACGAAGGCAGGTTCTCCAAGTCGCCGATGATGCCGTTGGGATAGTCGGCGGGACCAGGAAAGCAGAAGCTGATGGCTGTAGCCTTGGCATCGCAACGCTTCTCGCATTCATGGAAGCCGTTGATGAGTTTCATCAGCACCTCTTCAAGCGTAGGCGCTGCTGAGGGGATGGTGAACGGTTCGATGATTTCTTGGCCGTTGCGGACGGCAGAGAACTTAAACCCCGTGCCTCCGGCATCGAGGATGAAGATGATAGGAGAGTTATTCATTTTGCTTAGGTTTTGTTGTTTTCTTGTCGTAGAATTTCTCCACCCATAGCACCCACATCAGGAAGATGACGAGGTAGAAGAAGAACTTGAAGATGTAGTCGTGGGCGAGGTGGAAGGTGTTGATGTCGCTGCCCATGAGGCGGATGTGGATGTTGGGCCATTGCATCTGCATGAGCAGGATGCCGCAGATCCTGACCACATTGGTCCACTCGATGACGACCAACCCGGCTGGGATGTACCAGAGCTTGTGTTTCCAAGGGCCGGGGAAGAGCACCATCAGGAAAATCCAGTGCATCCATTGCTTGAGACTGGCACACTCGGGGGCAATGATGACACGCGCCCAGCCGCCGTCCTTGTCCATGGCGGCGATGAGCCTTTGCTCGCTGAGGGTGGTGATGTCGACGTGGAAGATGCGGTCGAGCACCCAACACGACTGGCTGTAGACCATGTCGACAGACCATACCATCAGGCTGTAGACGAGTCTGCCGACGGGCCAATAGCCCAAAGCCTGCCATCCCAGATACAAGAAGTGGAAGCTGATTATCAAGAGGATAAACAGCCCCACATTGACCGTGCTGCGGTTCTTCGGGTCCTTGCAATAGGCCTTGATGTCCTGGATGCTCATGAGAAGATTTTGGGTGCTAAAATACACAATTAATGAATTATCCTTACCTTTGCACGCTGATTTTTTTAAACAACCCTTGATACGATATGGAAAACGACACCCTTGTTGAACAAGTGACAGAGACCGTGCAGGATACCACTGCGGTCAACAGCATGGTGGAAGGCGTGAAGAAGTTGGCCACCACCCCCGTCTCAGATTGGCTCCCGGATTTGGTGAAGGATTATCTGGTTCCTTTCGGCATCAAGTTGGTGGCAGCCATCGTGGTGCTGCTGCTTGGCCGTTGGGTCATCAAGTTGATTAAGAAGGCCTTAACCAAGGTGATGACGCGCCGTAAGATGGATCCGTCGCTCAGCTCCTTCCTGATGAGCTTGGTATCGGTGCTGCTGACGTTCTTCCTCATCATGGCCATCATCGGCATCTTGGGCATCAACACGAGCTCGTTGGTGGCGTTGCTTGCCTCGGCGGGATTGGCCATCGGCATGGCGTTGAGCGGCACTTTGCAGAACTTTGCGGGTGGCGTGATGATCATGCTCTTCAAGCCGTTCAAGGTAGGCGATTTCATTGCGGCACAAGGTTATGAGGGTGTCGTGAACGAGATACAGATCTTCAATACCCATGTGCTAACCCCCGACAACAAGGAGGTCATCCTGCCCAATGGTTCCCTCGCCACGGGTGTCATGACCAACTTCTCGAAACAAGGCACGCGCCGTGTCGACTGGAGTTTCTCCATCGCCTATGGCGACGACTACGACAAGGCAAAGTCCTTGCTGCTGCGCCTCTGCGACGAGGATGGACGCATACAAAAAACGCCGGCGCCTTTCGTGGAGCTGGGCAAACTCAACAACAGCTCGGTCGACATCACCGTGCGCGTTTGGGTGGATGCGGCCGACTATTGGGCGGTGTTTTTCAGCATGAACGAAAAGGTGTATAAGGCCTTCGCCACTGAGGGCTTAAACATCCCGTTCCCGCAGATGGATGTCCACATGAGGAGTTAGCAGTTGTCTTTGTAAGGAAGCAGCGTTTGCGCCCGCATTATTGAGGGTTTGTAACTTTTTTTGAAGCTTTTTTTAAATAAAAGGTTGACGAAACGAAAAAATATGTATTTTTGCAGCCCGTTAGAAAATAGACAAGTATAATATAAAGGATAAGAGTTATGTCAAAAGTTTGTCAGATTACAGGAAAAAAGGTCATGCACGGAAACAATGTTTCCCACTCCAACAAGAAGACCAAGAGAACGTTTGAGCCGAATTTGAAAATCAAGAAGTTCTATGTTCCGGAATGGGATGAATGGATCGTGCTGAAGGTTTCAGCTGCCGGTATGCGCACCATCAACAAGAAGGGTGTCTACCAAGCCATCATGGATGCTTCCGAAAAGGGTAACCTTGAACGTTGGTAATTCATTGCCGATGTGAACCATATCAGAGCTGCTGTGCCTTGCGCAGCGGCTTTTTTTGTTTTAGATAATAATTCCCGCCTTTTTCAGTTATCCCTTCATGCGAGTCAAGTTCATCATCATAGCAATGCTGCTGCTGTCGTTGGCTGCCAAGGCGCAACAACTGCCGACGGCTACGGTCTACGGCAAGGTCACCGACGAGCAGGGCCATCCCATCGAGATGGCCAACGTGGTCGTGCCTGAGCTGCTTGTGGGCTATACGACCAACTCGCGCGGTTACTATGAGCTGTCGTTGCTGGCCGATTCCACATGGAGCATTCATTTCTCGTTTGTGGGCTATGAGCAAAGCCATGCCACAGTGCGCCTGAAGCCAGGGGAGAAACGCAAACTCGACATGGTGCTACATTCCACCGCCACGATGCTGCCCGATGCCGTCATCAGCGACCGTGCTGTCGATGCCTCCAGCCTGACACGACTCAACCCCAAGCAGGCCACACTGTTGCCTACCATGGGCGGCGGCGTGGAAACACTTATCAAGACCCTGCCAGGCGTGGTGTCGAACAACGAACTTAGTTCACAGTATCGTGTGCGTGGCGGCAACTTTGACGAAAACCTGATCTATGTCAATGGCATCGAAATCTACCGTCCCTTCCTCGTTGGCTCAGGACAGCAGGAGGGGCTGAGTTTCGTCAACTCCCAACTGGTCAACAACATCGAGTTCTCGGCAGGAGGCTTTGCGGCAGAGTATGGCGACAAGATGTCGTCGGTGCTCGACGTGACCTACAAAACCCCGCGCGAGTTCGCGGCCTCCTTGGGCCTTAGCCTCTTGGGCGCTGAAGCCCACGTGGAAGGCGCAACCAAAAACGAGAAGTTCAGCTATCTGGTGGGAGCACGCTATAAAAACACCGCCTTGGCACTGGGCATGATGAACACCAAGGGCGACTACAAGCCTAACTTCACCGATGTGCAGATGCAGCTCGGATATAAGTTCAACGAGAAATGGGACCTGACCTTGTTGGGCTATTTCTCAAAGAATCGCTACAAGTTCATCCCGCAAAACGCCCAAATCAACACGGGTACCATCGACATCCCCTTGCAAATCAACGTGTTTTTCGACGGACAGGAAATCGATGACTATACCATGGGACTTGGTGCTTTGACCTTGTCGTATAAGCCGACCAAAGACTTGAACCTGAAGTGGATAGCATCGGCTTATTCGACCTACGAGACCGAAAACTACGACCTTCGCGAACAGTATTTCTTTGGCATACGCAACACCTCCATCGGCAACGAGCAATTCGGTGAGTTGATTGAAAACCATGAGGTGGGCACGCTGACCAAACACGCCCGCAACGGCTTCTATGCCCAGGTCTATAACCTTGACCACAAAGGCATCTATGCCTATGGCAACAACCTGTTGAAGTGGGGACTGCGCTTCCAGCATCAGGAAATCGACGATGTGGTGGACGAATGGCAGATGTTTGACTCGGCGGGTTATATCATTCCCCATGTGCCCGACGTGATTGGCGGCTATCCCGAAGTGCTGCCTGAAATCGCAACGGACTTCATGCACAGGGCACACAATCGGCTTTCTGTCAACAATCTTGACGGCTTTGTCCAAAACTCATGGACTATTCCCTACAAGGACAAAGGTGAGTTTGTCATCACGGGCGGTTTGAGGGCCAACTTCTGGGGCTATAATAACAAGGTCTATGTCAGCCCGAGGGCCGGTATTGCTTACAAGCCGGAAAACAATAAGAAGAATGAGATGGTCTATCGCCTGTCGGGTGGTGTCTACACGCAGACACCTTTCTATCGCGAGATACGCAACCGCGACGGTAGCCTCTTTAAGGATGCCAGGGCGCAGCAGTCGTATCAGGTGGTGGCAGGCAACGACTTCAAGTTCCATGCTTGGAATAGGCCTTTCATCCTGACTACGGAAGCCTATTTCAAGTGGTTTACCCATGTGATTCCTTACGACATCGACAACGTGCGCATCCGCTATTATGCCGACCAGTCGGCACGTGCCTACGCCACAGGTATCGACTTCAAGGTGAATGGTGAGTTCGTGAAAGGCATCGACAGCTGGGCGAGTCTCTCCCTCATGCAGACCAAGGAAGACATACGTGGCGACTATTATCTCCTCGATGCCGACGGCAAACGCTTGCCTTTCTACAACCATACCGACGCTCAGGTTGCCGACACGGTTTGGTCCGGCTGGCATAGCCGCCCGTCCAACCAACTGGTCAACTTCTCGTTGTTCTTCCAAGATTACATCCCCGGCTTCCCGACTTGGCGCGTCAATATGACTTTGTCTTTCGGAATGGGTCTGCCTTACAACAGCGACAACTCCGATTTCTACGAGCCTTCGGGCCGTTATCCGGCCTACCGTCGTGTCGACATCGGCTTCAGCAAGCAACTCATCAGTGAGGCCAGCAGCTTCAGCAAAGGGAACCCGCTGCGATATATCAGGAATATGTATGTCAGCGTCGATGTCTTCAACCTGCTCAACATCCCCAACACCATTTCCTACACTTGGGTGAAATATATCGACAATAGATACTATGGGGTGAACAACTACTTGACACCCCGTTATGTCAACGTGAAACTGGTGATGGAGTTCTAAAACAAGAAAAAAGCGAGGCAATGCCTCGCTTTTTTTCTTGATCAATACAATCCTGGCATCTTAATCCATTCTCGACCTTGGGCGCACATGTCCTCGACCTCAGCGACGGTCTTGGGGATGGGCCGACCGAGAACGCGGTTGCCGTCTTCGGTGATGAGCAGGTCGTCTTCGATGCGGATGCCACCGAAGTCTTTGTAGGTCTCCAACTTGTCGTAGTTGATGAAATCCTTGAACTTGCCTTCAGCTTTCCACATGTCGATGAGGGTGGGGATGAAGTAGATACCTGGCTCGTCGGTGACCACAAAGCCCGGCTTCAAAGTCTTGCCACAGCGCAGTCCGCTGAAGCCAAGATTGGTGGAACGCAGTATCTTGCCATCGTAGCCTACGAATGACTCACCGAGGCCTTCCATGTCGTGCACGTCCATGCCCAGCATGTGGCCGAGGCCGTGGGGCATGAAGAGCCAATGGACACCGTTCTTCAAGGCTTCGTCGGTGTCGCCTTTCATCAGGCCGACGCCTTTCAGACCTTCGATCAAGGTGCGGCAGGCGAGGGCGTGCATCTCCACGTAGGGGATGCCAGGACGGGTCTGGGCGGCAACCACTTGGTTGGCTTTCAGCACGATTTCGTAAATCTCGCGTTGGCGTGTGTTGAACTTGCCGCCTACGGGCGTGGTACGGGTAAAGTCGGAGGCATAGTAGTTCTCTGTCTCGGCGCCGGCATCACATACCATCAAGCGGCCTTCTTTCAGCACGTTGTGGTGACCATGGTTGTGGAGCGTCTGTCCGTCGACGCTGAGGATGACAGGGAACGACACGGGGCCGCCACCCGACAGTGAGAGGCCTTCCACCACGCCAGCAATCTCTTGTTCGATCATGCCAGGCTTACACATCTTCATGGCGGTGGTGTGCATGTAATAGGCGGTGTTGGCGGCGCGTTCCATCTCGGCGATTTCGAGTTCGCTCTTGATCTCGCGCATGGCGATGACGGCCTTGATGAGTTCGAGGCTGACATAGTCGGCCACCTTATTAATATTACAGCCGAGCCATTCGGCACATTGGATCTTCGTGTCGGCACGATAGGTCGGCAGGATGTGGATCTGACGGCCTTGGGCGATGGCCTTTTGAAGGTATTCACCAAATTTGTTGAAGTCGCGGCAGTCGGTGATGCCGATGCTGTCGCCTTGTTCCTTCAGCGAGGGCAGGGGACCGCACCAGATGACATCGTCGATGGTGACTTCGACGCCGAAGAGAATCTCATCGCCCGTCTCAAAGTCGATGACACCGACCAAGTCGGGGTGGTTGAGGCCGAAGTAATAGGAGAAGTTGCTGTCCTGGCGGTAGATATAAGTGTTGTCGGGATAGTTGAAGGGGGCCTCGTTGTTGGCAGGGAAGAAGGCGATGCCCTTCGAAATCATTTTCTTCAAGGTGGCGCGACGGCCACTATAAACGTCTTTATTGAACATAACGGATAGATTTTGGATGGGACAAAAGTACAAAATAAAAGACAAACAAGGAAAAAATGATGCCTCTGTTTTTTTGTGTTGTCACCTGAAATTTTGGGCGATTGGGTGCTGTTATTGGAAAAATGACTACTTTTGCCACAAATATTAACCTTAAATCTATAATCAAAATGAAGAAAACATTACTATTCGTTGGCTTGATGCTGGCTCTTTCGCTGGGTGCATCGGCCCAAGACCAAGAATTTTCCTTTGGTTTGAGACTTGGTCCCAACTTCACCTGGACTGCTTCGAGACAAGGTGCTGCTGTCAATGAAGGCACTGGCGTCGGCTTTGACATGGGTTTCATTGCCGAGTATTATTTCACTGAGAATTATGCAATTGTCTCTGGCGTCAATGTCAATTTCGTCAAAGGTCACTATTCATTCGATGATAAGTATGTTACTGCACCTGACACGTTGTTGTACAACATTGATAGACAATTCAGGACCACAGTCTATGAAATCCCGTTGATGCTGAAATTGGTGACGCCTGAGATAGGCGGTATTCCGCTTCGCGCTTATGCCCAACTTGGCGGTGCTTTTGGCATTACCCCCAGCGTAAAGGTGAAAGACAAATACAAATTGGATGGTAATCCGGCATTTGACAACAATTCTTATTCTGCATCCAGAAAAGGTGAGTACAATCCGATCCATGCTTCATTGCGTGTCGGTGCTGGCGCCGAGTATGCCTTCTTGGAGTCGACCCGCGTTTTCCTTGGCTTCTACTATTCCTACGACTTCCTGAATAGCATCAGTAGTGGTGCTCAGGGCATCACCAGCAACTTTAGGAAATACT
This sequence comes from uncultured Bacteroidia bacterium, assembly GCA_902774365.1. Classification (GTDB taxonomy): domain Bacteria; phylum Bacteroidota; class Bacteroidia; order Bacteroidales; family F082; genus Limimorpha. The sequence continues at coordinate 13,976 of CACYHX010000018.1, read as the reverse complement.
ATTGCGGTAATGAAGCTTTTGGTCAGCGTCTTGTTAGGCTTGACTTCCGTCAACACCGCATTGGTGTAGAATTGGGTATCCTCTTCTAAACCGATTTGCTGAAAAACTAAAGAGAGCGGCTCAATGCATATTGGGCCGCTCTCTTTTGTTGTTGTCCATCGCAGAATCAGAAGAACTTGAATCCGACAGTCACCAAGAACTGGCCTTGTCGGGTATTGTCGACATTGACGTTGCCGAAGTCGAAATAGTCATCTATGGTGGTGGCACTTAAGTTGTTGAAGATTTTGCTCAAGCCGAAGTTGTAGTTGATGTCGAGGGTGATGCGCCTGAGGAGGTCGATGCCGACGCCGGCTTGCAGGCCCCAGGCGATGGATTTGGTGTCGAATCTTTGATTACTCACAGCCTCTTGTTGCTGTGGGTTCATCGTGGCTTCCTGCCCGTTGATGGAGTAGGTCTCGTTATACAAGGTCTTCGAATTGAGGACAAAGTTGGCCGTGGGTCCTGCTTGTACACGCAACGTGATAATCGTATTGTCGATAATGTTGAAGCCGACCAATACAGGAAGTTGAAGGTTCATTTGGGTCAATGTCATGTTGACATTGGCACCGGTGGGAAGATTGAACAGGTTGGCGCTCCCCGTGCCTGTAACGCTGACGTCAAAAACATTGGAAGTCTTGAAATATAGCAACTCGGGCTGGAGATAGAACCGACCGAGGTTTACGCGGGCAAAGATGCCTGCGGTGAAATGGTTCGAAAAGCCCGATTTGATGTCGGCTGCTTTGTAGGAGAGCCTAGCGGTCTGGTAACCCACTTTAGGGCCGATGCCGAAGTCGAAGCCGCCGCCGGCAAAGGTAGTGCTACCCAACAACAAGAGGGCAGCAATCAGTAATAAGGTTTTTTTCATCTTCGTTTGTTTTAGTGAATGATATAGAATGATTTGGCCACAAAAATAAGAATCATTTTCGTTTTTTTTAGGAATTGTCAGCAAAATAAATTACCTTTGTAGGTCTAAATCTTTTTATTATGAAGAAAATATCATTGATTATCAGTTTTGTAGTGCTGTTTTCCCTTGCGGGTAATGCTCAGATTGACAACCTTAGAATTGGATTTAAGATTGGTCCTAGTCTCGACTGGGCCAGTTCTGGGTCGATTGAGACGGAGAACAAGGGTGTGGGCCTTGGGCTGAATATGGGCCTAGTCCTTGACTATTATTTTACTGGCAATCTCGCGGTTTCCTCGGGTTTGAATTTCGATTTGTTTAGCATGAAGTATAACTTCACCGATTATAGAAGGCCAGAAGATTTCTTGGAAGAGTCCAATGTCATGGTGCGGCGCCGGGTGAAAGGGAGCAACCTTGAAATTCCGATTATGCTGAAGGGTAAGTACAATATTGCCAACTTGTTTGATGCCTATATTGAGGCTGGCTGCGGCTTAGGTTTCAACCTCAAGGACCGCTGCAAAGATGAGTTTGACTTCTATTGGACTCACTATGCCGACGAGCGCTATGTGGACTGCACCAACCAATACCGTGCATTTCAGCCTTCGCTGTTGTTTGGCGTAGGTGTCGAATACGAAATCAATGAAAAACTCGACGCTTTCGTCCAATTGTCTTTCAACCATGCTTTCGCCAATGCTTTTGTCAAGTCGTTGGAGAGACAAACGGGTAGCATTATACGTAACAATTACATCGGCATAGAGTTTGGCGTCATGTATTAAGCTTTGACTTAATAACAACCCATGAAAAAAGCCTGGCGGAATTTCCGTCAGGCTTTTCTGTGTTGTTTATGGATTAGGAATTATTCAGCTTCCTTCACCAGTTGGATGAGCACGCGGCGGTCATATTCCGTCGGGTCGAGCATCTTCACACCACCGATAGGTTCAATGATGATTTGGTCAGCGGGAACGCCCAGCTCAAGAAGTTCAGTCTTGATCTTGTTGCAGCGGTTCTCAGACAGCGTCTGGTTGTAGGACGGCGTAGCGGTAGCGCTGTCACACGAACCCGTCAGGCGGAGTTTGTAGCCGTTTTCCTTAGCCACGTTGGCAATCTCTCTCAGGTTGACGATATCTCTTCTCGACATGAGTTGATAAGAGTCGCGGTTGAAGAAGATGGAGAAAGGATAGCTGAGGATGTCTTCGGTCTGCATGTTGACGAACTTCACGACGGTGTCAGGAACAACAACAGGCACAGGCGGGCAAACAAACTCATCAAGCTTCTTCTTGATAGAATCCATCTCGGCGCAGCAGTCCTTCGGCAGGTCGTACTCTCTGCTGAAGTAGTAGGTGAGACCCAGGCCGACGCTCAGGTTCTGGTCAATTCTGATGCGGCTGTAATAGGTGGGGTCTTGACCGGCTTCATTGGGAGTGTTGCCAGGGGCAGGAGTGCCGTCGGGATAAACCCAACCGCCTTGTTGACCACCGGGTTCTGAGAACCAAGTGTCGATGTTCCAACGTTGTGCCGACCACTTGAGGTCGAGATGGAGGTCGAAATGTTTGCCGAGTCTGAAGTTGTTGATCAAACCAGCAGCACCCGAGAGCTCGTAGTTCAAACCTCTTTGGTCAGCCACGTCTTTGCCATTGAGTCTAATGGTTTCTTTTCTGTGCTTCCAGTTGTAAATCTGGTCAAAGTTGATAAGGATACCATCAGAAACGCAGGCCACACCCATACCGGCATAGATGACGGGAGTCCAGATTCTTTCGGGGTTGTAGTAACCCTGGAAGAAATCGATGGGGCTGAACATCACATCGAAATGCAGGTTGTGATAGACAAATGAAGTGTTATAGTAACCATTTTCATCAGGATCAGAACCATCGAAATTAATGAAGTATCCTTGATCGTCGAAATGATATTCACCATCATAGAGGAAGTGGCGCCAAGGAAGTCCAGGATACAAACCGTCAATATAGCTCTTTCCGCCATTCACATCGTATGAAAGGCGAAGTCCTAAGCTATGGGTGATCCATTTACCAACATTGATGTTGCCACCAAAACTGGGTCTGCCCCATTGAATGGCGTCGTAATTTCCAGCCGGGTTCTTGTCAGAACCTTTCCACCAATCGATGTTGCCATCAACGGAAATAAACCAGTTTTTCCAGGCTTTGGTCGTCAGATAACGAACCGAGTCCACGTGTCCGGCAGCCATAACCGTAGACGATATGGCAAGGAACGCTACCAGAGTAATAAATACTTTCTTCATTGCTTTTATTTGTGCTTTTGATAATTAAACTCTAAATGCCTTAGATTTGAGCGGCAAAAATACATATTTTTTCTTTATGATGAGTGGAAAAAGTAGAAAAAGTTTAATTTTTTCGTTTTTCATTTTGATGTTAGCCTTTGCAAAGTGCTTTCAACGAGTTTCCTTACGTATGGATGATAGTCCGTGGTGAACTTTTCAGTGACGCGGTTGGCAATGGCCACACATATTGTTAAGCAATTGTGCCCCATCATCTTGCCGAGGCCATAGAGCGCCGACGATTCCATCTCGAAGTTGCATACACGCCAGCCTTGATAATCGAAATGTTCAATCTTGTGGTTGTTTTCGGGATAGGAGAGGTGCATCCTCAAAGTACGTCCTTGTGGTCCGTAAAATCCTGGCGCCGTGGCCGTAACACCTTGGTAATAGCCCTCGGCCAGTTTGTCGAAGAGCATCTTTGAGCCTTCCACGACATAAGGCTTGGGCAGGTCTTTCGGGTAGTCCATCTGCTTGATGAAGGCGTCGCGCATGGCGATTTCGTTCACTTCTTTGTGCTTTTCATAAAAATACAGCAGACCGTCCAAACCGATGGCATAGCGTGTAGCCACGTTGTTGCCCGGCTCGATGTCAGGTTGCAAGGCGCCGCAGGTGCCGAGACGGATGAGGTTGAGCGAACGGTGTGTCTCTTTTGGCATCCTTGTCTTCAGGTCGATGTTGGCCAAGGCATCAAGCTCGTTCATCACGATGTCGAGGTTGTCGGTGCCCATGCCAGTCGAGAGCACGGTGATGCGCTTGCCGTTGAACCAGCCGGTGCGGGTGACGAGCTCACGGTTTTGGCGCTCCACGTCGATCTTGTCGAAAAACGAGGCAATCATGTCGACACGACCAGGGTCGCCCACCATGATGACATTGTCGGCCAGCTGGTCGGGATGCAGGTTCAAGTGATATATCGCCCCCTCGTTGTTGAGGACCAGTTGCGATGCGGGGATAGGTTGATTCATGGTTTGAAAGTATTTGAAAATGCAAAGATACGAAAAATATTCAAAACTCCGTTCTTTTCCTGTCCAAAGGTCGAAAAATGGCCTATCTTTGCACCAAATTTAATAATGATGAAAGAAATCGTCGTAAAGAACATCTCCATCGGTGATGAGCTGCTTATCGGTCAGGTGATTAATACCAATGCCGCATGGCTGGGTGAACAGCTTTCCAGTGCCGGATTCCGTTTGGACTCCACCTTGACTATCGGTGATTCAGAGAAGGCCATCCTCGATGCCTTCAATGCCTGCATGGATGCCGATTTGGTGCTGGTGACAGGAGGACTTGGCCCCACGGCCGACGACATCACCAAGCCTACGGTCTGCAAGTTCTTTGACACCGAGCTGGAGTTTTGCCAAGAAGCTTACGACAACGTCGTCTCGCTTTTTAAACGTCGTGGTTTCCAGATGAGTGAGCGCAACCGCGGTCAGGCTATGCTGCCTAAGGCTTGCCAATATGTCCCCAACACCTATGGCACGGCGCCCTGCATGTGGCTGGAGAAGCAAGGCGTCGTCTTCGTCTTCATGCCTGGAGTCCCGTTCGAGATGAAGGGCATCTTCAACGATGAGTTGCTTCCACGCATCAAGGAGAGATTCCATTCGGTGCCTTACGAGAAGCGCGTCATCATGACCACGGGCATAGGCGAGTCGTTTTTGGCCGATAAAATCAAGGACTGGGAAGACGCCTTGCCCGACTTCCTCTCTTTGGCCTATCTGCCCCAATATGGCATGGTGCGTCTCCGCCTGAGCGGCCGACACGAGGATGCCGAGCTGCTTCACCAGACGTTGGATGCCGAGGTCGAAAAGTTGACCCGGTTGATTTCCGAGTACATCTTCTCTATGCAAGACCAGCCCATCGAACGCACCGTGTTTGATCTGCTGATTAATAAAGGTATGACGTTCGCCTCGGCGGAGAGCTGCACAGGAGGCAACATCGCCCATGTTTTTACATTGATTCCTGGAAGTTCTGAAGTATTTAAGGGAACCGCTGTCACTTATGCCACCCCGATGAAGACCAAAGTGCTGGGTGTGCCCGCAGAGGACATTGAAAAATACGGTGTGGTCAGCCAACAAGTTGTTGAAGGCATGGCAAAAGGTGTCCGCGACTTAATGGAATCCGACTTCGGCGTAGCCACGACGGGTGTCGCCGGTCCCAGTGGCGGCACGGAAGAAAACCCCGTCGGCACGGTGTGGATTGGCGTGGCTTCGCCCCACGGTGTCGTCTCCCAACGTTTCAACTTCGGCAAAGACCGTGAGAATGTCATCAACCGCGCCACGATAGCGGCCTACGAGATGCTCAGACAACAAATCATAATCAACCAAGCCCCGTAGGGGCGACATATCAGTAAACAGGCGACGTGAGTCCCTGCCTGAAAGAGTGCCAACCAAGCCCAATAGATAACACAATATGAAGACCATAGCAAAAACCCTAACCCTCCTCAGTCTCGCCCTCATCATGGCCGCCTGCCAAGAGAAAGCGCCTGCCTATAAAGCGAAACTTGACATCAAGCCCGAGCCGGTCAACCTCGAATTCGACCGCTACGAGGAGGTGCTCTTCAACCTCGACACCGCCGACTTCCAAAACGAGCTGATGAAAATCCAAGACCGCTACCGTGTCTTCCTCGGTGGCGACCTCACCGATGCCGACGCGGTCAACTACCTCAAAGACTTCGCCATCGACCCGTTCAGCATCACGCTTTACAATAAGGTGAAAGCGGCTTTCCCTGACCTGAAGCAGGTGGAGCCTTTGGTGGAGGATGTGATGGCGCATTTTCACCACTATTATCCTGATATCCAGTTGCCCAAGAAGGTATATACCTGTGTCACTGGCGTAATCGCCGATGTGCCTGCCGTCCAGATCTTCGACGATGCGATGGTCGTTTCCTTGGACTGGTATCTTGGCGCCAACGAGGTGTACGACCAAATCGGGATGCCGAGATACATGGCCTTGCGTAGGAATCTGCCTACCTTGGCTAAAGATGTGGCCAAGGCCTTGTATGAGAGTTATTTGTACCAATGGCGCAAGCAAGGACAGATTATCGATGAGATGGTATATAACGGCCAAGTGGACTTCTTCATCGAGGCGATGTGTCCCGCCATGCCCGACAGCGTGTTGCTTGGCTATTCGACAACGCAATGGCAATGGGCTGTTGATAACGAAGGCGCAGTCTGGGCTGACATCGTGGGCAACCGCCGGCTATACGACTCCAACTTGAACGCCTACATGATGTTCTTTGGCGATGGACCTTTCACACAGACCTATAGCAACGACGCGCCATCGCGCCTGGGTGAGTTCTATGGCCTCAATATCGTCCGTTCATATTTCTCGAATCACGACATTTCGCTTCAAGACCTGATGGAACAGTCGGATTTGCAAGGTCTTTTCCAAGAATCCGGCTATAAGCCAAGGAAATGATAATCAACAATATATCCGACAGCAAACGACAACAAACGACTACAGTCGACTACAAACGTTTAATCAACGGCTTTTTCTTGACAAGGGTTGCATCTTTGCGGCATGAAACTTTAAACACTAAGAATTATGCTAGTAAAGACATTTGGATGTGCCCTTTTCGGCATCGAAGCCATTCTGGTCACCATTGAGGTGAACATCGACAGAGGTATCAACTTCTTTTTGGTCGGCCTGCCCGACAACGCGGTCAAGGAGAGCCAGCAGCGCATTGAGGCTGCCGTCACCAACCTTGGCTATAGCTATCCTCACAGAAAAACCGTCATCAACATGGCGCCCGCCGACATCCGTAAGGAAGGCTCGGCCTATGACTTGCCCATCGCCATCGGCATGCTGGCGGCATCGGAACAGATCAGTGCCGACTTGTTGGAGCAGTTCGTCATCATGGGCGAGCTCTCCCTCGACGGCACGCTCAAGCCCATCAAAGGCGCCTTGCCCATCGCCATCAAGGCGAAACAAGACGGCTTCCGTGGACTTATCGTACCTAAATCCAACGCACGCGAGGCCGCCGTGGTGGAGGGCTTGGACGTGTATGGCGTGGAAAACATTCATGATGTTGTCTCTATCCTAAACGGAGAACTGCTCATCCAGCCCGTGACCGTCGATATGGCGGAGTCGTGGCAGGATAACGGTTTTGAGTTCGACTTCAGCGACGTCAAAGGGCAGGAGAACATCAAACGCGCCTTGGAGATTGCAGCAGCGGGTGGGCATAATGTCATTCTCATCGGCCCTCCCGGAAGCGGCAAGACCATGCTCGCCAAGCGTATGCCCACCATCTTGCCGCCATTGACGATGGCGGAAGCCTTGGAGACGACCAAGATACACTCCGTGGCAGGGCTGATGGGCCGCAATGCGACCCTAGTCAGGACGAGGCCGTTTCGTAGTCCCCATCACACGATCAGCGATGCCGGCCTGGTGGGCGGTGGCACCTATCCGCAGCCAGGAGAGATATCGTTGGCCCACAACGGTGTGCTCTTCCTTGACGAGCTCCCCGAGTTCAAACGCACTGTCTTAGAGGTAATGAGGCAGCCGATGGAGGATAGGATCGTGACCATCTCTCGCGCCAAAATGACCGTCGACTTCCCGGCCAGTTTCATGTTGGTGGCGGCGATGAATCCCTGTCCCTGCGGCTATTACAACCACCCCGACAAGGAATGTACCTGCAAGCCAGGCATGGTGCAGCAGTACCTCAACCGCATCAGCGGCCCTTTGATGGATCGCATCGACTTGCACGTTGAGGTCGTGCCTGTGGCCTACAAAGATCTGTCGTCAAAGAACAGTGGCGAGTCGAGTGCGGTGGTACGCGAGCGTGTCATCAAGGCGAGGAAGATACAAGAAGAACGCTACGCAGGTTATCCCTCCATCCATGCTAACGCCCAGATGACTTCGCAACTCATCCAGAAATATTGTGACTTGGACGAAGACTGCCGCACCATCTTGAAAAATGCCATGAATCGCTTGGGACTTTCGGCCCGCGCATACGATAGGATTCTAAAGGTCTCCCGTACAATCGCCGATCTTGACAGCAGCGAAAGTATTCAAACAGGACACTTGGCCGAGGCTATTAATTATAGGAGTCTGGACAGGGATAGCTGGGGGAACTGAACTATGAAAAAAAGCTTCCGTGCTTTTTTTACGACGAATTGTCAATTGTTTAGTAAATATGTTATATATTTGCAAAATAATAGAAAAACGAAAGACAATACCAACATTATTATTAACTAAATCATTATCACTATGAAGAAGATTACATTGATTATGTTTGCTGCATTGGCCATGACTTTTGTCGCATGTGGAAACAAAGGCGGCGATGGCGCTGAAGGCAAGAACGGCAAAAATGCCGAGACCAAGTACCAGACTTATACTAACGATAAGTATGGATTCACCGTTGAAGTTCCTAGTACCATGGTGCAGAGAGGGGAAGCAATGGGTGACGAAGGAACCGTGTTCTCTCTTGAGAGCAAAAAAGATGAAATCACTTTCAACCGCATCGACATCTCCGGTGATGAAAACTGGGAAGGCGATTACGACATTGAAAAAGTTGTTGCAGCACTGAAGGAATGGCACGATTTCAGTGAATTCACGAATGTGGAACAAGGCGACAACTACATCACCTATACCGCTCCCGGGCAGTATGTGACCCAAATTGACTACGTCGTGGTCAATGGTCCTAAGATGGTGTCAATGTCTGTCTGCTATGAACCCGGTTTCGAGAAACAACTGGGAGGCGAGGTGGCCCAACATGTGTTCAAATCCGTCACATTCAAATAAAAAGGACCTCAATCCCTAATTCAAAATGGCAGCGCCAGTCATTACGGCTGGCGCTGCTTTCAATTAGAAACTATGCTACAAAAAGGAACAAAAGCCCCTTATTTTGAAGGGCAAGACGAGAACGGAAACCTCGTTAAACTCACCGATTTTGCCGGAAAGAAACTGGTGCTCTATTTCTATCCCAAGGACAGCACCCCGGGCTGCACCGCTGAGGCCTGCGACCTTCGCGACAACTATGAGCGTTTCCTTGCTTTAGGCTATAACGTGCTGGGTGTCAGCCGCGATAGTGCCAAGTCGCATCAAAACTTCATTGCCAAATACAACCTGCCTTTCCACCTCATCGCCGACACCGACCTGACCATCTTGAAGGCTTACGAAGCTTGGGGCGAAAAGAAGATGTATGGCAAAGTGACTGAAGGCACGCTGCGCACCACTTACGTCATTGATGAAGAAGGCGTTATCATTGACGCCATCGGTAAAGTTGACACTAAAAATCACACGGCTCAAATACTATAGAATATGAAACGTATTACCGTGCTGATGTTCGCCGCCATCTTATTCTGCGGCAGCCTTCAAATCAAGGCTCAAAACAACGATGTTAAGTTGTATTTCAGCGCCGACGAGATGCCTGACCTTATCAAATGTCTGCCACCTCCGCCCGACACTGTTGGGGTTGACTTTGCCCATGACATCATGCGTTACTTGTGGGGCAAGACGCAGCGGAATGACTCGGTTCGCGCCGCCCTCGTGTTTCGTGATGCGGTATGGAACTATGATTCGCTTTTTGCCGTTTTTAGTGTGCCTTTCGGCCTTGAGATTTCCAAGGATGGCACCCCTGAAATTTATAAATTCCTGGTGAACAGCCTCTCCACCATCGACCAGACACGCGTCAGGCCGAAGGCTTATTACCATCGCAAGCGCCCGTTTGAGCGTTTCCATGAGCACATGCTTACTATGTATGAAGAGGCTGAACTGTCAGGCGAGGGCTCCTATCCCTCGGGGCACAGCCAGCGTGGTTATGCCGCCGCTTTGCTGCTCTCAGAGGTCAACCCAGCCAATGCCGATACCATCATGGCTCGGGGTTTCATGTATGGTGAGAGCCGTGTCATCGCAGGTGCGCACTGGCAGAGTGACGTGGAGGCCAGCCGTCTCTGTGCTGCCATCGGTATGGCTCGCCTGCATACCAGCCCTGAGTTCCTTGCGCAACTCGACAAGGCACAGAGGGAATTTAAGTCGTTGACAGGAGCAATGCCCTCCACCGACGACTACAGCCAATTCGTGAATCTGGCGGAGGCCGTCCCCGATGCCATTTTGGAGATTCGCTATTACAGCACTTATAACTTTGTTGGGACACGTATAGACGGCTATGAAGAGCCGGTCGCACTGCTTACCCGTCAGGCTGCTGACAGTCTGCGTGCCGTGAGCGACGACCTGCTGAAGCAAGGCTATCGCCTTAAGATTTTTGATGCCTACCGCCCGCAGTGCGCCGTCGACCACTTTATGCGCTGGGCCGCCGATGTCAACGATACACTTATGAAGCCTTATTTCTATCCCAAGGTGCCACGAGATAAACTTTTCAAGTTGGGCTATATCTTGGAGAAGAGTGGGCACACACGCGGCTCTACCGTCGACCTGACCTTGTTCGACATGGCGACGGAAAAAGAAGTGGACATGGGCGGCACCTTCGACTGGTTTGGTCGTGAGAGCCATCCCGACTATGGAGGAGACCCCAAGACGGGCAAGTACAAAGGCAACGCCCCAATCACCGCCGAACAATTCCACAACCGCATGATACTGCGCGAAGCCATGATGCGTCACGGCTTCCAACCTCTCGATGAAGAGTGGTGGCACTTCACTTTGAAGAATGAGCCGTTCCCGGATACGTATTTCACTTTCCCAGTGAAAAAGCTTAAATAATCGAATAAGAAAAGTAAAATGAGATATTTCATCGTCGATGCCTTCACCGACCAGCTTTTTGGTGGCAATCCCGCTGGCGTGGTGTTGCTTGAATCGGAACGGTTTCCCGAAGAGAAGCTGATGCTGAAAATCGCCGCAGAGTTGCGCTATTCGGAAACGGCTTTCATCAGACGGCATTCCGATAAGGAGTTTACTATCAGGTATTTCACGCCCAAAGCCGAGGTGGAGCTGTGTGGTCACGCTACTATCGCATCGTTCTATTTGTTGCACCATGAAGGGTTGGCAAAGGGAACCTGTCTTTGCCATACCCTTGCTGGCGATTTGCGCATCGAAGCAGGGAAGAGGGTGATGATGCAGATGGCCATGCCTCGCATTGTTGCTACCATTGAAGAGACGGGAGAAATCTATAAGGCATTGGGCGTCAATGATTACCAACCGTCTATGCCCGTCCAAATCGCCTACTCCGGCCTTCCCGACCTGATGATCCCACTGCCCGATATGGACACCTTGCAGGCCTTGAATCCCGACATGGAGGCTATCACTGCTATTACCAAGAGATACGATGCCGTCAGTTTCCATGTCTTTGCCTTCGCCAACGATGGCTACACGGCCCATGTCCGCGACTTCGGGCCTTTGTACGGCGTGCCTGAAGAATCGGCCACGGGCACGGCCAATGCCGCTTTGACCTATTACCTACAACAAAACGGATGCCTCGGCGCCGAAGCGGAATGTGCCTTCGTGCAAGGGGAGGCCATGGGACGGCCTTCCGTTGTTGCAACGCGTATCGACAAGGAGGGTGACATCTATGTGGGCGGGACGGCGGCGATAGTCGCGAAAGGCGAGTTTTGTATATAGGAGGCAAGATGCTGAAAAACGAATATCTTTGCACTTTTAAAAATAGTCAAACCATGAGTAATCAATTCAATATCCGTCCCGCGAAGCCCGAAGAGGCTGGCCTTGTCCTTGAATTTATCAAGAAACTCGCCGTTTACGAGAAATGCGCCGATGAGGTTGTGGCCGACGAAGCCACCATCTATCATTCCCTGTTTGTGGAACATTCCGCCGAGGTGGTCTTTGCCGAGGAAGACGGCGCGGTCGTCGGATTCGCCTTGTTTTTCCACAACTTCTCCACCTTTGTCGGGCGCAAGGGCCTGTATCTCGAAGACCTGTTCATCCTTCCCGAGAAACGCGGTAGGGGTTACGGCAAGGCCTTGTTGAAATACCTAGCCAAGATCGCCGTGGAGCGCAACTGCGGTCGCATGGAGTGGATCTGCCTCGACTGGAACAAACCTGCACTGGAGGTCTACCGCAGCATCGGCGCCGTGCCCATGGACGAATGGACCGTGCAGCGTTTGGACGAGACGGCTTTGCACAAATTTGCTACGGAGGATTGACGATGGCCGTGTTCCGCTATCCCACACCAGAGGGTTTCGATGACCTTTTGATGAGCACCGACGGCAAGTCGTTGACGGGCCTTTGGTTTGCTGGCTCGCGTGACGAGAACAAACATCTATTGGGCGTTGTAGAGACGCGCCATGGCACGTCTCTACCGCCCGTAATCCATGACACCTATCAATGGCTGGATGTCTATTTCACAGGCCGTCAACCTGATTTCATACCGGCCTACCGCATGGAATGCCTGACGCCATTCCGCAAGGCGGTGTTGGATATCGTGAGAGAGATACCTTTCGGGAAAACCATGACCTATGGAGAAATCGCAAAACGGTTGAAAATCAATTCGGCACAGGCGGTAGGTGGCGCAGTGGGATGGAATCCCATTTGTCTCATCGTACCTTGCCATCGCGTGATGGGTGCCAACGGCAACCTCACGGGTTACGGTGGGGGCATTCACAACAAAATCGCCTTGCTGAAACTGGAAGGGCGCCTTTTGTAAATCGCAAAAATTGTATCTTTGCACTATATTACAAATCAAGTTGTTATGGAATTAAAATGGGAGGACGGCTTCACTATAGCCACGAGAATTGAGACAGATGGCTCGATGGTCATTTCCGCCAATGCAGCAGGGCTGCGTTCGCTGGCCAATCATTTTATGGCGCTCGCCGATGAGGAGTCGCATTCACACTTTCATCTCGACGAATACAATTCTTTGGAGGAACACTCAGTGGAATTAATCGTCGAGAAACTACCAGATTAATCAATTGGGAGACTGGTCAATTGAACCCCAAGAACTCCTTCAAGCCTTTCTTTTCTTTCAGTTCATCGGGTGTGAATCCATAATGCGCAGCCGCCGAAAGCGTCACCACATTTTCAAGAAATTCGTCGTAGGACAATTCAAACCATTCTTCGGGGATGTCGGTGTGGATGGTGCCGCCGTCATTGTGGCCGCCACCCCACCACCATGATTCGTCGAGTGCCGCCTCGTATGTGCCATCGTCCATCTTGACGAAGGCATACCAGGTGGTCCATTCCCTCATCCCTTCCGGCGTTTTTTCACCTTCATAATGCGGAGCGGAATGGTCTTTGTCCGAGTAGCCAGGCTCATTCTTCTTGGCACCTCGGCTATACACTAGGAAGCGGTCGTTGGTCTCCTGAGGAATTCGCTTCAAGGTGAAGCCTCCGACCTTATAAATAGGCCTTTTCGTGCCTGCGACGCGGTATTCTTCCTTCATCATCGCTTCAATGGCGGCGACAGGTTCCTTCGATTCTATGTCTTTCAGCAGTCCCATCTGTGCCAACAGGTCTTTGCAGTCCTTGATGTCGGATTCCCAACAGCTGACCCTATAGTCGTAGGTGTGGTCGTCGAAAACATAATAAACTCCTACGAATTTGTCGTTGTGGGTCAGGTGGTAATGATCTTTAATCCTTGCCATAATCTTGAGATTTGTAGAGTTTTTTCCTGTGTTGATGATGTTTGCTAATACGCGAAGCAAAGATAGTAAAAAGTTGTATGTTTTCCGAAATAAGGTAGGTTTTCGGCCTTTTGCATTCCGTAGGAATGTGCCAAATTGGAATGAGCTTTTTTGGTATTGATTTTTTCCCTACCTTTGCAGCCCGAATCAAAAGCCTGATTTGTATTTGCAAATAATTGAAAATCAGATAAAATAATGAGTTTAAACATTTCAAAATTGAGAA
>CACYHX010000017.1 GCA_902774365.1 uncultured Bacteroidia bacterium | reverse complement strand
GGCCGCACCACGGATTCCGGAGCCCTATGACACCTTTGCAAACACGTTCAGCTATTAAGGAGGTGCGAAGTAATGCCTAAGAACATCAGAGAGTTTACGCCGGAGGAGAAGATCCAGCGGGCGTATGATATGATTCAGATCAAGAACGTCATGGGCCGTCACGCGTATCTCCACGCCTGCAACCGCCATGACATCGAGATGGAGATCTGCTGGGCCCACAAAGCGCCCAACATCTCCTGGGGCAACTCCGGCGGCTTCCAGGTCGGCCGGGATGTGGTGTGGAATTTCTACGTCAAGCCCCACATCGGCCACGGCCCCAAGCCCGGCGACGGCCAAATGCACACCCTGACCACCCCGCTCATCGAGATCGCCGGGGACGGACAGACCGCTCAGGCCATGTGGTACACCCCGGGCTACATCTGCGGCCACGGCGGCCCCATGGATCCCGACGACGCGCCCCTGGACGGCCAGTGGATGTACGAGCGCTACGCCATCGACTTCATCAAGGAGGACGGCGAGTGGAAGATCTGGCACTTCTTCGTGGGTACTGACTTCTCCTTCTCCGCCGGCACCAAGTATGAAGAGCGCCAGATGGGCCCCGCCCCCAAGCGGCCGCCCCAGTACGGCGTCATGCGGATTCCCGGCCTGTACACCAGCCGCTACAACTGGAGCCAGTATCCCCACTGGCCGGTGCCCTATGAGACCTGGACCCCGGAGATCAGCTACGGCCCCGAGCCTTTCATGAAGGAGGGTGAATAAGATGACAGAACTGGAACTCAGAGCCCATAAGATCGAAGCCGTGGGCGCCATCGAAAACCTGATGGCCCTTCACAGCTATTATCACGCCGCGGACATGAACCGCGAGGAGCTGGACAACTGCTGGAGTCAGGAGCGGGAAGCCGAGGTCATCTGGAGCCAGAATTTCGGACGCTGGCAGGGCCTTCGGAAGAAGCTCTATCCCATGTATGCCGGCGACAACAAGTACACCGACGCCGAGTGGCTGAAGTCCAAGATCATCCGCGCCCATCCCGAAATGGAAGAGGCGATTAAGGACCTGGACGGCCGCGCTCTGGCGGAGATGCCCGTGCACGTGCTGGCTTCCCCGGTGATCGAGATCGCCGAGGACGGCATGAGCGCCAAGGGCCTGTGGTACACCCCGGGCTTTGCCCTGCGGCATGACTATGTCAAGGGCACGGCGGATGTGGCCTGGATGTGGGAGAAGTACGGCGGCGACTTCGTCTATGAGAACGGCGAGTGGCGGTTCCTGCGGCTTCTCATCTGCATGGACATGAGTACCGGCGAGCCCAACTCCTGGACCGAGCCCCGGCCCCCCATGGGACCACCCCCGGAGGAAGAGGAGTTCGATCCCGACGATCCCGACGGCAAGAGAGGCAAGAGCCCTGCCATGGGCGGCGGCGTGAGCGGTATTGCGGCTTTGGTGTATTGGGGCACGGGCATCTCCACGGGTATCACCGTGTTCGTCATTAATGCCATTCTGCTACTCATTGCCTTGAAGATCATAGGTGTGGGCTTTGGCATCAAGACGGCCTATTCTATTATCATGGCTTCGGTGTTTATGTCGTTGCTGCAGCATTTCATCACTGATCCGATGATGGCTGGCACGATGCAACCTTTCGTCAGTGACCATTTCCTCGCGGCTATCCTCGGTGGCGGCTTGGCGGGCTTGAGCATTGGGGTTGCCTTTACACAAGGCGGTAGCACGGGTGGCACCGACATCATCGCCATGATTGTGTGCAAATACCGAAACATCTCGCAAGGACGCGTCATCCTTATCCTCGATATTATCATCATCGCCTGCGGTTTCGTCGTGGGTAACACTGTTGAGGACTTCATCTACAGCTGTGTGGTGATGGGCGTTTGCAGCTATTGCATCGACCTGGTGCTGACGGGCAACAAACAAACCGTCCAAGCCTTCATCTTTACCTCAGAGCCTGAAAAAGTTGCCGATCGCATCGCCAACGAGATGAAACGTGGTGTGACTATGATCAACGGCACGGGATGGTACACAAAGAACGAAGGCCCCATTTTGATGGTGGTCGCCCATAAGCGCGAGTCGCAGATGATTCTTCGTATCGTGAAAGAAGAAGACCCCAAGGCTTTCATGACAATGAATACGGTGATGGGAGCTTACGGTAAGGGTTTTGAGCAGATAAAGCGATAAATGAAAAAAGGAAGCCATCGGCTTCCTTTTTTCGTGTTCAATCAGACTTGATTTACTTGATGCCAAGCTTCTTGGCGATGTCCTTCGGCAGGGCGTCCTTATGCACCACGATGTTCATGGTCTTGTAGCGCACGAAGGCCTTGCTGACGTACCAAACGCCTTTGTACTGTCCAGCGTCGCCCCAGCTGTTCTTCACGATGAAGTATTCGTTACCCATTTGGTCCTTGGCGGTGCCGTAGATGAGCATGCCGTGGTCGTCGCCCGTCTCGTAGTTGTCGTAGGCGATTTGACGTTCCTTCTGTGTGACCCACTTCTGCGGGGTGGGACCGTTTTGGGCTTCCTTCTTACGGTCGGCGGCACTCATGCCCAGCCAGTGGGCCATGTCGCTGCCTTGAAGGTCGCGGCCTTTGGCTTCGAGGTCGGGGAGGACAGCCACACCGGCCATCTTGCCACGGAGCCAGCCAGCCTCGCTGACGTCGCTACCCCAAGCAATCGGGTAACCTTTGTCGATGGCGTTGTCCATCACCTGCATCATCTCGTCGATGGGGAGGTTCCAGGCCTGACCCCAGCGCCAGTTATCCTGCACTTCGATGACGAAAGGCTCGTAGAAAGGATGGTGCGTGAAGGAGGTGATGTTGACGTAGTCGTTCATGTTGAGGCCTGTCGACTCGGCGAAGGTCATGGGCGTGTATTTCTTGCCGTTGTAGGTGAACTCGGTCGGAGGCACGCCAAGGTAGGCGTCATAGATGCCAGCGAGAGCTTTCTTCCACAGCGGGCAGCCGTCTTTGTCCATCTGGATCTTGCGGCTCTTGACGATACCTTCCACGAAGGGATCGGTGACGGCGGAGAGCTCGGTGAAGTTCGACAGTGAGTCGCCGTGCATGGCGCCGGCAGGCATCAGTTCATCGGGGACGAGGCCATAGTGCTTGATGGCATACAACACGTCGCCGAAGGAACCGCCTTGCGAGAACGAAACGTCGCCGTGGGTGCGGATGGCAGCCTCGGCACGGTCGAGGTAGGTCTTGTAAACAATGTACATCTCGGAGAAGTCATACTCGGGCTTGCCCATGCGGAGCAGCTCTGCCTCGAAGAATGCCAGTGAGCTGTAGCACCAGCAGGTGCCGGCTTGGTTCTGGTCTTTCACGGAGGTGACGGGAAGTTCCTTGATCGTGGTAAACTTGAAGCCTTCCTCTTCCTTGGCTTCTTCTTTTTTAGCCTCAGGCTGTGCAACGACGCTGATGCTGAGCATCAAAGCGGTGGCGGTTAATAAGTGTTTGAATTTCATAATAATGTTGTTATTTAAAGATTTGAAATTTAAAGATTTAAAGATTCAAAGATTCAAAGATTCAAAACTGGTTTAGAGTCCGAGGTCTTTGCGCATGGCCTTTGAGAGGGCGTCTTTGTGGAGCGTGAAGAAGATGGTGTATTGGCGCAGGTATTGCTCCGAGCAGTACCAATAGCCTTTGTACGGGCCTCTGTTGCCCCACGAGTTCTTGATCTTGTAGTATTTGGTGCCGTTCTGGTCCTTGGCGATACCCACGACGAGCATGCTGTGGTCGTCGCCAGCATCCCAGTTGTCATAGGCTCTCTGGTGGTCTTCATCGGTCACCTGCTTTTCGGCGACGATCTCTTCCCACAGTTTCTCGTTGTCGGGGTCTTCAGGGACGATGCCCAAGCCGTTCTTTCCCGAGAAGCCCTTGTTGCTGACGTCTTGCGCCCAGCCGAGGGTGTAGCCGTGTTCAAGGGCATAGTCGACGGCTTCCATCAGCTTGTCGAGGGTCAAGTTGTAGGCAGGGGTCCAGGTCCAGTTGTCGGGGATTTCGACCATGCAAGGCTTGTTGTATTCCTCGGTGGTGAAGGAGCAGATTTCGATGTAGTTGGCAGGGTCGATGCGATATTGTTCCGCAAACGACTTGGCCGTGTATTTCTTGCCGTCAACGGTAAACTCTTCAGGGGCTTCGCCGAGATAGGCATCCAGGACGCCTTGCACCGCCTTAGGGCCGGCGGGCGAGATTTTCTTGTTGCCGTTCTTGATGATGGCGCGGGCAACGCCGTTGATTACTTCGTTCATCTCAGCATGCATGTGGCGTTCCTCGCCGATGACCTTGCCGCTGTAGTCGGCTTCAGGCATCATGCCGTATTTGTCGATCATGTAGAGCACGTCGCACACCTCGCCACCTTGGCTGAGTGTATTGTTGCCGTGCATGCGGACGAACTTCGCCACCTTCTCGGTCCAGGCGTTGCGGACGACGAACATCTCCGAGAGGTTGAACTCCTTGCCGTAGATGCGCAGGATCTCCGCCTCTACGAAGCCGACGCCAGCGAAGCACCAACACGTGCCCGAACTGCCTTGGTTGTCGACGGGCGTGTGTTTCACGTTGACGGTTTCGGTAATCTTATAGACGGGCTCTTTCTCTTCGGCTTCCTGGGCGAAGAGGCTCGTGCCCAAACCTAACAGCAGCGCCATAGCTGCCATGCTCAAAAATTTATTCATAGGGTTGTGGTTAGTATTTCATGATTTTCGTAATCGTGCTGCCTTGCTCGGTCGTGGTCTCAATGAAATAGCAGCCTTGGGGCTGTGAGGAGAGGTCGAGCGTGAAGTTGCCGTCAACGGCTTGGTTCATCACTTCTTGTCCCATCAGGTTGAAGACACGCACCATGCGAAGGCCTTCGGTCTCAATGTACACCTTGCCGTCGGTAGGGTTGGGGTAGAGGCTGACGTTTTGGGTCTGTTCATTGATGCCAGTGGTCCAATCGATGTAAACCTCGTTAGAGGGGCTTGACTCGATGAAGTCGGTGCAGCCAGTGACGAAGTAATGGTAGGTCTGGCTCGCGTTGGCGTCATAGTCGACGAAGCTATTTCCCGTCACGCCTTGGGCGATGAGTTCGCTGTTGCGGTAGATTCTATAGGACTGTGCCATGGAGGCTTCTTTCCATTGCAGGGCGACGTTGCCTTCGTGGATGTAGAACGACAGGTTCTTGGGGATGATGGTCTTGTTGACCTCGATGAAGTTCAGCTCGGGATTGGCTGCCGACGAGGCAAAGTTCGATTGGTATTGTGTGCCCGAATAAGAAGCGAGTACGACGTATTCATAGCGTTCGTCGGTTTTACTGGAGAGGTTGTCGGTGAACGAGGTTCCGCTGAGCATCTTGATACGCTTGAATTCTTCGCCTTGGGCACGACGGTAGACCATATACCCGGATACGCCTTCGGCTTGAGGGGCGTCCCATGAAATCAAAGCCTTGGTGGGGGTGGTCATTTCATAGCGGAGGTTGGTGGGAGGGAGATGGTCGGCTTCGGGTTGTAGGTTGCAGATGTTAGAAGGATGGCTCTCGCCGTCTTCGGTGAAGGCAACCACGTAATAGTTGTGGAACGCCTCTTCTGTCTCCGTGTAGTTGAAACTCGTGTTGTTGGTGATGGCAAACAACAGGTTGTCGCGGTAGATCTGATAATGCATGACGGCACCGCCGTAATAGGTGTCCCATGCGAGTGTGACATTGTTGCCTGACTGCGTGGCATGCAGGTTTTCAGGGCCGGTGAGGTCGACTTCGGCTTTTTCGCAGGTATTGTTGGCGATATAGAACAAGCCTTGTGTGATGTCGTTGGAACTGCCTTCAAAGGCGACTTTGACATGGCTCGACGAGTTTTTGATAACGAAACTCATTTGTTCGACAGCCTGAGTGGGCTTGGTCCAGCGGATGTTAACGTGTCCATAGGGCAGGCGGACGTTCTTGATGTCACTGGTGGAGGTGAGGGTGATTTGCGCCAGTTCGGTGCCTTCCGTGTTGACGAAGGTGAGGATGCCGCCGTTCCATCCTGAGGCGTTGGAAGAGGTCATCTCGATGGTCCAATCGCACGAAGGGCCGAGGAACACGTCGGTAGCGACAGCCTCTAGACCTTTGGCGTCGTGCGAGACGGCATACACGCCGTAGTCGACGACGGCGGGCATATAGTAGTCGGTATAGGTCATGCTGGCGCCAGGCGTCACGTTGTTGATGGTGTGGATGATTTCGCCGTTACGGGTGATCACCATCTCGTCGATGGACGACAGGTTGTTGTTGTGGACGTTCTTGGAAGGATTGGTCCATTGCAGGGTGGCGGCATAGTCGAAGTCGCCGCTGGGCACCACGGTGAGGTTGGTGGGTGCCATGGCCATGTAGTTGTACACGTTAGTAGGTACGAAGTTGATGACGGCTCTCGCCCAATCGGCGTAGTCGATTTCGTCGATAACAAAATAGCCGTCGTTGGAGCCGCCCCAACCCCAGTTGTAGTGGAAGAGGTCGTCGTCGTCGTAGCCGTCGCACACGAAAGCATGTCCGCCACTTTCGCTATAGCCAGAATAATAGACGGGCCATCCGATGTTGAATTGTCCCTTGAGCAGGTTCTTCCAGTTGGTAAGGGTATAGTTGTCTCTGCTTCTGATTTTGGCTTCATTCGAATAGGAGAAATAGTTTTTGATGGCATCGGGCACGTCTTCGGAGTTGGCACCGCTGCCGTTGTAGGCGAATCCCATGTCGACCGACACGCCGCAGTGGTACATCAGCGTGGCGATGGCCTCGATTTGCTCCTGAGGCGAGTTGCCGGTGATTCTTTCGGGCATGTTGTCCCAGTCGTAATAGGTGGAGCCGAAGTCGGCACTGAGGTCAGGGTAGTATGGCCCCCACCAGCCGCCTGCGTCATACGTATGTGAGCCAGTGCCATGTTCCGGATAATCCCAACGCTTCATCACCTGGCTCATAGCCGTGGCAACGCAGCCAGCATAGCATCTGCCGCCAGGGCCGTTGCTGGCTTCCGGAGCATAGAGGTTGTAGGGCGAGTCTTGGTTCCACTTGGTTTGGCAGATGTATTCGACGCCACGTCCTCCGTTGCGCGAGAGCAACATGCCCGTGGTAGCCACGCTTTGCCATTCTTCGGGGGTGCGGTCGTCTAAAACGGCGGCACGGCTGTTGCGGGCTTCGATGATCTTATCAAGGTAGAAGGCGAGTTCGGGCGACATGTTCTCGGTTTCAAACGGGCCTTCATCGGAATAACCCACTATGGGACGGAAACGGTCGTCGGCCGAGACGATGACAAAGCCGTTTTCGCCGCTGTTGAAGGCGTAGAAGCAGGCCTCGCCACGGCTTGAAACGCCAGTGTAGACCAATTGTAATTCGTTGTCTTTTTGGATGTTGTTGAAATGTGCGCTGACATATTTCTGTCCAATAGCTTTAGCTCGTTCAACGTCGACGGGACGGGCGTTCAGTGTGGTTATGCCAAGCAGCATAACGAGGAGGAATAAGAGATGTTTTTGCATAATGAGTGTGTTTCTATGATGTTTCTGAAAAGAGGCTTCAAAGATAAGCATTTTTCCCGACATGGAGGTGAAAAAACGGAAAAGATATTAATTCAAGCCAGTTATAATGAAATCACCTCGTCCATGGTGATATCCAATGGTTCGGTGGGGACGGTGTCGACCAGTTGGAAGTCGAAGCAGATGCCGATGCGTTTCACATTGAGGTGCTGGCAGAGGAAGCGGTCGTAGTAGCCACGTCCGCGCCCGATGCGGTTGCCTTGTCGGTCGAAGGCCACGCCAGGGACGATGATGAGGTCGAAGTCGCCCGTGTAAGGCTCGTTTTGTGGCTCCAGGATGTTGAAGTCGCCCACGGCGAAGCCGGTGTCCTTGCCATATTCCACGGGGACGATGTCGTTGCCGACGACGGTGGGCAGGATGATTTGCTTTTTCAGGTGCCATTTCTCAAGGAAGGCTTGTGTTTGCACCTCGTCGGGCAGGGCACTGTAGAGCATCACCCGATCGGCTTTGA
The DNA here is from genome assembly GCA_902774365.1 of uncultured Bacteroidia bacterium. Lineage (GTDB taxonomy): Bacteria > Bacteroidota > Bacteroidia > Bacteroidales > F082 > Limimorpha. The sequence continues at coordinate 83,563 of CACYHX010000017.1, read as the reverse complement.
CGAAGTCGGGATGACATTCTAGCTTGGCCATGATTTGTTCCGATTGTTCGAGCAGTTGCTCCTTGGTATGTTGTTTCTTCAAGGCCTTGATGTGGGCGCGTAGTTCTTTTTTGTCCATGATGGGTATTGTTAATTGATGGTTTTTGTCGTATTTAAGCCAAGCCCGTAGGGTAGGGCCGCCGAAGCGGTGATGCTGCGCTTGGGTGCGTTCTTGATCCATTGCACCTCAACATGGTTGTCACTCTCGTTGAGTATGATGCCGCCTTCCACTTGCCAACTTGTTGCGATGGGTTGCGGACGGAGGGAATAAGACGTGCCTTCTTCCACGATTTCAAGTTCTTCAGGCATGATGATAGAGTAGAAAAAGTCCGACATCACGTCTTGGATGACGAAGAAGTTGTCGTTTAAGTCTTTTGTTTTTGGGTCCAGATGAAGCGCGTGCTTACAGCCGCTAAACGTGACCAAACGGGATTGGTACCCCAATCTGTTGGCTTGTTCTATGATGCTCGTAGCACCATACATCTTATCGACGATCAAGGTGTTTAAGGGGTCGGCAATGGCAAAGGGGTAGCCGTAATCGTAGGGCATGACTTTGTCGGCGTCGCCATGGATGGCGAGGATGGGGATGTTGCGGCCTCTCATCATGGCGGTGTCGGGCAGGGCGCCCCACATTTCGACGAGGCCACGGATGCGGAAAGGGCTCTTGATAGCGTTGCCGCTAGTGTCGATGTTACCGAGTTCGGATCTCATGAAGCCTTTGTGGGTGTATCCTGGACGCATTTCATTGGTCAAGAAGGCGAGGTTGAGCGCCGTGACCGCCCCTGAACTGGTACCGCCTACGAACATCATGGTGGTGTCGATGCCATATTCTTCTTGATGCGCTACCAAGAAACGCATTGCGGCATGGGCATCCTGTACGGCACGATAAGCCGCTCGGCCAATGCTGGCTCTGGTGGGAAGGTAGCCAATCCTATAGTCTATGGAAACAGCTACGTAGCCTTGTGAGGCAAAGTGCTGGCACCATCGGGAGGGGGCTTTGTCGTCTTTTGATCCGAAATAGAACGCTCCACCTTGGATGAACATGATCATCGGACGCTTTTGCAGGGTGTCGTCTTTTGGGCGGAAAATGTCGAGATGGAGGTCCAAAGGGGCTGCGATGATGGCATTGCCGATTTGGGAGATTTTGTCGATGGCAGGCACCTCTTGAGGCATTTCCGTCCAAAACCCCCTGGCACGGCCGTACGTGATGTCGCTGGTTTTTCCCACGGTAAACAGTGTTTCGCGGTAGCGGCTGTTCTCATAGTCATGAAAAACTGGAGTCTTGTGCTTTTCGAACCGAAAAAAGGTCGAATCGAACTCGTCCGATTGTGCGTACCCTTCTGCGCGTAGGCTGTCCATGGATACCACATGGGGAATAAAAGCCTGCTGTCCACCATGGTGGTAAAGCATGGCATTGTGGCCCTGCGCCTCCAACCGGAAAGGTAGGGTGTCCGTCATGTTTTCCTCCAAACTCATGTAATGCCCCTTGATGCTAAGGCTGTCGCTGTATTCGACGAAAACCAAAAAATCCTTGCCGCCAACAGTGCTCCTAAGACATGCAGGGGCCTCCACGACGGGGAAATAGGCTTTCCCAAAACACAATGAGGTGTCTTGTGTGTGGTTGTCACCAAAAAGGGAGGTCAACCATAAGGAAAGGACTATCGTGATGATGTAACAGCGCATGGGTGGTTTGTGCAAACAATGACCATGACGAAGGTCATGGTCATTGTCAATAGTCGTTGCCAAGAAGCACTTATCTTCCGTTGTAGTTGCCACTCAAGGTCTCGATAAAGCCATTGGCAGCGGTCTTCATGTTGACGAAGTCGGCACCGAGCGAGCTGGAGCAGTCGAGCACGAGCACGATCATGGCGCTCTTGTATTCATTGATGACTTCCGAATTGCCAGAGGAGTTAAACTCGCTGTGAGGCTCCCATGCACCGGCGGCAGAGGTCTTGCTCCAGAATTTCACATAGTCGGTTGAGACCTGGTTGCCGTTGAAATCAATCAGGTTTTGGAATGAGAACAGGTCGAAGATGCCTTCAACCTTTGCTGTGACGGCGATGCCCGACATGCTTTCCATTCCGACGAATTGGAGGTCGGTCAACATGTCTCTTCCATTGCTACGGATGTAGGTGCCTTCGACATAACAAGTAGATGCTTGAGGGTCGTTCACGTTGTCGAAGGTGAAGCGGATGATGGTGTTGGGGTCTTGTACGGGAATCTTCAACGTGATGTTGTAGATCGTTCTTTGGTTGTAGAGCTTCTGCGCGATTTGCGCGAACTTTTCGGAGGCTTCGTTCATGTTGTTGACTTCGAAGACGTTATGTGCAGGGTCGCTCGAAAGCTTGTTGAGGTTGTTGCGGAAGTCCTCCACATTGACCACGTCAGAGCCACGCACGCCGATGGAATAGGCCGAAATGTTGTTTCCGCCGACGAGTTCGTTCATAATCCTCGAATTGACCGCCGAGAGGTATTCGCTGCTCGAATTGTAGTCGGAAAGCGCGATGGAGCCTTGGTCGAGGCCGTCGGTGAAGGTCACCACCGAGACATTGATGAGGTTCTCCGGCACCTTGGATTTGGCCAGGCTGTTGAGGCTCGTGTTGACGGCATGATAGAGGATGGTGCCGTCTTGCATGGCGAGGCCGTCGACGAAGCTCTCGAAGTCGTGCTTGGTCTCTTGGTTGAGCAGGCCCAAAGGCATGGTGTAAAGCTCCTGGTTAAAGCCGACAATGCCCAGATAAAGGCCTTCTTTGGCTGGGGTGTTGTCGTCGGTCTTGGGTTTCCTGCAACTCGTGAAGGTGGTGAGGGTGACGACGAGCGCCAACAGAACCACCGATAAAAAGTGTTTCTTCATATTCGTTAGTTTTATTTGTTCTATAACGCTACGATGCCTTGAAAATTGTACAATAGCACAACTGTTAACTGCAAACTATTAACTCTCTAGCGCTTGTCTGATAGCGCGACATAGTTGGTCGGGACAAGAGGTGTTCTTAAAGCCACAGCGAATGCCTTCCAGCCTTTGCAAGACATCTTCCACTTTCATGCCTTCCACCAAGGCGCTGACGCCTTGTGTGTTGCCGTTGCAGCCTCCGTAAAACTGCACGTTCTTCACGATGCCGTCCTCGATTTCAAATTCGATGGCCTGGCTGCAGGTGCCTTGGGTTCTGTAAGTGTATCTCATTAGCCTTGGAAGTTCATGGTGATGTTGACGATGACGTCGGGATGCAGCGAGCGACCCACGGGACAGCTCTCGGCGGCGGCCCACAGCAAGGCTTTCTGTTTCTCGGTGTATTCCTTGGCGGGGAAGTTGAACACGATGTCGATCTGCCCGATGCGGCGCGGGTCGGCGTTCATGGTCTTCTTCACCGTGTAGGTGGTGCCATCGATGTCGAATTTGTGGCCTTGTGCGCTGATGCCCATGATGGTCATCATGCAGCCAGCGAGGGCTGCGCTGGCGAGGTCGGTGGGCGAGAAGGCTTCGCCTTTGCCGTGGTTGTCAGTGGGAGCGTCGGTGAGGATGGTGTTGCCCGACTGCACATGGGTCATCTCGTTACGGAGATTTCCTTTATAAGTTCCTTTTATTGTTGCCATATTGTTTGTTGTCTTTTGTCACAAAACTTGCAAAACCCTCAAAACCTTTTATTGAGTCTGGGAAGCATGCCAACTGGCTGCTTCCCTGCGGCAAGGCGGTTGCCGTGCCGCTCAAACAAGACAATAGTTTTGTAAGTTTTGTGTGTTTTGTGATTATTGAATTTGTTCTAAGATGAGTCCAGCGAGGCGGCTTGTGCCTACGCGGAAGAGGTTCGGGTTGAGCCAAGCGTCGCCGAGGATGTTTTTGACAAGGTAATAATAGGTGAGGGCGTCGTCCGGCACCTTCATGCCGCCGGCAGGCTTGAAGCCGACCTTCTTGCCTGTGGCCTCATAGTATTCCTTGATGGTGTCGATCATGACGATGGCGGCCAAAGGCGTGGCGGCCACCGGCACCTTGCCCGTCGAGGTCTTGATGAAGTCGGCACCAGCGAGGATGGCGAGTTCGCTGGCCTTGCGGATGTTCTCGACGGTCTTCAGCTCGCCCGTCTCAAGGATGACTTTCAAGTGCGCCTTGTCGCCACAAGTTTCCTTGATGGTCTTGATCTCGTTGAAGACTTCATCGTAACGTCCAGCGAGGAACGTGCCGCGCGAGATGACCATGTCGACCTCGTCGGCGCCTTCGTTGACGCAGTATTCCACCTCCTTGACTTTCAGGTCGAAGGGCATCATGCCCGAGGGGAAGGCGCAGGCCACCGTGGCCACACGGATGCCACTGCCTTCAAGTTGCTTCTTGGCCTGACGGATGAAAGGGCTGTAGATGCAGATGGCGGGTACGCTGAGGTGGGGCTTCTGCTTGGGGAAGGCCAAGGCCTTGTCGCAGAAGTCCTTGATCTTGGCCTCGTTGTCGAAGGCTTCCAAGGTGGTGAAGTCGATGCTTTGGAAAATGGTGCGCAGGGCATCTTTTTCGTGACCTTTTTTCTTCTCTTCGTTGAGAATCAATGCGATGCGCTCGTTGAGCGCGGCTTCGCTATGGTTGTAGGGTTTGAATTTCATGGTAGTAAGATTTTAGGCTTCAAAGGTAAGGTTTTTTATTGGATTGGCTGCAATAAAGTCTCCAAATTCGTCTTCATCCGCCATTTCCATTGATTCTTGGCGTTGGCCGGGACGTTGATTTGGTCGTCGGCAGGGTTGGGCGACCAATTCTTTTCGTCCAAGTCCAAGAGGTCTTGCAGCGGGTAGATGTTCCACTTCGAGGGGCTATCCTGGTGCTTTTCCATGATTTTTTTCAGGGTCTTGGCGGTGACTTTGCGGTCGTCGAGGTCGAGGCTATCGAGGAACTGACGGGTGCGGACGCGGTCTTCGGCCAACCAGCCGCGCAAGGTAGGCATGTCGTGGGTGCCCGTGGTGTAGACGCAGTTCTCGGGCAGGTCTTCAGTCTGCACAAACTGATGGCCAAATATTTTAGGCATACGTTGCACCTCAAGGCTCATGATGCCCAACCGTTGCATCACTTCGGGCACGCAGGCGGGAATCATGCCGAGGTCTTCGCCGCAGGCAATCATCTTCGTTGCGTTGATGAGAGCGGGTAGTTTCTCCAAGGCTTTCTGCTTCCAGAAGTCGTTGTGACGGTGGAAATAGAAGTCCTCGTAAATGCCATCGATGGCTTGTTTTTGGTCAACGCTGAGGGTTTGGTAGGCTTTGGTTTTATGCAGTTCGATGCGAGGAATGTACTTGTCTTTCTCGTTCGGTGCAGGGATGAAGAGGGTGTCGAGGCCTTTCTTCAAGTGTTTGCTTTTGATGAAATGGAAACCGAAGCCTTCAATTTCTTCCTCGCTCAGGGGCAGGGCGGGAGAGAAGTGCCCCAGTAGCCCTGATTTGGCCGTCTTGGGAATCTCCCAGATGCGGAAGAAGCCCAAGATATGGTCGATGCGGTAGGCATCGAAATAACGCGCCATCACTTGCAGGCGGCGTTGCCACCAGGCGTAGCCGTCCTTCGACATCGCCTCCCAGTTGTATGACGGGAAACCCCAATTTTGTCCTTTGGCGGCAAAGTCATCGGGCGGGGCACCTACTTGCACGTCGAGGTTGAACAAATCGGGATGAGATTTCACGTCCACGCCTATGGGATTCACGCCGATGGGGATGTCGCCCTTCAGCAGCAATCCCTTGTCATGTAAGGCTTTGACTGCCTCGCGCAGCTGTTTGTCGCAGTGGTATTGCAGGAAGAGATGGATCTCCGTGCCGTTGCCGTCGCGTTCGGCGCAGTATTGGGCATAGTCTTTGAGCCAGTCTTCGTTTTCTTTGACAAATTGCTGGAATTCAGTGGTTTTTTTCAAAGATTCCCATTGCTGCTCGAAGGCGGTTTGGAAATATTTCCATTTGGCTTTCAGCACTTTGGGGTAATTGACGGATTCCTCCTTGTTGAGCATCGTCCGCATCCGTTTGAAAGATGTAGCTTTTCCACCTATGTCATTCCGAGGATTTTGAAGGCATAGATACGCTTCGCCTGATGGCTCGGTATGACATGCCTTCAAAATCCGAAGCGAATCTATAGGTGGGAAAGCCCACAATTGTTCAACATTCAAATAAATCGGGTTCAGCGCAAAAGCCGAGATGGCATTATAAGGATAAGAGTCATGCCAATCATAATGTGCCGTCGTGTCGTTGATGGGCAGGATTTGGATGATTTTCAGTCCGTTGGCCACGCACCAGTCGCCCAATCTCGGCAGGTCGGCATATTCGCCGATGCCAAAATCGTTTTCCGTGCGCAAGCTGAACAACGGCACGGCCACACCTTTCATCGTTTGCCTTTCGGTGAGGCCGAACCAATCCCAAACGCGGTCTTTGCCATCGGGCAGGATGCGGTTGGGGCCATCCTCCCAACGGATTTGGTCGTTTTCGCGGATGAAATATTTGTATTCCGTGGTCTGTAGAGATGTGGCGCGCCGCGTCTCTACGGAAACCGACCAAATTCCAGGCCCCACATAATCCATCGGAACGGCCTTGTTTGGATTCCAATTGCCTAATTCATCGCTGTTTCCCGTGAGGAACAATTCCTCGCCCCAGCGGCTGTTGTATCGTAATCTGAATAAGGTTTTCATGCAGCAAAGGTAAGGATTTTATTCAATCCTCACCCGACTAATCACCCCGCGATTGCTCCCCGAATCGTAAAACACACTATACGCATAGCCGCCATGCACCTTGAATACCCTTGGATAAATCTTCTTGCTGGCTTTTTGTCCCATGCCGACTGTGCCCGCTTCGGGGTCGTAGAGACCGATGTGGTTCATTCCGTTCTCCACGAAGAGACCATAGGTTTTGCCTGTGGCTTTGTCGGTGAGGAACTCGTTCTTGAAAAACTTCTCTCCCGAAGTGATTTTCAGAGGCTGCCTCTTTGCCACTTTGAAGTCGGGGCCGATTTCCACGATTTCGCGGTTGTCAAGACCAACGAATTGAAGCAAACCATTGACTTTCAAGGGGACAATCTGGAGTTCCTTTTTGGCCATGATGGAGCAATACCATTGTATCATTCCAAGCAAGGTTGGGGTTTCTGCCAGACGAACCAGGTTTCCGTCCCATATCCCCTCGTTGATGAGGTCGATGCCCGGGCTTCCTCGTTCCGCTTTTTTGATGCGAATGGAAGTTATGCTTTCTCCTTCGCGCATCGAATGCCCGTCCCCGTTCTCATCGTAGATGGACTCGAGGGAGAAGTTTTCCGCCATCGCCTGATGGTATTCGTTTTGTATCTTCATCCATTGCGACTGGCATGCACGATAGCCGAGGGTGTCAATGAAACTGCACAAGTACTGCGGTTTTTCCATCGAACCGTCTTTCTTCACATACAAGAAGTCTTGGCTTTTGCCGTGGTTGAATTTGAGCCAGTAAAGTCCTCGGTCGTGAACGATGGTCCTAACGATGTAAGCCCCGTTGTACTCGCAAACGATTTTGAGCAGTTTGTTGCGGTAATCATCGCGCGAGAAGGTGGAAACGGGCAAAATGCCCTGTTTTTCATCAAGATATACCTGCAAGCAACTGTCTTGCCCGACAAGAATAAGGTCGTCGAAAGCGTCAATGTGAAGCTTTTCAAAGAGTTGGTCGAAGTCCTTGCGGGCTTGTTCCACGCCATCGGTGTCTAAGACGACCATCGAGGAAGTCTTGGGCTTGTTCTCCAAAAGGTAGATTTTCCCATTCAAAAACGCGATGTCGGCGATGTTGCGGTTGGAACCAGAGCGGTAAAAGTCTTTGCTTGCCGAAACGCCAACTTCCTGAAGGTCGTATCTCATCTTGCGCATTCGGAAACTGACATTGATGGAATCGCGCTGCAACTGTCGTGGCGTGAGGTTCACTACCGTATCCTGATAGCCGATGCAGGAATAATACAGGTTGACGGTCTCCGAGCGGTCGAAAAGCGGCAGATCGTAATGCCCTTTGGCATCGGTGCTGGTGCCGTAAGGCGTGTTCACGATGCTGATGTTCACGTTCTCCACGCCGAGGTTGCCGTGAACGATGGTTTTGGTTTGGGCGAAAAGTGTAAAGCCAAGGCAAACCATCAATAATGTCAAGAAAGCTTTTCTGTGTTCCATAGGATTATGTTTTAATCTTGAACAAAATGCGCTTTATGATTCTCTTTCATATAAAAGATGCCATCGAAAGCCCGTGCCCATTTACCTGGCTTGCAGTCATAGCCCAATATGGTGCTATTGAAAACCATGTCAGCCCAATCTTTCCTTTGGCTCAAATCGCAAAAGCCATATTCCATTCCACGCTGTCCCAATTGAAACTCCACCGATGTTGAATCAGGCACAATCGCGGTGCTGTCGTTCGCATAGAAATAGCCCTCGCTACCACCACCCGAAGTGAAAGCCAGGGAATACAACTGCCCAGGGAATGCCTTTTCAAGATGCTCACCACAAAGCACATACTTGTTGTACAAATCCGGGTCAGGCTCTTTGCCGTAATTGATTTGGTTGATTTGCTTGGCTCCGTGAAAGTTGGCGGTCCAAATGATGATTTTTCTTTCTGGAAAATGGTTCAGGTACCATGTCACATTCTCGGCCATTTGTCGGTCGCGGATGTTGATGCCTTCGTTTTGTGCATCCCACTCAGTGAATCCCAATCTCACCTGTCCCGAAAACGCCAAGGCGTTGTCAATGGTCATATCAAGGATGGCCTTCTTTTCCAAATCGGTTTCCTCTTCCAAGGCTTTTTGGGCTTGGCTCATCTTCGAATCAAAGTAATCCAATTCGTTATGTGTCAAAGTGGTATCCATGCTCATCATACGGTCGTGAATGGGCATCAGGGAGTCAAAAGCACTTCCTCCTAACACGCTTGAAACGCTTGGTGAAGAAGCCAACAAATAAGGAATAAGGAAATAGTCGCTTAAGGATGGTTGGCAGTCCATGCCCCAATACCTCACCTTGCCGCTGCGCATGGCTTTCACCAAAGAGGATGCTTCTTTTGTCTGGCTCCACAATGGATTCCATGCATTAGCCACATCAAGATAGTTGCTGTCGATGCACAACGATGGCAAAATGCCTTGCAAAACAGCGCCATCAAGGAACCCCATGCCTTCCAAAACGACATCATATTCTTTGTCTGCGTTGAGATATTCGATCAGTTCCGACTTGATTTCGAAAGTTCTTCCGTCGGCATGTCCGGCCTCGCCTAAAATGACGATGCGCTTGCCCTTGACGGCGTTTTTGATTTGTTCAAAGCTGGTGGATTCGTCTGAAAAATCCGTGAATTGGTCGGCAATTTGTTTTTCGGCTGGCTCTGTGCCACACGAAACAAAAATACCTCCCACCATCAGCAGGAGCACAAGCAGGGTGTAAAATCGAATGTTTTTCATGGCGTTATGGTTTTGAATACTATTCTGCAAAACTACAAAAAACGCAGTATTTTCCTTATTTCACATAGATTGTAGCATATTTATACTCCTTCCCGTCGTCAAACCGCAACAGATACTCGCCCTTGTAAAGCGCTAACATGAATTCCTTCTCGTCCTTACCGTACATATACTGGTCGATGGGGACGCATTGCTCGCCTTCCGATTTCAGGAACGCGCTCACGCAACCCTCGGGGAATCCGTTCTTTTTGATAAAACGGCGGTCGATAGTGTAAAGCACCTTGCCGTTGTAGAGTTTCCAGTCGGGGATGTTGTCTTCGATGAAGCGTGTGCGGGGTAGACAGCAGGTGGCATCCATACCCGAATTGCAAGGGAAGATATGCTTCACCGTGTCATAAAGAAGGATAGGCTCGCGGTTGGGCATCGCATCAATCAAGTCGTAATAAACGGTTTGCAAGGAATCGGTTTCGCCGTATGGGTCGTCGAAGAATGTGCAATCCATCGTGAACGGGTCGATGCCGGATTGTTCCTTGAAATATCTGCCCATCGTGTACCATCCGTTGCGGTCGGCGATATGCCCGAAGCCGCCTAAAAGCAGGAATTTTGCTTCAGGGTCTTGGCTGATGATTCTTTCGACAAGGTTTTTGGCTTCGTTCACCTCACGATCAACGCCGAAGCCGTCGCCTTCGTAAGGCACGAGTGTATAGCCCAAATTGAGCGCGGTCCTGAGCATATCGCCATAGACAGGCTCGTCGCTGTAGAACCCTGTTTCGCTCAACAGCACCGAGCGCCTCTCGTTGAGCAAGGAATCCTTTGCAAACAGGGTCTCGGCGGCGAGATAACGATATCCGTTTTCATAGCATTTCTCTAACCAACTGATAACGAAAGCCCTACTATGTGGGTTGAAGTGCCTCTCGTTCATCATAATGACGCGGTTGTTCGCGATGATGCTGTCCATTATTTCCGACAAGGGGATGGCTTTCACATCCTTATAACTATTCTTGAATCTCATATTGTCGAGGAATTGTGTCCCACAAGCCTCGGCTTCGCGCCTTGCCTCCTTGTATCGCCCGACGCGGGAACACAAGATGGCTAACAGGTCGTGATAGGAATGTTCAAACTTCGAGCCGATAAAGGTGCTGTCCATATCGAGCAGTTTGATGAGCGAGCGATAGCCGTAGCCATCTTCTTTAGCCACTTGGTAAGGATTGGGCTGTTCGTTTTGCGCCACGGCGCTTTGAAAAGTTAATGCTGACAAAAGCAATAGAATGTAAATCTTTTTCATGGAACGTGATTTTTAAGGATTGAACTGGGTACAATATGGTTTAAATACTGCAAAAATCATTCCAAAAATTGCTTTATTCTATCCTCACTCGATACAATGCCTTCCGGTGGTTGAACCCCGTGGGATAAAGGAAATACAGCGTCCCATCGTGGATCCTCATGTTTTCAGCGAAGGGATAGCCGCTGAGGTCCATGACGGAGGTGGCCGTTCCGGTTTCCAGGTCGATGCGCTTCAGAGTATAAACGCCGTCGGTGACGAAAAAAGTGTAGAACTCTTTCCGTGCTGCATCCACCAGCATTTTCCGCTTCCAGCGGCGGTCGGGTTCCATCTTCCCGTTCCAATTTCGGTATTCGTGGAAGGTGAGGGGATGACGCTCCAACTCATTGCCTGCCGCATCGAAGACAACCGTTTCGTTGTCGATGTAGGCAAAGATGTAGAACTTGTTGTCGATGGCATAAATAGGGGCATAAACCGGCTCGATGAATTCGGGTTGGACTTCGTAATGGCCGTTGTGCCACCGGATGCTACCGGCAGCTTCGTCGTCCTCGATGTAATGGAGCAGTTTCGGCTCTTCGTCACGGCCATAATGGTATCGGTAATAGCCCAATCCTGTGTTGAAAAAATGGCGTTGTCCGGTGACGAAAACGCTGTCGCTGGCAGCCACAATGGCTGCGAACTTGTCGTAAAATTCTTTCCGCGACATGGAGTGGTAGAAGTTCATCAGTAGTTTCTTCTCGTTTTCCAATTCCATGAAGCCAACCAGGCTGGCTTGGTAGTCGTTGATGGCGTAGATGTCGCCGAAAGCGTCCTTGGTGATGTACTTGTAGCGCGAGGATATTTTCATCTCGTGGAGCGTGTCCATGTCAAAAGAGAGATGGAGCAAGGTGGAGTATCGGCGGCGATAGGCAATCAGATAGATGCCGTCGTCGCGGAGGGTGTAGTCGATGACGGTCATCACGGGGTTGTCGTAAGCGATGTGGGGCGCATGAGCGGTCACTTGTACCTCCAGCAATTCATGGCTCTTCGTTCTCATCTTGACCGTCAGGTTCTTGCCGTTGATGTCTTTTTCTTTGATGGTATAGTAAGCCTGCTCGAAAACCATGTGGGCAAAGCGGAGTTTCTCACCTTCTTTGGCGTGTCCATACGTGAAGCGACCTTGGGCGTCGGTAATGGAAACAAGCAGCGAGTCGTGCACATACACGCTCACGTTCTCGATGGCTTTGTCGTTTTCGTCTTTGCAGCAGCCTTGGATGATTTGGCGTTCTTGGGCGTAAATGTTGGCTGCCAACAGTAGGAACGCAAACAAGGTAAAGGCGTTATTCATTTTCATGGTGCTATGGTTTGATGTTTTTGCAAAATTATAGTCAAAAACCATCAAATACCCAAATTTCAATGCCTAATTCAGATTTTTTAATACGATAATGTTGGCTATCAGGTGTTTAATAAAAAATCTATTCAGATTTTTCCAGCCTCAAACAAGGTTGAAATCGGGTCAGAACCAGCCTTTTTTTTCAGGTTGGAGCGGTATTTCAGGGCTGTGTATTCGGTGAAGCCCATCAGTTCGGCCTCTTCCTTCGAGCGGAAACGGAGGAAATTGAGCACGGCGATGTGGCGCTCCGTTTTGCTCAACTCGGGATGCGCGACGGCCAATTCCGACAAGGCTTTTGGATAGACGGCCTCAAATTCCGCCAAAATCTGTTTCAATCGGTTCTCGCTGCCCGATTGGTAAATCGTCATGGCGCGCTGTTGCAGCACTTCCCGCGTATGCGCTGCGGACTGCGCTATCTTCGATTGCAGCTCACGTTCCACAGCATCGTGCTTTTGATGGAATTCACTCAATTGTCGTTGCTTTTCGGCTTCTTGTATCGCCAAGCGTTTTTTGCTTCTGCGCCGTATTATGATGGCCACAAAGGCCACCAAAATTGCGGCCAAAGGTAGCGCTATAATAAGCAACTTTTTGATGTTATTTTGACGTTGACGGAGTAAATAGGTTTCTTGCTCTTTCTGCAAATGGTTCTGGAACAAATCGTTGAGGTATGAAACTCGCGCCATCATAACCCTTTCCTGTTCTGTGTTTTCCGCGTGATAGACCGCGTATTGCACCGCCTTCAGCGTGTCGCCTCGATTTTGGTATATGTCATGCAAGAATTTGGCTGTTAGGGTTTTGGTTGCAACGCCTTTGCTTTGTTCAAAGGTTGGGACTAGATACACCAGAGCCGAATCATATTGATTTGCATCATAATAAATCTGTCCGATGAGAAAGAAACACCTAGGTTTATCGCAGGAATCGGTTTGCGCAGCAATGCGTTTCAAGTCGCTCACGGCGGGTTCAACCTCCTCGCTTGAAACATAGTTGAGATTGGCCTTACTTGATATCAAGACCTTGAAAAGCCAGTCGCTTGTGTCGGGCAGTAGTCGCAGGGCTTCATCATAATAATACTGTGCACTGTCCCACTGCTGTAGTTTATCGTATTGAAGCCCTATGAAATATAATGAATTGGAGTAATCGTCAGGAAAAATGGGTTCCAATCTGTTGAAAGCGAGTGCCTTTTTGAAGCAATAGATAGCGGGTTCCTGCATGAATTGGTCGGAAAACAGGCCGCCGAGACGGCAATGGATCAGCATCATGAAACGGGGAAGGTGGGGTATGATGTGTAGAGACGTTGCGTGCAACGTCTTTTTTGATGTCGTGTTTTGAGACGTTGCGCGCAACGTCTCTACAATTGGGAAATGCGTTTCCATGATTTCCAAGGCGCGGATGTATTCGTTGTAGGCCTCGATGATGCTGTCGTGTTCCTGATAGCCAACGCCATTCATATAATGGGCGCGGGCGGACAAAAATACATTATTTGGAGACATGTTTTGGGCGGACGCATTTGATGCGTTCCTATAATCCGATTCGGTCTGTAGGGACACACCGCGTATGTCCGTCCCGTGCATTTTCACCATTGTTGACGAATCAAAATAATCCACTGACCACAACAGATTTTCTCGGTTGGTTTGTGGATAACCATTTTTAAACAGCAATTCCGACAGCAGCAAGTGCGCATATCGTTGGTTGCATTCCGTTCTTGTGGAGAGGGTGATGGTCGCGCTATCGGGTTTGAAATAATAAATCAGGTGCATCAAGGCACTGTCTGGATGATACCACATTAGGCTGTCGATATACAACAATTCGGGCGATACCTCGGGTTGTAGAGACGTGGCGCGCCGCGTCTCTACAGGGTCATGGCATGAGGCCAAGGCCAACAAAACAAACCATCCTATTAGTATCCTGTTCAGTTTCATCGCCGCAAAATTAGTCAAAATTCAGTCGGTTGAATGCGAAATGATTATCTTTGCGCCATAAATCAGACCACTATGACCGCTTTCGATTTCTTTAACATTATCCGCTCCATCCCGAAGACGCTGCGTTTCAACCTGCATTATTTTCCGCTGAAGACGGCATTGAAGCTGCCAGTCGTCGTGTCGCACCGCACCTATCTGCGCGAGCTGCACGGCAAGGTGGAGCTTCCCGAAAAGGTGGGAACAGCAATGGTGAAAATCGGCTTCGGTGACGTGGGTCATTACGACCGCAAACGCTCACGCAGCATCTGGCAGGTGAGCGGAACGGTGAGCTTCGGCGGCAAGGCGAGCATCGGGCATGGATCGAAGGTTTCGGTGCGGGGTAACCTGTGTCTGGGCGATGGCTTCAACATGACAGCCGAAAGCACCATCGTCTGCGCCAAGGAAATCCGTTTCGGTCGCGACTGCCTGCTGAGTTGGGACATCCTCGTGATGGACACCGACGAGCACCCGCTGTATAATAAAGAAAACGAACGCATCAACCCCGACAAGGCCATCCTGGTGGGTGACCATGTCTGGGTGGGTTGTAAATGCGTTCTGTTGAAAGGTGCCGAGGTGCCGAATAATACTGTTGTGGCGGCAGGCACGCTGCTGACTTCCTCCATCACGGGCGAGCATCAAGTCATCGGCGGCAACCCGCCAACTGTCCTCAAGCACGACATCCGCTGGGAACATTAGTTTATGGGATTGCCTAACGGCAAGAAATCTGTCAAAAATCATATCAAAATATCTAAAATCAATTATTTAGATTTGTAGGGCTGTCACATTGTGGCAGCCGCATCGAAAAACCGGTTTGCAGCTGCCGTTGTACGACAGCCCTACATAACCTTGCCATAATGGTCAAAGGCGATTTTGAATGATTTTAATAATAGATTTTTGAACGATTTCTGCCCGAAGGGCATTCCATTACAAAGCATCAATGACCGTGCAAAGGTTCGCGAAGATCTGCGGAATCTCGCCCACGCCGTTCACCGGGTGCAGGTTGCCCTTGTCTTCGTAGTAGTCGAGCACGGGACGCGTCTTGGCCTCGTATTCCACAAAGCGGTGCTTGATGGAGTCGAGGTTGTCGTCGGCGCGACCGCTGGTCTTGCCGCGTTCGAGCATGCGTTCGATGAGGAGCTCCTCGGGCACTTCGAGGCTTAGCACGCCTGTCAGCGTTATGTCGAATTTCTCCATCATCTCGTCCAAGATCTCGGCTTGGCGCACGGTGCGCGGGTAGCCGTCGAAGAGGAATCCGGCCGAGTCCATGTTCTCGGAGAGTTTCTTCTCGATAATCTTAGCCACGATTTCGTCGGAGACGAGGTTGCCTTGGCTGATGATTTCCTTCACTTGAAGACCCAATTCGCTTTCGGCGGCGATTTCCTCACGCAGGATTTCACCCGTGGAGATGTAGGTCATGTTGTATTTCTCGCGCAGGAACTGCGACTGCGTTCCCTTGCCTGCCCCGGGAGGGCCAAATAGTACGATGTTGAGCATAGTGGTTGTTTTTAATGGGATTTGCTTCGCAAAGAAATCTGTCAAAAATGAGTGGAAAATCTTTCAATAATTTGATTTTGAATGATTTTGAAATGGATTTTTTCAAGATTTCTTGGCCTTGGCCAATCACGATTATTATTCAATGATTTTATATATATCCGGCAAATTTCTTCCCTGTTGGTCATAATCCAATCCGTAGCCTACGATGAACTCGTTGCCGATCTCCATGCCGATGTAGTCGACAGGGTAGGTGTATTGGAAGTTGTTGGGCTTGAAAAACAGCGTGGCGATGCGCACGTCGGCGGCTCTCAGGTCGCGGAGCTTCTGCGTGGTGTAGCGCAGAGTGTGGCCCGTGTCGACGATGTCTTCCACGATGATCACATGGCGGCCGTCCAAGGGATGGTCGAGGCCGATGAGCTCGCGGACGACGTTGGTGGTCTCGGTGCCGGCGTACGACGACAGCTTGACGAATGAAATCTCACAAGGTATCGTCAGCCGCTTGAACAATTCCGAGGCGAACATGAAGGCGCCGTTGAGAATCACGAGAAACAACGGGTTCATACCGTCCAAGTCGCGGTTGATTTGGTCGGCCACGTTTTGGATGTTGGCTTCGATTTTTTCTTGGGGGATGTACAGCCCAAATTCCTTGTCTAAAACCTTTACTTTCTTCATTTTCAAAGGATTGAAGTGTTTTTGCCCTTTTGTTTAGGCGACACAAATATACAAAATGCTTCGATTGGGTCAATCATACATGAAAAAAAACTAATTTTGCAGGAGTTAATAATCACAAAACTAACAAAACATGTCAAAACTTCACAGAGAAGCGTGGGCGGCTACACAACCGTGTCGCCGCCGGAAAGCAGGCCAGTTGGCTGCTTTCCCAAATCCGCAAATGGGTTTTGTAAGTTTTGGAGGTTTTGTGACAAAAAATTGACCGTTATGAGCCCAATCGTAAGCATCATCATGGGAAGCACTTCCGATCTTCCCGTTCTCGAAAAAGCCGCACAGTTCTTCGATGAGATGGAAATTCCCTTCGAGATGAACGCCCTTAGCGCACACCGCACCCCGCAAGAGGTGGAGACCTTCGCCCGTGAGGCCCAAGGCCGCGGCATCAAAGTGATTATCGCCGCCGCTGGCATGGCTGCCGCCTTGCCGGGCGTGATTGCCGCCAACACCACACTACCCGTCATCGGCGTGCCGGTCAAGGGTATGCTCGACGGCCTCGATGCCATGCTGTCCATCATCCAGATGCCCCCTGGCATCCCTGTAGCCACGGTGGGTGTGAACGGCGCTCTCAACGCCGCCATCCTCGCCGCCGAGATGCTGGCTTTGGGCGATGCGGAAGTCGCCGCCAAGGTCGCCAATTATAAGGCGGACCTGAAGAAAAAAATCACCAAGGCCAACGAGGAACTGAAGCTAGTGCAGTACAAGTTCAAGACGAACTGATTTGGCGAGAAACAGCAGAGGCGGCGCATTTGCGCCGCCTCAAGCAAAAACAAAAGTCAAATCTAAAAAGTACTTACTCTATTCTTTGATGATTTTCTCGTTGTAGCTCGCCCCGTCTTTCATGGTGACATGCAGCATGTAGACCCCTGCGGGCATCGTGCTCATGTCGATGCTTTCCAAGCTTTCGCTCTTCATGCTGACCGTGCGCCCTGTGAAATCGTAGACTGCCACGTTTGTAGGCTCGCTTTTCGTGAATCGGAGAGTTATGGTGCCTTTTGTCGGGTTGGGATACAGTTCGAAAGGCTTTTCGGCGTGCATGGGTTCGTCCATGCCGTCCAGGGTGTTGTCACTGACAATGCAGTAGTTGGAATAAGGCTCGCCTTGCTCGTAGATGCTATATCCAACGACGAGGTCTCCGTTTTTCAGGGTTTTCATCGTGTGTATGGAGGTGCTCGCTGAAGTCGGACTGGGCAGTGTAATGTGCCAAAGGTTGTTGAGGTCGCCGTCCAAACGGTAGAGAGAAATGCGGTAATTGCTTGAATATATGAAATATAAACTGTTTTCTTCTTCGGCCACGAAATAGCCGGGTTGTGAGTTGCTTGCAAATCTTCGCCAGGCATCGGGGTGGTTGTCACTGTCGTATCTGATAATGGTGGATGCTGTCATGTTGTGCGACCGCATCGAGGTGGAAAGGTAGGTCTTGCGTGTTGAGGCCTCGGCACCAAGTGTGGAGACGAAGGTGAAGCTCTCTGGACCGAAAATCGCGTCAGGGTCGTATGAAGCATATTCGATGGTTTCGATGAGGTTCAGGTTCTCGTCGATGAGGTGGTTGACCACGATGGTCGTGTTCTCTGTGTTCTTGTAGATACCCAGACAATTGTAGGTTAAGGGCGACTCGGTAAAGACGTTGACGTCAGAATAATACACCATCGAGTCGTTGGTGCCTTCGCTATCCCAGGTGCCGCAGGGAATCTCGTCGAAAGCCTTGTCCTCCAATATCGTGCCGTCCAAGGCGATACGCATGATGTGGAACACGTCATTCATGTTAACGCTATAGGGGAAAAGGATCTCTCCGTTGGGAGAGACAAAGACGAAGCCGTCCCATAAATCATAGTCATACTCGCCGATGGGGATGCTGGCTTCGTTGACCACATTGAGGCCGTCGTCAATGAGCGTGAGTGTGAGCTGGTAGACGTTGGCTTCGATTTCATAACCATACAACAGCGTCAGGTCGGGTTCGCTCGGGACCTCCAGCATGTCGTAGATGCCGGTAAAACGAACGCTGTCGAGGAAGGCACCTTCGGGGGTGACTTTGTAGACCGTGTATCCTCTGTTGTATAGGTTGGTGCAGCATCCGATGAGGAATCCGCCATCAGAGGTCTCCACGATGCCGCCATAGAAACTGGTCGCAGGCGTGGTGAGGGTGCCGACGATTTCCTGTCCGTGGCTCGTGATGCAGGCGGCCATCAGCAGGCCGGTGAGGATAGAGTAGAGTTTTGTTTTCATGGCTTTTAAATTTATGTTAGTAATAAGTTTATTTGTCTTTTTTCAATTGGGGCGGTACTGGCACCGCCCCAATAAAACAACTTAAACCAAATCATTATGAAAAGAAGCACTTACTGTTTATTCCTTTGAGGGATGGCTTCAAGAAAAGTGAAGTTAATGAAGTTTCATGTCGTGTTTTTTGGCCAGACCCCGTTTTGTTTTTTAATTATTTCAGATTGATTATTTCCGTTTCAGTTTGTTATTTTGTTGTTTCATGTTGCAATATTACAATCTGAAATGACTTTTGTCAAGTGTTTTTTTAATTATTTTTCGTTAGGGGAGCTATGCTGCTGTAAGTGAGGGAAATAAAAAATGCACATTTTAGGCTTAAAATCGTTTTAAACCATAAAAATACTGCTTTAAATCAAAATATTCCACTTAAAAACGGAATTTTGGTGTTTTGCTGTTATTATGAAGAGGGAACCCCTACGGGGTATCGCCTTCAAAGACAATCCGGCTCAACTGCTTTTCATCGAATACCCGATTGGCCACCTCCAGGATGTCCTCGGCCGAAACAGCCTCCACGTTGCGGATGATGTCGTCCATATATTCGATAGGCTCACCCATAAGGAGGGAACGCGTGGCACTCAATAGCTCGTTCATGCCGCTCTCATAACTCAAGGCCACCTGTCCGATGAGTTGCTGCTTGGCGTGATGCAACTGCAAGGTACCCAACTTCTGCGTGCACAGTTTGTCCAATTCCTTGTGCACCAACTCAATGGCGCGCTCCAACGAGTCGGGGTCGACGCCCATGTAGACGTTGATGAGGCCGACATCGCTGTAGGCCGTGTATTGCGACTCGATGCTGTAGGCGAAGCCGTATTTCTCGCGGATGTTCAATCCGAGGCGCGAACTCATCGCAGGACCACCAAGCACGTTGTTGAGCATCACGATGGGCATGCGCATAGGGCTGCTGAACTCGGGCGCCAAGCCGCCGATGATGCAGTGGCTCAGGTGGTTGTTGCGCTTGGCGCTGCGGTTTTCAGGCTGGTAGCTGTCGAAGGTCTCTCTTTTTTTATTAATAAGGTGTGCGGGCTGGCTGCCAAAATAGTGCATAACCATCCGTTCCAACTCCTTGAAGCTGATGTCGCCGATGCTGGCCAACACCATCTGGTCGGTGCTGTAGTTGTGCGCCATGAAGTCGAGGATGTCCTGTTGGCGGAAGCCTTTTACCAACGCTGTGGTGCCCAGGATGTTGCGCGACAACGGATGCCCCTTGAAGACCATCTCTTCAAACAGGTCGTAGATCTCGTCGGAGGGTGAGTCGAGATACGAGTTGATTTCGTCTAGGATGACTTCTTTCTCTTTGTTCAGCTCGTTCTCGGGGAAGGTGGAATGGAAGGCGATGTCGGCGAAGAGGTCAAGGCTCCGCTTGTAGTGTTGCTTGAGGAAGGTGGCCTGTATGCAGGTCTCCTCCTTGGTGGTGAAGGCGTTGAGGTCGCCGCCCACGTTGTCGAGGCAGCTCAGGATATGGTAGGCCTTGCGGCTCTGCGTGCCTTTGAAGATGGTGTGCTCCACGAAGTGGGCGAGGCCGTTTTCGTGGGCCAATTCGTCGCGTGTGCCCGTCTCCACCATCAGCACCAAGTGGGCGATTTCGCCGTGTTTTTCTTTATGTATCAGCCGAATGCCGTTAGGGAGGACGGCTTCACTATATTTGTTTTCCAGCATTTTTCGATTAATTGCGTGCAAAAATACGTATTTTTGCATCGCAATACTAAAACCGACGATTGCTCGTTGAATAAAAAAAGAATTATTATGCGCAAAATACTGATTCCGCTTTTCTTGTTTGGGAGCCTGTGCCAAATTTTTGCACAGCCTGCCAAGGACATCATGAAGGACCCCATTCCCGTGGCGATGTTTCAGGTGACTTATGCCTTTGAGTTGCCCGCTTTGGATACGAAAGATCTGTATGGCATCACCCATTCAATAGGCGGCAGCGTTGTCTATAAGACCGGATCCAACTGGATGTTCACCGCCAACGGTAACTTCATCACTGGTAAGAGGGTGAAGGGTGACCGTATCTCCATCTTCGGCGAAGGCATCACCACCGTCGACGGCGAAATCATCGGCGGCAGCGGTAGCATGGCCGAGTTGACGATCGACCAGCGAGGCTTCCATTTTCAAGCCGAGGTGGGCAAGCTGTTCCCGTTTCGCCCCAACCCCAATAGCGGTTTCTTCGTGCAAGGTGGCGTGGGTTATCTCCGCA
Organism: uncultured Bacteroidia bacterium; assembly: GCA_902774365.1. Lineage (GTDB taxonomy): Bacteria > Bacteroidota > Bacteroidia > Bacteroidales > F082 > Limimorpha. The sequence goes on along the minus strand of CACYHX010000017.1, from coordinate 62,845 downwards.
CCCGCATCCGCACCGATTTCCAGGAAACGATGTTAAACAAGCCTTTTGTGGTGGCTGGCGACTACCAATATGGCTACGACCGCATGCGTGGAGGTCCGGCTTTCCATCTCGAGACGGGCTACCTCTATCTCAGCGACAACCGCCTCCTCAACCTATCCGTCGCCCTTGAAGTGACCTATGCCCGCACCCGCGACCTCCGCGAATATGATTTCCGAGTGTTCACCAACCCCGAGACGGGAGTGATGGAGCCTGTGGGAACCACCAATCCCCAAGACCCCAAGTATAACCCTCTCTACCACAAGGCGCACTATAATGACCTCTACTACGGCATCCGCGTCACGTGGAACATCCCGACCTACCAGCGCCAACCAGATAATTACTATTATTATTGATGCAAATGCTGTTTACCTTAGGCGTTCTCTTATACACTCTCGGCATCTTGCTGGCGGCCCTATTGGGCCATCCCAAAGCCAAGCAATGGGTAGAAGGCCGATGGCAACAAAGAAAGGCTTACATCCCCGATACCGTCGACGAGCCTAACGAGCCGTGGGTTTGGTTTCATGCCGCCTCGTTGGGCGAGTTTGAACAAGGTCGGCCCGTCATCGAGGCCCTGAAACAGGCGCATCCCGACTACAAAATCCTGCTTTCTTTCTTTTCCCCGTCGGGGTATGAAGTCCGGAAGAACTATGCGTATGCCGACGAGGTCCTGTATCTGCCCGCCGATATGCCTTGGAATGCCTCCAAATGGGTGCGACACCATCATTTTGTGGCCGCGTTTTTCATCAAATATGAGTTTTGGTTCAACTACATGCGGGCTTTGAAGAAAGAAGGCGTCCCGTTGTTTTATATCTCTTTGATTCTTGATAAGAAGTCGTTTTTCTTCAAGCCATACGGCAAATGGTTCCGCAGGCAGCTCGATGCGGTGACCCATTTCTTCGTGCAGGATGAAGACACGGTGGCGCTGTTGCATAATGTGGGCTACGACAATGTCACGCTTTGTGGCGACACCCGTTTCGACCGTGTGGCAGCCATCGCTGAGCAGGCGAAGCCTTTCCCCGAGGTGGAGCGTTTCATCAATGGGCGCAAATGCATCATCGCGGGTAGCACCTGGCCGCCCGACGAACGCCTGCTGAACGACTTCCTTCCCAAGCTGCCCGACGACTATTGCCTCATCGTCGCCCCTCACGACGTCTCCGAAAGCCATGTGGAACGCATCAAGGCGATGTTCCCGAAGGCGACGCTCTACACGGAATGGTCGGCACTCCCCCCATGTCATACCGAGGCGCAGCCGAGTGTATCTATGGGTGGTAATAAAGTATTGGTGGTCAACACGATAGGTATACTCTCTCAACTTTATCAATACGCCCGCTTTGTCTACATCGGCGGCGGTTTTGGTGTCAACATCCATAACATCCAGGAGCCGGTCACCTTTGGCTGCCCCGTGGTGTTTGGGCCCAAGCACAAGAGCTTCAAGGAGGCCGTGGACTTGGTGGCCTTGCAAGGGGCGTTCTCCGTTCGCGATGCGGCGGAGCTGGAGGCGATTTTCCTCCGTTTGATGAACGACGAGGCGTTCTATGCCCAGGCTTCCGAAACCTGCCGAAACTATCTCAAATCGCAGGTTGGGGCGACCAAAATCATCATGCAAGGCTTCGAAAAGGCACTTTTTTGATAAAAATCAACGCTTTTCTTTGTTTTCTTGATTTTATTGTCTATTTTTGAAGGTTGTTTTCATGTTGAAATTCAACATTCTAAAAATTGACGTTATGCAAGAAACTCCTACCCACCCACTGCCGAAGGTGGCGTTGAGCCACGGCGACCTCAACGGCATCGGCTATGAAATCATGTTGAAGACTTTTGCCGATGCTCGGATGTTCGAAATGTTGACGCCGGTCTTATATGGCCAGTCGAAGGCGTTTTCCTACTACAAGAAGAACTTCGGCATGGATGCGCCCAACTATGCCTTGACACGTGACGTACGTCAGGTGGGCGTCAACAAGTTCAACATTATCAACATCGTGGAGAATGAGTTGAAGATTGAGCCGGGTGCTGCCACGGAGGTGTCGACCCAGATGTCGGTGATTTCGATGAAAAAGGCGTTTGACGACGTGTTCAACGGCCTTGCCGATGCCTTGGTGATGGCTCCCGACAGCGCTAAGGTGGCGCAATACAACCAAGAGTTTCTGCTCTCGCATTACAAGGATGCGGCGCCGTTGCGTGTGATGGTGAACGACGTGATGCGCATTGCGTTGGCCACCGACGACATGCCTTTGGAAGCCGCGCTTGCCCAAATCGACGAGCGCATGCTGGTGACGAGAATGGCCACCTTGTCAGCTGCCTTGAAGACGGACTTCGGCATCAATGCGCCCAAGATCGCCGTCATGGGCATCAACCCTCATGGTGTTTCCGGCGCCGACGACAAGGTGCTGAAAGCGGTCGAGGAGGCGCAGCGCAAGGATATCTTGGCCTTTGGGCCTTTCTCGGCGTCGCAGCTGTTTGTCAACGGGCAATGGAAGAAATACGATGCGGTATTGGCCATGTACTACGACCAAGGCGTGTTCCCGCTCAAGATGATGACGGTGGGTGGGAGTGCCTACTATTGGGCAGGCTTGCCTGTGGTGTGTGCCGCGCCCATGCACGGGCCCGCCTTTGATGTGGCCAACACGAACAAGGCTGTGCCCGATTCTTACCGACGGGCCGTGTATCTCGCGGTAGATATAGCAAACAAAAAAGGAGGCCGTTGAGCCTCCTTTTTTGTTTCGAAGTCCTTGTGAATTACTTCACGATGAACTTCATGGTGTTTTCAAAGCCGTTGGCCTTCACAGTGACAAAGTAGATGCCGCTGCTCAGTTCGCTCGTGCTGATGCTCGGGCGGTTGATACCGGTGTTGATGCTAGCAGTCTTGCTCATCACGTTCTGACCCATGATGTTGTAGACGTTGATGCTCATCTCGGAAGCCTGTGAGGCGTTCACTTCGATGTTCAGCACGTCGCTGGCAGGGTTAGGATACACGCGAACGGCAGTCATCGGGTTGACGGATTCTTCCTCGACACCATCGATGATTTGGCTATCCGGAACAACTTTCACAACCCACAGGGTGTTGTCGGAAGGAGAGGCTTGGGTGCCGCTGCTGGCGTTGAGGCCAACAAATTCATCGGCTTGGAAGGCAAACCAGAACTCGCGGTTCACGGTGTTGGTGATGGAGTTCACCCAAATGGCTTCGTCAGCGGAGTGGATGAAACCGTACTCCTCGTCTTCGACATCCTGTAAGTATTCTATGTTGAGGAAGTAGTTGCCAGGCTCTTCGGTGAGGTTGGTAGTGCTACCTTCTTCCCAAAGACCATCGCCGATGGCATAAGGAGGCTCGACGTAGGAAACGACAACGCTTCTGGGATACTTGGCGGAGCTTGCCATATTGCCAAGACGTTCAGGATCGATAACGCTGAAGGCAATAGCAACAACACCGCTTTCGTCGACGCAGATGGCGGGAGTGGCAGAGCAGCCCAGCCAGTGGGCACGGTAGTCATCTTCATGATGCATCAGGTCGTTGACAAAGTCGCTGACATTGGTGTTCATGAAGCCGATGATGTTTTGTTCGAAGTTACGAGTCACATAGTTGCCGTCGCCGGTGCCAGGTTGGTTGGCGGGATACCAGAAACGGAACACATCGTGCGGGTCGGCAGGATACACCCAACCGTCTTCGGGGCAAGTCCAGTCGTGAGGTTGCAGGGTGCCCATGTTTTCGTTCCAGTAGAAGATACCGTCAATACCCCAGCCGGAATACACGTAGCAGCCCCAATCTTGGCCTTCGGGTGCATAGTTGGCGATTTCCATCACGGAGAAAGCGCAGTGTACCATACCGTTGTTGTCGATGCAAACAGCACCGTTTTCAGGGCAGTACATGGTGTGGTCATCACCGAATTCCACATCGCCGCCTTCGTCCCAGTTCATACCGGAATAGGGGTTGTCCCAAATCGTGGTGCGGGTCCAGCTTTCACCGTTGTCGGTCGACTTGATGATGAAGGCGTCTTCAGCATAAGCACCTGAATAAAGCATGACCACGGTGTTGCCATTGGAGGCCAAGGCATAGCTGTCGGCCGAGAAGTGCTCGTCGCCGAAAGTAGGAACGGTGCTCACCACCCAGTTTTCACCATCGGTGGATTTGGCATAGAAATCATAGGAAATTTTATCATCGTCTTGCGTGGCGCAGATGACGTGGATGATGTCGTGGTTGGGGCCTGAGGTGACCACTCTGGGCCAAGTCAGTTCCTCATTCGGGAAGCCGAGGCTGGGGTTCGGAATGTGATTGGGGCCAACCCAGTCGCCTTCGCCCTTGGTAGCGCGGGTGTAGTAAACGAGGTCGGTACCAGTGTGGGCAACAACGATTTCACCGTTTGCACCATATTGGCTGTAGCTCGGCCAGCCGGTACGGATGCCTTCGATACGGGCTTCGGGTTGGGGACCGAATTCTTCACCGTCGTAGTAGTTGTAACCCGTGCCACGGTTGGCACCGTTGTCGGGAAGCATATTCACCACACCGATGGTGCCGTCGTTATAACGCCACATACGGTTGGCTACAAAGGCGTTGGACTGGAGGTCCATCTGTGAAACCATGACATCGTAATCGACTCTGTCTTCGTAACGGTTGCCATAGTAAGCGGTGACAGGAGAAGCATTGGGGGTAAATTGGATGCTTTCCACGGGAGCCTCTTTGCCAAGAGCTTTGTATTGCTCCCATTTCACCATGGTTTTTTGAGGGGCCTTAACGACCACATTCTTTTGCGCAAAGCCGGTCATAGCGACGGCCAATGCGAGCGACATGAATAAAACTTTCTTCATGGTAAATAGTTTTAGGTTATTAAATTAGTTAATACATTATGTTGTTTGCATTGTAGTATTTGGACTGCAAAAATAATAATTTTTGAATTAGTGACATATAAAATGATGTTTTTTTACAAAAAAATGATTTTATCAATATTCGTGCCAGGAATTATCATATCTTTACCGCCTCAAACTATTACCTTTATGAAAAGACTATTCTTACCCTTGTTGCTGCTTTGTCTTGCAGCATGCACTCAACAACCCAAGGCCGACTACGTCACCGACGCGGCCCAATATGTCGATCCCTTTATTGGAACAGGAGGCCACGGCCACACCTTCCCGGGCGCCACGGTGCCCTTCGGCATGGTGCAGTTTAGCCCCGACACCCGCATGAACGACTGGGACGGCTGCTCGGGCTACCACACCAGCGACAACACCATCCTCGGCTTCAGCACCACCCACCTCAGCGGCACCGGCTGCTCCGACTATGGAGATTTTAGATTTATGCCGTTTACGGGAGAGTTTATGTTTTACCGTGACTTGCCGAATGAAAAGTATGCGTATTATGATTCGGTTTACAGCAACGCAACCTTCAAACATGAAGATGAGGATGCCCAAGCGGGTTACTATTCTGTCATTTTGGATGATAGTGTGAAAGTGGAATTGACCACAGGAGACCGTGTTGGCATGATGCGTTGCACTTACCCAAAGGATTCCGGACAGCTCCTGTTGCTTGATATGCTTCATGGCGTTAATGACGAAATTGTGTATGAGGCGAAGGTGAATGTGGAAAATGACCATGCCATCAGTGGTTTCCGTCGCACAAAAGACTGGGCTAATGAACAATACCTATATTTCTATGCTGAGTTTTCAAAACCTTTTGTATTTAATGAGGATGAGATTCAACCATGGATTTGTTATCAATATGATGGTCCGTTTGTCGAGGGAAAACCATTGCCCAATCGCAGGCCTATGAAAGCCTATTTTATGTTTCCTGAGTCTAATGGCGAAATCACGATGCGCATCGCCCTCTCCGCCGTCGACGTGGAAGGCGCAAAGAACAACCTGAAAGCTGAACTTGCCGATGGCGACTTCGACTTCGATGCGCTGAAACAGAAAGCCTACGACAAATGGAACACCGAGTTGAAACGCTATGCCGTGGCCGACCCTAACGAATCGAACAAGACGGTGTTTTATTCGGCACTCTACCACTGCATGGTGGCGCCCAACCTCTTCAGCGACGCCGACGGCCGCTATCGTGCCCACGACCTGAAGGTGCACAAGTCGGAGAGACCCGTTTATACCGTGTTCTCTTTGTGGGACACCTTCCGCAGCCTGCACCCGCTCTTCAGCTTGATGCAGCGTGAGCGCACCCTAGACTTCATCAACACCTTTATTAATAAATACGAGACCAACCCGCACCATATGCTGCCCGTTTGGGAACTGGCCGCCAACGAGACCTACTGCATGATCGGCAACCACGCCATCCCCGTCATCGCCGACGCCTATTTCTCCGGCATCCGCGACTTCGACACGAAGAAGGCACTGGAGGCTATGGTAGCCAGCCAAAAAGACGACTTCCGTGGCATGGGCGCTTACATGAAATACGGTTATATCCCGATTGAAATGGAAGGCGAGGCTGTCTCCAAGACCCTCGAATATGCCTACGACGACTGGTGCGTGGCCCGCATGGCCGAAGACATGGGCGAGACCGAGATTGCCAAGGAGTTTTACACCCGCGCCCAAGCCTATAAGAACATCTACAACCCCGAGAACCAGTTCTTCCAAGGCCGTCGCAACGGCGGCTGGGCACGTCCCTTCGACCCCGCGCAGGTCAACTTCACGCTGACCGAGGCCAACTCCTATCAATACGGCTTCTTCGTGCCGCAAGATGTGAACGGCCACATCGACCTCATGGGCGGCTGGACGGCATACGAGGCCAAACTCGACGCCCTCTTCAACGCTCCGTCCAACCTGACGGGTCGTGTGCAGCCCGACATCACGGGCCTCATCGGACAGTATGCCCACGGCAACGAGCCGAGCCACAACACCGTGTATATGTACAACTTTGTCGGCCAGCCGACCAAGACGCAGAAATATGTGAAGCAGGTGATGGACGACTTCTACAGCGACCGCCGCGACGGTTACTGCGGCAACGAGGACTGTGGCCAGATGTCGGCATGGGCCGTGTTCACCGCCATGGGCTTTTATCCTGCCACGCCGGCTTCAGGCTATTATGTGTTGGGTCTGCCGCGTTTCCAAAACCTCAAGCTGTCCTTCGAGAACGGCAAGCAGTTTGAAGTGGTGGCCAAGGGCTTGAGCGACAAAAACTGCTTCGTGCAGTCGGTGAAGCTGAATGGCAAGCCTCTGGAGCGCAGCTACATCACCTTCGACGAGGTCTTCAATGGCGGCAAGTTGGAGTTCACCATGACCGACCAACCCAACTCGACCTGGGCCACGCAACCCGAGAATTGCCCTGTGGTACGTATCGCCAAAGACTACGACATCGTCATCGTCCCGACCATCAACGCCAACTCCGACACTTTCTTCGACAGCTTGATGGTGAGCCTGAGCCATCCCATCGAGGGCGTGGAACTCTATTACACCATCGACGGCAGCGACCCGATGGAAAACGGAGTGCCATACGAACAGCCGCTTTGCGTGAAGGAAAACACCTTGGTGCGTGCCGCCGCCAAGCAAGGCGACCGCTGGAGCCGTGTGATCGACGCCCAATACTATCTCATCGACGCCAACCGCAGCGTGAAGTTGGAAAACATGTACAACGAACAATACTCCGCTGGTGGCGTCAAGGCGCTCATCGACCACCTGCGTGGCAACGACAATTTCCGCACGGGCACGTGGCAAGGCTATTATGGCGTCGACCTCATCGCCACCGTCGACTTGGCCCAGCCCAAGAAGATCAACCGCTTGGCGGGCAGCTTCTTGCAGGAGATTTACTCCTGGATTTGGATGCCTACCGAGGTGGAGTATTTCGTCAGCGACGACGGCAAGAACTTCCGCAGTGTGGGCAAGGTGAAGAACGACATCCCTGCGGATGCTGACGGCGCTTTCATCCAAGAGATGGAAGTGCGTCCGCGCACCACAGCCCGTTATGTGAAGATGGTGGCCAAGACCATCGGCACCTGCCCCGAAGGCCATGTCGGCGCCGGCCAGAAGGCTTGGATCTTCTGTGATGAGTTGGTGATTGAATAATAGACCGGGAACGACAACACTGTCCCATAATCGTCATGGCGGAGGAACATCCGCCATCTCCTGAGCGCAAGGGGTACTCCCAATGCTCAGGAGATCGCGGGTCAAGCCCGCGATGACGATGGAAAAGAGAAACAACATACTAACTAAACAACATAACAATGAAAGAATCAATAGTGATTTTGGCCGGCGGCGGTCCGGCACCTGGCATCAACACGGTCATCAGCACCGTGGCCAAGACCTTCCTCAAGGACGGCTATCGCGTACTCGGCCTTAACGAAGGCTACAAGAACCTCTTCAAGCCCAATCCCAACGTGGTCGAGATGGACTTTCTCTATGCCGACGCCATCCTCAAACAAGGTGGTTCGGCCTTGAAGATGAGCCGCTACAAACCGAAGAACGAGGAGTTCAACACCGAGTTCTTCGTCAAGAACAACATCAAGCTGTTGGTGACCATCGGCGGCGACGACACCGCTTCGACGGCCAACCGCATCTCCAAGTTCTTGGCCAGCAGTGGTTTCCCCATCCAGAATATCCATGTGCCTAAGACCATCGACAACGACCTGCCGTTGCCCGAGGGCAGCCCGACGTTCGGCTACTACTCTGCCAAGGATGCCGCTGTGCATTTGGTGCAGACCATCTACGAAGATGCCCGCACCAGCGGCAACTGGTTCGTGGTCTCCGCCATGGGTCGTGAAGCCGGTCATCTGGCATTCGGTATGACTTCGGCCTGCCACTGCCCGATGGTGGTCATCCCCGAGATGTTCAACAAGGCTGAGGTGACTTTCGACGCCATCATCAAGTTGGTGGTCAGTTCCATCGTGAAGCGCAAACTGTTGGGCGTCAACTATGGCGTGGTCATCATCAGCGAGGGTGTGTTCCATTTCATGAGCGACGAGGAAATCGAGAAGTCGGGTGTGGCCTTCACCTATGACGAGCACGGCCATCCCGAGCTGGGCAACGTCAGTAAGGCGCACATCTTCAATCTCTTGTTACAACAGCGTCTGAAGGCTTTGGGCATGAATGTGAAGAGCCGTCCCGTCGAGATCGGTTACGGCATCCGTTGCGTCGAGCCTAACGGTTACGACCTGACCTATTGCTCTTTGCTGGGCTACGGCGTGAAGAAACTCTTCGACAAGGGCGTGAGTGGCGCTATGGTCACCACCAACCCGAAGGGTGAGATCATGCCGCTGTACCTGAAGGACGTGGAAGACGAGAACGGCAAGATCAAGCCGCGCTTGGTCAATCTGAACGGCCCGAAGGCCGAGCTTATCTTCAACGACGGCTTGCAGTACATCAGCCCTGCCGACTACGAGGCAGCCAAGGCGTACCTACCGAATCCGGAGGAATACGATTTCAGGAAGATCTTGAAGTGGTAACAAAAAAATGGGGCGATTTGGTCGCCCCATTTTTTTTGTTGTCTTACTTTCTAATACTTACTTTCTGTACTTCAATTCCGCTTTCTGTCTCGATGCGGAGGAGATACATACCTGATTCATATTGGCTCAGGTCGAGGGTGGTGTTGCCCTCGGAGCAGGTATCTTGGAGGGTCTGCCCCAAGACGTTCATGACGCTGATGCGCATCGTGCCTTGGCCTGCAATGTTGAGCATGCCGTTGGTCGGGTTGGGATAGACGCTGACATTGTTGCTCGTCGTGGTTTCCTCGACGGCGTCGACGCTGCACGGGTCGTAGGAGAAGAAGACACCCTCTTCAAGCTCGGCCGAGGTGTAGATGGTCTCGCCTTCGGCGTTGACGATGGAGAAGGAGCACTCACTGTCGGTGTCGTATTCGGGATAAGCATGATACCAGCCGGGTGCCCAGATGAAGCTGAGGTTGCCGCTCAGCAGAGGCAGGTCGACGGCCAAGGCCGAGCCTTCCGTCATGGTGACGATGGCAATGCGGTTGCCGTTTTCGTCGGCCACGCTGATGGCAGCGCCTCTCCAGCCGTCGCCGCCTGCGTCGTGCATCATGAAGACGAGGTTGCACTTCTCGCCGACGAGGATCTTGCGATAGGTGGTGCGGCTGATGCCGGCGGCGTTGGTGACGTAGATGGAATACTCATAGAGTCCAGGAGCGAGGCCGTTGTCTTCATAAACCATGTCGACGCCAGGCTGCACGTCGGTGAGGGTGGCAATGACCTCGAAGTTGCGGCGGATGGTGACCGACTCAAGCGACGTCAGGGCGTTGCCGTTGAGGTCGGTGTCGGGGTTGGTCCAGGTGAGGCTGACGGCGTCGAAGGCTTCTTCGAGGACGGTCATCTTGCTCACGCTGTCGGGACGGCTGTAGTATTCGTCGTTTTGCGGGACGATGTGCCCGAGGAACATGTTGGTTTGGTTGAAGTCGTATCTCGTGGTGTGAAGAGCGCCTATGGGACACCAAGCGTCGTCGCGGCCGCTCCAGCCCCAGTTGAAGTGGAAGTAGTCGTTCTCGTCGTAGCCGTCGCACACGAAGGCATGACCGCCTGCGCCGCCGTCATCGGAGCCCGTGTAGAAGATGGGGAGGTGTTCATCGAGGCCACCGTCCTTCAACATCTGCGCCCATTCCTCGTTGGTGTAGCCATAGCCGGGGATGAGGTCGCCTGCGTTGACTTGCGGGAAATCCCTGTTATAACGGAAATAGCTTTGGAAGGCGGTGTAGACGGAAAGGGCATTGGCTCCACTGCCGACTGCGCTGTATTGCATGTCGAGGGCGATGCCGAGATGATACAGCAGTTGTGCCACATGATAGATCTCTTCTTCGCTGCTGGTGGAGTCAAGCGCCAAGGGCATCATCTCAAAGTGGTATTCGGTCTGGCCAAAGTTAGCGGTTTGCTGATCAAAGCCATCAGGATTGTAGGAATGGGAGCCGTTACCGACGGCTGGCCAGTCCCAGAACTTCATTACTTGTCCCATGGCTGTGGCAGCGCAGCCCGCAAACACATGGCCTCCGTTGCCGAGGGTGTCGACACAAGGAGGACATTGGCTGTTCCAAGGATAGTTTTGGTTCCAGATGGTCTGGCAGAGCGGCTCGACCACGGCGCGCGTTTGACCACCGCGGTTGAGGCTTCCCGTTTCGTTCACCGACTTCCATTCGGCGACGATGTCGGGAGTAGCGCTGAGGTTATGTTCGCGCACATATTGGATTTCCTCGCGGAAACCGTTGAGGGTGTATTGGAAACCATCTGCTACATCGTTGGGGTTGTACTTACCCGTGGTGGAGTAAGCGAGGATGGGTCTCACGCGGTCGTCGCCAGCGATGACGACGAAGCCTTCGCCGTTGCTGACATTGAAGACGTAATAGTCGGTGGCGTCACGGTCGGCAGCCATGCTAACCAAATCCAATTGGATGTTGGCGTTTTTCTGGCTGAGGGCTGTGGTGCCCAAGAACTTGGCGCCCAGTTTTTGGGCTTTTTGTTGGTCGACAGGACCAGCCATCAGGCTGCCCATGACAGCCATCAAGCATAAGGTAAAATAAAGCTTTCTCATTATTAATTTGGTTTTTATCGTTTTTCGGAGCGCAAAGATAAATGCTTTATTTCAATTTAGGTGCATTGATGGGGCAAAAAATAACAAGGCGCTGAAAATATCAGCGCCTTGTCAGTCGTGATGGTAAACTTACAGTCAATAGAGGTTTTGCGGCTCGTTACCAGGCATTTTCTTGAGGTTGGATTTCTTTGGGATTGGGACCCCATTTGTTTTCGCCAGGTTGGCTGTCTTTAGCCATCCAGACAATCCAAATAATCGTCGTGATAATGGTCAGAAGTCCAAGGACGACGATGGCGAGGATACCTGACGGGTTGTCCATGATATGTTGCATGATGGCATCCGTATCAGAGAAGCTGCCATCGATTTCCTTCATGATTTTCAGCACATAATAGACCAGATAACCCACGTAGGCCAATGCCGGGATGAGAGGTACGAGATAATACCATCCGCTCTTGCCGATGTCGTGGAAACGGCGCACGGTGACGGCCACGAAAGGAATCAGTATGGCCAAGGACCATAATCCTGACACCCAGGAAAGGAAGGGGATAAACCCTAACACGAAGCAGATGATGAAGTTGAGCAGAAAGAAATACCAAAACTCGGAACGGCGTGCACGTCCCGAAAAAGTAGCATACTTTGAAAACACGCTTTTGATAGCTTCTCCGAAACTCATAGTTGTAATTTTTTAGGATTAATACGCTGCAAATATAATAGTTTTTAGTTTTCTTTCAACTTTTTATATCGAAAACGTTTAGGCTCCACGTTGCCCAAGCGCTTCATCTTGTTTTCTTCGTATTCCGAGTAGCTGCCCTCGAAGAAGTAGACCTGCGAGTTGCCCTCGAAAGCGAGGATGTGGGTGGCCACACGGTCGAGGAACCAACGGTCGTGGCTGATGATGACGGCGCAGCCTGCGAAGTTCTCCAAGCCTTCTTCCAAGGCGCGGAGCGTGTTCACGTCGATGTCGTTGGTAGGCTCGTCCAAGAGGAGGACGTTGGCTTCTTGCTTCAAGGTCAAGGCGAGGTGCATACGGTTGCGCTCACCGCCCGACAGCACGCCGGCTTTCTTCTGCTGGTCGTTGCCGCCGAAGTTGAAGCGGCTGACATAGGCGCGCGAGTTCATGCTGCGCTTGCCCAGCTGAATGAGTTCGTTGCCGCCGCTGATGACCTCCCAGACGGTCTTCTCAGGGTCGATGTCGGCATGCTGCTGGTCGACATAGCCGATTTTCACGGTCTCGCCGACCTCGAAGGTGCCTGAGTCGGGTTGTTCCAAGCCCATGATGAGGCGGAACAGCGTGGTCTTGCCTGCGCCGTTGGGACCGATGACACCCACGATGCCGCCTTGTGGCAGGCTGAAGTTGAGGTTCTCAAACAAGAGCTTGTCGCCGTAGGCCTTGGTGACGTTATGCGCTTCAATGACTTTGGAACCGAGGCGGTCGCCGTTGGGGATATAGATTTCGAGTTTCTCTTCTTTCTCTTTCACGTCCTCGTTGAGCATCTTCTCATACGACTCCAGACGTGCCTTGCCCTTGGCGTGACGCGCTTTCGGGGCCATGCGCACCCATTCCAGCTCGCGTTCGAGGGTCTTGCGGCGCTTGCTCTCGGTCTTCTCTTCCATGGCGAGGCGGGCAGTCTTTTGGTCGAGCCACGACGAGTAGTTGCCTTTCCACGGGATGCCTTCGCCGCGGTCGAGTTCGAGGATCCAGCCGGCCACGTGGTCGAGGAAGTAACGGTCGTGGGTGACGGCGATGACGGTGCCCTTGTACTGCTGCAGGTGGCTCTCCAACCATTGGATGCTCTCAGCGTCGAGGTGGTTGGTAGGCTCGTCGAGGAGCAGGATGTCAGGCTCTTGCAGAAGGAGTCGGCACAAAGCCACGCGGCGACGTTCGCCTCCCGAGAGGTTCTTGACGGGCGTGTCGCCATCGGGACAGTTGAGGGCGTCCATGGCGCGCTCCAGTTTGTTGTCGAGTTCCCAAGCGTCGTGTTGCTCGATGAGTTCGGTGAGCTCGCCCTGACGGGCAATCAGCTTGTCGAAGTCGGCGTCGGGCTCAGCGAACTTGTTGTTGATCTCCTCGTATTCCTTGAGGATGTCGACGATTTCCTGCACGCCTTCTTCCACCACCTGCTTCACCGTTTTGTTGTCGTCGAGTTGCGGCTCCTGGTCGAGCATGCCGACCGAATAGCCGGGCGAGAACACCACTTCGCCGTTGTAGGATTTCTCTTTGCCTGCGATGATACGCAGCAGGGTGGATTTACCGGCTCCGTTGAGGCCGATGATTCCGATCTTCGCTCCGTAGAAGAACGAGAGGTAGATGTCTTTCAATATTTGTCGCGACGGCGGGATGATTTTGCTTACGCCCACCATCGAGAAGATGATTTTTTTGTCGTCTACTTGTGCCATATCAGTTATCAGTTGTTCAGTTGTTCAGTTGATCAGTTGCCGCTTTGCGTCACTGCGAGGGACGAAGCAGTCTAGAGTTGAATCTTACGTGTTCAGTTGTTCAGTTGCAACATCGCCTCTTCCAACCGTTCCGTCGCCTTGCCCCAATCATAAACGCGATTCGTGAAGTCAAACCCTGCTTGGGCGAGACGTTCTGCCTTCTCCTTGTCGGTCAGGAGGGTGATGATGTGTTGTGCCATCTCCTCTGCATTGCTGCCGACTAAAATCTCTTCATCGGGTTTTGCACCCAAGGAGGCGTTGGCCAAAGGCGAAGTGATGGCCGGCAAGCGCATCGACATGGCCTCCAACAGTTTGTTTTGCAGGCCTGTACCAATGCGCATAGGGGCGATGAACACGCGGCTCTGGGCGTAGGCGTCGCGGATGTCGTCGAGCCAGCCGCTGACGATGATGCGCTCCGAGGCTGCTTTCTTGACCTTCGGGTCAGGGGTGGCGCCTGCGATGTAGAGTTTGGTCTCGGGCAAGGTCTTCCACACGATGGGCATGATTTCGTTGGCTAGGTAGTCGACGGCGTTCACGTTGGGCGCATAGCTCATGTTGCCGGTGAAGACGAGGTCGTATCGCTTCTCGCAGTCCATCGGATGGTATTTCTCATGGTCGACGCCATTGGGCACGATGAGGATCTCGTCGCGTTTCTCGTGCGGGAACAAGGCCCTGTCAGGCTCGCTGATGATGGCCTTCACGTCGAAGTCGTCGAAGATGGCGGCTTCGTAACGAGCAAGGCGATGGTACTCCATAGTATATATAGGCCGTGTGATGAATGAGGCGATGTCGGCACGACGTTTCATGCCGTAGGAGAAAATGTCTTGATAGTCAATGGCTTTCGGAAGGTCTTTGTGACGGATGTACTCAGCCACACGCAGCAGCTGCCCAAACAGCATGTCGGGTTTGTGCTTGGCAATCAAGGCGTCGATTTTTCGGGCGGCCTTGCGGTTGTAGAAGTAGCCGCACTGCAGGGGCAAGCCCTTGCAGAAGGCGCGGACGAGGCCCAGCAAAATCTGTGGCTTGCTGATCTTGATGAAGTTGATGGACTGGCAATACGGTTGCAAGGCACGAAAGGCATCCTGTTCGTTGACCTTGGGGTTGTCGTTCAAGGCACAAAGAACGATTTCGTTGCGCTTGGCGAGTTGTTTTATCTGGTTGAAAGCCCGCAACTTATCGCCTTTTTCAAGCGGAAAGGGAATGCGGGGCAGGAGTACAAAGATCTTCATTACCTCGAAATTGAGGGTACAAAGATAAGAATTTAAAGGAAACTAATCTTACTTCCTGGACGGATTTGCTCATAAAACATCAGCAGACGGGCGATGATCTTGCGGTTGTCGTAGGTCTCTTCGACGAGTTTCCGTGCCGCATGGCCAATCTTGACGGCGATCTCCGGGTTTTCGTTGATGGCGCGGATGGCCTCCACCATCTTGGCGACGTTCTCGGCGATGATGAGGTTGACTTCCTCGTCGTAGAGGATGCCCTCGGCGCCGACGCGCGTGGTGATGACGGTCTTGCCCATGGCCATCGACTCGATGATCTTGATGCGGATGCCGCTGCCCGAGAGCAGGGGCACGATGGCCACGTCGTGGTTGGCGACAAACTCCTTGGCGTCGGGCACCTCGCCGATGACATCGACATGGGGGTCTTTCATCTCTTTGAGCCATTCGGGCATATTGCGGCCTGCCAGGTGGTAGACGAAGTCGTACACCTTCTCCACGGTCTTGGGCAGCACCTCGTCGATGAACCAACGTATGCCTTCCTCGTTGGGCATCCAGTTCATGGAGCCGATATGGTAGAACTTGGGCTTGCCTTCGATTTCGTATTTCGGCGTAAACTCCTCAGGATAAACGCCAAACGGGATGTCGATGATGGGCTTGGAGCAGTATTTGCGGAAGAAGGCGGCGTCTTTGCGGGTGATGGCGGCGATGCCGTCGACGGTCTCCAAGGCGTTTAACTCGTATTCCTTCAAGGTCCTTGCCAGGTGGTTGATGTACCAGCGTTTGGCGAAGAACTTGGTCTCCTTGGCGATGCGTTCCCATATCTTGTGTTCCACGTTGTGGGCGCGCAACACGATCATGGCTTTGGAGTGGGCGCGGATGTCGTCGACATAGGGCGCCATGAAGAGCATCTCCAGCTGCACCACGTCGAACTGCTCTTTCTTGAGCACTTCTATCAGTCGGATCCTAAAGTCGTCGGAGATGAAGCGCTCCACGTGGTACGACTTCTTGCTGAAGAGGTTGAAGAAGGCCTTCATGGGGCGGATGCTCAGGTCGACGTCGATGAGCTCGATGCCGGTCTTGCGTCGGTAGTCCTCAGGGATGTCGCTTTCCTTGACATTGAATTTCTCGCTGTTGATCGCCAATATCTTGACCTGATGTCCCGCTTCAAGCAGACCCGTGATGATGCTGTTCATCGCCATGGGACCGCCTTCTGAGGCAGGGTAGGGAGGCTTGTTGCAGAGTAGTAGTATCTTCATTGTTTACTGAATAATCTTTTGAAAAACTTCTTCCAGCTGTCGCCGTCGAAGAGGGCGGCGTCGGTGGTGGCCTTGAAGGTGAAGAACAGCCCGACGGGCAGCAGCACAAGGGACGAGAGCCAGACGCCGAGGAACATGTTGAGGTCGCCAAACACGGCCATGCGCTCGGCGATGGTGGAGATGAGATGATAGATGATGAAGAAGGCCACCGAGATGACCACGGGCAGACCCAGTCCGCCCTTGCGGATGATGCTGCCCAGCGGCGCGCCGATGAAGAAGAAGATGATGCAGGCGATGCTCAAGGTGAACTTCTTGTGCCATTCCTTCTTGTGCTTGTTGATGTTCTCGGTCTGTGCGCTGAGGTCCAACTTGTTGAAGGATACGTTGTCCTTGGCGTTTTGCGCCGATCCCACGGACATGTTGACGAGGGCGGCACGCGTCTCGCCGTCGTAGTTTTCGAGCAGCGGCCAGCGCAATTCTCGTGTCGGGACTGCCACCATCGTCGTGTCGGGACGAGGCTCGGGAATGCTGAGGCTGTTGTAGTTGCCCCATCGTCGCTCAAAGCCCGTGGTGAAGGCGTCTTGCTTGTTGTCGAAGCGTCGCTCCAACGAGTCCAACGAGGCTGACAGCTGCCGTATGTTCATCATCTGCTGGTACGACTTGTACATGTCCTCGCTCGAGCGTGTCAGGTCGAACGAGGCCAGGCTGAACTTAATCTGTTCCTGCTTGAACGACATCCGCTCGAAAGGCCTCGTCTCCTTGTAGTTGTCGGTGGTGATGTCGGTGTAGTTGTAGCCGTTGTATAGCGTGAAGAGGATGTTGCGTTGGTTGGGACTCATGGCCATGTAGCCCGAGTCGGCGGAGATGATTTTGGTGTTGCCGGTATGGTCGGTGTGGTCGTATATCTTCACGCCGTAGATGCTGCTGCCGTCCTTGCCTTTCTTCTCCACGTAGATGACGTAGTTCTCGATGTCCTTGTAAAACACACCTTCTTTAATATTAAAGGCCAGCTTCTGCCGCTGGACGTCGGTGAGCAAGGTGCGCCATTTCAAGGTGGCGATGGGGATGAGGCTGTTGGAGATGAAGAACGCCATCACGCTGAGCATCAACGAGAAATAAAGCAATGGACGCATCGATCGCCACATCGACACGCCTGAAGCTTTCATGGCCACCAACTCGTAGTGCTCGCCCAGGTTGCCGAAACACATCAGTAAGGCCAGCAGCAGGGCCAAGGGCAACGACATGGGGATGGCGGTGATGGAGGTGTAGAAAAGCAGCTCTGCTATAATCTTGAACTCCAATCCTTTACCAACCAAGTCGTCGACATAAAGCCAGACGAATTGCATCACCCACACGAACACCACGATGAAGAAGGTGAGGAGGAAAGTGCCCAAAAACGACTTGGTGATATAGCGGTAAAGTTTTTTCATTTTGAAATTAAAACGCTGCAAATTTAGAAAAATTTCCCCCTTTTAAGGGGGCAAGGGGGATTTTTCTATCTTTGCCGAAAAAATACGCACATCATGAATCAACTTGACTATCTCAAAGGGCTCAACATAGCCATCACCATCAGCGCCAAGGACGGCGAAATCCTTTACCAAAACGACAGCAGCATCGAAGTGAACGGCGACGCCCGTGGTCGCGACCTTATGGGGTGCCACAACCCTCGCTCGCAGCAAATCATCCAGCATCTTCTGGACGATGCCGCCACCAATGTCTACACGATTTCCAAGAAAGGCAAGAAGAAACTGATTTACCAGACGCCTTGGTATGAGGACGATGATAAGAAGGTCGTTGGAGGACTGATTGAATTCTCAATCATCCTACCCGAGGAGATGCCGCATTACGACAGGGGATAAACGAAAAAAGGGCGCCATCGGCGCCCTTTTTTCGTTCAAGGTCTTGATTACTTGGTAACCAAATTGTAGGTGTCCTGTGCGATGACGAACTCTTCGTCGGTGGGATACACCACCACGGTGACTTTCGAGTTGGGCGTGCTGATGACGCCGGCGTCGCCGATGATTTCTTTGTTGATGGCAGCGTCGAACTCGATGCCAAGGCCTTCCATGTTTTCGAGGATGGCTTCACGCATGAACCAGGCGTTCTCGCCGATGCCGCCGGTCATCACGATGACGTCGGCACCGTTCATCACGGCCATGTAGGCTCCGATGTATTTCTTCACGCGGTGGGCGAACATGTTGAAGGCGTAGGTGCAACGCTCGTCGCCTTCGTCCTTGCCGGCACGCACGTCACGCATGTCTTGCTTGCCGCCCGTGATGCCCACGAGACCTGACTTCTTATTCACCAGGGTGTTCATCTCCTTGGTGTTATAGCCTTCCTTGTCCATGATGTACATGAAAGCGCCCACGTCGAGGTCGCCGGTGCGGCTGCCCATCACGAGGCCTTCAACGGGGGTGAAGCCCATCGAGGTCTCCACCGACTTGCCGTATTCGACGGCGGCGATGGAGGCGCCACTGCCGAGGTGGCAGGTGACGATCTTCGACTGCTTCCAGTCCTTGCCGACGAAAGCTTGTCGTAGTACTCGTAAGGCACGGCATAGAGGTAGGCCTCAGGCGGCATGGTGCTGTGGAACGAGGTGTCGAACACGGCGGCCATCGGGATGCCGGGCAGCACTTCTTCCATGGCGTGGATGCCTTGCAGGCTGCCAGGGTTGTGCAACGGGGCGAGGTCGGTGAGCGACTGGATGCCGTCGATGACCTTCTGGTCGATGAGGACGCTCTTCGGGAAGAGCTCGCCGCCGTGGGCCACGCGGTGACCGACGGCGTTGATTTCCTTCAGGTCCTTGATGACGCCCATCTTCGGGTCGACCAAAGCCTTCAGCACCAACTTGATGCCTTCGGTGTGGTTCGGGATGGGAAGCTGTTCGTAGTATTTCTCACCATTGTATTTGTGGGTGAACTCGCCCATTTCGAGGCCGATGCGCTCGAGCAGGCCCTTGGCCAACAGGCGCGATGAGTTGGCGTTTTCCATTTCCAACAATTGGTATTTGATGGAGGAGCTGCCGCAGTTGAGAACTAATATTTTCATGTTGAATTGTTGATTGTTTAATTGTTGTTTGTGGGATTGGCCTGCGGCCAAGAAATCTATCAAAAATCAAATCAAAATCTTTCAATTAGAAATCTGATTTTGAGAGATTTTTCAGAGATTTTTGAACGATTTCTTGCGAAGCAATCCCAATACATAATAATTATTTCTGTTTCTGTGCGATAGCCTGGTTACACGTGATGGCCACCAGTTTGTAGACGTCGTCGATGGAGCAGCCGCGGCTGAGGTCGTTGCAGGGCTTGGCGAGGCCTTGCAGCACGGGACCGACGGCTTCGGCACCAGCCAGACGCTGGACGAGCTTATAGGCGATGTTACCCACTTCGAGGCAGGGGAACACGAGGGTGTTGGCCTTGCCGGCGACGGGGCTGCCCGGGGCCTTGCTCGAACCGACGGACGGCACGATGGCGGCGTCGGCTTGCAGCTCGCCGTCGAGGACGAGGTCGGGACGACGCTCCTTGGCGATACGGGTGGCTTCGATGACTTTGTCGACCACATGCTTGGCGCTGCCCTTGGTGGAGAAGCTCAGGATGGCGGTGACGGGGTCGATCTTGGCGATGGCCTTGGCGGTGTCGGCGGTGCAGATGGCGATTTCGGCCAGCTGCTCGGCTGTCGGCATGGGCGTGACGGCGCAGTCGGCGAAGACCATGCGGCCATCAGTGCCATAAGGACAACCTTCGGGCAGGAACATCGTGAAGGCGCCGCTGACGCAGCTCACGCCAGGCACGGTCTTGATGATCTGCAGGGCGGGACGGAGCATGTCGCCCGTGGTGCTGCGGGCACCGCTGACGAGGCCGTCGGCCTCACCGGCTTTCACCAACAGGATGCCGAGGTACATGAAGTTGCCGGCCAGGTCGTAGGCCTGCTCGGGCGTCATGCCTTTGGCTTTGCGGATCTCGAAGAGGAGGTCGGCATATTTCTGACGGTCGGGGTTGTTCATCGGATCGATGATGCGGGCCTTGCCGATGTTTTGGAGACCGAACTCAGCGGTCATCTCCTTGATCTTCTCGGCGGGACCGATGAGGATGACGTCGGCGACGCCGTCAGCCAGAAGACGGTCGGCGGCTTTCAGGGTACGGGGCTCGTCGCCCTCGGGGAGCACAATGCGCTGCTTGTTGGCCTGCGCGTTGGCAATGATTTCTTGCATTAAGTTCATCTTGTTCAGTTTATAGTTATTAGTTGTTAAGTTGTTCAGTTAAATTTGAACTGCAAAGTTATAAAGATTTTGTGTCGGTTTGCAAATAATCATTTATTTTTGCAGCGCGAAACGATAAGATTTCATGCCGCAGTACCCCGACATATTCTATCACAGCCCCTTCGTCGAGACGGCTCAACCTGTTGACACCGTGCCGGTTGTCGATACGATTCCGGTGACCGACACCCTCGTTTGCGACAGCGTGGTGCCGAGTTTCATCACCTCGGGATTCCGCGGCACGCTGATTCCCTTGGAGCGCATGAGCTACGAGATCATGGAAGGCTGGAATCTGGCCTTGTTGGGCTTGCTGCTGCTGCTCATCGTGCTCAACAAACAACTGTATCCCCGCCAATTCCGTCAGGTGCTGAGTGTGCCGGGCGGCGTGGCCCACACCAACCAGCTGTTGCGTGAGTGGAACCCCATGCGTAGCTTCATCTGCATGTCGTTCACCCTGGGTTACATCCTGCTTATGGCGCTCTTTGTGCAAAAAAGTTGCGTGGTGCTCTCCCACGACGTGTTGTCCTACAACACGGTCAGGATGTTCAGCATCTTGGCGGCGGCCACGGCTGGGTGGGTGCTGCTCCGACATCTGACCTTGCGTTTCGTCAGTTGGCTCTTCGACACGCACGACACCCTCGACCGCCAGATGACGGTGCAGTATTCAGTGTCCATCTTCACCCTCTTCGCGATGGTGCCCGTGACATTGCTGCTGCTTTACAATCCCACAAGATATTTTATCTGGATAGGCTTTGCAACACTAGGTCTGGCAGCGGTTTTTAGACTGATTTATGGGATTATTGAAACGAGAGTTTCAACAAAAGTGCCTACGTTTTATATTTTTTTGTATTTTTGCGCCCTCGAAATCGCACCGGTGGCAACACTTGTGACGGCAGGTATGAGATACTTTGGTAACGGCTTTGTGTTTTAATGAGTTACGGGTGTCCGATGCGGTGAGAATTGAGTAAAAAACATGCACTAAAAGCAAGAGAAATAGATGAAGATTAAGTCCATTTTGGTGTCGCAACCCAAGCCGGCCGACATCTCGAAGACGCCTTTTGCCGACATGATAAAGAAGTACGGTGTCAATTTCACTTTCGAGAAATTCATCAAACTCGACGATGTCACCGCCAGCGAACTTCGCCAAGAGCATATCAAACTCCCGGAATATACTGCCATCATCCTCACCAGCCGCAACGCTGTCGACCACTTCTTCCGCGTGGCCAAGGAGATGCGTTACAACGTGCCCGAGACCTTGAAGTATTTCTGCATCAACGAGTCGACCGCCCTGTATCTGCAACGCTATGTGCAATACCGTAAGCGCAAGGTGTTCTACGGCAGCCAGACGCTGAACGACCTGATCGACATCATGAAGAAGCACAAGGACGAGAAGTATCTCTACTGCTGCTCCGACATCAGCTCCGACGCCACCCTCGACTTGCTCACGTCCGCCAAGCTCAACTTCACCAAAGCCGTGATGTTCCGCACCGTGCCCGCCGACTTGAGAGACAAGGTGAAGATCGGCGACTACGACATGCTGGTGTTCTTCAGCCCCATGGGTATCCAGTCACTGAAAGTGAACTTCCCCGAGTTTGAGCAGAAGGAAGTCGCCATCGGCGGCTTCGGCGACGCCACCTGCCAAGCCATCGTCGACGCGGGCTTCGAACTCAACTTCCGTGCTCCCACCCAGACGGCCCATTCGATGACCATGGCCATCGAAGAGTACATCGTCGCCGAGAGCAAGAAAGGGAAGAAGAAGTAAGTCTCTGACTCACAAATCTTTATTCTATGGTTGCCCCCGAAGGTTTACCGAAGTACGAGCGTATCTGCAAGGAAAACGACATCAAGGCGCTTTTCGAGCAGGGCGTGGGCGTTTCGGCGTATCCTTATCGGGTCATCTACCTTTTCCGTCACGACGACAGCCGTCGCCCTACCGTCCGCCTGCTGGTGTCGGTCTCCAAGAAACGCTTCCACCATGCCGTCAGCCGCAACCGCGTGAAACGCCTGATGCGTGAGGCCTGGCGCCGCAACAAGGCTCCGCTGTATGAAATCTGTGAAAGGGATAATATTTCGGTGGATGTTGCGTTAGTGTATACGGCTACGGTGATCCATAGCTACGAAGAAATGTTCACGAAGACGCAGAAAGCCGTCAAAGAGTTGGTCGCACGATATGAAAAACATAGTCAAACTGCCCGCTAAGTTCCTGATCCTGTTGATTAGGATCTACCAGGTGACGCTGTCGCCATGGATAGGGAAGAGCTGTCGCTATACGCCCACCTGCTCCAACTACGGCATCGAAGCCATCCAAAAGTACGGCTTCTTCAAAGGCGGCTGGCTCACCTTCAAACGTATCCTCTCCTGCAACCCTTGGGGCGGCAGCGGTTACGACCCAGTCCCGTAGGGACGACAAATCAGTAAACAGGCGACGTGAGTCCCTGCATAACAACAAAGTAAAAGATGAAACGCATACACATCATCCTCATCCTCGCCCTGCTCCTCCCCATAGGCCTCCTCGCCCAAGAGAAGCAGAACAACTTCGAAATCGCCAAGAGCCTCGACATCTACAACAGCCTCCTCCGTGAGCTCAACCTCAACTATGTCGACGAGATCAACCCCGGCGAACTCAACGAAGCCGCCATCAAGGCCATGCTCGACGGCCTCGACCCCTACACCGTCTTCATCCCCGAGTCCGACATCGAGAACGCCAAGTTCATGACCACGGGAGAATACGGCGGCATCGGCGCCCTCATCCAATACGACGGTGAGTGGACCCGTATCTCAGACCCCTACTACGGCTGGCCGGCACAAAAGTCGGGCCTCATCGCCGGCGACATCATCCTCGAGGTGAATGGCGTCGACTGCAAGAAGAAAAACACCCAACAGGTCAGCGACCTGCTGAAAGGCCAGCCCAACACCGAGGTGACCATCAAGGTGAGACGTTACGGCGAAGACAAGCCCCTGACCAAGACGCTGAAGCGCGAGAAGGTGAAGATCGAAAACATACCTTATTATAAGGTGTTCGACAACGGCATCGCTTACCTCCAGCTGAGCGGCTTCACCCGCGACGCCGCCCGAGAGGTGAAGGAGAAGGTGCTGGAGATGAAGAACAACCGCCAGCTGAAAGGCTTCATCCTCGACCTGCGAGGCAACGGCGGCGGCCTGATGAACGAGGCCGTTGACATCGTCAACCTATTCATCCCCAAAGGCAAGGCCGTCGTGTCGATGAAAGGCAAGGCCGCCAACGCCAACAGCGTGCATCCCACCATGAACGACCCCGTCGACTTGAACATCCCCCTGGCTGTGCTCGTCGACCGCAGCAGCGCCTCGGCCAGCGAGATCGTGGCCGGCGCATTGCAGGACTACGACCGCGCCGTCATCATCGGCGAACGGACCTTCGGCAAGGGTCTGGTGCAGAACATCCTGCCGCTGAGCTACAACACCCAGATGAAAGTCACCATAGCGCATTATTACATCCCCAGCGGCCGTTGCATCCAAGAGATCGACTACTCGCACAAGAAAGACACCACACAGGTGAAAAACGACACCCTCGGCAAGCCCTTCCAGACCCTCGGCGGTCGCACCGTCTACGAAGGCCACGGCATCATGCCCGACGTGAAGGTGAAACGCGACCCCTATGCCACGGTGACGGCCTATCTCTACGCCAAAAACTTCATCTTCGACTACGCCAGCAAATACTACCACGAGCATAAGAGCATCGACTCGGCCGACCGCTTCCAAATCGACGAAGCCACCTACCAGGACTTCATGAAGTTCGTGAAGGACAAGAACTTCAGCTACACCACCGAGAGCGAGAAAGCCATCGAGAAGCTGAAGAAAACCGCCAAGGACGAAGGCTATCTCGACAAGATACAGCCGCAGATCGACCAGTTGGAGAAGAACTTCGCCGCTGAGAAGGAGAACGACCTTCTCAACAACCGCAAGGACATCGAAGAGCTGCTGCGCTCCGAGATCGTGGGACGTTACTACTACCAGAAAGGTCGCATCGTCGCCAACTTGAACGACGACCCCGACCTGCAGCGCGCCTTCGAGATTCTGCTCAACACCAACGGCAAGGATGAATACCACAGCATCCTGGGCGGCAAGTGATGACCTGGCCGACGACCATACGACCCTATCTCAACCAAGCCTACCTCCTCGGCCTGCTCATGGTGGCGGTGGGACTCACCCTCTCGCCCTTCCTCATGGGCATGTCGCAGTTCTGGCTGGTCGCCGTCTGGTTGATTGACGCTCTTATCCCTGCCCGTCATTGCGGGCCTGACCCGCAATCTCCTGAGGGCAAGGATTCATCTCATCGCATGGGAGATGGCGGATCGCTGTCCGCCATGACGGATCGAGGGTTCAAGTCCAAGCTCTCCCGCTTTTGGCACAACAAAGCCGCCGTCCTCCTCGTCGCCTTCTACCTCATGCATGTCGTCGGCCTACTCTGGACCTCCGACTTCGACTACGCCATGAAAGACCTCCGCGTCAAGTTGCCCATCCTCGTCATGCCTCTCGTGCTGTCGGGCATGGAGCCGCTGGACCGCAAGCGCTTCGACTTCGTGATGTTAGTCTATGTGCTGTCGGTCTTCGTCGCCACACTGTTCAGCAGTGTGTCCTATTGGCGCCACGACTACGACGACGTCCGCGAGATCTCGCATTTCATCAGTCATATCCGCTTCTGCCTCAACATCGTTTTCTGCATTGCAGTTATTGGGTATTACCTTGCCACTTATAAGTCGTCGTGGTGGACCAAATGCGTTCAGGCTTTGCTGATGCTTTGGTTCGTCTACCAGATCTACATCTTCGAGTCCCTCTCGGGCTACGTGATTCTCGCTGCGGTCGTCATCGTCTCTGCCGTCTATGCCTTCCTGCGTTGGAAGCAGGGTAGGGGCTGGCGCATCGCCGTGGGCGCCACGGCATTGGTGATGATAGGCGTCGCCTTCTTCGCCGTATGGCACCAGGTGAAGCCCATGCTGAAGGTGGAGCCTGTCGACTTCGCCACTCTTGAGCAGAAAACCGCCCTCGGCAACGACTACTGGCACGACACCATCCACAACCCCGTCGAAGACGGCAAATATGTGGGCCTGTACTACTGCCGCAAGGAGCTACAGGAGTCCTGGTCCCAACGCAGCGCTCTGCCCCTCGATGTCACCCTGGAAGCCACCTTGGCGCGTTACCTTACCTCCAAGGGCCTCCATAAGGACGCCCAAGGCGTGATGGCCCTCACCGACGACGACATCCGCAACATAGAGCAAGGCATCGCCAACTACAACAACTGGAAGCATCCGGGCCTGCGGGCGCGCCTGTCGTCGACCTTGTTCGAGTACAACCTCTACCGGCGTTACAACAACCCCAACGGCGGCTCGCTCTCGCAACGCATCGAGTACACGAGGGCGTCGTTCCACCTCATCGGGCAGCACCCGTGGTTTGGCGTGGGCACCGGCGATGTGCCGCAGGCTTTCAGCCAGGCTTACGACGAGCTGCACTCCCCCTTGAAGGAAGAATTCCGTTTCCGCGCCCACAACCAATACCTCGCCATCGCCGTTGCTTTTGGGTTGGTGGGTTTGGCTTTCTTCCTCTTCGTGCTGCTCTATCCATGGTGCGCCTCGCGCCGAAACCACACCTATTTATATATGGTGTTCCTCACCATCATGCTGCTGTCGATGTTTCCCGAAGACACCTTGGAGACGCAGGCCGGCGCCACGCTGTTTGCCTTTTTCATGGCATTGCTTTATGGGCATCATGCTCGCCCTATTAATTAGGTGAAAAGATCGTCTAAAGTCACTTGGCTTTGAATCATCTCGGAATACATCCCCTTGGCCAAGCCTTCGGTGGTAATCATCGTGAGCCAAGAGGCGTGGCGTAGCCCTGTCTCATTGATGAAAGTGTTCCTTCTTCGGTTGATTTTCTCGTATTCCTCCTTGCTGAGCTCGTATTCTCCCTGGCTGTGTTTGACTTCACAGACATTGACAATATTATCTGCTCGCTCGATGATGATGTCGATTTGGACGGCGGGTTTTGAAGTCTTACTTCGCCATGAGTAGTTGAGCGTTGAAATGCCATCGATGCGCAATGCTCGCTTGATTTGCGGGATGTGAGCCATACAAATCCGCTCATAGGCCAGCCCCATCCATGTGTTCATTTCGGGCGTGTTGATATGGTGCGACCAATAATCCGTCTCAACCTCGGCCCTGTCGACGAAAGTCAAGTAAAACAAACTGAAGAAGTCACATAGTTGATAAATAGCGTCCTTGCTCTTGATTTCTTTTTCGCGGACGATGTTCTTCCGAATCAGGTCGCATTGTACAAGGTCTTCTAGCTTGTCACCCAGATGTCCGTTGTTGCTGCATTTGAGTTCCTTGGCCAGTTGCTCGCGAGTCATGCCTTGGCGGCTTTTGCCCAATGCTTTGACAATTTCAATGTATTTCTCGGGGCTTTTGTAAAGTGTGTTAAACAATCGCCTGAACTCCCGCCGCATCTTAGTGTCTTTGCTAAAGAAGAGGCGGTCAACATTCTGTGTCAGGCTTTCCTTGTTGTTTAATAGGCTGAGGTAGTAGGGGATGCCTCCGAAAACCATGTACGACTGGAGCATCATTTGTCTGTTCCATACGAATTGGTACTCATTGAGATAGGTTTCCACTTCGTGCAAGGTAAAAGGATGGATGGGCATTTCTTCTGTGAGGCGGTCGTGCAAACCGCCTTTGCTGTCGATGACGTGGGTGATCATCCAGCTGGTTGCGCTGCCGCAGATGATGAGGACGACATTGCCTTGAAGCGAAGCCCAGTGGTTCCAAAAATAGCCTATTGCCCCAGCCACATTTGAGTTTTCGGCATCGAGGGCGGGCAACTCATCGATGAAGATGATGCAGCGTTTCTCGGTTTTAGCCACATCTTTTAAGGCGTTTTTCAACGCAATGAAAGCTGACATCCAGTCCGTTGGCGGTTGGGGGAGGTCGTAACCGAAGTCTTCCATGGCGTCGGAAAAGGCGGTGAATTGGTCCTTCAGCGAGCCTTCAATGACACCAGTCATCTTGAAGTCGAACTGGTCTTTGAAGACCTGGTTGACGAGAAAGGTCTTACCTACGCGCCTTCGACCAAACAGAGCAATGAACTCTGATCGGTCGCTTGTTGCAAGCGATTTCAGTTTGCTGATTTCAGCGTCTCTTCCAACGATTTTTTCCATAGTGATTCCTTATTTTGATGCCGCAAAATTACCACATTTGGACATATCACGCAAACATTTCGGGCGAAATCTACCCAAAAATGCATAGATTTCGCCCACAAAACAGCATTTCTGGGCGAAATCTACCCAAAATCGCATAGATTTCGCCCGAACTTCCTTTGTCTTTGCCCAACCTTTCCCTCGCGTACCACCCATTTTTCTTACCCAAAATAATCGCTCTTTTCTTCTTTCATTATCAAGAAAAAATTACTACTTTTGCAGCGGATTTCTCAAGGCCTGCAAAGGTATTCTATCTTTTTGCATATCAACAAGATGGTTTCCCTTTCCTTCTTCGAGATGGAGCCGCAGCGTCTCGGGATGTCCCAAACGGAATGACAAACCAGGCGCCCTCGGCGCCAAAACGAAGATAAAAATGACGAAACCACAAAGACATTTTATCATATTTCTCGCTCTGCTGTTGGCACTGCTGGGAGGAATGAGAGAGGCTTGGGGGTATGGCGCTAATCAAAATACTTGGGGGACAGGTACGAATACTGGTGGGACGATGAGTTCACGTACGGTTAGTGTTACAGGAACGGTCACTTTGACTGGAAAGGTGGTTATTCCAAATGGTGTCACAGTTACGATAAAGGCTACTGGAAGTTCCCAAATCTTGCAAAGAGGGGATGGCTATGAATGGACTACTTATGGTGCTGGTTGCCAATTATTTGAAGTACAGGCGGGTGGGCGTTTAATAATAATAAAGAATGGCAATTATACCATTACTATTGATGGCCGTAACAAACAGCCTTCCATCGCTAATCATCTTGATGGCGCTGCTATATATTCCGCAGGTACTCTTGAGTGTACGAGTGTGACATTCAAAAGACATAAATGTCGTTTCGGTACCGTCTTTATCGCTGGCAAAAATAACAAGATAGAAAATTGTACTTTTTCAAAAAACGATGGAACCTCTTCATGGAGCGGGGCATTATATGTTAATCCCGGTACTTCAAGTACCTTGCAGAATAATATGGTAACGGTTTCTGGTACGACATTCTCGGACAACACTTCATACCTTGGTGGTGCCGCCATTGTTGTTTCAGATGGAGGTCAGGCGACTCTCGAGAGCTGTACTATAAAAAGTAATTCTGGGCCTACGGGAGGCGCCATTTATTTACATACTAAAACCAAACTGACGATTGACGGTGGAACAATAAGTGGCAACACGGCTACTGGAGCAAACGGAGGAGGTGCTATTAATATGGGTATAGCTTCTTCGCAATTGGTAATACAAAATGGTGCTATTATTCGAAGCAATACAGCAAGTGCTGGAAGTGGAGGCGGTATTTATTGCAATGGCACATTCACTATGGAAGGCGGCGAGATTAGCGGCAATACTGCAACTAGTGGCAATGGCGGTGGTGTGTATGTTACCGCAGACGGAAGTTTCACTATGAAAGCTGGAACCATAGGAACAAATAGTTATCCCAATAAGGCAAAAGCGGGAGGCGGTATTTTTGACTATGGCAAGCTGAACTTGTCCGCTGCGAATGGTACAATTACCATCAACAAAAATGAAGCTACTACAGGTAGCGGAGGCGGTGTTTATATCAAAACTAAACAAAATACTACCTTGAAAGGAACTATCAGCAACAATACTGCTGCTACATATGGTGGAGGTGTGTGCGTGTCTGATAATACAACTAATGGAACTGTTACAGCTTCCACTCTAACTGTTACTGGTAATACGGCAACAAGTAATACTGGTGGCGGTATTCATGTAGCTGCAAATATCACGTTCAATTTGAACGGAACAAGCAACAAGATTAATAGCAATACTGCCTCGGCTAGCAACGGTGGAGGTTTATGTACAAACGGAACATTCACTATGGCGGGCGGTGAGATACTTGGAAATAAGGCAGAGTCTGGTGATGGTGGAGGTGTTTACATTGGGAACGGCACGTTCGAGATTAAAGCTGGAAATATTGGTGCGTCTGGAAATGGCAATAAAGCAAAAAATGGTGGCGGCGTGTATTACAATGCTGGCACTTTTACCTTCACAGGTGGCACAATAGCCTACAACACGGCTTCTGCTAATGGCGGAGGCGTGTATATGAATCTGGCTTTTACTTTGCCTAACGGCAGGGGGGTCAACTATAACACAGCAGTTAATGGCGGTGGCGTTTATGTTGGCAGTGGAGCGTTTACATGTAATGGCACCATTCAAGGCAATACAACAACTACAGGCCATGGTGGCGGCATATATGTTACTGGCGGAAATTGCACGATAACGGGAGCCACAATCAAAGGTAATGAGGCGGGTCCCGACACTGGCCGAAAGAACGGCGGTGGAGTTTATATTACCAATGGCAAGACCGTAACAATGAATAGCGGTACTATTGAAGGCAATACGGCAGCTTATGGCGGTGGTGTTTACTTGACAGGTAACGCCTCTAATGTGTTTAATTTAAAGGGAGGAACCATCGATGGTAACAATACTACTAATGATGGCGCAGGTATCTATATAGCCTTGAATGATGGTAATGCAGGCACAGTAACGGTAACTAATGCTGCTACAATTGAAAATAACACAGCAACAAGAAATGGAGGTGGAGTTTACATAGCTGGTGGTGCTTTTACATTGACAAATGGAATTATTGGTACATCTGGTAAAGGCAATTCCGCTGCCAACGGTGGCGGCGTCTACGCCAACGGCGGCACGTTTACCTATACCAACGGCACGATAGCCTACAACACGGCTTCCGCAAGTGGCGGCGGCGTGTATTCGAAAGTCAATTTCACCCTGCCCGCTTCAAAAAGCATCAACAACAACAGCGCCGCAAACGGCGGCGGCGTCTACGTTGCCGCAGGTGCGTTCACCTGCAAGGGCAACATCCGGAGCAATACGGCCACGACGAGCGGCGGCGGCGTTTATAAGTATAGCACCATGACGGTTGAGGGAACGGTGCTCATCGACAACAACACCGTGTCGGGCGCCAAGAACAACGTGTTCATCCCTTCGGATGCAGCCCAGAAATATGTGAACATCGGGACTCTCAACTGCACTTCGTCGATAGGCGTCACCAAAACGCACGACTACCAGACGAGCACGGACGGCTACAACGCCCAATACACACGAATCGTCACCGGAACGGCGGCGAACTGCAAAACCGCCTACGACAACCGCTTCTTCTTCGACGACCAAGCCTCGTACGGCGTGTTCCAACTGAGCAGCAGCCCCTATGTGAATACCAACCTCTATTTCGTCGAGACCTGGAAAAACAACGCCAACGCCAATGGTGTCAGCATCAACGGCACCACAGTCAGCGTTCTCAATGCCGCAGGCTTGGCCTATATCGCCCAACAGGTGAACAACGGGACGGACTATACCGACTATACCATCCAACAGGCCGCCGACATCGACATGTCGGCCCATTACTGGGAGCCCATAGGCTACTCCGACGTGGCGTGCAGCACGACGACGACGCGGACGTTCAAAGGCAACTACGATGGACAATACTATACCATCAGCAACCTCAAGACCGTGCTGCCCTACGACTGCGTGGGCATGTTCGGCTGCGTCGACGGCGGCACCATCACGAACACCTTCGTGGTGAGCGGCAACTTCAACTGCACGACGTCGGGCTACATGGGCGGCTTGGTGGGACAGATGACAAGCGGCACCATCACCAACAGCGAGGCGGCAGTGACGATGACGGGCGGCAGCGGCACCTACATCGGCGGCCTGGCAGGCGAGGCGTCGGGCACGATCCACTCGTGCAGCGCGATGCCTGTGATGAGCGGCGGCACCACGATGGGCGGCCTGGTGGGACGCCTGGCCGGCGGCACTTTGAAGAACAGCTTCGCCAACGCCACCCTCACCACCTCGGGCACCGTGGGCGGCCTCATCGGCAGCAACAGCGGCACGATGGACAACTGCTACGTGCGCGGCACCACCTCGTTCACGGGCACCATGACGCCCGGCACGGTGACGAACTGCTACGGCCCGTCGGGCACCACGGCGAGCGGCAGCAACGGCGTCTACACCAACCCCGTCGCCCCCTACCTTTACAACAGGGCGAACGACAACACGGTGAACGGCACCGCGCTGCTGGCCCTGCTGAACCAGCAAAGGGGCAGCGGCGCCGAATGGAAACGCACCACGGCGGGCGGCTACAGCACGGGCGCGGGCAACATCAACGGCGACTTCCCGGTGCACAAATACGCCAACACCAAATGCGTGGCCTCCACCGACGGCAAGGTGCTCGACTACCACACCAGCCTCGACAACATGCTGACGCGCCACACGAGCAACACCACGGTGAACCTCTATGCCCATGACATAACGACGGCAAGCACTGGAAGCGGCGTGGTAGTCTACATTGACGAGAACGTGTCGCTGTTGCAAGACGTAGGATTAAGCACTCCAACCTCTTCTATTGAGGCCTACACGAGCCAGACGCTACCCGGCAGTCCTCGCGGCTGGCACTTCCTCAGCTCGTCGCTGAGCGACAGCGGCATCGGGTTCAATTACGGCACGACGTCGCAGGTGCCCTTCAGCTGGGCGGAGAATCCCTGCAACGTCACCATCATCAATAACAACGACCAGTCGCTCTACCCGAGCGACCTGCCCAATATTAATAAGGTGGACCTGTACTGCTTCTACGAGCCGGAGTACCACTGGATCAACCTGAAGCGCAACAGCAACAGCCACTGGCACATGAACGCCACGACGGTGCCCATCGCCTACGCGAACGAGACGACGCTGACGCCGGGCAAGGGCTATCTGGTGAGCATCGACCAGGACCAGCTGCTCCAGAACAAGGGCACACTCAACAACGGCGACGTGAGCATCACCCTCGACTACACCCCCCACAACGAATGGGCGGGCCTGCTGGGCTACAACCTCATCGGCAACCCGTACCAGAGCTACCTCAACTTCAGCGGCTTCGCCTCGAAGAACATGGAACTGTGGGCCGCGAAGGGCACGGAGCCTACCTATGCCGTCTATGACGCCGCGATGGGCGGCTACATACAATACAAGGAAGGCACGTCGCGCGGCGCCAAGGCCGCCACGGGCACGCTCAACATGCACCAGGGCTTCATCGTGCGGACGTCGACGGCCGCCACGGTGACCTTCACCAACGCCATGCGGAGCAACGACGCCAACGGCGCCACCTTCCGCGACGAGCAACCCGCCTATCCGCTCATCAACCTGACGGTGACCGACGACGAAGGCGTCAACGACTTCGCCGTGCTGGAGCTGGGCCGCGACAATGACGAAGGCGTCGAGAAGCTGAGAGCCAACGACAGCAAGGGCTGGCTCTACCTGCACCATGGCAACGAGAACTACGGCATCCTCTTCCGTAGCGAGGTGGAAGACTACCAGCCGCTGTGGTTCGAGGCCGACGAGGCCGGCACCTACACCCTGAGTTGGGAGCCGCTGAACGCGGAGTTCGAGAGCCTCACACTCGTCGACAACATCACGGGCAGGGTGACCGACATGCTGGCCACGAGCAGCTACGCCTTCGAGGCCGACCCGAGTCAGTACGAGTCACGTTTCAAGATCGTCATCGGCGACTGGAAGGACGTGGAAGAGAATGAGGTCCCTGAGCCTGTCGAAGGGCCGACTTTCGCATATCAATCGGGCGACGAGATCATCGTCGACGGTGAAGGCCTCCTGGAGGTCGTCGACATGCTGGGTCGCGTGGTGGTGAGCAGGGACGCGTCGCAAGCGTCCGGCCTGTCCACCGCAGGCATGACGCCCGGCGTGTACGTCTTGCGCCTCAACGACGGCAAGGGAACCAAGGTACAGAAAATGGTCATCAAATAAGGAGGAACGGCAATGAAAAGAATCAAGCATAGCACAAACGGCACGCACAGCACACGCAGAGCCTTGGCGCTCGTCCTGATGATGGCCATGGCCATGACGGCGCAGGCGCAGGTGTTCATGATGGACGGCGACGAGAACTACCGCGAGCCGGAGGACCCGCAGGTGTTCATCAACCTGCCACAGGGCTACGGCCTGGGTGTGGACTGGTACACGCCCGTCGGCGACGGCATCGCCGTGCTGGCCGCCCTGGGAGGTGCCTACCTGCTCGGCAAACGCCGAAAAAAGGAATAAATCTAGGACGAAAACCTGTCTTTAGAATTCGCAATCTAAATGATTGACAATCATTGGATTGCGAATTTTTCTATATTTTTTCAACTAATAATAATAATTTTTGCAGATTATTTGTACTTTTGCACCCGAAGAGTAGTAGGGCGTTTTTAATGGATGTCTGTTTTTAAATCACTGCTTTTCAAGTAATTAGTTACACGAAGATGGGGTAACTTGTCTTTGTGTGGCTCTATTTTTGATGATAAAAGAATTAAAATATTAAAATTGAATTGAAGAAAATGAAAAAACTTCACACTTTGAGAATGCTGCTTGTCCTGGCACTGTTGGGATGGGTAGGAAATGCCTGGGCAGTAAACTGGTCTGGAACAGTAGGAGCCCAAACCATCTCTGCAAACACCACAATTAACCTTACTGGTAATGTGACGTTAACAGGTCGTATCCTCATTTCAGGAGGTACGACAACCATCAACGCCAGCGGCGCCAATCGTACCATTACGCGTGGTGCAAGAAACTTTGCCATGTTTCAAGTCCAGAGTGGTGCCACCCTGGTTATTAATGGTGGCACTTACAAGGTCACCATTAACGGTAACAACGGCAGCTATGCGTGCAATGCCAGCCCGAACTACACGGGCTATTCTGCCATCGTGGTGAATGCAGGAGCAACGGCCACACTTACCGATGTGACCATCAGAAACAATTACCTCCATGTTTTTTCTACTTTGAATGACACTGATTATAACACTCATGGTGGCGCCATCTTTGTGAGAGGTACGCTGACTTGCAACAATTGCAATTTCGAGAACTGCCGTGCCGACCAAGGCGGAGCCATTGCCGTGTTCAATCGTGGTGTTGCCACTCTCAATGGTGGTAAAATCATCAAGTGCATAGCCCATCACAGAGGTGGTGGTGCCTTGGTGGCCAACACCGCAACACGTTGCGGTACGTCTGCAGCCGTTCCTTCAGGTAACGCCAAGTTGACCCTCAATGGTGTGACCATCGGTGGTTCCGATGCCGACAAGAATGTGGCAGAGGTGTCTTTCGGTGGCGGTGCTTACTCTGAGTTCCTGCGTGCCAATTGTATAGTCACAGGGGGTACCGAAATCAGCTATAATAAGTCGAACTATGGTGGCCATGGCATCTGTGTGGCTGACATGGGCGGCATCGAATTACGTACCAGTGATATCCATCATAACACGCCTTACAACAAGAACAATTCTTTCCATGGTGACTTCGGTGGAGGTGGCGTCTATATCGGCGGCACGGTGACCGATGGAGCAACAGCTTATATCTATGATGGTTGTAAGGTTTATAACAATAGTGGAGCGCGTGGCGCAGGCGTATATATGGCTGCCAACATGATCCTCAACATGCAAGGTGGTAACGTTTATAGCAATACCACTTACACTGGTGGCGACTATAGTGCTGGCGGTGGCGGTGTGTTTATGGCTGGTTCTGCCACAAATAACAGAGGTCAATTCAACATGAGCGGCGGCTCGATTTACTCGAATAAGGCTACGAGCAATCCTGGCGGCGGCGTTTATTTGGGCGCTGGTACGGTGACCATCTCTGGTGGTACCATCCGCAACAACACGGCCCAGGGCAACGGTGGTGGCGTCTACAACGAACTTGGTAATGTCACCATGTCGGGCGGCAGCATCTATAGCAACAACGCCAACGGCAGTGCTAACAATGGCGGTGGCCTTTACTTGGCTGGTGGTGCTTTCACCATGTCGGGCGGCAAGATGTACTCCAACACGGCCAACGACGGTGCTGGTGCTTATCTGAACGCCGGTAACTTCTCAATGTCGGGCAACGCCGAAATGTATAGCAACCAAGCTGCCCGTCACGGCGGCGGTATCTACCTCGCCAATGGTAGCCCCACCGTTCAAGGATCGGCTAAGATTTATACCAATACCGCTGGAACCAACGGTGGAGGTCTCTATCTGTATAAAGGTACCTTCAACATGAAAGGCGGCCAAATCTATGGTAACGTGGCTGCCAGCAACGGCGGCGGTGCCTTCCTCACGGCACAATGTACCTACAACATGACAGGCGGTAGCCTCGGCGTGGTGGGACAGGCCAAGAACTCTGCTCCCAACGGTGGTGGTATCTACGATGCCGGTAAGTTCACCATGAATGGCAGCGGCGCTACCATCGCCAACAACGAAGCCACTACGGGCCATGGCGGTGGTGCCTACATCAACACGACACAAGCCACTTCACTGACCAGCGGCTCGGTGGTGGGCAATACGGCAGGACAAAACGGCGGCGGCATCTATGTCACCGGCGGTAGTGCAGTCACCGTGAGCGGCCTCTCTGTCTACGACAACGAAGCCATAAATTATGGCGGCGGCCTTTATATCACTTCTTCCGAGGGCAACAGCTTTAAGATGACGGGAGGTAGCATCGGCACCTCAGGCCATCCCAACAAGGCCAAGAGTGGTGGTGGTGTCTACGACCTGCGCTCCTTCGAGATGACTGGTGGTACCATCGGCTACAACATCGCTTCGACCAACGGCGGCGGTGCTTATATCAACTCCACAGTCGAAACCAAGATTACGAACGGTACCATTATCAGCAATACGGCTAGTAACAACGGTGGCGGTATCTATTTGGCTAATGGTCAGGTGACGATCAACAGCGCCACCTTCAATGGCAATACTGCCAACTGGGATAATGGTCAAGGCGGTGGCATCTTCGCTTCCGGTTCCATGACCATCAAGGGTACCTCTTCATTCTATAAGAACCAAGCCAATCTGGGCGGCGCCGGCGTCGTCAGCAATGGCACCTTCTCCCTGCAAGGGGGTACCGTGGGTGGCAGCGCAGCCAACGCCAACAAGGCACGTCGTCGTGGCGGCGGTTTCTATGTGACCGGTACATCCACCGTGACGCTGCAAGGCGGTGAGGTCTCCTACAACGAAGCCATTACCGCATCCGATGGTGCTGGCGGTGGCTTGTATGTCAATAGCGGTACCATGACGGTGAGCGGCACCAGTGCCGTCATCAAGAACAATACGGCGAAAAGCGCTGGCGGTGGCGTCTATGTCGAAGGTGGTAGCTTTACCATGTCAGGTGGTAACATCGGCGGCACAGTGGCCCAAGGTAACAACACGCAATCGGGCGGCTCCGGCGGCGGCCTCTATATGAAAGGTGGTACCGCTACGATGACCGGTGGTGCCGTGAGCGGCAACGGTGCT
This sequence comes from uncultured Bacteroidia bacterium, assembly GCA_902774365.1. GTDB lineage: Bacteria > Bacteroidota > Bacteroidia > Bacteroidales > F082 > Limimorpha. The sequence goes on along the minus strand of CACYHX010000017.1, from coordinate 25,699 downwards.
CCTAACGGCTATGGCGGTGGTGTCTACATGGAAGGCGGCTCCTGCACGCTTTCGGGCGGTGCTGCCATTGGTGCCTCCGGCAGGGCCAACAGCGCCCGTAATGGTGGTGGTATCTACTCTGCTGGTGGTGCCATCACGGTCAGAGGTGGTAAAATCAACTACAACACTGCCGATGCTGATGGCGGTGGCATCTATAGCAACGGTCCTACTGCAACCGTCCTCATCACCAAGGAAGGCTCGACCTTGAGCTACCTGCAATACAATACGGCTGTCAACGGCGGTGGTATCTTTGCCAACCGCGGTGAAGTTGAGTTCGTCGATGGTACGGTGAGCCTCAACTATGCCAGCACCGCTGGCGGCGGTATGTACGTCAACGACGAAGGCACGCTCAAACTGAAGGGCAGCGCTATTTTGAACCGCAACCACGTGCCTACGGGCAAGAACGGCGGCGGCGTCTATCTGAAAGGTACCGTCGTGGTGGGTGAGGCGTCCAAGGCTCAGAGCGTCGTCACGGCTGACAAGAACTTCGCCCATGACCTCGAAGGTAGTGAGACGGCTGAGACTTACGAGCCTACCAAATTAACCCGTAACAACATCTACCTGCCCGTGCCTGTGGCCCATGCCTATACCGAAACCAACCACCGTGACGTGATCACCGTCATCGAAGGCGGTATCAGCACCACGTCACATATCGGCTTCAGCGTGCCTCACAACCACGTGCCTGTGATCTTCTGCGCGCGTTCCGCTACGAGCTGGGAATACCTCGACCGTTTCACCACTGGTGCTGGCCACGACCTCAACCTGGTGCTGTTCGACGACTCTGAACGCTACAAGTCGGTGCACTACACCACCTGGCCTTCGGAATTCGACCCCGACCATGTCTACCTCTACGGTTTCTGGCCTGAGGCTGTCACCAGCCTCGCCGACGTGCCCGACAACGGCTTCGTTGTGAATGGCGACACAATCACCATCAGCAACAAGGAAGGTTTGGCTTGGCTGATCAGCTATGTCAACGGCCTCAACGGATCCGATCCTCATACCTCTTCTGACCTCGTCGTCAACTTGGAGGCTGACGTCGCGATGGGTGACTTCGGCTGGGTGCCGATTGGCTTCCTGGGTGTCAGCGGTAGCACGCCTGAACCGTTCCAAGGTACCTTCAACGGCAACGGCCACATCGTCTCCGACATCAGCGGCTTGGTCTATGGCCAAGGCCTCGATGGCGTGCTGGCTTACGGTATGTTCGGCTATGTCAACGACGCCGACATCAACAACGTGTTTGTCAAGAACCTTGAATACCATATCGACAATAACCCCGACCTCGTGATGGGTGCTCTCGTTGGTGAGGTGGCCGGCGCTACCGACATCAACAACAGCGAGACGCAAGGCATCTTGGTGGCGAGCAACCCCAACGCCATCCTCGGCGGTCTCATCGGTCGCATCGGCAATACGGGTGCTGGCTCACCTACCATCCACTCCACCATGGCCATCTCTGACATGACGGGTGGCACGATGGGCGGCCTCATCGGCTCCATCGTCAAGGGTGACATGCTGAACAGCTTCGCCAACACCTCATTTAATAAGACGGGCAATTCGCAATATGCTGGTGGCCTCGTGGCCATCAACCGCGGCAACGTGGAGAACTGCTACTCACGTCTGCGTCCCACCATCCCGACCAGCAACTTCGGTAGCCTCGTCGGTGACAACAATAATGGCACGGTGACCTACTGCTATGCACATCCCGGCCAGACCACCTTTAAGGTTACTGGTAACGCCCCGACGGGCCATGGCAACTTCGGTCTTACCTACCTGCCTTACCTCTATGGCCACCGCGACACGCAGGTGTCGCTGGCTGACGGCAATAACAACTTTGTCCCCACCGGTGATGATGTCGACAAACAGATGCTCATCGCCTTGAACGCATGGGTGAATCAGGACGCCGCCCACAAGGCCACCTACACCAAGTGGGGCCGCCCGTGGCAAGTGAGCGAAGACATGAAGCCCTTGAACGACGACTACCCGATCCTGCGTATGCCTGAATATGAGGCTGTGGCTGCTCAGAATGGCGACCCGTACCTCTACTACGGCTTGGTTGACGACTTGATGGCCGATCATACCGCTGCCGACGAAGCCATCTGGATGTACAAGAGCAGCGAGAACGTGACGGGCGACAACAGCGCCTCCGCCGCTTCGCTCTACATCGCCGAAGACGTGGTCCTGCTCAACGATAACGAGTTGACGGCCTATGTGGGTGTCACCCTCGACAACTCAGCCGGCTTGGGCGGTGCCCAACCGACCTATGCCGAAGAACTCGACGTTGAACCCGATGCCACCGACTGGCACATGGTCTCCACCCCGCTGTCGGATGCTCCGATAGGCATTAACTACGACAACGGCACCTACGACTTCGACTTTGGTCATCCGGCAGGCATGCCTTACTACCTGTTCTTCCCGAAGGACAACGCAAGACACGGCTACTTCCCGAGCCATAGGTTCGGCAAGGATTATCCCACCTCCGATGCCACGATTGAAGAAGGTAGCTACTTTAACGAGTGGGACTTCTACTCCTATGACGAGACGAACTACCACTGGATTAACTTCAAGCGCAACAGCAACAGCCACCACCACTTCGATACTCCCGAACACGAGACGATCGACTACTATGGCGACGGCTCGACTTTGGGCAACGAGACGTATTGGATTCCTGGCAAGGGCTACTTTGCTGCCACTCGTGAGGAGACCTTCCTGCAGTGCCTGGGTACCCTGAACGCCGACGAAGTCGATTATAACTTGACCCGTACTGAAGGCGTGCCGCGTCATGGCTACAACCTGCTGGGTAACCCCTATCAGGCTTACCTCGACTTCGACCTCTTCGCCTTAGCAAATAGTGAAGATGTCGACGCCATTTGGGATGACCGCTACAAGGCCAGCTATACCATCCTCGATGAGGACTATGAGAGAACCATCGGTGGTGACAGCGTCACCTTCTACCACACCTACCTCTACGGCTCTTCCGACAACGAGGGCGTTGGTGCAGGTCGCTTCATCCACCCGCATCAGGGCTTCTTCGTCCTGCTGGAGGAACCTGCAGATGCAGCTACGGCATTCTTCTATCCCGATCAGCGTAACGCCACCGACACCGTCACCTCCAAGTTCCGCGGTGATGCACACATCAACTACCCGTTGGTCAACCTGTTCGCCATTGAGGAGAACGGCCTCGCCGACGTGGTCACCATCGAATTGGGTCGTCCCACCGAGGGCGGTGCCAAAGTGATGAAGGGCCTGCGCCTTGGCAACGGTAAGATGTGGTGCCACTACAACGACGAAGACTACACCATCGCCTACACCCTGCCCGGCATCAGCGAAGCCAACGTCCGCTTCGAGACGGTCAAAGACACTGAATACACGATGCGTTGGAACACCCGCAACGGTGAGTTCAGCTACCTGCACCTCATCGACAACATGACGGGTGCCGACATTGACTGCCTCAGCGCCAGCGAATACAAGTTCTTCGCCAAGAAGTCGGACTACAAGAGCCGCTTCAAGCTGGTGTTCGGTTACACGGGCATCGAAGAACCTGAAGAAGTTGAAGCCAACCAGAACTTCGCCTTCGTCATGGGCGACGAGCTCGTCGTGACGGGTGAAGGCCTGCTGCAGGTGTTTGACGTCAACGGTCGCATGGTGGCTCAACAAGAGCTGCACGGCGTACAGACCACGATGGCGCTGCCTAACGTCGCCAACGGCGTCTACGTCATGCGCCTGACGGAAGGCAAGCAGAGCAGAGTGCAAAAAATGGTCATTAGTAAATAACTTCGAAAAACATAGGAAAGATGAAACACAATATTAGAAACACGAAAAAGGTATTTATGTTGATGGCAGCCATGTTGCTGCTGTCGATGCCCCTGCGTTCGCAGGTGTTCTTGACGCAGGAAGACTTGGATTCGGAACGTGATGCAGAATGGGAGGACATCGGTCTGATCATCCCCATCCATGAAGTCGACTTCGACCAAGCTGAGCCCTATGTCCCCGTGGGTAGCGGCATTGCCATGCTCGCCGCCTTGGGAGGCGCCTACCTGCTTGGCAAGAGGAAGAAAGAGGATTGAGCCTATAACGTCCGAAAGGGACTATAGTGGGCTTCAAGGCCTAATTTTTCCGCTTCATTCCCTATGTTATTCGGGGAAAAGATACTTGACCTTATCTTTGCCTCGTTAATGAAGTTAATGAATTGTTTTTTCCAGACCAGTTGATTTTATTAACTGGTCTGTTTTTTTTTCTACATGGCCATGAAAAGACACATTACCATATTGACTTTGTTGCTCCTGATTGTCGGCACCCTTTCGGCCCAGGAAAGCGCTTCCTACCGGTTTACCTTGGAGGACTGCATCCGTTTTGCCTTCTCCAACAGCCTCGAGCGTAAGTCAATGAAGCTGACGGGCGAGTCGTTGGAGACCTCTTACCAACAGTCAAAACAACAACGCCTGCCTAACCTGAGCGCCTCGGTTGGACAAAACATCTCAAACAATGCAAACGGCTGGTCGACATCGGGCAATGTGGGCGTGGGCTCCTCGGTGACGATTTACCAAGGCGGCAACATCAACAACACCATCGAGCAGAACCGCCTCAACGTGGAACGCAACGAGGTGCAACTTGAACGCTATGACAACCAACTCACCACACAGATCCTGCAGAGTTTCCTCACCATCCTCGGCAACCAGGAACTGCTCAACTATCAGCTCGAAGTGCTCAACACCAGCCGTGAGCAGATGAAACAAGGCCGGCAGCGCTACAAGGTGGGTACCATCCTCGAAAGCGATATGCTGCTATTGGAGGCACAATACTACAGCGACTCTAATAACGTAGTCGACACCCGCATCAACATCGAGAACAATCTCCTCGACCTGAAAGTGCTGCTCTCCATGGATCCCGCAGACGACTTGACCATCGTGTCGCCCAACACCGACGACCTCGACGGCCTGAAAGCATCCCTGCCTACCGAGGAAGAAGCCATCAGCCTCGCCATGGACTATATGCCCGACCTGCGCGTCAGCGACTACGACATCCGCTTGGCCGAAAAGAGCGTCGACTTGGCACGTGGCAACTACTTCCCGTCCATCTCAGCCAATGCCAATGTGGGCATGGGTGTGCTTTCGTTCGACGGCAACGGCAACAAGAACTGGTATAACACCCCGACGGAGTCGGCCGGCATCTCGATGAGCATCCCCATCTACAGCCGCGGACAAACGAAGGCCAATGTGAAGAAAAGCCGTATCGCCCTGCAGCAGGCCCAGCTCGATTATGAACAGGCAGCCCTTACGGTGCGCCAAAACGTGTCACAAGCCTACCGTAACGTCGTTTCGGCCTATAATGCATACAAAGTATCACAGGTGCGCGAAGAAGCCTACAGCAAGAGTTTTAACGCGTATAACATGCAATACCAATACGGCAGCATCACCACAGTGGAACTGCTGCAACAGCAGAACGCTTACCTCAACGTGCTCAACAACTACATCCAGAACAAGTATTCTTTGGTGATGAAACGGAAGATCTTGGATATTTATATGGGAAATAAGATCACACTATAAATATGAAGAAAAAAAGAAAAATATGGCTGATCATCCTCGGCATCGTCGTTTTGGCGATTGTCGTGGCAATGATTGTCAAGGCCACGAAGTCGGCCAACAAAGAGTTGGTCATCCGTACCCATGTGGTAGGGGAGTACACTGTTGAAAACACCGTTACCGCCACGGGCACCATCGAGCCGGTGGAGACCGTCGAAGTGGGTACCCAGGTTTCGGGTAAGGTGGAGAAGATCTATGTCGACTACAACGATGTGGTGAAGAAAGGCCAGTTGATGGCCGAGTTGGACAAGCAGACGCTCAACCAGAGCCTCAGCCGCGCCATGGCCAGCCTCACCTCGGCCGAGAGCCAGCTCAACTATGCCAAGCTCACCTACGAGCGCACCAAGCAGCTCTATGAGGCCAACGCCGCCACTCTGGCCGCCTACCAGGAGGCGCAAAACAGCTACACACAGGCACAGATGAGCAAACGCAACGCGCAAGCCGCCTACGACCAGGCTCGTGTCGACTTGGCGTATGCCGAGATCTACTCGCCCATCGACGGCATCGTCCTCGACCGCGCCGTGGAGGTGGGTCAGACCGTGGCTGCCTCGTTTAGCACGCCTACGCTGTTCACACTCGCTAACGACCTCACCAAGATGCAGGTGGAGGCCGACGTCGACGAAGCCGACATCGGGCAGGTGAAGGTGGGGCAGCGGGTGACCTTTACCGTCGACGCCTACATGGATGAAATCTTCACGGGCACCGTGAACCAGATTCGCATGAAACCCACCACCACAAGCAATGTGGTGACCTATACCGTCATCATCGAGGCGCCCAACCCCGACCAGAAGCTCTTCCCCGGCATGACCGCCAGCGTGACCATCGTCACGGAAGAGGAGACGGGTCTTGCCGTGCCTGCCGAAGCCTTCAACTTCACGCCCGACGAGGCGGTGCTCAAGGCCATTCGCAAGGCCGACAAGCCAGAAGGCCAACGCCCACAGCCTCCACAAGGAGAACGCCCGCAGATGGGCGAGAAGGGCATGGCGGATCATGATGTGGTGTGGGTGAAGCATGGCGACGACATGAGCCCGCGCCCCGTCAAAGTGGGTATGAGCGACGGCGCCTACAAGATCGTGGAGCAAGGCGTGCAGGCCGGCGACTCGGTGGTGCTGTCGGCACAGTATGTCGTCAAGGAGAAAGCCGTGAAGAAGGGTGAGAACCCCTTCATGCCCGGCCCTCCTGGAAGAAACAGAAACAACAGCAACAAGAGCGGCAACGCCAAGAATTGACCATGAGCGAACGGCAATCCATCATCAAGGTCGAGAACCTCAAGCGGACCTTCGTCGTCGGCAGCGAGGAGGTGCATGCCCTCAAGGGCGTGACGTTCGAGATATGCCAGGGCGAGTTCGTGAGTATCATGGGCTCGTCGGGCAGCGGCAAGTCGACCTTGCTCAACATCCTTGGCTGCCTCGACCAACCCACGTCGGGCGAATACTACATCGACGGCATCTCCGTGCGCGAACGCTCTAAAAACGAGCTGTCGGAGATACGCAACCGTAAGATCGGCTTCGTGTTCCAGTCCTACAACCTCCTGCCGCGCACCTCGGCCCTTGAGAACGTGGAGCTGCCTTTGGTGTATAACCCCGATGTGTCGCACCGTGAGCGTCGCGAGAGGGCGCAACATGCCTTGGAACTCGTCGGCTTGAAGGACCGCATGGAACACATGCCCAACCAGCTCTCGGGCGGCCAGCAGCAACGTGTAGCCATCGCCCGCGCCTTGGTCAACGACCCCGTCATCGTCCTCGCCGACGAAGCCACGGGTAACCTCGACACGCGCACGTCATACGAGATCATGAGCCTCTTCCAGAGCCTCCACGAGCAGGGTAAGACCATCGCCTTTGTGACGCATGAGTCCGACATCGCGGTGTTTACGAGCAGAACGATATTCCTTCGCGACGGTCACATCCTCCGTGATGAGCCCGTGGCGACCAAATCAGCGGCTGAAGCCCTCGCGGCTTTGCCCATAGAAAACGACTATTGACATGGATATACTGAATCTCATAAGAATCTCGGTGAAAGCCCTGCTGCGTAACAAGACGCGCTCGGCGCTTTCCATGCTCGGCATCGTCATCGGCATCGCCGCCGTCATCGCCGTGGTCAACTTGGGCGAGGGGCTGAAGCAGAGCACCGCCAACCAACTCTCCGACATGGGCACCAACCTCATCATGGTGATGCGTGCCAACCAAAGGCGTGGCGGCGTCAGCATGGGCTCGAGCAACGTGCAGTCGCTCAAGGTCAGGGACTGCGAGCTGATTGCCAAGGGCGCCAAAAACGTCACTGCGGTCAGCCCGGTGGTCAACAGCGGCGGGCAGTTGGTGAACGGATCCAAAAACTGGTCGGGTACCGTGTATGGAGGCTCGCCCGATTACCTTGAAATCCGCAAATACGAAATTGCCACGGGTGTCAACTTTAGCGAAGAAGACGTGAAGAAATATGCCAAGGTGGGTTTAATCGGTCAGACTATCGTGAAAGAGTTGTTTGATGATGGTGAAGACCCCATTGGCAAGACCATCCGTGTAGGCAACATGCCGTTCAAAGTCATTGGTACCTTGAAAGAGAAGGGACAAAACGGCATGGGCATGGACCAGGACGACCTTGTGGTGATGCCTTATAGCACGGTGCAGAAGCGTATGTTGGGTGTCGACTACATCCAACAGATTGTGTGCTCTGCCGCGTCGGAAAACGTGGCAGAGGCCGCCGTGGAGGAGGTTGAGAGCATCTTGAGGGCTTCGCATAAGATCCCTGAAGGTGGTGAGGACGACTTTGAGGTACGCACTCAGCAGGAGATGCTGGAGATGATGTCGTCGATGACGGGCATGATCACCACGGTGCTCGTTGCCATCGCCTTGATATCGTTGCTGGTGGGTGTCATCGGCATCATGAACATCATGTACGTCACCGTGACGGAGCGCACCAAGGAGATTGGCTTGCGCATGTCGATTGGCGCGAAGAATGCCGCCATCCTGATGCAGTTCCTCACCGAGAGTATGATCCTGAGCCTTATCGGTGGCGTATTGGGCATGCTGCTGGGACTGCTGCTGTCGTATGTGGTCTCCATGGCCATGTCGTTGCCTTACGTCGTCAACGTGCTCTGGATGGTCATTTCCTTCGTGTCGTGTGCCATCTTGGGTCTCATCGCTGGTTTCTTCCCCGCCTTGAAGGCCTCGCGCACCGACCCGATCAATGCATTAAGATATGAATAACCATAGCCGATGAATGCAGCCACTACAAATATCGAAGTAGACAATTATATGTCGCTCAAGAGGATAGTTTTCCTTTCTGTGGTCGTCACGATGGCCTATTATTTTTTGTTTACGTTGAATCATTATTTCAGCAGGCCTACGTTTGACAACCAAGAGACAGAGCAAGTTTTGGAAGAGGACAACGACGACACAAATGCGGTGCAGTTCCGTGATGCTCGTACCAATACCCATGAGAGGAGAAGAGAATTCTTCGAGTCGCCGGAAGCCGCCAGGAGGTATTTTTACAAGAAGATCGTGTTGAACATACCGCTTACTTTCATCATGGTTTTTGCAGTGGTGTTGTATTGCAAGATGGTTTTTGGCAGGAACATCAAGCGCCGGATTGATGAATTGATGGTGGTTATTCTGGGCACATTGGTGATTACTTTTGTGCTGAGCGCTATGTGTACCCTGTTGCAATTGGGGGTCTTTTCCGAACGTCCGGGGCCACCTAGAACGACGTTTCAGTATATAATGAGAGGCTATTTGGGCGACTGCTCGTTGATGTCTATTGCTGTCATGGCGGTGTATTTGTTGCGTGCACTGCATCGTGAGAAAGTGGCAGATGTCGAGAACGAGACCCTACGAGCTGAAAACTTGACCTCGCGTTACGAAACCTTGAAAACACAGATGGATCCACATTTCCTCTTCAATTCGCTGAACACGTTAAAGTCGCTTATCGACATTGACGCCAATAAAGCCGAGGATTTTGTCCATCAGCTTTCTTCGGTGTTGCGCTACACCTTAAAGAATGAGGAAGTGGTGACTTTGGAAAATGAGTTGGATTGTGTGCGCTCCTATTGTAAGATGATGAAGATGCGCTATGGCGACAACCTGAAGTTTGAGCACAGCATCGACCACGGCAAATACGACCACTATCATGTGTTGCCGCTCTCCATTCAAGGGCTGATTGAAAACGCCATCAAACACAATGTCATCTCATCGAAACAGCCTCTGACGGTGCGTGTTTATACTGATGATGATAACCATTTGATAATCAGTAATGAAATTCAGCCAAAAATCGGAAAAGAAGAAGGAACCGGCATTGGATTGGCCAATTTGTCGGAGCGTTATCGGCTCAAATGGAACGAAAATGTTGAAATTTTTGACGATGGAAAGAATTTTAGCGTAACTTTGCCACTGAAAGAAAACTAAATTGCCCTATGAAAGCGCTCATCATCGAAGACGAAATCATGGCCGCCAAGACCTTGCAAAAGTTGCTAGGCGAAGTAAGCCCCGAGACTGAAATTGTTGCCGTTCTTGAGTCCATCGAGGACAGTGTGGCATGGATAGAGGAGAACCCCATGCCCGACTTGATGTTTATGGACATCCACTTGGCTGACGGCTCCTCCTTCACCATTTTCGAACGTGTCGACATTACCTGTCCGGTCATCTTCACTACGGCATACGATGAATATGCACTGAAAGCCTTTGAGGTGAACAGCATCGACTACCTGCTGAAGCCCATCAGCAAGGAAGCGTTGGAGCACGCCATGCGCAAATATCGTATGTTGGACTTGGGGCGACAAAACAGCAACAGCGGCAATATTGAGGCGCTGCTTTACCAGTTGACGCAAAAGAGCAGCTATAGGCGCTGCTTCCTGCTGCCTGAACGCGACAAACTGGTGCCGCTACCCACCGCCAACATCGCCTATGCCTATATCGAAGCGAAGACGGTGAAGTTGGTGTCGATGGAACACAAGGAATACTATCTGACCCAGACTTTGGACGACCTGATGGCCCAACTCGACCCGAAGGAGTTTTTCCGCGCTAACCGCCAGTTCGTCATCTCGCGCAGCGCCGTCAAGGACGTTTCGGTGTGGTTCGGCAACAAATTGGCCATCAACCTGGTCATGGAAACGCCTGAGAAGATCATCGTCAGTAAGGCGCGCGTGGCGGAATTCAAGCATTGGTTCTCGAATTAAGCCAATTTTCTTCTTTTTATAAATAACTGAATCTCAATATAATACATATTGAAAAGAAAAAAAGTTGTAGAAAAAGGTCTATTGTAAGAAAAAAGGTTGTACTTTTGCACCCGCAAACCGATGCTTCCGTAGCTCAGTTGGTAGAGCACCTGACTCTTAATCAGGGTGTCCAGGGTTCGACCCCCTGCGGGAGTACCAAGATAAGTCGCTGGTTTTCAGCGACTTATTTTTTTATTCCACAATCAGTTTCTTGAACCCCTCCGTGGCAAAGGTCTCCAACTCACCTTTCTCGTTGACGAAGATGTAATAAGCTTCCACGCCGTCCATGCTTTCGATGAACGGCAACGACTGCTCCATGCCCATCACCATGCAGATGGAGGCCAGCGCGTCGGCCCAGACCGAGGTCCCGGCCAACACGGTCACGCTGAGCACCTGGTGCTCTACGGGATAGCCCGTGTGGGGGTCGATGCAGTGGGAGTAACGTTTGCCGTCGCGTTCCACGTATTTTCGGGTGCTGCCGGAGGTGACAAGTCCTTTGTCGCGCAGGGCCAGGCGCGTCTGCACTACTTGTTCGGAGTTCATGCTTTCTGCGGGCTTCTCGATGCCCACAATCCACGGCTGGCCGTTAGGTTTGCCGCCTTTGGCCATGATTTCGCCGCCCGTGTCGACCAGGTAGTTTTTGATGTCACGGCTGTCTAAGAACGCCGCAATCATATCGGAAGTGTAGCCTTGTGCGACGGCGTTGAAGTCCAAGGTCATGGCAGGGTTTTCTTTGACGACCTTACCCTCTTCGATGCGGACTTTGCGATAATCGACCAATAGTTTTAGGCTGTCGATGAGTTGGGGCGTGATGCTGTCGCCGTGTTTGTAGCTGAAGCCCCAAGCGGCCACGATGGGCGAGATGGTGGGGTCGAAATAGCCGTCGGAGAGTTGTGCGGCTTGTTGCGCGATGTTGAAGTTGTCGATGAAGATTTGGTCGAGCACGACTTCTTCGTTGCGGTTGACTCTGGAAATCACCGAGCTGTCGACCCACAGGTTGACCGACATGTCGACGGCATGGAAGATGGAGTCGATGTCGCGCTGGAAATTGCGTCCTTGTTCGTCGTAATAGGTGATGGCATAATACGACCCTTGTGCCAAGCCTTGCAGCACCATCTTCTTCGGCTGCTGCCCGCACGACGCCAAAATCGCCAAACCTACAAACCAAATGAAAATCCTTTTCATAACTCCTAACTGCTAAATCCTAACTCCTAACTAAAGATCAATGGTGGCACAGAATTTCCAGGCAAAGTTGTCCCAGACGTTGGGCAGGCTATAAGGTCCATAGCGGTAGAACACACCTGCGCCGATTTTCGATATGGAGACGGAAAGCAGTCCGTCGACGACGATGCCGCTCTCGAAATAGCCTTTGTTCATCGTCTCGAAGTTTTTGTCGGGACAAGCAGTGGCACGCGGCATGTCGCCCCAGCCGATGTTGGTTACGAGCGACAGCTCGGGCTTGAACCATTGCGAGTTGGTCTTCCAGAGCATGCCGTTGAAGTTATGGCTCAGATAAAGAGCCACAAAGCGGTCGCAGAAAAACTCATCCATGCGCATGGTGCTGAAGCTGCCAGGCGAATACAAGCCGAAGCGCTGGTAGGTGCCTAAGATGTTGAAGGTCTCCATCACGGGACAGGTCTTGGTGGCATAGCCGGCTTGCAAGATGACCTTGGAAAAGCCCAAATAACGCGTATAAAAGTTCTTGCTTACCTCGAGCTTGAGACGGTCGTATTCATACTGGCTGCCCAAGATGTTGGGGAAGCAGTGTTGGTACGAAACCCATACGATGGGGTAGAGCGTGCCTAATGTGCGCAGGCCTTGTGGCGTGCTGAGGAACTTCTCGTTGTAGGCGAACCTGAGTTTGAGTTCCGCGGTGGTGAAGATGCCTCCTGATAAATCTCCCGTCAGTGTGTCGGCGGGGTTGAGATAGAATATCTTTTGAGCATAGGTTTTGTTGCTCCTGCTGAGGTTGAGATAAGCCTTGAAATGGCGTGCGAAGCGGGTGGAGTAGGTGATGTCGAACCTGTCGCTGCGCGTGCGGATGTTTTCGTAGAAGGCGTATTTGTAGTTGTATTGCGAGAGCTCTGAGCCGTTGTCGAGTTCAAGCATACCGTTGAATTCGCCCATGACTTCGGAGCCGTGTGCGTATTTCAAGTCAAGCTCCATCTGTCGGTCGCGGTTGAGTTTCAGTTTCAGGCCGCCACCGTAGTCCCAACTTTTGATGTGGGTCCAATAGCCGAAGTGCCCGTCAATGCTGAACCATCGCGAGAGGCGGTCGTTGGTTTTTGCACCCAAGCCAAAATACCAGCCTCGTGAGGCCGAGAGCCTGATGATACGGTCGAGGTCGAGGCTGATGAAGCCGATGGGGATGGCGGACTCGTACAAATAGTTAGTGGCCAGGTTCATCACGCGGTCGAAGATGTTGGTGCCTGCGGTGAGCGAGTCGACGAGTATATAGGTCGCCTTGACGCGCTCGGTCAGCGAGTCGATGCGGTGGGCGTTCCAGAAACTCTCGTCACGGAAGGCGACATCGGGGTCCACCTTGATTTCGATGTCGGAGAATTGCCGTTTGCTGAGTTCGGGGTTGATCTCAATGTCGCTGAGGTAGCTCTTGCCGACGGCGACCAAGGGGAAACTGCCACCGTCCAGGTTGACCTTCATGCCTAGGTACAACAGGTTGGTGTTGAGTTGTTTCGGGAACCATTGTCCTTCCACCTTTTGGTACAGCTGCTGGATGCTGGCCTCAAAGAGGTCGCCTTTCTCGTCGGGCGAGGCCTTCACACTTTGCAGTGCCCAGCCGTCGCTGTTGACAGTCATCGTGCCGCGCAGGCCGTTGAACGAGCTGCCCCGCATGGGGTGGAATGAAATCACATAGAGCGAGTCGCCCTGTCCGATGGGGCTCACCGCCTCCAAACCGAAGAAATAATGCTTCTTGCTGCCGCGGCTGATGGGGTTGACGTAGTCGGTGCCGAGGATGCTGATGGTCTCGTCGTAGAAGCTGATGCTTTGCATGCTGTTGACCAGGTAGATGAACGTCGGCTCTTTCATGCCTGACACTTTGGTGCCGAGCACGTGTTGCAGTTTGCGGTCGGGCGCCATAAACATCACCTCCGAGGCGGTCTCCATCACCATCAGGTCGCTCTTTTTCAGGATGCTGTCGAGGAGCCGCAGGTCGTTCTTCTCTTTGATGGAGTCGTTGGCCAAGGCCTGGTCGAAGCTGCTGCTGTCGATGGTGAAGACCATCTTGTCGTAGATCTTGTAGGTGTACGAATCCAACGAATTGGGGTTGTTGGCCTTGCGGTGGGCCATGAGGCTGTCGATGATGCGGTGGGCTGGGTTCTCGCCTGCCTCCACGGTGACTTCGCCTAGCTCGAAGGTCTTGGGCGTCAAGGCGACGTTGCACTTCTTTTGTCCGTCTTGTAAGGTGACTTCCTTGGGCTCGTAGCCGATGGACGAGAACTTGACTTTCATGATGGGCTCGTTGGCGGTGATTTCATACCTGCCGTCGATGTCGGTGATGACACCGTTGAGACCGTCGTTGACGACCACGTTGACGAAAGCCATGGCTTGGCGGTTGCGCTCGTCGATGACTTTTCCGCTCAAGGTGTGCGACTGGGCAAACAGGCTTTGCACCGAGAAAAGAAGGAAAAAGAAAAATAGAAGAGGAAGGGTCTTTATGCGGAGGTCGGTCTTCATTCTTGAGTTTCAATTAGATAGACGACTTCGTTATCACGTTTCATCATATATTGCTCGCGAGCCACCTTCTCCATCGTAGCGGTGTCGTTTTGAAGGGCATCCAGGTAGGCCTTGCTATCCTTGATTTCGTTCTCGTAGTACTCGATTTGCTGATGTTGATCCTTCAACGACCTATGCAGCCTGATTTGTTCAAAGAGGTTGAACTGGTCGATGAAGAGCATGACCACCAAGAACACCAAAGAGGCGTAGACATAGCGGTTGTTGAGTTTGCGTAGGACTTTCTTGAATGTCATGGTTGTTGAGCTTGTAGAAAGATGGAGTATTTTCGAAGCGCAAAGGTATATATTTTCTACGAACCGAAAGACCTTTTTCTTAATTTTGCGCTCAAATAACATTTAAATTTTACAACCATGAAAAAAGTTATCGCTACGACAAAGGCTCCAGGAGCCATAGGTCCCTACAGCCAGGCCATCGAGGCCAACGGAATGGTGTTTATCTCGGGTCAGCTGCCCATCAACCCTGCCACGGGCGAGATGCCGGAAGGCGTCGCGGCCCAGACCGAGCAGAGCATGAAAAACCTTGAGGCCATCCTCAACGAGGCGGGCTGCACCTTCGACAATGTGGTGAAGTCGGTGTGCTATCTCGCCGACATGAGCTACTTTGGCGAGATGAATGCCGTGTATGGCAAGTATTTCAAGGGCGACTATCCTGCTCGTGCCGCCTTCGCCGTGAAGGAGTTACCCAAGAAAGCCCTGGTCGAAATCGAAATGATTGCCGCAAAATAACGTCCATGTCATTTCGAGGATTTTGAAGGCATGTCATACCGAGCCTGAAAGGCGAGTGTATCTATGCCTTCAAAATCCGAAGCGAATCTATGGACGTTATGATTAAAATGATGGAACC
This sequence comes from uncultured Bacteroidia bacterium, assembly GCA_902774365.1. Lineage (GTDB taxonomy): Bacteria > Bacteroidota > Bacteroidia > Bacteroidales > F082 > Limimorpha. The sequence continues at coordinate 10,279 of CACYHX010000017.1, read as the reverse complement.
ATGAAAATCGTTTTTTTGGAGCCGCTGGGCTTGAAAGTCCAGCAAATCGAAGCCGCCTGCGAAGGCTTGAAAAAAGCCGGCCACGAAGTAGTCATCTATCCCGACCGCAACGAGAACCTTGATGAATTGAAACGCCGTGCAGAAGGCGCCGAGGTCATCATCGAGAGTAATATCCCGCTGCGCAAGGATTTCCTTGATGCCTGCCCCAACCTGAAGATGCTCTCCATCGCCTTCACGGGCTTGGACCACATCGACATGGAGGAATGCCAACGTCGTGGCATCGTCGTGAAGAACGCGGCGGGCTACAGCACCGAGGCCGTGGCCGAACTCGCCATCGCCATGATAATTGATGTGTATCGTAAAGTGCTTGAAAACGATGCGATTACGCGTCAGTGCAACCGCAAGGGTATCATGCCTGGACGTGAAATCGGAGGCAAGACTGTTGGCATCATCGGTATGGGCAACATCGGGCAACGTGTGGCCAAATTGGCGAATGCGTTTGGCTGTAAGGTGCTGGCCTGGAACCGCACCCCGAAGCAAGTCGAGGGTGTGACGTTTGTCGACAAGGAGACTTTGTTGAAAGAATCCGACATCGTTACCTTGCATATTGCCTTGAATGCCGAGACGCGTGACTTCATCACCGAGAAGGACTTCGCCTTGATGAAGTCGAGCGCTATCTTGATCAATACGGCGCGTGGTCCTGTGGTGAACGAACAGGCCTTGGTCCATGCCTTGAAGGAAGGGAGGATTGCAGGTGCCGCCACCGATGTCTATGGTAGCGAGCCGCCTTTGAAGCAAGACAACCCGTTGTTTGGCGTCCCCAATCTCATCATGCTGCCGCACATCGGCTTCGCCACCGAAGAGGCATTTGTGCTTCGGTTGGGCATCGTTGTTCGAAACGTTGAAGAATTGTTTTGCTGATCATCTAGGATTGCTTCGCAAGAAATCTAAAGAAAATCTTCATAAAACCGTTCAAAATCAGAGGATTTGATTTTGTAAGATTTTTTGAAATTGATTTTTGAATGATTTCTCGCGAAGCGATTCCATTAATTAATCAAATTTCGGCCTGTAAATCATATCCGCCGTGACAAAAGCCTCCTTGAATCTGGGCTTGATGCGGCGCAGACATTTTTCTGCCTCCACGCGGTTGCGGAAGTTGCCGGCACGAAGGCGGAAATAAGGCTCCACGTAGGTCAGGTAAATCGGGATGTCGGGGAAGGCCCGCTCGAATTGGGCTTTCACCTCTTTGGCGTGTTGCAAGGCTTCGTTGCCGATCTCCATGAAGACATGGATGCGATAGCCATTGAAGGAGCTGTCGAGCTGATAGAGGATGCGTTGCTTCGCGATGAGACCCTCGACGCGGTCGTCTTGGTCGACGTTGACGGAGCCGTTCTGTGCGAAGGCAACGGCCGCCATGACGGTGAATATGATGAGGCTAAGGATGCGCTTCATGATGAATGGGTTTAGGCTGCAAAGATACATTTTTTTGATGATATGCAAATTTCCGCCGAAAGTTGTATCTTTGTGGCCTAAAACGATCCTATGAACAGCAACCTCGATGCCAACGCCTCGCACTTGAGCAAGGCCGAAAAAGACCTCGAAAACACCCTGCGCCCTGATATGTTCGACAGCTTTGCCGGGCAGAAGCAGGTCGTGGATAACCTGCGCGTTTTCGTGAAGGCCGCCGCCCAGCGTGGCGAAGCCCTCGACCATACTTTGTTGTATGGCCCTCCAGGTCTGGGCAAGACCACCTTGTCGTTTATCATCGCCCATGAGTTGGGCGTCGGCATGAAGATGACGTCGGGACCCGTGCTCGACAAGCCGGGCAACTTGGCGGGCTTGCTTACCAGCCTTGAGCCTAACGACGTGCTGTTCATCGACGAGATACACCGCCTCAGTCCCGTGGTGGAGGAGTATCTCTATTCCGCCATGGAGGACTTCCGCATCGACATCATGCTGGAGACGGGTCCCAGCGCGCGTAGCATCCAAATCACGCTGAATCCTTTCACTTTGATTGGCGCCACCACCCGCAGCGGCATGCTGACGGCGCCTTTGCGTGAGCGTTTCGGCATCAAGCAACGCTTGGAATATTATGATGCCAAGACTTTGTCGAAGATTGTGAAGCGCTCGGCAGGCATCCTCAACGTGCCCATCGACGACACGGCAGCCTTCGAGATTGCCCGACGCAGCCGTGGCACGCCGCGTATCGCCAACATGTTGCTGCGCCGCGTGCGCGACTTCGCCCAGATTCAAGGCGATGGCACCATCACCTTAGACATCGCAAAAATCGGCTTGAAAGCCCTCAACGTCGACGAGCATGGCCTCGACGATATGGACAACAGGATTCTCACCACTATCATTGACAAGTTCAAGGGTGGGCCAGTCGGTGTGAATACCATTGCCACGGCGGTGGGCGAGGACCCAGGCACCATCGAGGAGGTCTGTGAGCCGTTCTTGATTCAGGAAGGTTTCATCATGCGCACGCCCCGCGGCCGCGAATGCACCGATTTGGCATATAAGCACTTGGGTAAGACAAGGATTAAGCCTACCGGGGAGATGAGTTTGTTTGATTAAGATTTTCTTCTTCAGGTTTGTAACCAATCCGCTTGCGAGGTTGGGCTTTTGTTTCCCTTAATTGGTCGAGGGCGTCATTGAGGGCTTCTATTTGTATGGCTATTTCCAGGTTGGTCTGTTCCTGCTGCTCATTGATGTCATTCTGATCGTGCAGGATTTCCTCGATATAGGCGTTCAACTGATCGACTTTATGGGAGAGTTGTTCCATTTTTAGGTCGACTGACAACATTGTTGCTATAGCCTTTCGCATTGCGATAAATGCCCTTGTCACCATCACACTCATTTGTACGGCACAGGGGCTGTGTAATACGGAGGCAAGCATCACGGCACCGTGTTCTGTGAATACATAAGGAGGTGATGACTTAGGACGTTTTTGTGGCGATGTCATCACAGTTTGTGACGACATATTGCTAATCCTTTCAATTTCAATCCATTCCTCTTTAGACAATTTGAACATAAAATCCTCAGGGAATCGGTCTGCATTACGTTTGACTGCCTGATTGAGAGCTCGTGTCTCTACTCCGTAAATACTGGCGAGGTCACGGTCTAGCATTACCTTTTGCCCTCGAATTTCATAAATTACATTCTTAATGCTTTCGATGTTTCCTGTTTGCACATCATTTGGGATGACTTTAGTGGGTTTAGGAGTTTCCATAACGATACTACATTTAGTTAATACGCAGCAAAGATATGTCACTTGTCAAGAGCAATTCGTTGATTAAACGTTTGTAGTCGACTGTAGTCGTTTGTTGTCGTTTGCTGTCGAATAAATATAAAATAATCAATGTTTTAAGTTTTTCTTGCTTGAAAAGTGCGGGCTGATTTGCAGTTTTTATTTTAGGTTTCAATCATAAAGCAAAAATTCACTATTTTTGCAGTTTCTTTCAAAAACAGCAAAAAACACCCCTATTATATGGATTACAACTTTACCGAAATCGAGAAAAAGTGGCAACAGTATTGGCGCGACAACAAAATCTATAAGGTTGATATTGACCACAATAAGCCGAAATTCTATGTCCTGGATATGTTCCCGTATCCCTCGGGCGCTGGCCTGCATGTGGGTCACCCGCTGGGCTATATTGCCTCGGATATTTATGCAAGATATAAAAGGCTGAAAGGCTTCAACGTGCTGCATCCCATGGGTTACGACGCCTACGGTCTGCCCGCTGAGCAATATGCCATCCAAACGGGCACCCATCCCGCCGTGACAACCGAAAAGAACATCAACCGCTACCGCGAGCAGATGGATAAGATCGGTTTCTGCTACGACTGGGACCGCGAGGTGCGCACTTGCGAGCCAGGCTACTACAAGTGGACGCAATGGACGTTCCTTCAGCTGTTCAACTCGTTCTATTGCAACGGCTGCCAGAAAGCCCAGCCCATCAGCAAGCTGATTTCCCACTTCGAGGAGAAAGGTACCGAAGGTCTCAACGTGGCCGAAAGCAAGCCGCTGAGTTTCACCGCTGCCGAGTGGAAGGCGATGAGCGAGAAGCAACAACAAGAGGTGCTGATGAACTATCGCTTGGCTTACCAAGCTGAAGCGATGGTGAACTGGTGCCCGGGCCTGGGTACGGTGCTCGCCAACGACGAGGTGGCCGACGGCCTCTCGGTGCGTGGCGGCTTCCCCGTGGAGCGCAAGTCGATGAAGCAGTGGCAACTCCGCATCACGGCCTACGCCGACCGCCTGCTTCAAGGCCTTGAGACCGTGGATTGGAGCGAGTCGGTGAAGGACTTGCAACGCAACTGGATTGGCAAGTCCATGGGCGCTTCGGTGATCTTCAAGGTTGAGGGTAAAGATATAGATTTGGAGGTGTTTACGACCCGTGCTGATACCTTGTTCGGCACGACGTTCATGGTGCTGGCTCCCGAGCATGAGCTGGTAAAGGAAATCACCACGCCTGAGCAGCGCGCCGAGGTGGAGGAATACATCACACGCACCAAGAACCGCAGCGAGCGTGAGCGCATGGCTGAGGTCCGCAAGGTGAGCGGCGCCTTCACGGGTGCCTACGGCATCAACCCCATCACGGGTGCCAAGCTGCCCATCTGGATTGCCGACTATGTGCTGATGGGTTATGGCACAGGTGCCATCATGGCCGTGCCCGCCCACGACAGCCGCGACTTTGCCTTCGCCCGTCATTTCAACCTGCCCATCATCCAAGTGGTGAAGAAACCTGGCACCGAGCCGACCGACCCCGCCACATGGGAAGAGAGCTTCGATGCCAAGGACGGCGAGCTGGTCAACTCGGGCTTCCTCAACGGCCTGACCGTGAAGAAAGCCATCGAACGTATGATAGAGGAACTGGAGAAACTCGGCGTCGGCACAGGCAAAACCAACTACCGCCTGCGCGATGCCATCTTCAGCCGCCAGCGTTACTGGGGCGAGCCGTTCCCGATTTACTACAAGGACGGTATGCCTTACGCCATGGACGAATCGAAGCTGCCGCTTGAGTTGCCTGCCATCAGCGAATACAAACCCACCGAGACGGGTGAGCCGCCTTTGGCCCGTGCCACGAACTGGGTCACGGAGGAAGGCTATCCTATTGAGACCAACACCATGCCGGGCTTCGCCGGTTCGAGCGGTTACTATCTCCGCTATGAAGACCCGCACAACGACAAGGAATACTTCAGCCGTGAAGCCAACGACTATTGGCAGAACGTCGACCTCTATATCGGTGGTGCCGAACACGCCACCGGCCACCTGATTTACAGCCGTTTCTGGTGCAAGTTCCTGTATGACATTGGTTTGTCGTGCAAGGACGAGCCTTTCCAGCGCATGATCAACCAAGGTATGATCCAAGGCCGTTCCAGCTTTGCCTATCGCGCTAACATGGAGAAAATATGCGAGTACACGGTTTGGCAGTTGATTAAGGATAATCGTATGGGCGTGAAGTTCGAAAAAGACTTCAAGGATGGCCGTCGTCGTTTCGACTTCTTCTGCCCTGAGAAGGGTATTCTCATCGAAATCAACCGCATGGGCAACCTTGAGAAAGTGGCTGAACCTTGGCAGGAGTATGCTGAGAGCAAAGGTTACAAGTTGTTGATGCTGCCGATAGCCGATTTGGTGAATGATTGTGCACAAGGCACCAACAAGGTTGAGCAGAAGATTAGGGATTTGGTTGACGGCAAAGAGGTTCCCGCTTTTGTTGACGGACTGGAATACAAGGGAGGCCCGTTGTTCGTCTCCAAGAATTGGCCAGGTCGTGAGGTGTACAGCGACCCGATCCATGTGGATATCAATATGGTTCACAACGACATCCTTGATGTGGAGGCTTTCCGCCAGTGGCGCGACGACCTGAAAGATGCTTGGTTTATCTTCGAGAAGGATAAGGACGGCAACGACATTTACGTTTGCGGCAATGAAATCGAGAAGATGTCGAAGTCGAAATACAACGTGCAGAATCCCGACGACCTCGTGGAGAAATACGGCGCCGACACGCTTCGCCTCTACGAGATGTTCCTCGGACCTTTGGAGCAGTCCAAGCCTTGGGACACGCAAGGCATCGAGGGCACCTTCCGCTTCGTGCGCAAGTTCTGGAGGTTGTACCACAACGAGAATAACGAGTTCTGCGTCAGTGATGAGCCAGCCACGGCACCCGAGTTGAAGAGCCTCCACAAGCTCATCAAGAAAGAAGAGGACGGCATCGAGAGCATCTCGTTCAACACGGTCGTCTCCGCCTTCATGATCTGCGCCAACGAACTCGCCGACCTCAAGTGCAACAAGCGCGAAATCCTTGAGCCGCTTTGCGTGATGATTTCACCTTACGCGCCGCATATCGCTGAAGAACTGTGGCACTTGCTGGGTCACGAGACCTCGGTGGTCGATGCTGCGTTCCCTGTCTACGACGAGAGCAAGACCGTGGAAAACAGCTTCAACTATCCCATCAGCTTCAACGGCAAGATGCGCTTCAGCATGGAGCTGCCTGTCACGATGAGTCAAGACGAGGTGCAGGCCGCCGTGCTCGCCGCTCCCGAGTCCGCCAAATGGCTTGAGGGCAAGCAGGTGCGCAAGGTCATCTACGTGCCGAAGAAGATTGTTAATATTGTGGTGGGATAATGATTTCCCCTTTATTGTTGCGCCCTCGGTATTCCTTGGGCGACATGCCTGTATTCGCTTTGAAATAGCGTGTGAACGCAGCGGGGTCGGAGAAGCCAAGTTGTTGACTGATTTGCTGTATGTTGAGGTTTTGGCTATGGCGAAGTAGCGACTTGGCTTGGACGATGACATACCCCGAAATCCATTCATTGGCGCTAATGCCGGTTTCTTTCTTGATGATGCTACCAAAGTACTTGGGCGACAGACAAAGAAGGTTGGCATAATACTGCACTTCGCGGCTTTCTTGGAAATGGTTGACAAAGGCGTTTTTGAAGCGGTTAAACAATTGTTGGGCCGGGGTGAGTTCCAGCGTCGTTAAGCCATTTTCATGTAGGTAAATCTCCATCAATTGTGTTCCTATTTCCATCTGCTTGACTAATAATTCGTTACGTTCAAGATGGTTCAATTGACTGATGGCTTGGAGCATCATGAAATGCCCTTGCATACCTTCGTATTGTTCGTCGCTCAGATGGAAAACGGAATTGTATCGATATTCGACATGCTCAAAATAGAAAGGATAGAGATGCTTCAGGTTTTGGAGAAAACTGGGTGAGATGACGAGCAATGAAACCAAATAATCGTCGCTATATTCCAATATCTCCATCACATGACCAGGAGGCATCATGACAAAATCGTGTTGATGGAATTCTTTTTGTTGCTTGTCAAAGAGGCTTTTCAGACATCCTCGATGATTGAGCCAAAGGACGAAAAATTGTGATGCATAGGCTTTCTCGTAAATGGGCACTCGGTTGATGTTATCGAATACCATTAGACCATGCTTTTTTATCTGGTCTCTTATTTCCTCTAAGGCGTGTGGCTGCTTTTCCATGTTTTTCGGTCGTTTTGCCTACAAAAATACTTGTTATTGGCGAAAAAGTCTAAAATAATCCGACCAAATGACAATTATTTTGTTCTAATCGTTATCTTTTGCTTGCTGAAATGTATCTAATTTTGAAGCCAGAATAAAAAGGCACTACGACACCATCACTGCTTTCGGCGACATGCTGGCTTTTTTAATTGTTTGGCGACAAAACACTTTGTTCAGCGTGGTTAGTTTTTATAGCAGAATCGATGGTGTCGTTATTTTTTCTGCATTTCGAACACTACCGCGTGAGGCATCTCGAACGTGTTTGGGAAGTCGATGCGGTAACGGCCATCAGCCTCTCTGCAAAGGGAGGCTTTCTTTTTGCTGCCCAAAACCTTGATTTTTCCCGTCTTTAGGTTCATGCCCTTGCCGTCGAACCAATACGTCTCTGGCACAGGGCGTTCCTGCTCATCCAAGAGGAAGATGCCATAGACCTTGTCGCCTTTTTGGGTGAAGCGGAACTTCCCGTAGGTGAAGGGATAAAGCGGACGGGTGCCGTAGATGGCCTCGCCGTTCACCTGCATCCACTCGCCGATTTCCTTCATGCGGAGCAGGGCGGTGTCGGGCAGGTTGCCGTCGGCATCGGGGCCGACGTTGAGGAGGAAGTTGCCGCCTTTGGCCACGATGTCGCACAAAAGATGGATGAGTTTGTTAGTGCTTTTGTAGGTGTCGGTCGAGACATACGACCATGAGTTACCCATCGACATGCAGGTCTCCCAGGGATAGGGCAGGAGCGAGTCGGGCACCTGCTGCTCGGGAGTCTGGTAGTTTTCGTATTTGCCGCCCACAGAGCGGTCGACGATGATAAGGTCGGGGTTGTTTTCGCGAGCGATGTCGGCCATTTCCTTCATGTTAATGTCTTGGATGTAGCCTTGGCAGCCGAGCCACGGGCGTGTCTCGTCGTTCACGCTCCATTCGGGGCGCACCCAGCCGCCGTCGAGCCAAAGGATGTCGATGTCGCCGTAGTTGTGGGTGAGTTCACGTATCTGTCTGTGAGTGAATTGCTTGTATTTCTCAAAACGCTCGGGCATGACGGTCGGGTCGTAGTTGACGTTGCGGTCGGGGGTGGCCCATTCATGCGCCCAGTAGTCGTCGCAGTGCCAGTCGGGTTTGGAGAAGTAGAGACCAGTCCAAAAGCCTTTTTCGCGGAAGGCTTTCACCACTTCGCCCGTGATGTCGGCCTTGGGGTTTTTCGAGAACGGACAGCTCGGGTCGACGGTGGAGTAGGAGGTCTCCTTGGTGCCAAACATGCAGAAGCCGTCGTGATGCTTCGTGGTGAAGACAACGTACTTCATGCCTGCTCCTTTGGCAGCCTCAGCCCATTTCGACGGGTCGAAGTTTTTTGGATTAAAGGTTTTGTTAAGGTTTTGGTAATCAGTCTTATATTTATAATAATCCGCACCATTTCTATTAATCCAAGGCTCGTTGCAGATGGACCACGACTCCACCACTTCCCATTGGGCGTAGATGCCCCAGTGCATCATGAAGCCGAACTTCAGGTCCTGCCATTGGCTTATGCGGTTCGTGATAATGGGGTCGGTTTCAGGGCGTTGGTCGTCGCTTTGGGCGAAGGTCATCATGCAAACGAGGCATAAAATCGTGGAGAGAAAGCACTTCTTCATGGTCAATCAGTTTTATCGTGCAAAGGTAGGAAAAAAACGGCTGTCATTTGTTTGTGACGAAATAGGTTTTTCCTTATCTTTGCAAATTATTAAACAACCCTTTTATGATCATGAATAAACCACATTTTCTGCTATGCTCAGCGCTGCTATTGGCCTGCGGCATGATGGTTTCTTGCAGCGGGAACCAAACACAAATGGAGTTGCCTATGACGAAGTACGAGACCAAGGTGCTTCAACCAGAACCCAAAACCTATAACATGTTGTTCCCTGCAACGACTTGCGGCATCACTGAAATCAAGGTGTATCCGCAGGTTGAAGGCCTTGTCACGAAGAAGAATTACGTTCCGGGCACCATCGTCCAAAAAGGTCAGACCCTCTTTGTGATTGACCCGACCGAGTATCAACTTAGCGTGCAATCTGCCGAAGCCGACCTGAAGGTGGCCAAAGCCAATATGGAGACCACGAGGCTGCAGTATGAGTCGAACCAGAAACTATTTGAAAAGAGAATCATCAGCGATTATGTGCTCAATACCAGCCTCAACAACTATAATTCGGCGAAAGCCTCAGTGTCGCAGGCCCAGGCACAACTCAACATTGCTCGGACCAACCTCGGCTATTGCACTGTCACGTCGCCGGTGACAGGCTTCATTGCCGGCAATGAATACAATGTGGGCGACATGGTTTCAAGAGCCAAGTATATATGCACCGTGAGCGACATCAGCAAGGTGAAAGCCAACTTCTCTATCACGGAAACCGACTTGCTGGGCATGGTCAAGGAGTTTCACTTGATTAACGGCAAAAACGGCATGGAAGGCCCTAACGGCTCTCTTGTCAGCGATGTGTTGCCCAAAGTGAAACTCAAGCTGAAGGACGGCTCCATCTACAATAATGATGGCAATATTACCGTGATTGGCGCTATCGTCAATCAAACCACGGGTACGTCGTCATGCGAGGCCGTTTTCGACAACCCTGACGGCGTGCTTCGTTCAGGTTTGTCGGCCAACGTCATCATTCCGGTTTCGCTCGACAGCGTGCTGAGCGTGCCTCAAACGGCCGCCGTGCGCCTGCAAGACCAGATGATGTTCTACCGCGTCAAGCAAGATGGCACGGTGGAAGGCATCATCT
>CACYHX010000016.1 GCA_902774365.1 uncultured Bacteroidia bacterium | reverse complement strand
TGGCCGTCGTTGTCGACGAGATAGACCTCTGCGCCTTCTTGTGCTTCATACTCGATGGGCAGGAAGCAGGTCGACTTCTGCACGTCGTAGCCGAAGATGGCCAGACCCGGGCAGCTGGAGACACACAGCATACAGCCGATGCACTTGTTGTAGTCGATGGTCGGCGTGCTGCTGGTGGACGGCTTGGTGATGGCGCCTTGCGGGCAGCTGAACGAGCAGGGGTTGCAGGCGAAGCCATAGAGGCAGTCGGCCTGCACGAAAGCCTTCTGCATCATGCGCTCGGGCGTGGGCAGGTTGGGCTTCTCGAGGAGACGCACAGGATGCTGTTGCGAGTCGATATATTGTCTCGAAATCTCGAGATAATCGTCGTAGTTGAAACGCACGCCGATGGCTTGGGCCACCTCGTAGGCGACTTGTTTACCACGCAGTACGGCGCTGGTGCCTTCGCCGATGCGGATGGCGTCGCCGGCACCGTAGGTGTTGAGGCCGAAGACCTCGCGGCCTTTCACCAACAGTTGGTTGTCGGGGATGAGGCCGGTGCAGATGTTGATGATGTCGATGTCGTCAATGACTTGCTCAGTGCCAGGGATGGCCTTGAAGTTCTCGCACTTGGCGATGACGGCACCCGTGATGCCGGTGTAGTCGGCATTGGGGATGGCACGCACCAGGACATAGCTGGTCATGATCGGGATGCCGAGACGGCGCACACGGTTGGCCTGCACGGGGAAGCCGCCTTCGCGGGGCATGGCCTCGATGATGGCCTTGATGGTGGCGCCAGCCTGCATGCCTTGGTAGGAGGTCAGGTAGCCGATGTTGCCTGCGCCCACGGTGAGGACTTTCTTACCGAGTAAGGTGTGCTCTTGGTTCATCATCTTCTGGAACACGGCGGCGGTGTATACGCCCGGCACGTCGTCGTTCTCGAAGGTCGGCATGAACGGCACGGCACCCGTGGCGACCACGAGATGTTGAGCATCGATGTAGCCAATCTCGCCAGTGACGATGTTCTTGATGGCCACGCGACCGCCTTCAAGCAGGTCCCAAACGGTATTGTTCAGCAGGATGCCTTCGTGGTTGTCGCCTGCCAGGGTCTTGGCGATGTCGAAGCCACGCATGCCGCCGAATTTCTTCTCCTTCTCGAAGAAGAAGAACTGGTGGGTTTGCATGTTGAACTGACCGCCGATGTTGGCGTTGTTGTCGACGACGATATTGCTGATGCCGAAGGCGTTGAGTTGCTCGCGGCAGGCGAGACCTGCAGGACCGGCACCGATGATGGCGACCTGGGTCTTGTAGACCTTCACCTCGCGGGGCTGTTGCTCCTTGGGCTCGGGAAGGATGGTGTCCTCCTTGTCGATGCGGCGCACGGCGGCGGCGATGGTCTTGCCACGCTGACCTTTGACGGTCTTGCCTTCATATTGGAATTCCACAAGGTCTTCCTGCGGGATGTCCAAGATGGGGTGTTTTTCGATTTTGTACATATAGAATGTGATTTTGAGTCGTAAAAAGTGACCGCAAATTTAGGAAAAACAAAAGTAGAAGTGCTCGTTTTGCTTTTTTTTTGAAAAAAAAGTCTATTCCAGGCCGTCATCGCGGACTCGATCCGCGATCTCCTAAGCAAAAGGGTGTTGTCTTTGCTTTTAGGAGATGGCGGATGTCCCTCCGCCATGACGGCAGGGGGCTGTCTCTGTGTTGTTGGGTGTTAACAGCTTAACACAAACTGCATCGTACTACGACTCCCTTGTTTCACCAAGACCTTCTTCCCCTTGATGAAGTCAGTCTCCAAGCCGTCTTGGTAATGGCGGATGGTGAACAGTTGGAGCCCGTCGTTGTATTTTACGCTGAAGTCGTCTTTAAGGCTAGCCCTCAGTTGTTTCAGCTTCTGCTCATTGCTGTCGAAGCAGAACGAGAGCATCAAGGCGGAGGTCTGGATCATGTTGGCGTGGATGTTGAGGTCGGCGCAGACGGCGAAAATGGTCTTCAGGTTGCGTTCGTCCATGAACGAATAGTCGCGAGGCGAGATGGAGACCAGCGTTTGGTTGTCCTTGACGATATAGGAGGGGATGCTCTCGTCGTTTTTTCTATGGCCGCCGTCGATGAGCGAAGGCTCGTGGTCGGGGTGGAGGAACGACTGCACCTTTAATGTTATTCCCTTGTTTTGCAACGGCTTGATGGTCTTGGGATGGATGATGGTCGCGCCATAGAAAGCCAACTCAATGGCCTCGGAGTAGGGGATATGCGGCAGTTGAACCGTGTCGGCAAAGCGTTTCGGGTCGGCATTGAGCAGGCCGTCCACGTCTTTCCAGATAGTGACTTCCTCGGCATCGAGGCAGTTGGCGAAGATGGCCGCGGTGAAGTCGGAGCCTTCACGTCCTAAGGTGACGCTGTGTTTTCCGTCGGCCGTACCTCCGATGAAGCCTTGCGTCAGGCATACGATGCCTCGGATATGCTCGTCGTTCAACTTACTGATTCTCAAACGGGTCTCATCCCAATCGGGGTTGGCGGCGCGGTAGTGGGTGTCGTCTTCAGCGATGACATATTTTCGCGCGTCGAGCCAGCGTGTCGGGATGTCGCATTTGCTGAGGTATTCGTGGATGATGCTCGTCGAGATAAGTTCGCCGTAGCATACGGTTTGGTCGTATTGGTAGTCGTAGGGCGTGTCGGTCTTTTGCAGTTTTTCCCACAGCTCGATGAAGAGTCCGGCGATGTTCTCCCCGAAGGCGGGGTTGGCGTCGTCGCCGAAGAGCTCGTTGATGATGCCGTCGTGGTAGGCGATGACGTCATGCAGGGCCTCCATGCCAAGTTGTCCGTCGTGTTCGCGGAAGTCTGCCAAGGCTTTCTCGAGGGCGTTGGTCGTCTTGCCCATAGCGGAGACCACCAACAGAATGTCTTCGTCCTTGTGTTGGCTGACAATTTGCGCCAAATTTCGTACGGCATCGGCATCCTTCACCGACGCGCCACCGAATTTATAGATTCTTTTGATCATTTAATTCTGGTTAAATTGTTGCAAAAATAGAAAAAAGACACGGTTCTTTTGTGATAATCCAAAAAAAACTCCTATATTTGTCTCGTCTAACTTGAAAAACTTGTCCGCCATGAAAAAACTAACGCTCTTTGCCTCACTGATGCTTTTCGGATTGATAGCCTCGGCTCAAAACTATTTTCAAATGTTCATTGATGACATCGAGCCAGACCAAGTATTTGAGTTTTGTTTGCAAGATCACGACGGTGTTGTTATTGTTGACACCATTTGTGATTATTCTTATCAATTTCATTGGATGGGAGGTTCACTCGCTGGAACATATGATTTTGAAGAATGGGGGTCTGTTCTTACTCTGATTCCTGATGATGGATGGAATCATGATTTCGTTGTTTATTATTTATCATGTGAGGGAGATAGGCTTACTTTTGTGATAAAGTTTCATAGTTTCTCTTCTCCAGCACCTTGGTTCCCTGATTATGTTTGGAAACATGAGGATGAAGTCGCTACTATTGTTGCCCCTGATAATGCTAGCTCTTATAGTCCTTATTATTGGTATTATGAATGGTCAACGGGAGAAGTCCTTAGAGAAATTGAAGTGGCTGATCCGGGTATCTATTGGGTCCGTTTATACAATAACTGTGGAGAAGCCATCGACAGCGTAGAGGTACGCAATGGTGCTGAGATAAGCTTAGCCTCTACTGACCTTGTCTCGAATATGAACCAAGTCAATTGGTTGGTAGACGAGGCGCAGTCTGAGTACCTCACTGATGTCAACATTTACCGTAACAACCAACTTGTCGGTACGGCTCAATATGCTGATGGTAGTTTCCTTGATGACATTGGTAGTGAGTCGACACAATGGCAATACCATATCGTTGGCGTAACAGCAGATGGAGAGGAATGCCCTGTTTCTAGCTATTGGAAACGGCCTATTCATCTCGACCATTTGCAAGGCCAAAGCAATCATGTGCTGCAATGGACTTCTTATGAGGCCGAAGACGGTGCAGATGTTGTTGGCTATAACTTATACGATTGGGTTGATGGTGAGTTGCGTCTCGTGACGGAGGTTGGCGGTTTTGTTAATACCCTCAATTACGACCCTGAAGATATTATGGGTGACGCAGTGGTGGCTGCAGTGCTTGGTTCGAGTGAACTTTCTTATTCCAATCGTGTGCCTACTCATCTTGGTATTGACGAGTCCTATGACAATCAGTTTTATGTCTATCCCAATCCCGCCAAAGATTGCGTAACCATTGAAGGCACAGGCAAGGCCATCATCACAAATGCCCTTGGGCAGACCATCATCACCCGCGAAATCAACGGCAAGGAAACCCTGAAATTACCGCAGGGCTTGTATTTCGTGAAAATGAATGGCGTGACGCGGAAGGTCGTGGTGGAATAATTGTTTCATTCAATGGACGCACGCGGTGCGTCCCAACAAATCCTCTTACTGGATTCAGTAGGAGGATTTGTTTATTGATAATCAAGGCTATATCCGACAGCAAACGACAACAAACGACTACAGTCGACTACAAACGTTTAATCAACGGCTTTGTCTTGACAAGGGCTGCATCTTTGTAAGGTGAAACTAAACCCATCAGAATATGACAAAGAAAAAACCCTTCGACAAAGAGAACACGGCAAAGATCCCTTTTGGAGACCTAATTGAATTGATTAATCAGAATTGCGATTACAAGTTTGCCATCGTCGACAATGTAGTTGATGAGGAATTGATGGCATTAGCCAAAAATGAAGGTATCGACTTGACAGGTTATAAGCATGTAATTGAGACTTCGGGGATACAGCATTCAGAAAATCGTCACGGAAAACATAGTAAAGATAGAGAGCCGCTGTCGATTGAAGATTATTTGCTTGTGCCGTTTATTATCCGAAATCGTGACAAAGTGCATATTTCTTCATCAAAATCGAAACTTCATGATATGAATTTGTTGGTTTATGAGAAGAAGATAGGATTAACCTACTATTATGTGGAAGAGATAAGAACAGGAAAAAAGAGCTTAGCTTTCCAGACCTTGTATAAACGAACAATAAAAAACCCCTCGTTAGAGGGGCTATGATTGTTATCGCGGAGGGTGCATCCTTACGGCCGCCCCTTTACGTCTTGATAGTCAATTCATTTTTCATTCCGTTTCCGCGACCAACTGCCTGCAAAATTACAATATTTTTCCAAATTGCACCCTTTTTTCCTGCAATAAATTTATTAAATAGGAGTTATTTACTCCGAAACCGCTAAATTTGCACAATTTTTGACGGAAGACCCGCAAAATGAAAATGCGACTTGTTGACAGGGACTTCGTCTCGCGTCCTGCGTCCCGCAAGAAACTGACATTCGTGAACTGAACGAAAAAATCCAACGTGAGAGTCAATTCCTCGACCTCATCAACCTCGAAATGAACAAGGTCATCGTCGGACAGAAACAGATGACCGAACGCCTTTTGATTGGCCTGTTGGCCAACGGACATATCCTTCTCGAAGGTGTGCCTGGCCTAGCCAAGACCTTGGCCATCAAGTCGATGGCCAGCGCCATCGACGCCGACTTCGCCCGTATCCAATTCACTCCCGACTTGTTGCCTGCCGACCTCATCGGCACGCTGATCTACAGCCAGAAGAACGAGGAATTCGTGGTGCGTCGTGGCCCCATCTTCGCCAACTTCGTCCTGGCAGATGAAATCAACCGTTCTCCTGCCAAGGTGCAGAGCGCTCTGCTCGAAGCCATGCAGGAGCATCAGGTGACCATCGGCGACGAGACCTTCCAGCTGCCCGACCCGTTCCTGGTCATGGCCACGCAGAACCCCATCGAGCAGGAAGGTACCTATCCGCTGCCCGAGGCTCAGGTGGACCGTTTCATGCTGAAGGTGGTCATCAACTACCCCAAGAAAGAGGAAGAGAAGCTGATTCTGCGTCAGCAGATTGCCAGCGCAGGTGCCAAGATCAACGCTGTGGTGAAGCCCGAGGACATCATCCGCGCCCGCGAGGTGTGCCGCGAGATCTATCTCGACGAGAAGATTGAAAACTACATCACCGACATCGTCTTCGCCTCACGTTATCCTTCAGATTACAAACTGAAGAAGTTCGCCAATATGATCAGCTACGGCGGCTCGCCGCGTGCCACCATCAACCTGGCACTGGCTGCCAAGGCCTACGCCTTCATCAAGCACCGTGGCTACGTCATCCCCGAGGACATCCGTGCCGTGGCCCCCGACGTACTGCGCCACCGTATCGGCCTGACCTACGAGGCCGAAGCCGAAAACATCACCACAGAAGAGATTATCAACGAAATCCTAAATACCATCGAAGTGCCGTAAAACCTAGTCCCGTAGGGACGACAGCAATGTAGGCAGGCGGTGTAAACCCCTGCCGACAAAACGGCGAACGGGGTGTAAACCCCATGCCGAAATAAGAAAAAATGATGGTTTAAAATATGGAATCAACAGAAATATTCAAGAAAGTCCGCAAAATCGAAATCAAGACGCGAGGCCTCTCGAACCACATCTTCTCGGGGCAGTACCACAGCGCCTTCAAGGGGCGTGGTATGACCTTCAGCGAGGTGCGCGAGTACGAGTACGGCGATGACATCCGTAACATCGACTGGAACGTCACCGCCCGCTTCAATAAGCCTTTCGTCAAGATCTTCGAGGAAGAGCGTGAGATGACGGTCATGCTGCTCATTGACGTGTCGGGTTCCAACGACTTTGGTTCGCAGAGTCAGTCGAAGCGCGACCTGACTGCCGAATTGGCAGCCGTCTTGGCGTTTTCTGCCATCCAGAACAACGACAAGGTGGGCGTGATTTTCTTCAGCAGCAAAATCGAGAAGTTCATCCCGCCGAAGAAGGGCAGTTCACATATCCTTCGTATCATCCGCGAAATCGTCGACTTCAAGCCGACGGAACGCGGCACCGACATTGGCGAGGGCCTGCGTTTCCTGACCTCGGCCATCAAGCGCCGCACCACGGCCTTCCTCATCTCCGACTTCATGACCGACAAGAGCTTCGAGAAGGAGATGCAGATTGCCGCCAACAAGCACGACCTCGTCGCCTTGCGCATCACCGACCGCCGTGAGATGGACATCCCCAAGGTCGGGCTGGTGAAGTTCCTCGACTCGGAGACGGGCAAGGAACGTTGGGTCGACACGTCGAGCCGCGCCTGGCATGACGCTTACCAACAGATGATACAATACAAATCGGCGGAGCTGAACCGTGAGTTTACGAAACACGGCATAGACAACTCGTTGATTTACACCGACGAAGACTATGTGAGACCTTTGATGCAACTCTTTAAGAAAAGGGAGGCAAGAAGATGAAGAAAACTATTTTGATATTGATGGCGGCGTTCGCCCTGCTGGGTGGCCTCAAGGCACAAAACGTGGAGGTGGAAGGCAAGGTCAATGACACGAAAGTGCAGGTGGGCAAGCCTTTTACGCTCGACTTGAGCCTTAAGGTGCCTTACGGCTGGTTCGTGGAATGGAACGACTTCGCCATCGACACGCTGTCGGAGCAACTCGACATCATCAAGCGCAGCGAGGTGGAACGCACCGCCGACGCGGATAGCAACGTCATCGTCCGTCAGCAGCTGACTTTGATGACCTTCGATACGGGAGCGGTGCAGGTGCCGTCAGTCGGCCTGACCTACGCCCGTTCCTTCGACGACCCGAACCGCCTGATGGCCTATACCGACCCCATCGACCTGTATTCGACCACCATCACGGTCGACACCACCATGGCCTACAAGCCCATCGTGGAGCCGCTGGCAGCGCCGATTCAGATGAGAGAGGTGTTCCCCTGGATTCTGGGTGCCCTGCTGCTCGTGTTGGTGTGTCTCGGCATCTGGCTGCTCGTCAAGCGCCGCAAGACGAGGGTCGACGAGAACGGCAATATCGTCCGTGGCCCCGTCATCCCGCCTTACGACAAGGCGGTTACTGACCTCGAGAACTTGCGCCAACAGAAGCTATGGCAGTCGGGTAAGGTGAAGGAGTATTTCTCCTCGCTGACCGACATCGCCCGCGAATACATCGAAGGACAGTTTGGCGTCAACGCCGTCGAGATGACTACCGACGACATCTTGGAGGAAGTCAAGCCGTTGCGTTTCTCGAAGGAGACCTACGACAAGCTGAAGGAGACCATGGAAGTGGCCGACTTGGTGAAGTTCGCCAAGTACACGTCATCCAACCTGGAGAGCGAGAACGCCATGAATCGCATGACGGACTTCGTCAACGAGAGCCACGAGCAGTATCAGAAGCGTAAGGCCGAAGAGGAGGCGCGACTCGCCGAGATGAAAAAGCAGAAACAAGAAGAACCTTCAGGAAAGGAGGACCAGACAAATGTTTGAAAACATTGAATTTGCGAATCCCAAGCTGCTGTGGATCTTGCTGTTGGTGCCGTTGGCCATCCTATGGTACATCCTGCGTCACAAGAAACAGGAGGCTGCAGTGACCTTCTCCGACCTGAAAGGCATGATGAAGCTGCCGAAGACCTGGAAGGCTTACCTGCGTCACCTGCTCTTCGCCTTGAAGATGGCGGCCTTGGCCTTGCTCATCGTGGCTTTGGCCCGTCCTCAGAGCTCCTCGACCAACTCGACCTCCAACATCGAAGGCATCGACATCGTCATGGCCATGGACGTCTCAGGCTCTATGCTGGCCCGCGACCTCAAGCCCGACCGTCTGACGGCTGCCAAGAATGTGGCCTCCGACTTCGTGAAGAATCGCCCCGGCGACCGCATGGGCCTGGTCATCTTCTCGGGTGAGACCTTCACCCAGGTGCCGCTGACCACCGACCACGGCGTGATGCTCAACATGCTGGCCGAGATGAAGAACGGCCTCATCGAAGACGGCACCGCCATCGGCGACGGCTTGGCCACGGCCATCAGCCGACTCAAGGACAGCGAAGCCGTCTCCAAAGTGGTCATCCTGCTCACCGACGGCATGAACAACGCCGGTTCCGTCGACCCCTATACCGCTGCCGAGATCGCCAAGCTTTATGGCATCCGTGTCTACACTATTGGCGTGGGTACCTATGGCATGGCGCCTTACCCCGTGCAGGACTTCTTCGGCAGGACGGTGATGCAGCAGATGAAGGTTGAAATCGACGAGAAGCTGCTGTCCAACATCGCCAACTCGACGGGCGGCAAGTATTTCCGCGCCAACAACAACCAGAAGTTGGATGAGATCTATCAGGAAATCGACAAGCTGGAACGCTCCAAGATCGAGGTGACCGAGTTCCGCCGCCTCCACGAGGAGTTCTATCCTTTGGTGGCATGGGCCTTGGCCTTGCTGCTGCTTGAGTTCCTGTTGCGTAAGACTATTTTCAGAACTTTAACCGATTAAAGCCATGGAAAACGTATTGAGATTTGAACACCCCGAGTACCTCTACTGGTTGATTCTCATCCCGGTATTGGTCATCATTTATATCCTGTTCCGCCTCGGTCAGAAACGCCGTTTCGAGCGTTTCGCCAAAATCGGGATGCGCGAACATCTGGTGCCGAGTTATTCTACCCGTCGCGCCAACTTCAAGTTCGTCATCTTCTTGCTTATCGTCGCCTGCTCCGTCTTGGCTTTGGCCAACCTGCAGAGCGGCAGCAAGATGGAGGAGGTGAAACGCGAAGGCATTGACCTCTATCTGGCCGTCGACGTGTCCAACTCGATGAACGCCGAGGACATCGTTCCGAGCCGTATGGAACGCTCTAAGCAGGCCATCAACAAACTCATTGGCGACATGCGTGGCGACCGCATCGGCGTCATCGTCTTCGCCGACAAGGCCTTCGTGCAACTGCCCATCACTACCGACTATTCAGCAGCGAGGATGTTCCTCTCTACCATCAACACGGGTCTCGTGGCCTCGCAGGGTACCGCCATCGCCGAAGCCATCAATTTGGCGATCAAGTCGTTCCCTGACGAAGCCCACAGCCGTGCGGTCATCATCATCTCCGATGGCGAGGACCATGAGAACGACGCCGCGGTGAAGGCGGCGCAAGAGGCAGCCAAGCAAGGCGTGCATGTCTATACCATCGGCATGGGCCTGCCCGACGGCGCCCCCATCCCGGAATACAACCAATACGGCCATCAGACGGGCTACCGCAAGGACCGCAACGGCAACACCATCATCACCCGTTTGGACGAGCAGATGCTGCAAAAGATTGCCTCGGCGGGCAACGGCATCTATGTCCGTGCTAGCAACTCCAACGTGGGTCTGGAGAAGATCTACGACGACATCAATAAACTCGACAAGACGGAAATCGATGCCAAGGTCTTCACCGACTACGAAGACCAGTTCCAGTGGTTTGTGGCCGCCGCCATTGTCCTCTTGCTGATTGAGATTTTCATCTCATCGGGTAAGCGAGCCTGGGAGCGGAAGTTTAACATTTTTGAGAAGAAAGATGAATAAGCTTGTTAAATATCTGACAATCATTGTTTTTCTGTCGTCCGCTTTGACGCTCTCGGCACAAAGCGACGAGAAGGCCATACGCAAAGGCAACCGAAACTACAAGAGCGGTAACTATGAAGAAGCCATCGCCAAATATCGGGAAGCCTTGGAAATCAGGCCGAACAATGCCAAGGCACAGTTCAACCTGGGTGATGTGTACTATGCCAAGCAGTCGTACGACACGGCGTATGCCGAGTTCCAGAAGGTGCTTGAGATTTCGCCCGATGCCAAGCTGAAGTCGGATGCCGTCTACAACATGGGCAACTGCCTCTTGGCGCAGGACAAATACTACGATGCCTTTAATGTATATAAGGTGTCGCTGAAACTGAATCCGGAGAACGAAAATGCCTTGTATAACCTCGAGTACTGCCGTGCCCACCTCGTCAAGAGCGAGATCTGGGTGGTGCAGCCCGAGCATGGCACGGTGGAGGCTAAGGAAAAAATGGCCTTCAACGGACAACGCGTGACGTTGACTTCGCGCCCCGACGAGGATTATGCCTTGTCGGAGTACATCGTGGCGAGAGCCGACAACATGGAGGTGAAGGTCGACGTGAGCGGCAGCAGCTTTATCATGCCCAAGTTTGATGTGATGGTAACGGCTGTGTTTAAGCCTTCACATAAGATCGAAATCGACAAGGACATCAAGCACGGCACGGTGCGCGCCGACCGCCAAAAAGCCATCGAAGGACAAAGCGTAAAGCTGGAAGCCCAGGGCGAGGATGACTATGTGCTCGACAAGTACACGGTTTACCGCACGGGCAATGTAAAAGACACCATCTCGGTCAACAAGGATGTGTTCCAGATGCCTAACTTTGATGTGACGGTGACGGCAACCTTCCGCACGGCTTTGAAAGTCAGCATCGACAGCGTGGCTAACGGCACGATCTCGGTGACCGACAGCCTGGTGAAGCCTGGACAAGACGTGGGCATCATCGTGAGGCCCGACAAGGGCTACCAGTTGGGCGACCTGCAGGTGATCAGCCAAAAGGACGCCACCGAGTCGGCTCCCGTTTCCGACGACAACATGTTCCAGATGCTCGACTCCGACGTGACGGTGAAAGCCACTTTCGTGGAGGCGACAGACTATTATAAGGTGCAGCCCGACACCACGGTGAAAGGCGGCCATGTGTTGCTCGACCAGACCGAAGCCACGCGCCGCGAGACGGTGAAGCTCGACAATGCCCCCGAGCCTGGCTACCAGTTCAAGGAGTATGTCATCCATCAGGTGGGCGACACCGCCGTGAAGGTGCAGCCCTTGGGCAACTTCTTTACCATGCCCGACTTCGACGTGGAGGTCTCGGCCGTCTTTGAGAAGAGCGAAGGCGAAGACCAGCAGCAACAACAGCAACAACAGGAACAACAGCAAGACCAACAAGAGCAAGAGCAGCAAGACCAACAGCAAAATCAAGACCAAGACCAGCAACAGCAGCAGCAAAACCAGCAGCAGCAGAGTCAGCAGATGTCGAAGGAAGATGCCCAGCGTATGCTCGACGCTCTTGAAAACCAAGAGAAGAAGACCATGGAAAAGGTCAACGAACAGAAAGTAAGACAACAACCCAAAAAGAAATCCGACAAAGACTGGTAGGGACGCAACGCTTGCGTCCGCAAAAAAAACGGACAAAATATGTTATTTTTGCATCGTGAAAACAATAGATCAATGAAGACAATATTCAGGCTAGTATTATTCATCGTGTGTGCCGTGCCTATGACAATGTGGGCGCAGGACGACCCGACCTTGAAAGCTTCGGCCCCAAAACAAGTCATGGTAGGCGAGCGTTTTCAGGTGGTGTTTGAAGCCAACGCAGAAGGCAAGAATTTCCAGGCCCCTTCGTTTGGCAACCTCACGTTGCTGGGCGGCCCGTTTACTTCGACGAGCTCCAGCTTCTCGATGGTCAACGGCTCAATGTCACATTCCGTCAAGTGCACCTACACCTTTGCCCTGCAGGCCAATCATGAAGGTACTGTCCATGTGGGTGCGGCCTCGCTGACCGTCAAGGGCGACAAAGTCAGCAGCCAGCCATTCGACATCCAGGTGGTGCCCGACGACGGCAGCTATTCCAACAACTCAAGTAGTGGATATGGTGGCGAACAAGACAGCCAGGGAGGGCAGCAGCAAAATACCAACGACCCGCAAGTCAGCGGCAAGGACTTGTTCCTCAGGGTTATACCCTCTAAGAAATCGGCATACGTCGGTGAGCAGGTCGTGCTGACCTACAAGCTCTATACCAAGGTGGCGGTGTCGTCGGTGTCGCTCTCCAAGATGCCCTCATACGCTGGCTTCTGGACCAAGGACATCTCCGACAACAGCGGCACGCTGAAGCAATCCAGCGAATATGTCAACGGCATTGAATATACCACGGCGGAGATCCAGAAGGTGATCGTCGTCCCGCAGCGTTCAGGCAAACTCACCCTCGACCCGATGACGATGGAATGTATCGCACAAATCCGCACCGAGCGTAACAACAGCCGTGGCATGGATCCCTTCGAGGCGTTCTTCAACGACCCCTTCTTCAACCGTAACATCGTCAACGTGAAGAAGGAACTCACTTCGCAGCCGTTCACCCTCGACGTGAAGAGCCTCCCCGAAAACGGCAAGCCTGAATCCTTCGCTGGTGCCGTGGGTAACTATAACTTCAAGTCGGAAATCGACAAGACAGAGCTGAGCACCAACGAAGCCGTCACCATCACCTTGACGGTGTCGGGCACGGGCAACGTAGAGCTGCTGCAGATGCCAGCGCCCGTCTTCCCACCTGACTTTGAATTGTACGACCCGAAGGTCACCACATCAAGCAATGTCGGCTCACAAGGCCTGACGGGGACAAAAAAAGCAGAGTATCTGGCGATTCCACGTCGTGCCGGCACCTTCACCATCCCAGCCGTGGAGTTTTCCTATTTCAACCCCACGAGTGGAAGCTATGAGACGATAATGTCAGATCCATACGAAATCAATGTGGAGAAAGGCTCTGGCTCCGACGATGGCGGTGGCATCTATGCCTCCAACCAAGAGGATATCAAATATTTGGGTAGCGACATCCGCCATATCATGACGGGCAAAGCGCATCTGAAGCCTATGCATACAGTGTTCTTCGGCTCGGCAGCCTATTACGTGGCGTTGTTGGCGTTGTTGGCACTCTTCGTTATCCTGTTGCTTGTCCTGAAAAAGCGCGAGCAACTGACGCAAGACACGGCAGCTAACCGTAACCGCAAGGCCGACAAGGTGGCCCGTGGCCGCCTCAAGAACGCCTACCAGCATCTGAAAGCCAAGGACCAAGAGAAGTTCTATGTGGAGATGTCACAGGCTTTATGGGGCTACATCGCCGACAAACTAGGCATCGAACGTTCCAAGCTCTCGATGGACACGGTCAGCGAGACCATGAAGGGCAAGAACGTGCCCGAAGAGCTGACGCAACAGTTCATCGACACCCTCAACAGCTGTGAGTTCGCCCGCTTCGCCCCAGGCAGCGCCGAGGAGAAGATGGACGACCTCTACCAGAAGGGCATCGACGTGATATCGAAAGCGGAAAAAGTCTTGTAAACAATGAAAGGGAAACAGAAATGAAACGATACACCTTATTTATATTAATGACGCTTTTCGCCTTGGCAGGCAAGGCCCAGGAAAATGTAGACGTCTGGTTTGAACAAGCCAACAAGGCCTATACCACAGGCAACTACGACTCGGCTAAAATCGTCTATGAGAAGATATTGGCTGCCGACATGGAGTCGGTGCCGCTCTATTACAATTTGGGCAATGCCTACTACAAGATGCACGATTATCCCATGGCAATCTGGTGCTACGAGAAGGCCTTGAAACTCGACCCTTCCAACGAAGAGGTGCAGACCAACCTGGCCATCGCCAACCATGCCATCGTCGACAAGATAGAGCCTGTGCCACAGTCGTTTATCGTCAAGGGATGGCGCAACGCCAGGGCATCGCTGTCGGGTGACGGATGGGCATGGTGTTCCATTGTCTTTTTTGCTCTGTTGTTGGTTTCTCTGTTTTTGTTCCTGCGTTCGCGTAAGGTGGGACTGAGGAAACTGGGCTTTTTCACGGGACTTGTATTCCTGTTGGCTTTCGCCTTGTCGGTGGTCTTTGCCGCACAGTTGAAGCAGGCTTCGACGACGCAGGACCAGGCCATCTTGATGACCCCTACGGTGACGGTGAAAAGCTCTCCTAGCGAGGCCAGCGTCGACCTTTTTGTGCTGCACGAAGGCACCAAAGTCAGCGTTTTGGATACCGCCAACGGGTGGTGTAAAATCAAAATTGCCAACGGAAGTGTTGGTTGGCTTGAAGCGGATAATATGCGCTTTTTCTGACCATTTTTGGGGTTTAAAATGACTTTTTTGAAAAAAACTGAAATTTTTTTTCTTCAAAATGTTTTTTCTTTCAAAGAATGTCCTATATTTGCAGACCATATTAAAGTGAAAAAGTGTCATTAGACGCGTAAAATTGTAGTGTAAAACAGAGAATTAATTAAAATTTCGTGATATGAAAA
Organism: uncultured Bacteroidia bacterium; assembly: GCA_902774365.1. GTDB lineage: Bacteria > Bacteroidota > Bacteroidia > Bacteroidales > F082 > Limimorpha. The sequence goes on along the minus strand of CACYHX010000016.1, from coordinate 38,544 downwards.
AGAGATTTTTACCTTTCAGTTTACTTCTGGTAATCATGATCTTGGGACAGTCGGTTATCGCTGACCAAGGTGGACACTATGTGCCGCGCACGCAACCCACAATGAACGCGGAGAGCTACATGGGCAGCCTTCGTGCCAACCAAAACACGGGCTTGATTGACCCGGCCGACATGTTCAAGGCCATGCAAGCCCCGGCAATGAAAGATGCCGCCAACGATCCTTTGTATTGGATTAGCATGGGCCCCGACAACATGGGCGGTCAGACGACGGCTATCGTTTATGACAACAAATCCAATGTCGTCTACATCGGCTCCAAAGGCGGTGGCGTCTATAAGACTTACAACTTTGGTGTCACCTGGCACCAAGTGGGAAACCTTGACCTTATGGTTAGCACCATGGTGCAAGACGAAAACGGTATCATCTATGTGGGTACCGGTGACGGTGGTGTCAACATCGACCACAACGGTCTCACTGATTTGAACTACAGCAACAGCTTTATCGGCACGGGTATCTACACCATTGATGTCCGCAACAACGACTTGATGACGCAGGTCCTCGCCCCCACCGCTGACGAATGGCTGTATATCAACGAGCTTGCCGTTGCTGGCGATAAGCTGTTGGCTGCTACTCCCGAAGGTCTGAAATATTCTACCGATAAAGGCCAAACCTGGCAAGTGGCCCTCGAAGGCAATGCCGAAGAGGTGAAGGTCGGTAGTGGCAATGTCATCGTCGCTTCCGTCGATGGCATGGTTTACATCGGCACCGATGTCAACAATCTCGAATGCCATTCACATTCCGGTACGAACGATATGCAAGGCGACACGCTGCTTCCCCAAGCTGCCGGCCTGGTTGATATCGCTATTGCCCCTAAGGACGATAACGTCATCTATGCTTCGTGCATCGATGCTAACGGTGACCATACTGGTGTGTTTGTCTCCAGAGACAAAGGCGCTACTTGGGCTAAGGCTTTGCCCAAAGTCACTAGTAACATGGGTCATACCATCTATGACGGCCAAGGCCGTTACAACCACGGCATCGTTGTCGATCCGACCGACGACGGCATCCTTTATGTCACGGGTTACAAACTGTGGCGCTTGACGCGCCCCGCTAGCGGCAACGGTTACTATCAGTGCCTCAACCTTACTTCAAACAGCACGATTTCTTCTCCCGCTTACCTCCATGTCGGTCTTCATGTGATGGCCTTCAACCCCAAAAACAGCAATGAGTACTACATCGGCACCGATGGTGGCGTCTACAAAGGCGATAGGAACTTCGAGTTCTTTAACTGCAACAGACAATATGTCACCAGCCGTATGTTCAATGTGGCCTTCTCTGGCAAGGACACGCGCGTCATGGCTGCCGGCCTTGACCACGGCTTGGTGATGATTGAAGGTGAAGAAAACACGAACACCCCTGGCACTGGTGCATGGATCAATCCTTCGGGCGACGACATGGGTTTGTGGTCCGAAAGCTCGTCAGCTGGCCCTTGCGCCTTCTCGATGATCAACCCCAACACGATTTTCGTCACCTCGAAGGAGGGCGGCTTTAATCGTTCTGAGACTGCTGGTCAGGACTGGGTGTCCACCAACTTCATCTCCTCCATCAGCTTTAGCACGTCCAATTTCCGTTTGCCTATCGTGTTGTTCGAAAGCTATGATGCCGACTGGAATCCTGGCACTGTTTGGTATTACAACACCAGCGGTCATACCCAACATGCTGACGATGTTGTGGAGTGCATGAGCAACAGCAACTACCCGTTTAACTACACCTTGGAAGCGAATTTGCCCAATGGCGACTCAATCGAAGTGCATGACCCCATCGGAGCCAAGCTGTTCTTCACCGTCAAGGAAAACCTCTACATGACGTTGACCCCCTTGAACTTCGCTGTTGAAACGCAATGGATTAAGATTGCTGGTAAGGTTAGCAATACGGTGATTAACCATCAACCCGAAGCCGCTGAGTACAACTATACTGGTGGCGAGCCTGTTTGCATGAGCATCTCCGCTGATGGCGACATCCTGTATGTGGGTTACAGAAACGGTAAATTGTATCGTCTGACCAATTTGAACACGGTCGTCGATGCTGCCACGGGTACCTATTACAACTCTGGCGACACCATCCTCAACCCCGATTGCCAAGTGGTTACCAAGTCACTCGCCTTCGAAGTGAATGGCACGGCTATCACTCAAGCCATCACCTCGGTCTCTATCGACCCGCGTAATCCCAATAAGGTCATTGTTACCTGCGGTAACTATGGCAACGACAGCTACGTGTTCTATTCGAACAACGCCATGTCCGATAACCCGACCTTCGTTTCAGTGCAAGGCAACCTGCCCAAGATGCCCGTCTATTCTTCAGTGATTGAGATGGCCACGGGTGATGTCATCATCGGCACGGAACGCGGTATTTACAGAACCAAGAATATCGGTGCCTCCAATGTGGAATGGATTGCCAACAACCACATGATGGGTGAAGTGCCGGTGATGGATCTGAAGCAACAGCTGATGAGCCAAGAGGACAAGGAAGTCTCCAACGTGACCGAAGATGGCGTCTTCGTCACCGAGTATCCTGGCGTTCACAACACGGGTATCATCTATGCCGCCACCTATGGCAAGGGCGTGTTCCGCTGCGAGAACTACAAAGTCAGCGGCACCAGCGTTCCTGAAGGCTCCGTCGCTTTTGAGACTACCGTGTCTCTCTATCCTAACCCGGTACAGGGCATGGCTACCGTCAGCTTCAACGCTACTGAGAACACGGACGTCAACTACCAAGTGTTCGACTTGACGGGCCGTATGGTGATGAGCCAAAACATCGGCCGCGTCGCCGAGGGCGTCAATGAGTTCAGCATCAACACCGAAAACCTCAGCACCGGCTCCTACATCCTGCGCCTCAACCAGGGTGCCAATAGCAGCTGCACGAAGTTCATGGTGTATTGATTTTGATTCACTAAGCTTAAGACAAGAGGACGACCTTTCCGGTCGTCCTCTTTTTTGAAACATGAACAGCAAGAGAATACATAAAGTCCTCATCGCCAACCGAGGCGAGATAGCAGTGCGTATCATCAAGACCTTACGCAAACTGCATATCGCCTCCGTGGCCGTCTTTGCCGACAACGACGCCAACGCCCTTCACCGGCGCATGGCCGACGAGGCCTGCCCCTTGGGCAACGGCACCTTGAAAGACACCTACCTCAACGTCCGTAAGATCATCGACGCGGCTTTGGATGCTGGTGCCGACGCCATCCATCCTGGCTATGGCTTCCTCTCTGAGAGCCCCGAGCTGGTGGAGGCATGCGAGGCCAACAACCTCATCTTCATTGGCCCCGACGCCCAGTCGATGTGCCTGATGGGTAACAAGATTGAAGCGAGGAAGGTGGCCATCAAAAACGGCATCCCTGTCACCTTCGGCACCATGGGCAGCCACGACGACATCATGGCACAAGCCGACACTCTGCCTTATCCCGTCCTGATCAAGGCGGCGGCAGGCGGTGGCGGCAAAGGCATGCACATCGTATGGAAAAAAGAGGACCTGAAAGACGAACTGGAACGCGCCTCACGCGAAGCGGAGAAATACTTTGGTGACGGCACGGTGTTCGTCGAGCAATACATCGAGAACCCGCGCCATATCGAAGTGCAGGTGCTCGCCGACCACTTCGGCAACGTCATCCATCTGCATGAGCGTGAATGCACCATACAACGCCGCTACCAGAAAATCATTGAGGAGTCGCCCTCGCCGACGCTGACAGAAGACAGACGCCAACAGCTGTGCGAAACCGCCGTCAAGCTGTGCAAGGCCATAGGTTACCGCAACGCGGGCACGGTGGAGTTTCTCGTCGACAAGGACTTGAACTTCTACTTCCTTGAAATGAACACCCGCATCCAGGTGGAGCATCCCGTCACCGAGATGCGCACGGGCATCGACATCGTGGAGGAACAGATTCGTATCGCGAGAGGGAAGGAGATGGGATGGACACAAGACGCCATACAACCCCAAGGCCACGCCATAGAGTTGCGTATCTACGCCGAAGACCCCGCCAACGGCTTCCTGCCTACGCCAGGCAAGGTGACGGCATACCACGAGCCACAGGTGCGTGGCACCCGTGTCGACAGCAGCATCGACGGCGCATGCCAGGTCTCGGAGGCCTACGACCCGATGATCGCCAAGTTGACTTGCCACGGCAAGGACCGCCAAACGGCTCTCGAAACCGCACGACAGGCATTGAGAGAGTTCATCATCCAAGGCCTGACCACCAACAAGGCGTATCTTTGGGAGGTCGTCAAGGACGAAGACTTCGTCGCCAATAAGATCGACACCTCGTTCTGCGCCACCCATCAAGAGACGCTGATGAAGGCCATGGAGACGAGTCGTAACAACCAGAATGTGAACGACATCGTGGCAGCTTTCCTGATGTATGACTTCTGCAAGAAACAAGTCGAGCAGCATCCCGATAACGTCTGGGAGGAGATCGGCTATTGGCGTTATCAGATGCAACTGACCGTCGAAGTGGAAGGCAAGAAGGTGCCGGTGAGCATCAAGGCGGCCGAGGCTGGGAAGATCAGTGGCGTGATAGGTGAGGCTCCTTTCGTCGTGGAGTTCATCCAATACGACAACAAACAGCTGAAAATCATGCTCAACGGCCGCACGGAGATGGTGTATTGTTCCGTCAACGACGAGCAGAAGACCATCGTCAACTTCCACGGCCTCAACTTCACCTGCTGCCGCACCGACCAGCTGAACGAATCATGGGACTACGCCTGCAAGGAGATGTTGAACGACAAGACCAAATTGGTGTCGCCCATGCCAGGCAAGGTGGTGAAAATCAACGTCAAGGAAGGCGATGAGGTGAAAGAAGGAACGATAATGATGGTGGTGGAAGCCATGAAGATGGAGAACAACATCGTGGCTTCGGGCACCGCCAAGGTGAAGAAGATTCTTGTCGCCGAAGGTCAGATGGTAGACAATAAAATGCAGCTATTGGAGTTGGAATAATAAATAAAGCCATCAGCTTTCAGCAGTCAGCTATCAGCCTTGGTGCCACCAAGCTGAAAGCTGAAGGCTGATAGCTGAAAGCAAACAAATACAAAATTATGAACTTCGACCTCACCAAAGAACAGGAAGCCCTCCGCCAGCGTGTGCGCGACTTCGCCGAACAGGAAGTGAAACCTGTAGCCCGCGAAAATGACGAAGACCAGCATTTCGATGTCGGCCTGACCCTCAAGATGGCTGAACTCGGCCTGCTGGGTATGACCGTCCCGAAGGAATATGGCGGTCAAGGACTCGACAACCTGAGTTATATCATCGCCGTGGAAGAGTTGGCTCGCGTGGACGGCAGCACCGCCGCCACCATCGCCGCCGACAACTCACTCGGCATCGGCCCCATCAAAGACTATGGCACCGAGGAGCAGAAACGCAAATACCTGCCCCAACTCTGCAAGGACCGTCTTTGGGGCTTCGGCTTGACGGAAGAAGACGCCGGCAGCGACTCGCGTGGCACCAAGACGACCGCCCAATACGACGGCACCTTCTGGCACCTCAACGGCTCGAAGATCTTCATCACCAACAGCGCGACGCCCATCAGCCTCGGCACCACCGTGCAGGCCGTGTCGGGCATGAAGGACGGTAAGCCGGAGTTCACCGCCTTGTTGGTGGAGAACAAGAAAGAAGGCTTCACGCAGACGCCCATGCACGACAAGATGATGTGGCGTGCCTCCAACACGGGCAAGCTCATCTTCAACGACGTGCGCCTCTCCGACGACTGCATCCTCGGCAAGCCGGGCGAAGGTTCTCACATCATGCTTGCCACTCTGGACTCAGGCCGTCTTTCCATCGCCGCCATGGGTCTGGGATGTGCACAAGGCGCCTACGAGATGGCGTTGGCCTACTCCAAGAAGCGTGAGCAGTTCGGCAAGCCGGTGTGCAAGTTCCAGGCGGTGAGTTTCAAGCTGGCCGACATGGCCATGAAGATCGACGCCGCTCGTGGCTTGCTCTATCGTGCCTGCTGGCTCAAGGACCAACATCGTCCCTTCGGCAAGGAAGCCGCCATGGCCAAGCTGTACTGCTCAGAGGTGGCTGCCGAGGTCTGCGACAAAGCCGTCCAGGTGATGGGCGGTCACGGCCTGCTGAAGGAGTTCGACATGGAACGCTTCTACCGCGACCAGCGCATCCTGCAAATCGGAGAAGGCACCTCCGAGATCCTTCGTCTCGTGATTTCACGCGCCATCGGCTGCTGATCAATCGTCATCGTATTATGGAAAAACAGATTCTTTTAGGCAAGACCCCTGCCGAGATGCAGGAGGTCGTCGACCAGTTGGGGCTGCCCAAGTTCACGGGCAAACAGCTCGTGGACTGGCTCTACCAAAAGCGTTGTGCGTCGTTCGACGACATGACCAACCTCAGCAAAGCCTCAAGGGCATTGCTGGCTGAACACTATGAGACCGGTTTGCAGGCTCCCGTCAAGGAGCAGGTGTCGACCGACGGCACGAAGAAATACCTCTTCCCGGCTGGTGCGCATTTCGTCGAGGCGGCATACATCCCCGATAGGGAGCGTGCCACGCTCTGCGTCTCCACGCAGGTGGGCTGTCAGATGGACTGCCTCTTCTGCGCCACGGGCAAACAAGGCTTCCAGAAGAACCTCTCTGTGGCCGAAATCATGAACCAGATCCTCAGCCTGCCCGAGTTCGATGAATTGACGAACATCGTCTTCATGGGCATGGGTGAGCCTTTGGCCAACTACGACAACCTGATGCGCTCGCTCGATATCCTCACCCAGGAATGGGCACTCGGTTGGAGCCCAACCCGCATCACCGTCTCCACCAGCGGCCTCATCCCCAACCTCAAACGTTTCCTCGAGGAGTCGAAATGCAACCTCGCCATCAGCATGCACAGCCCCTTCCACGATGAGCGCCTCAAACTGATGCCTGTCGAGAAGAGCTATCCCATCAAAGAAGTGATTCACGCCGTGAAACAGCATGACTGGCACGGACAACGCCGCCTCTCCTTCGAGTACATCATCTTTAAGGACTTGAACGCCACTAAGGACCATGTCAAGGAAATCGCTAGACTGTTGGGCAGTACAAGGTGTCGTTTTAATTTAATAAGGTATCACGCCGTGCCTGGCATCCCGCTGAAGAGCCCCGATGCCGCCACGATGACCTGGTTCCGCGACGCCTTGAACGAGAAAGGCATCATCGCCACCATACGAGCGTCACGAGGGCAAGACATCGACGCTGCCTGTGGGCTGCTGTCGACGAAGAACCTGTTATAAAACAAAAGAGGCGGTGTCACCGCCTCTTTTGTTTTTATAATGACCGCAACGAAACCGCGAATCCGCCGCAAGGCGCCATCCTCACCTTCAGCTTCGATTTGTTCGTCACCGTCTTCTTGGTGATGGTGTAGGCCTGCGCGTTGTAATGCTCGTCGGGGATGCCGCTGGCGTCTTTGGCGTCGCAATAAATCGTGGCTTCGTATTTCGTTCCGGGTTTTAGGAAGTCGAGTTTCACCTCCACTTCACGGGCGTTCTCGTCGGTGATGCCGCCCACGTACCAAACATCGTGTGCTTGGGCACCTTTCAAATCTTCGGCTGTGGCATTTTCGGGCAAGGCATAGACGAACTTTGTGGCATTGGAGACAACACCTTTCTTTCCATCAGATAGTGTGCCCACGCCCTCGGCGGCCTTGTTCAAGGTCGACAGCTTGGGGTGGCGTGCCGTGACGATATAGGCGCCAGGCTCGGCTTCAAGATACAGGCTCTTGTCCCAGTCGACGGCCACGTCCTTGATGAACTGGAAGGCATCCATGAAAGGCTCGTAGTGCTCGGGGAAGTCGGCGGCCATCTGCAAGGGCGAATAGAAGGTCACATAGAGACCCAGTTGGTTGCAGATGGTGGTCTTCATCTTTTTGCCCCACGGCACGATCTTGCCCATGTCGGTCTCGAAGATGCCAGGCGTGTAGTCCATCGGGCCGCCTTGCAGACGCGTGAACGGCAGGATGGTGGTGTGTCCGGGGTTGATACGTTCACGGAACTCGGTGCCCATGGCACTCTCGTTGCCAATCATGTTGGGCCAAGTGCGGCAGAGGCCTGTAGGTCTCACGGCCTCATGCGAGTTCACCATGATATGGTGCTTGGCGGCCTCCACGACGGCATAGTGGTAGTGGTTGTTGATGGGTTGGCTGTAGTGGCCTTCACCGAAGGGGATGATGGTGCCCACATAGCCGCCTTTCACGGCATCGTAGCCGTATTGGTTCATCAAGGTGTATGCCTTCTCCATCCAACGTTCGTAGTTCACCGTAGACGCAGAACTCTCGTGGTGCATGATGAGGCGGATGCCCTTTTCGTGGGCGTATTTGTTCAGCGCAGGCAGGTCGAAGTCGGGGTAGGGGGTGAGGAAGTCGAAGACATATTCCTTCTGCTTGCCGTACCAGTCTTCCCAGCCGATGTTCCAGCCTTCGATGAGGAGCCCGTCGAAGCCGTTGGCGGCGGCGAAGTCGATGTAGCGGCGCACGTTGGCGTTGTTGGCACCGTGGGTGCCATTGGGCTTGGCATGTTCGTAGTCGGTCAGGCCGAGTTTCACCGACGGGAAGTCGTTGGTGTAGGCCCAGGTGCTCTTGCCCGAGATCATCTCCCACCACACGCCCATGTATTTCACAGGGTGGATCCACGACACATCCTCCAAGGCGCAGGGGTCGTTGAGGTTGAGAATCAGGCGTGAGGCGAGGACATCGGTAGCCGAAGTGCAGACCATCACCGTACGCCAAGGTGTGACGCAAGGGGCTTGGATGCGGCCTTTGTAGCCCGTGGCATCGGGGCAGAGGAAGGCGCGGAAGACCATATTTTTATCATCAAGGTCAAGGTGCATGGTGGGGAAGTCGAGCGTGGCGGCCTCGTGGATGTTGAGGTAAAGGCCATCGTCGGTCTTCATCTGCAGGGCGGTCTGCACGCCAGTGGGCGAGAACGCCGTCCAAGGCCAACCGCCGTCTTTGTGGCCTGCCTCCCACAAGTCACGGATCTGCGACAGCCGCGACTCGGTGTAGTTGTATTCCTGCGTGTCGAGGTCGCCCGGAATCCACCAAGCCATGTGGTCGCCCGCCATGGCAAACTCGGTCAGTTCTTCCTCAATCCAGAAGCACACCAAGGCGTTTTCGATGGGGAACTCATAGCGGAAGCCAAGACCATCGTCATAAAGACGGAAACGGATTTGCATCACCGTGGCCTTCTTCTCGGTGGAGTGGTCCATACTCTCCACCGACCCAATGGGTTGCTCCAAGGTGACGAGCATCTCGTTATAATGGTTGCGGATTTGGGCTTCTTCGCCCCAGACGGGTTCCCAAGTCTCGTCGAAGGTGCTGTATTTCGTATCCTTCAGCACAAAGGCATGGGCGAGGTCGTCGCGCCATTCGAGGGTGAAGCCCATCTTGGAGGGCAGCACGATAGGCTTGCCAGCGCGGTCGAGGGAATAATAAGGTACGCCGTCACGCACTTCGAATTTCACTTCCAGTTGTCCGTCGGGGCTTTGCAGCTTGACGGGTTCGGCATGGGACTGCAAGAAAAGTCCAAAAGCCAAGCAAAAGAGGATAAAGGTGAGTTTTTTCATATCAGAGGATTTTTCTATTTAGCGTAATTAAACTTACATCCTGAACACCCCAAACTGCTGCGGCGGGAAGGGTTGGTTCAATGAGGCGGCGATGCCCAAGGCGAGGATTTTGCGGGTGTCGACGGGGTCGATGATGCCGTCGTCCCAGAGGCGAGCGGTGCTGTAGAAGGCCGAGCCTTCGTAGTCGTACTTGGCCAAAATATCCTTTTTCAGCTGTGCGATTTCGTCTTTCGGAACTTCGAGGCCCTTGTATTTGTATTGGTCTTCCTTCACCGTGGCAAGGACACTGGCGGCCTGCTCGCCGCCCATGACAGAGATTTTGGCGTTGGGCCACATGAAGAGCAGCCTCGGACTGTAGGCGCGACCTGCCATGCCATAGTTGCCCGCGCCAAACGACCCACCGAAGATGACCGTGAACTTGGGCACATTAGCATTCGAGACGGCGTGTACCATCTTGGCACCGTCCTTGGCGATGCCGCCTTGCTCGTATTGCTTGCCCACCATAAAGCCCGTGATATTCTGCAAAAACACCAACGGGATGTTACGTTGGCAGCAAAGCTCGATGAAGTGTGTGGCTTTCAAGGCTGATTCAGAGAACAACACGCCGTAGTTGGCGATGATGCCCACAGGAAAGCCCATCAAATGGGCAAAGCCGCAGACAAGGGTCGTGGCATATCTTGACTTGAACTCCTGGAATCGGCTACCGTCCACAATGCGGGCGATGATTTCCCTCGGGTCGACGAGCTTGTGGAAGTCGATGGGCGCGAGGCCGTAGAGGTCGTGCGGGTCATATAGAGGTGCCTCGACAGGCAACATATCCAGCTTCTGGCGATGGCTCTTCTCCAAGGTCTTGAAGATGTTGCGGCAGATCTGCAGGGCATGTTGGTCGTTTTCGGCTAGGTGGTCGGCCACACCCGACACGGAGGTGTGCATCTCGCCACCGCCCAACTCTTCCGCCGTGACCACCTCACCCGTGGCGGCCTTCACCAACGGAGGTCCACCGAGGTAAATCGTGCCTTGATTGCGCACGATGATGGTCTCGTCGCTCATGGCAGGAACGTAGGCACCGCCAGCCGTACACATGCCCATTACAATAGCGATTTGGGGAATGCCCATGGCCGACATGCGCGCCTGGTTGTAGAAGAAACGCCCGAAGTGGTCGCGGTCGGGGAAGACCGTGTCCTGCTCGGGCAGGAAGGCACCGCCGCTGTCGACCATATAGACGCAGGGGAGGTGGTTTTCCATGGCGATCTCTTGGGCGCGAAGGTGTTTCTTCACCGTGTACTGCATGTAGGTGCCGCCCTTCACCGTGGCGTCGTTGGCCACGATGACGGCCTCTCGTCCCTGGATGACGCCGATGCCGGTGATGATGCCTGCCGAGGGGAAGTCGTTGTTGTAGGTGCCGTAGGCCGCCATCGGCGACAGCTCGAGGAACGGCGTGTTCGGGTCGATGAGCAGGTCGATGCGCTCGCGGGCCAGCAGTTTGTTGCGTTTTTTGTGCTTGGCTACGGCGCTCTCGCCGCCGCCTTGCATCGAGGCCGCCATCGCCTCGCGGTATTGCGACATCAGGGCGAGGAAGTTCTTCTCGTTCTGCTTGAACTCCTCGGAGGAGGTTTTTATATTCGATTTAAGGATTTGCATAATCTTATTCTTCCCTTGTTTTGATAATATTGATGAGTCTATTCGGATTTTGATAATTGTTCCAAATGGCAATCAATGTAATCATTTCATCTTGTATTTATAGGCCATAGCGCATCCGTATTTGTGCAAATCCTTCCTCACCATCAACATAGGTGGCCTTACCCGTTTCCATCAAGTGAATGCGCTCGGTTACAATAGTTTTGTCAATGTTTAAACTTACCGTACACATATATTCAGGTTTTAGAAGGCAAAAGTAGTAAAAAATCTGCCACAGTGCAAGAAATCGGAGATTCAATGTAATTAATTGCTTATCTTTGCCGTTTCAAATTTATAGTTTGGCAATTAGTACCAACAAAAAATGTCCGAAAAGAGTTCAAGCAGACGCCGCGTGGCAGGGTCTTATTTTATGTCGCTGATGAGTATCGCATTGGTACTCTTCCTGTTAGGTATATTCGCCCTGCTCATGTTGCATGCCCATAAACTCTCCAACTACCTCAAGGAAAACATCGGCTTCGAGATCGTGATGAACAGCAACGTCAAGGAAGCCAACATCCTCAAGCTGCAAAGTGAACTCGACGCCATGCCTGCTGTGAAGTCGACGGAATACATCACCAAGGAGGAGGCCATACGCCGCCTCAGCGAAGACCTCGGCGAGGACTTCCTGCAATGGCTCGGCAACGAAGAGAACCCGCTGCTGCCTTCCATCGACGTGCGCTTCAATGCCGACTGGGCCAACAACGACAGCATCGTGGCATTGCAGACCCAGCTGCTGAAAAACTCCGACGTCAAGGAGATCTATTACCAGAAGTCGCTCGTCGGCCTCATCAACCAGAACGTGCGTCGCATCGGCTTTGCGCTGATGGTGGCCAGTGTTGTGCTGCTCATCATCGCCATTACGCTGATACGCAACACGATACGCCTTAGTATCTACTCCAAACGTTTCCTTGTGCGCAGCATGCAGCTCGTGGGCGCCACGCCGGCTTACATCCGTCGTCCCTTCATCCGCAGCGGCATCTCGCAGGGCTTCTTCGGCGCGGTGATCGCCGACGCCATGCTGGCCCTGTTGCTGTATGGTCTCATGCAACGCATCCCCGAACTGACCTTTGTACAAGACTATAAACTCATTATCGGCATCTTCGTCGGCATCATCCTGTTGGGTATCCTGCTCGGCGGTCTCTCCACACGGCTGGCCCTGCGGAAATACCTCCATGCCGACATCGACCGACTCTACGCATAAGGGTCCCTGAGCCTGTCGAAGGGCCCGAATTGAATTTTGAAATTATAAATCTTGAAATTTTGAAATAAAGAATATATGGCAAAAGAAACAAACAAGAAAGAAATGGCTCAACCCACCGACGAACAGAAGGCCCTGCCTTTCGGCAAACAGAACTTCATCATCGTGCTCATCGGCCTCGCCCTCATCGCCTTGGGCTTCATCCTGATGATTGGCGGCGGCTCCACCGACCCCGACGTGTTCAACGAGAAGATGTTTGACTTCCAACGCATCACGCTGGCGCCCATCTTGGTCTTGGCTGGCTTCGTCGTCGAAATCGTAGCGATATTCTGGAGAGGAAAAAAATAATAAAAACACATGGGAAACGAAACCGACAAAAGACGGTCATCGCAGCCGTCATTGCGGGCTTGACCCGCAATCTCCTGAAAACAAGGGCAATCCTTCTTGTTTAGGAGATGGCGGATGTTCCTCCGCCATGACGGCAATAGTACAGGGTGATGAATCACAGTTGGGTTTTCCTGACTATAAAACAACACATTATGAGCTGGATAGAAGCATTAATACTCGGTATCATCCAAGGCCTGACGGAATACCTGCCCGTCAGCAGCAGCGGTCACCTCGCTATCGGCCAATACCTCTTTGGCGTCGACGCTGAGAAAGCCCTCGACTTCACCATCATCGTGCATATCGCCACCGTGTTGAGCACCTGCCTGATCCTCTGGAAGGAAATCGTGTGGCTCTTCAAGGACCTCTTCAAGTTCAAGTGGAACGATGGCACGAGATACGTCGTCAACATCCTCATTTCCATGATCCCCGTGATGATTGTGGGATTCTTCTTCAAGGACAAGGTGGAGGAGGTGTTCGGCTCTGGACTGCTCGTCGTGGGCATCTGCCTGCTGGTCACCGCCTCGTTGTTGGCCTTCTCCTATTTCGCCAAGCCGCGCCAAAAGGAAAACATCAGCCCTCTGCACGCCTTCGTCATCGGTATCGCGCAGGCTGTGGCCGTGCTGCCCGGACTGTCGCGCTCAGGCTCCACCATCGCCACGGGCTTGCTGCTCGGCAACAAGAAGGAAAAGCTGGCCCAGTTCTCCTTCCTGATGGTCATCCCGCCCATCCTCGGCGAGGCCCTTTTGGATGCCAAAGACCTGTTCTCCCCCGCGGCTGATGCGGTGGCGACGGTCTCGACCCCCACATGGGTGCTGCTCATCGGCTTCATCGCCGCCTTCGTCACGGGATGCTTCGCCTGCAAGTGGATGATCAGCATCGTGAAGAAAGGCAAGCTGATTTGGTTCGCCGTGTATTGCGCCATCGTCGGCGTGCTGGCTATCGTTCTGCCGTATCTATTTTAATATGATAATGCTATTATGAACTGTCATCGCGGACTTGATCCGCGATCTCCTGAAAACAAGGACAATCCTTCTTGTTCAGGAGATGGCGGATGTCCCTCCGCCATGACAGGAAAAGCATAAGTGACTCCCTATCATAAAAGACTGTAGTAATGTTTAACTTCGAAGAAGGCGAGGTCATCCTCATCGACAAACCCCTTGACTGGACGTCGTTCGACACGGTCAACTTCATCCGCAGCCTGCTCAACCGTTGCTATGGCATCCGCAAGCTGAAGGTGGGCCATGCCGGCACGTTGGACCCCTTGGCGACGGGCCTCCTCATCCTCTGCACGGGCAAGATGACCAAGCAAATCGACAACTACCAGGCGCAGGTGAAGACCTACACGGGCACTATCCTGCTCGGCCAGACCACCCCGACCTTCGACCTTGAGAGCGAACCCGATGCCTTCTTCCCAACGGACGGCATCACGCCCGAGCAGATTGAAGCTGCACGGCAACAGTTCATTGGCGAACTCAAGCAATACCCGCCCAAGTATTCCGCCATCAAAATCAAGGGGAAACGCGCCTTCGACTACGCCCGCTCCGATGAGGAGATAGAGCTGAAGGCCCGCGACGTCCGCATCGACGACTTCCGCCTGAACCTCGACCGCTTTCCCGAGCTTGACTTCGAGGTGACATGTAGCAAAGGCACCTACATCCGCAGCCTCGCCCACGACTTCGGCAAGGCCCTGGGCAACGGCGCCTGCCTCACCGCCCTGCGCCGCACCCGCATCGGCGACTTCAAGGTTGAAGACGCCTGGCCGCTGGAGAAGCTCAGACAACATATCGTCGACACGGGCGATGCCTACAAGGAATGGAAACGCGAGCAACAGGAAAAAGAGCAAAAACAATCCTGACAATCAGCATATTAAGAAAAAACACTTGACAAAATTTCGTTTTTGTCGTATATTTGTAGTTTGTACCGGACGAAAAACAACATAAACATCATACAATGAAACTCTCACAATTCAAATTCAACCTACCCAGCGAGCTCATCGCCCTGCAGCCCATGCAGAACCGCGATGAAGCCCGCCTCATGGTCGTCGACCGCAAGACTGGAAAGATCGAGCACCGCATCTTCAAGGACCTGGTGGACTACACAAAGGACGGCGATGTGTTCGTCATTAATAATACTAAGGTGTTTCCCGCCAAGCTCTACGGCGAGAAGGAAAAGACCGGCGCCAAGATCGAGGTGTTGCTGCTGCGTGAGCTGGACCACGAGAGCCGTCTGTGGGACGTGCTCGTCGACCCGGCCCGTAAGATCCGTATCGGCAACAAACTCTACTTCGGCGAAGGCGACGAGCTGGTGGCCGAAGTCATCGACAACACCACCTCGCGCGGCCGCACGCTGCGTTTCCTCTTCGACGGCACCTACGACGAGTTCAAGAAGACACTCTCTTCTCTCGGCCACACGCCCATTCCGCGTGAGTTGAACCGAGAGGAGCGTCCCGAAGACGCCGAGGACTTCCAGACCATCTACGCCAAGGTGGAAGGCGCCGTGTCGGCACCCACCGCAGGCATGCACTTCAGCAAGATCCTGATGAAACGCCTCGAGATCATCGGCGCCAGCTTCGCCGAGTTGACGTTGCACCCCGGCATGGGTAACTTCCGCGACATCGAGGTGGAAGACCTCACCAAGCACAAGCCCGACTCGGAGGAGATGTACATCGACGAGGAGTGCTGCACCCTGGTCAACGAGGCCAACGCCCGCCACAACAACGTCATCGCCGTGGGCACCACCTCGCTGAAGGCCCTCGAGACCGCCATGACCATCGGCGGCAAGATCAAGCCGTACAAGGGCTGGACCAACAAGTTCATCTTCCCGCCCTACACTTTCTCGGTGGCCAACTGCATGATCACCAACTTCCACCTGCCCAAGTCGCCCATGATGATGGAGGTGGCCGCCTTCGCCGGCTACGACCTGCTGATGAAGGCTTACAAGGAAGCCATCGCCGAGAAGTATCGCTTCTTCACCTATGGCGACGCTATGCTGATAATCTAGCGTTTTCTTTTATGGCGAAAAAGGTGAAACTGGAATCCCAAGTTGTCGATGCCGGGCAATTGGATATCACAAATGGTGACATCCAACAGGTCGGTTTAGAGCACCTTATTTATGTCTTCAGAGGCAAGCAGGTGATGCTCGATAGGGATATTGCTATGCTATATGGCGTTGAGACACGAGTTGTAAATCAGGCAGTTAAAAGAAATGAGGAACGTTTTCCAGAAGATTTCGTCTTCCAATTGTCTTCCGCAGAAACCGAAAATTGGAAATCACAATCTGTGATATCCAATTCAATAAAAATGGGTATTCGTAAAAATCCTTTTGCCTTCACCGAAAACGGCATAGCCATGCTCTCCAGCGTGCTTCGCTCACCAACAGCAATCGAAGCCAATATCCGTATAATGAGGGCTTTTACTTCGATGCGCCATTTTCTTGCCAGTAACGCTCAAATCTTCCAACGCCTTTCCAATATCGAGTATCACCAAGTGGAGACCGATAAGCGAATCGATGAGGTCTTCAAAAGAATTGACGCACAAACACCCCCTCAACAAGGCATCTTTTTCGATGGACAAGTTTTCGACGCTTACCGCTTTGTTGCCGACCTAATCAGAAAAGCAAAAAAGTCTATCGTTTTGATTGACAACTATGTAGATGATTCTGTGCTTTCCCTTTTGGATAAACGCAAAGACAAAGTTTCGGCAACAATCTATACCTCTAAAATTTCCTCGCAGTTGAAGTTGGATATCAACAAACACAACAGTCAGTATCCGCTTATAGACGTGAAGCAATTCAACAAGGCACACGACCGATTCCTGCTCATCGACAATGAAGTCTACCACATCGGGGCTTCCATTAAAGATTTGGGAAAGAAATGGTTCGCCTTCACCCTGATGCACGATATTAAGAAGGAAGACCTTATTAATAAAATTCAAGGGAAATAAAAAACTATCAAATATCAAATTAAATAAAATCCAAATGAAAATCAAACACTTAGCAATCATCGCAGTGGTGGCGCTCGTGGCCACCGCCTGCGGCAACAAGAACGTTGAACAGCCCCAAGAGCCTGTCCAAGAACCCACCACCAACCTGTCGGACAAGTACGCTGAGTACACCCTCACCACCGACATCAGCCACCTCAGCGACAACGAGCGCGAGATGCTGAAGCTGCTCTTTGAAGCCGCCGACATCATGGACGGCCTCTTCTGGCTTGAGAACTACGGCGACAACGCCGAGCTGATGGCCCGCATCGCCGACAACCCCGACCTCATCAAGATGGCCACCATCGCTTATGGTCCTTGGGACGGCCTCGACGGCAACAAGCCCTTCGTGGAAGGCATCGGCCCCAAGCCTGCCGGCGCACAGTTCTATCCCGCCGACATGACCGAGGAAGAATGGAACGCCTTTGACGACCCCAACAAGACCAGCCAATACACCATGATCGTCCGCGACGAGAACGGCGCCTTGAAGTGCGTGTGGTATCACGACTACTTCGCTGAACAGATCAAACGCGCCGCCTCGCTGCTCGACGACGCCTCCGAGCTCGCTGGCGACGAGGAGTTTGCCGAATACCTGAGGCTGCGCGCCAAGGCCCTCCGCACCGACGACTACCTGGAGAGCGACATGCAGTGGATGGACGTCCGCAACAACAACGTCGACCTGGTGATCGGCCCCATCGAGAACTACACCGACGCCCGCTACGGCATCAAGGCCTCTCACGAAGCCTTCATCCTCATCAAGGACCAGGAATGGACCAAGCAGCTGGCCCGTTATGCCGCCTTCGTACCCGAGCTGCAGAAGCAACTGCCTGTGCCGGAAGAATATAAGAAAGAAGTGCCGGGCAGCGACGTCGACCTGGCCGCCTACGACGTGGTCTACTATGCCGGCGACTGCAACGCCAACAGCAAGACCATCGCCATCAACCTGCCCAACGACGAGCGCGTGCAACTCGAGCGCGGCACCCGCAAGCTCCAGCTCAAGAACGCCATGCAGGCCAAGTTCGACAAGATCCTCGAACCCATCGCCAAGGAGCTGATGACGCCCGAGTCGATGGAACACATCAAGTTTGACGCCTTCTTCGCCAACGTCATGTTCCACGAGACCGCCCACGGCATGGGCATCAAGAACACCATCACGGGCAAGGGCACCGTCCGCGAGGCCCTCGGCAACCAATACAACGCCCTCGAAGAGGCCAAGGCCGACGTCTTGGGTCTCTACCTCGTCACCAAGCTCGCCGAGATGGGTGAATACACCAACACCACCATGGAAGACAACTACACCACCTTCATGGCGGGCATCTTCCGTTCGGTGCGTTTCGGCGCCGCCAGCGCCCACGGCAAGGCCAACATGCTTACCTTCAACTACTTCCAGAACGAAGGCGCCTTCGTGCGCAACGAAGACGGCCGCTATGCCATCGACTTCGAGAAGATGAAGGTGGCTGTGGAGAAGCTCGCTGGTGACATCCTGAAGCACCAGGGCGACGGCGACTACGAGGCCACCAAGGCTTGGATGGGTGAGATGAGTGTCATCAAGCCCGAGCTGCAGGCCGACCTCGACAAGGTGAATGCCGCCGGCATCCCCACCGACATCTACTTCAACATGGGTCCGGATGTCCTGCTGAAATAACACTGTAACAAGCGAAACTGAAAGCGAGGCAAGCGACCGTTTGCCTCGCTTTTTTTGTTGCCTACACCTCGTTTAAAAAATATCTTCCAAACTTTGTCAAACCAACCCAAAAAATCTGTACTTTTGCAGCCTCAAAAAAAGGTAGGGTGGAGCTTGTTTTCCGCCTAATCTTAAACCTTGAATATCAAATAATTAAAATAATAAACAAACAAAACAACAACACAAAAATGAAAAGAGAATTTACAAAATTGATGGCAGCTTTGGCGCTGCTGCTGTGCTTTGTCATGCCAGCCACGGGATGGGGACAAACAAAAAGTAATGTTACAGTCACATCTGAAGCGGTTGTGACAAATTCTGGTTATGCTGCCTACAACACTACCGTAGACGGAAGAGATTATGTGATTACTTTTGGAGGTAATAATAAATCTGTCGGTACTAATTCGAGCAGTAGAAATAATTGCAAGTTAACTAATTATTCGAAGTATGCAGTTTCACCAGTTACCACTTCCTCAACTGCCTCTGCCTTTGCTTGTAAAACTTCGCTTTCAAATATAAATAAAGTGACCTTTTCTGTTGGAGGAGGTAAGAATCAAAACAATACAAAAGTGTACTTGATTTATTCGGCTAATAATAACACATTTAGTCAAGTCGCTCTTACAGAAGGAGTACAAGGCGGAACTATTAATAGTAATACTTTTGAGTTTTCAACCGTTTCAGGTTATTTTGCACTTCTATTTCAGGCAACTAACACTACTGGTGATTGGCGTCTTGATAATGTTAGCATTACGTTTTATGAAGCAGAAGGCCCTTCTTATGAAATTTCATTAATGCAACCTGTTGCAGGTGGCTCAATTGGATCAAGCCATAGCTCTGCAACACAAGGAAAGGAGATAACCTTGACTAAAAGTGTTGATGTGGGTTATACTTTTGGTGAATGGGTTGTCAAGGATGTAAACAATAATCCTATTACTGTAACCAATGATAAGTTCATAATGCCTGCAAGCAACGTCACCGTTTCAGCAGTATTCAATCTTGCCACGTTACGTACAGTTTCATTTGATATTAATGGCACTGTAGAAATGACAGCAAAGGTTAATGATGGGCAATCTATTGATTTGAGTAAATTTATGGCTATAGTTAATACATCTGGATATGTTTTTAAAGGTTGGTCTGACACACCAAATGGGACTGCTCTTGCAGATAATTATACTCCTCAAGGTGATGTGATCCTCTATGCTTTGATTGAACAATCCATTGGTTATGATTTAGTTACTGACTTAAATACGATTTCTGCAGGCACTTATTTGTTTGGCGCTCTTGCTCAATCGGGCACTAATCCAGAATTGAAATATCGTTTTGCTACATCGACAGTTAGTGGAGACTGGACGGTGACTGATTTTGTTAACTGTGCAGATGGAACCGTGCCGTCTTTGCCACAAGGAGCTTGTGAGATTGTTTTGACAGGCAACAATACAAATGGTTTTACCGTGAGTGTTGAGGGTAGCTATTTGGGCTATACTCAATCTGCAAATAGAAAGCTTGCAACCGGTAATGATTATTCATCGTATTTGTGGAAGTTTTCAAATAAGAGTCCTAACATGAATACCTATAACGTCGTAATGCATAGGGGTACAAGTTATTATGTTTATGACAATTCAACTTCAGAGACTGCGCTTAGAGGATATGCTAGTGAACAGGCCAATGCAAGAGGTTTTTATCTCTTTAAAAAGAATGAAAGCAAGAATAGGGAAACTATCAATGCTAATGCTAAGGTGACTGACATTGTTTCCAACGTACTTGTCACGGTGAAGGCCAACGGTATCGTCTACCTCACTGGCGCCAATAACGGCACCGCCGCCAACCTCGTGGTTGAAGACGGTGGTCAACTCGTCACCTCCGCCAACGTGGCTGGTACCATGCAGAAGGACGTTACGGGCTATGGCAACACCACTGTCGCCAGTAACTATTACCTTATCACCGCTCCGAGCACCATCAATCCTCAAAACGTGGAGTACATGCTCAACACCAACGGCTACGACCTGTATTACTTCGACCAGTCTGCCGAAGACGACGTGGATGGCGAAAACGTGCTGCTCGAATGGCGCAACTATAAGGATGTGCCCTTCAATCTGGAGGCTGGCACCGGTTACCTCTACGCCAACAAGGAAAACAAGACCTTGAACCTGGCTGGTACGCTGGCAAAGAACGACAATAACGAGACCTTTGCCCAGAACATCACCTATGTGGAAGGCTTCAGATTCTCTGGCTGGAACCTCGTGGGTAACCCCTTCTCGAGCAATGCTTCTGTCAACATGCCGTTCTATAAGATGAAAAGCAGCCGCGACGGCATCAACGGCACCGCTGTGGTGTCTGGCAGCGTCATCGCCCCCATGGAAGGCGTGTTTGTTATCGCCGCGAATTCAAATGCCCAACAGCAGGTGACCTTCACCGCTACCACCGACCCCGTGGGCAGCCCCGCCAAGAACAACGTCAATATCGACGTGAACCGCGACAACGAATTCCTGGATAGAGCCATCGTCAACTTCAACGGCTGCACGCTCAGCAAGCTCAATCTCAGCGAGAACACCACTAAGGTGTACTTCCAACAAGGTCAAGAGGAATTTGCCATCGTCTCTGTTGAAAACGAGGGCGAACTGCCTGTCAACTTCAAGGCCTCACGCAACGGCCGCTACACGATGAGCGTCGACATCGAGGACCTCGACATGAACTACCTCCACCTCATCGACAACAAGACCGGCATGGACATCGACCTGCTCCAGACCCCGAGCTATACCTTCCAAGCCAGCACGGGCGACAACGCCTACCGCTTCCGCCTGGTGTTCGATGCCAATTCCGTCCAAGAGAATAACACTACGGCCAACTTCGCCTACTTCAACGGCAGCGAATGGGTTATCAACAATAATGGCAACGCCACCCTGCAGGTCGTCGACATGATGGGCCGCGTGCTCAGCAGCCAGACCCTCAGCGGCAACGCCAACGTCAACATCAACCAACCCGCCGGCATCTACATGCTCCGCCTCGTCAACGGCGAGAACGTCATGGTGCAGAAAGTGGTGGTGAGATAAAAGGAAGCCGTCAGCCATCAGCAGTCAGCTATCAGCACAGGTTGAAAGCTGATTGCTGAGAGCTGAGAGCTGACAGCCAACGAAACCAAATACGAAAGTCAAAGTGAATAAAAAGAATAAAATATATACAACGATGAAGAAACTAACCATCACCCTCACCCTCATCCTCGGAATCACCATGACCACCTTCGCCGATGGCGGCCTCTTTAACCGTGGCAACAACGCCAAGAACGGCCAGGCTTCGGGCTACATCTACTTCAACGCCAAAGACACAGGCAGTGGAGACGTGGCCATGCCTATGCTGCCGCCTCACGGCTCCGAAGACAACAATCCGGCCCCGCTGGGCAGCGGCATCGCCGTCCTCATGGGCCTCGGCGCCGCCTACCTCGTCGGAAAGAAACGCAGAGAGGAATAAGAATGGGATACGCTTCGCGTAGAAATGCTTTGCATTCGGCGCAGCCAAATCTGTCAAAAATCAAATCAAAAATCTGAGAAAATCATTTTGAAAGATTTTAAAACAGATTTTTGAAAGATTTTTTGCCGAAGGCAATCCAATAATTTAACCCTAAGAGGGAAGGACCATACCCTGTCCTTGCCGTCCTCAAGGGCGCATACCCGTGACGACGCGTCGAGGAGAGAGTGTAGTCCTTCCCTTATTTGTTTGAGCACGAAAAGTTTTCCACATTCCTTGCGGATTTATAGAAAAGTTGTATTTCACGAAAGATTTATGGCAGATTTGTTTCCTTCCTCCAAAAAAGAAATCTTTAATTTCCCTTCCCTCGTCCGGGCAAGGCAGCGATGAGCTTCTTCGTGTAGTCGTTCTGCGGATGCTCGAAGAGCACGTCGGCGTCGTCCATCTCAACGGGCTTGCCGTTGTACATGACCACCACGCGGTCGCTCATGAAACGCACCACGCTGAGGTCGTGCGAGATGAAGATATAGGTGAGATGACGCTCTTCCTTCAGGCGGTTCAAGAGGTTCAACACCTGCGCCTGCACCGACACATCCAATGCCGACACCGACTCGTCGCAGATCACCAGCCTCGGGTTGACCGCCAAGGCGCGGGCGATGCAGATGCGCTGGCGCTGGCCACCCGAAAACTCATGGGGGTAACGGTCGTAATGCTCGGCCTTCAAGCCCACCTGCTCCAATAAGTCGCACACTATGGTGCGGCTTTTTTTTCTGTCTTTTTCGATGCCGTGCACCAGCATCGGCTCGGCGATGGCCTCGCCGATGGTGAGACGAGGGTTGAGGGAGGAGTAGGGGTCCTGGAAGACGATCTGCGCCTGCTTGCGGAAGTCGCGCAAGGCCTGTCCCTTCAAGGCCGTCACCTCGATGCCGTCGAACCACACCTTGCCGCCCGTAGGCTCGGCCAGACGCAGGATGCTGCGTCCCAAGGTGGTCTTGCCGCAGCCCGACTCGCCCACGAGGCCGAGGGTCTCGCCTTCGTAGACCTCGAGGCTCACGTCGTCGACGGCTTTCACATGGCCGTAGACGCGGCTGAACACCCCCTTGCGCAGGGGATACCACGTCTGCAGGTGCTCCACCTTGAGCAACGGCTCGCGGCTGTAGAGCTGCTTGAGGTGTGCCCGACGCTCCTCGTCGGTGATTTGCAGGTCGTGCAGGATCTGCTCCTTGCCGCCTTGCCACTCGCCGTCGAGAAACTCCTTGACGATGGGCAGGCGTTTGAGGCGCACGTCGATGGGCGGACGGCAGGCGAGGAGACCTTGTGTGTAGGGATGCTGCGGGTGGTTGAGGATGTCGTGCACCGTGCCGCGCTCCAGTATCTCGCCGTTGTGCATCACGGCGACGTCGTCGGCGATCTCGGCCACCACGCCGAGGTCGTGGGTGATGAAGATCATGCCCATGCCCGTCTCGGCCTGCAGCTTGCGCAGCAGCTTGAGGATCTCGAGCTGCACGGTGACGTCGAGGGCGGTGGTAGGCTCGTCGGCAATGAGTAGCTGGGGATGGCAGGCGATGGCCATGGCGATCATCACGCGCTGCTTCTGTCCGCCCGAGAGCTCGTGGGGATAGCTGTCGTAGATGGCCTCGGGCCGTGGCAGCATCACCTGCTTGAAGAGCTCGATGACACGCGCTTTGGCTTGGCGGTGCATGTCATACCGAGTCCTGCTGCCCATAGATACACTCCCTCGTTCCTCGGTCGGTATGACATGGGCAGCAGGGCGAGCGTATCTATGCGCCGCATGTCTTCCTTCATGCTGCAAGATCATCTCACTCACCTGGTATCCGCATTTGTAGACGGGGTTGAGTGAGGTCATCGGCTCCTGGAAGATCATGGCGATGCGCTTGCCGCGCACGTCGGCCATCTGGTGCTCCGTGTAGTCCTTGATTTCGTCGCCGCCGATGACGACGCTGTCGGCGCTGATGCGGCTGATTTTGTCGTTCAGCAGACGCATCACGGCTAACGAACTCACCGACTTGCCCGAGCCTGACTCGCCCACGAGGCCGAGGGTGCGGCCCGCCATCACGTCGAGGTCGATGCCATGCACGGCCTCGGTCCATTTCCCTTCGCGGGAGAAGGAGACGTGCAGGTTGCGGACGGATAATAAGGGAGTCGGCATCTTCATTAGATTTTGTGCAAAGATACAATTTTTTGGTTAAAACCAGCCGCCTATGTCATCCCCCGCTGCACATGTCATTCCAGCAGAGGCAGGTGCGGAAGAAAGGAATCTATGGGCAGCGGGATGCAAAGATGGATTTTATAGGAGGCGGTTCAATTCATCAAATTGTTTATTTTTGTGCTGCCTATTTTTGCTATTAGTATTATGAAAAAGTATTGGGTTTATATGATGCAGAGTGCTAATGGAAGAGCACTATATACCGGAGTTACTAATAATTTGGAAAGGCGTGTGTGTGAACACAAAGAGGGTAGAGGCTCAATCTTTACCGCAAAATACAAATGCCACAAGTTGGTATATTTTGAGGAATTTGGTTTGGTTGACTATGCGATCGCGAGGGAAAAAGTGATAAAGAAACTGTCCCGAGCAAACAAAGAAAAGCTAATTGATTCAATGAATCCTGAAAGAGTGGATTTGTTTGAGCAGTAGACGCTGTTTCAAGTCTTGCCGTGCATGTCATACCGACCGAAGGGAGTGTATCTATGCACGGCAAGGCTTGGAACAAATAGAAGTGCCACCCCAACCACCGGTGCTCTGCCCATAGATACGCTCCCTCGTTCCTCGGTCGGTATGACATGGACAGAGCGCCTGCAACAACCTCTAAAAACTACTTTCATTAACAAAATAATGCTTATCTTTGTGAAAAATTTACCGCAATGAAAAAAACCATCCTTTTCCTTCTGACCTTCGTTCCTTTGATGGCCTGCGCCCAATTCGACAATTACTTCACCGAAGCCTCGTTGCGTGTGGACTACTGCCTCACCGGCAACCACAACACGACCACCATCTCCCTCAAGGAACTCATCCGCGAGCCGTATTGGAGCGGCTCCAAGACCAACCTCGTCGACGACCTGGAGTTTGGCAGCTACATCGTCAAGGTGTTTGAGGCAGGCACCGACCATCTGCTGTTCTCCAAAGGCTACCAGAACCTCTATGGCGAGTGGCAGACCACCGACGAGGCCAAGGTCGTCACCAAGACCTTCGACGAGTCGGTCATCGTGCCCTTCCCCAAGGTGAAGATCGACGTCGCCATTTGCTACAAGACTTGGGAAGGCAAGCTGGTGGAGGGGCTGCGCATCACAGTCAACCCGAACGATTATTTCATCCGCGATTACGACAACCTGAACTTGCCCGTCTATGAGGCCTGGATGGGCAACAAAGACATCACCAAGGCCGTCGACATCGTCATCCTGCCCGAGGGCTACACACAAGCCGAGATGGGTAAGTTCATCAAGGACTGCGACTTCTTCGTGAAGAGCATGTTCAGCTATGCGCCTTACGACCGCTACCGTGAGAGCTTCAACATCCGTGGCGTGATGGCACCTTCGGCGGAGAGCGGCTGCACCATGCCCGGCGACCACATCTATAAGAACACCGTCATGCGCTTCAGCTTCTGGACCTTCGACTCGGAGCGTTACTGCATGAGCACCGACAACCGCGACATCCGTGACCTGGCGGGACAGGTGCCTTACGACCAGATCTACATCCTCGTCAACACGGAGAAATACGGCGGTGGCGGCATCTATAACTTCTACTGCTCCAGCGCCAGCAGCAACGGATTCAGCAGCGACGTCATCATCCACGAGTTCGGGCATGGCTTCGCGGGCCTCGCCGACGAATACTACAATGACGACACCTACGGCGACATGTACAACAACGACCTGGAGCCTTGGGAACCCAATATCACCACGCTGGTCGACTTCGACAAGAAGTGGAAGGACATGCTGGACAAGAAGACGCCCGTCCCCACGCCGCGCGAGAAGAAATATGAAAGCACGATAGGTGTTTTCGAAGGCGGTGGCTATGAGGCCGAGGGTGTCTACAGCCCCCGCATGGACTGCCTCATGAAGACCTTCAACGGCCACGACTTCTGCCCCGTCTGCCAACGCGCTATTGAACGGATGATTCTCTATTACAGTAAATAGTTAGCATACTAACTACTCCACACTCCACACTCCAAACTCTCAACTCTAAACTAACCACTGACTCTAAACTCTCAACTCTAAACTCTCAACTAAAAAATGAACTACCTAGACATAATCATCGCCATAATCCTCCTCCTCTTCGGATTCAAGGGCTTCCGCAAGGGCCTTGTCATCGAGGTGGTGACGCTGCTGGCCTTTGGCGTGGGCATCTACGGTGCCATGCACTTCTCCGACTTCACCGCTGAGCATCTGCAGGACATCATGGAAATCAACCCGAAATACCTCAACACCATCGCCTTTGTGCTGACCTTTATCCTTTTGGTGATTGGAGTCAACATCCTCGGGAGGTGGGTGACCAGTCTGGTGAAGGCGATGAACCTGAACTTCTGGAACAAATTGGGAGGTGGCGTCTTCGGCTTGGCCAAGGGACTACTGCTGTGTAGCACGATGCTGTTGATATTCAACAATTTTCAGTGGACGGGTCTCATCAAGGAAGAGGTGAGGAAGGAGTCGTTGCTGTATCCCTACGTGGAGAAGACGGTGCCGTATCTCTACAAGGGCTTCGACCTGGTGAAAGGCTATGCCAAGGATTTACAAAAAGAAGAAGAGGAACCTCAAGGTTCCTCTTCTTCTTTTTAAATCACCCCTCTTTCCAATAGGGTCATTATCGTTTCGATTTCGTCGTCTTCGGGGTTGTTGTGCGGGTCGTATTCCTCCTTGAGGTTGTAGCCCCACAGCCTGGCGAAGCCTTGGTAGAAGAAGGCGCGCACCTTGCCGCGCAGTTCCTGCACCACTTGGTAGGAGGTGTTGCCTGTCTCGCGGTCGATGAGGCGCACGAGGATGAGGCCTTGCGTGATGGTGAGGTTCTTCAACTCTGCGGTATATTGGTCGGTGATCTCCTGCTCGGCCTGTTTCATCAGTCGGTTGCGCTCCGCCTTGCTGTCGACGTGGGCCAAAATCGAGTCGTATTCCTGCATCTTGGCGCCTGCGAGCTTGGCGTAGGGGAACACCTTCTTCACGTTGTTGGCCAGACGACGGCCTTGGCGCGTGTCGGTGATCTGCAGGTAACGTTGCATCAGGTCGATGTCGACTTCGGGCAGGTAGACGATCAGCGTGGTGTCGCCGTTCTCTTCGATTCTGCCGTACACCACGGTGCCTTTGACGGGCTCGGTGGGGCTTGAGAAGTCGACCACACTCGACGTCGGTTGCGCCTTTTGGTAGGCAACGGTTTTGCCGTTACGTTTCATGATGAGTTGGGCTTGGGTGGTCAGGCTCATCAAGGCGATCAATGCGATTAAGGCTATTCTTTTCATGGCGTTTGCGTTTTTATGTTGTTCAACGCAGGGGATAATGCAAGTATTGTGCCAAAAAAAAGCATCGGAAACTCCGATGCTCTTTTTTTAGTCGCCCACATGCAGTTTCTGTAGCCCCGACTTCTCGAGCTTCGCCTCGGCGTAGGCTCGGTCGATGACCAGCTCCGTGGCGTAGATGTCGGAGGGCATCTCAAACATGGCGTCGTTGAGGATGGCTTCCATGATGGAACGCAGTCCGCGCGCGCCCACCTTGAACTCGATGGCTTTGTCGACCACGAAGTCGAGCACCTCGTCCTTGACGACCAAGTTGATCTTGTCCATGGCGAAGAGCTTCTGGAACTGTTTCACCAGGGCGTTCTTCGGCTCGGTGAGGATGCGTTTCAGCGCTTCGGCGTCCAAGGGGTTGAGGTGGGTGATGATGGGCAGACGACCGACGATCTCGGGGATGAGGCCGAACTTCTTCAGGTCGGCGGGCGAAAGGTATTGGAGCATGTTGTCCTTGTCGAGGACCTCGTTGCCGCCTGTGCCGTAGCCGATGACGTTGGTGCGTTTGCGTGCGGCGATGATGCGTTCGATGCCGTCGAAGGCGCCGCCAGCGATGAAGAGGATGTCCTTCGTGTTGACGGGGATCATCTTCTGCTCGGGGTGTTTGCGACCGCCTTGGGGCGGCACGTTGACGATGGAGCCTTCCAGCAGCTTCAGCATGGCTTGCTGCACGCCTTCGCCCGACACGTCGCGGGTGATGCTGGGGTTGTCGCTCTTACGAGCGATCTTGTCGATTTCGTCGATGAAGACGATGCCGCGTTCGGTGGCTTCCACGTCGTAGTCGGCGGCTTGCAGCAGCTTGACGAGGATGTTCTCCACGTCTTCGCCCACATAGCCGGCCTCGGTGAGCACCGTGGCGTCGGCGATGGCGAAGGGCACGTTGAGCATCTTGGCGATGGTGCGTGCCAGCAGGGTCTTGCCCGTGCCGGTCTCACCTACGAGGATGATGTTCGACTTCTCGATCTCCACCTCGTCGGCCTCCACCTTCTGGCTGATGCGCTTGTAGTGGTTGTAGACCGCCACGGCGAGGGTGCGTTTGGCTTCGTCCTGTCCGATGACATATTGGTCGAGGAAGGCCTTGATTTCGGCGGGTTTCTTCAACGCCAGCCCCTTGCGGGAATAGGTCTTCTTCTCCTCACCGAACTGTTCCTTGACGATGGCATGGGCCTGTTCGGCGCAGCTGTCGCAAATCTCGGCTTCGATGCCTTGGATGAGCAGCCTTACCTCGCTGGCTTTACGTCCGCAAAAAGCACAAACTCCTGACTTCTTAGCCATTGTTTTAGGCTTGTTTCTTGATGAGCACCTCGTCGATCATGCCGTAGGCCTTGGCTTCCTCGGCGGTCATCCAGTAGTCGCGGTCGCTGTCGGCCCACACCTTGTCGTAGGTCTGGCCCGAGTGGAGGGCGATGATTTCGTACAGTTCCTTCTTCAGCTTCTGGATCTCGCGGGCCGTGATTTCGATCTCGGTGGCCTGACCTTCCACGCCGCCCATGGGCTGGTGGATCATGATACGCGAGTGGGGCAGGGCTGAGCGCTTGCCTTTGGTGCCGGCGCACATCAGCACGGCGGCCATCGAAGCGGCCATGCCGGTGCAGATGGTGGCCACCTCGGGCTTGATGAACTGCATGGTGTCGTAGATGCCCAAGCCGGCGTAGACGCTGCCGCCAGGTGAGTTGAGGTAGATGTTGATGTCGCGCTTCGAGTCGGTCGACTCAAGGAAGAGCAGCTGGGCTTGGATGATGTTGGCCACATAGTCGTCGATGGCGGTGCCGAGGAAGATGATGCGGTCCATCATCAGGCGGCTGAACACGTCCATCTGCGCCACGTTGAGCTGACGCTCTTCGATGACGGTGGGGCTGATGTAGCCGCTGTTGTTGATCTTGGAGATGTATTGCTCCAGGCCGAGGGTGTTCAGGCCCACGTGCTTGGTGGCGTATTTGAAAAACTCGTTATTCATTTCTTGCCTTTTTTGGGTTTTCTCTCACCTTCGAGCTGCTTCATGAACTCGGCGGGGGTGACTTCGGAGTAGTTGATGTTCATCTTGCCCTTCAGGAAGGCGGTCATCTTGACATCGGCGAGTTGGTTCTTGAGGCCGTTTATCTGTTGCTCGTCCTTGAGGTAGTTGGCGGCGATCTTGTCGAGGTTGGCCTTCATGTCGTCTTCGAGGGTGGCGTAGTCGATGCCAGGGAAGATCTGCTTCAGCACGAAGTCCTTCACCTCCTCGTCCTTGATGATGAGTTCGGGGTTGGCCTTCACGATGCTGTCTTCGATGAGCTGCCAGCGCAGACCCTTGGCGTAGTCGTTGTCATAGTTCTTCTCGATGTCGTCGGCTGAAATCTTGCCTTGGCTGTTTTCGACGATCCAACGCTTCATGAAGGCGTCGGGCATGTCGAACTTCACGGCGGCCACCAGCTCTTCGATCATCTTGTTGAAGAGGATGGGGTCGGCCTCGGCTTCATGCTGCTTCTCCATCTCGGCTTTGACGGCGGCCTTGAAGGCGTCGAGGTCCTTGATGTCCTTGTCGGGGAAGATCTTCTTGAAGAAGTCTTCGTTGAGCTCGGGCTTCTCGTTGCGGATGGCGTCGTCGATGATGATGTTGAAGTCGGCGGCGGCGGGAGCGTCCTTGCCCAAGACCTTGGCGGCTTCTTCTTCCGAGCCGAACACCTTGGCGAAGTTGACGATGAACTCAGAGCCCACTTCCTTGTCGATGAACTTCTTGCGTTGCGTCTTGTTCTTGATCTGGCTCATGTTGAAGTAGACGCCGTCTTTCTCGAAGCCGCCTTCCACTTCCTTGCCGTTCTTGGCTTCGCGGATCTTGATCTCGAGGCGGTCGTCTTCGCCCACGGTCTCAGGATGGCTGGTGTTGGGGTTGCGTTGTTGCAGGTCTTCCACGACCTTGTCCACCTCTTCGTCGGTGGGGATGATATGGTAGAAGTCGACCATGGTGTTGGTGAAGTCGACGTTGATTTCGGGACGCAGGGCGGCTTCGAAGTAGAAGTCGAGGTTGTCGTCCTTCTCAAGGTCGGCAGGCTGCTGCTCGGGGTCGTTGAGCGGATAGCCGAGGAGGTCGAGCTTGTTGTCGATGATATGCTTGTTGAGGGCGTCGGAGACGACGGTGTTCAGGGCTTCCATCTTGGCGCTGGCGCCATACATCTTCTTGATCATGCCCATCGGCACCATGCCGGGACGGAATCCGGGGACGTTGGCCCGCTGTCTCAGCTGTCTCAGTGACTTCTCTAATGACTCTTGATAGTCTGCTTGCTCTACGCTAATCTTGATGGAGATAAGGTTTTCTCCTTTGTTGCTTTGTGTGATGTTCATTGCTATATTATTGATAATCTTTAACTTGTGCGGATGAAGGGACTCGAACCCTTACTTCGTGAGAAACTAGATCCTAAGTCTAGCGCGTCTACCAATTCCGCCACACCCGCAAGTTAGATGCGTTTTTGAGGGCGCAAAGATACAACTTTTTTGGGATTTGCACCTTATTTAATTAGTTCTTTACATCAAGAGCCTCTCGTAGCGCGTTTCCGATGAGCATAAACGCCAGCACGAGTAGCATGATGGCGATACCCGGGAGGATGGCCAGGTAGGCGGCGTCGAGGATGATGAAGGCGTAGTTCTCCTTGATCATGCTGCCCCACGAGGGCATGGGAGGCTGCACGCCGATGCCCAGGAAACTCAAGCCCGCCTCCAGCAGGATGGCCGAGGCGAAGTTGGCCGCCGACACCACGATGATGGGGTTGAGGATGTTGGGTAGGATATGTCGGAAGATGATACGCAAATTCTTGAAACCTAACGCTTTGCCTGCCTCCACGAAGGTGGTCTCGCGGATGCTGAGGATTTGTCCACGGACGATGCGTGCCACCTCGACCCACATGGTGAGACCCACGGCGATGAACACCTGTGCGATGCCCTTGCCCAGGGCGAAGGTGATGGCGATGACGAGGAGCAGGGTGGGGATGGACCACACCACGTTGATGAACCACACCACCGCGTCGTCGACCTTGCCACGGAAGAAGCCGCCCAGGCTACCCATGACGATGCCGATCATCAGGCTGAGCAGCACGGCGATGAAGCCCACGGTGAGGCTGATGCGGCTACCCAACACCAAGCGACTGAGGAAGTCGCGCCCAAACTGGTCGGTGCCGAGGAGGAACTTGCGGTGCTTCACGCAATGGCTTCTTATATAGGTGTCAGCTTCCTTATCCGAAGTGAAAACTAAGGTCCCTGAGCCTGTCGAAGGGCCGTCATTAAGCAGTTCCCTATTGTCAACAACCTCCGTCCTCACCGTCGAACTTTCCTCACCCTGGTAAAGATAAACAATGGTCTTCTCCTTGTCAACCTTGATGCTGTCGAAAGGCAGGTAGATGCAGTCGTCGGGTCGTCCGTTGAAGAGGAACTGGAAGAACGGCGTCTTGGCGGGTGGCGTCTCCTTGGGCACCATCAGCATGTCGACCTCGAAGCCGGGCTTCTTCGTGCTGATTTCGAGGATCTGCCGGTTGGCGTTGGGTGTCTTGTCGGGGATGACGAGGTAGGCAAACAAAGCCAGCAAAGCCCAGAGGAGCACGAAGCCGCAAGAGGCCATCCCGAGCTTGTTGCTCCGGAACCGCTTCCATGCGAGCGCTTTAGGGGATTGGTTTTGCTTCGGTTGTTCGTCCATGGGTGCTTTTGTATTGCGCCGTCAAAAATACGGAATTCGCCCTTGATTTCGAGACGAAAAGAAGAAAAATTGAAAAAATTGCACAAAAAGCATCGCGGTTATGGAAAAATGTTGTATTTTTGCAGCTGATTTCCGTGCGAACGGAACAGATGGTGGATTTAGCTCAGCTGGTTAGAGTACCGGATTGTGGTTCCGTGGGTCGTGGGTTCGAATCCCACATTCCACCCCAAGAAGAAGAGGTTCGAGAGAGCCTCTTTTTTTGTTTTCCTCTACTGCTTTCGGGAAAAAATGATTATTTTTGCGGCAAATTTGAATATGATGAATAGAAACTACAGAATCAACTTGCGTCGGGAGCCTGAAGGTGGTTATACCGTTTTCGTTCCTTCATTACCTGGTTGTATTACCTATGGTGAGACTGTAGATGAGGCAATTGAGATGGCGAAGGAAGCCATAGGGCTGTACATTGAAGAGCTGGAAGACAGAGGCGAACCTGTCCCTGATGACAGCAACATGTTGGAGTATTCATTGAATTTGGCTATGGCATGAATTTAAGCCCGTCTTATTTGATACAGCTCCTTGAAAACGCTGGCTTTCAATTTAAAAGAGCAAAAGGTTCTCATAGGGTATATTATAACCCGATGAGTAATAAAACCATCATAGTGCCTTTTCATAATGGAAAGGATTTGAAAAAAGGAACTTTTCTGGCTATTCTGAAACAAGCTGGAATTGAATGATAAGAAAGGAATAAAGAAGGATGTCTCGAATCATGGCAATCGACCTTGGACGCAAGCGTAGCGGCATCGCCGTTACCGACCCGTTGCAGATCATCGCCAACGGGCTGACGACGGTGGAGTCGCACAAACTCGTCGACTTCGTGCTGAACTATGTGAAGCAAGAGGAGGTGGAGCAAATTGTCATCGGTGAGCCAAAGGACATGAAGAACAACCCTTCCGACTGCTCCAAGTACATCGAGCCTATCGTCAACCGGCTGAAGAAGCTGCTGCCCGACATGAAGATCGTGCGCTACGACGAGCGTTTCACCTCGGTGATGGCGCACCAGACCATGATCGACGCCGGACTGAGCAAGTCTCGCCGCCAGGACAAGGAACTCGTCGACACCATCGCCGCCACCATCATCCTGCAATCTTATATGGAATCAAAATCTTGTAGAGACGCGATTAATCGCGTCTCTACCAACAATCAATAAAACAATGATTTTACCTATCGTAGCCTACGGCCACCCCACCCTAAAGGCCATCGCCCAGCCCGTCACCCCCGATTATCCTGAATTGGGCACCCTCATACAAGACATGTGGGAGACGCTGGCCCATTCCGAAGGCGTCGGCCTCGCCGCTCCGCAAGTCAACAAGTCCATCCAACTCTTTCTCGTCGACGGCAACCCGTTCTATCCCGATTATCCGGCCGCCAAGGACTTCAAGCAGGTCTTCATCAATGCCGAGCTGCTGGAGGCCTCCGAAGAGATGGAGCCCTTCAGGGAAGGCTGCCTCAGCCTGCCCAATATCTACGAGGAGGTGATGCGTCCCAACAAGATTCGCCTCAAATACCTTGACGAGAACTTCCAGGAACACGAGGAGGTCTTCGAAGGCATTCGCGCCCGCATCATCCAACACGAGTACGAACACCTGCAAGGCCATGTGTTTGTCGACGATATTGCGCCGCTGCGTAAGACCCTGCTGCAAGGCAAGCTCCGCGCCATCAGCGAAGGCAAGTGCGACGTGGACTACCGCATGATTTTCCCACGCAAGAAAAAACATAGATAAAAACGAATACGATGAAAAAGACTTTGAGAATGATGGTTGTCGTCGCACTGGCATTGGCCATGTTCGCTTGCGGCAACAAAGAGCAGAAACTCACGCTCGACGACCTCAGGGCGGCACAGGCGACCTTGTTCAACAACGACCGCAGCGTCAACGAGGAGGTGGCACCCGAGGTGGCGGAGAAATTCTGCCAGTTTGTGAAGCAGAACCCCAACGACTCCACCGCTGCCCAATGGCTCTATCATGCCATGGAAATCAACGTGCTGCTGAAGGATGCCGAAAAGAGTGCCGCGATTTGCGACCAGCTGACCACCAACTATCCCGAGTCGAGCTGGGCACCGATGAGCCTTTTCCTGATGGGCTCGTATGTCTATAACGACCAACTCAACGACACGGCAAAGGCCCATGTCATGTTCCAACGCCTGATTGACGAATATCCCGATAGCGAGCTCGTCGACGACGCACAGAAGTCCATCGAATACCTCGGCCTCACGCCCGAGGAAATCATGGCGCGCATCATGATGCAGCAGATGGAGGACGATGGCGCGTTTGAAGAATAAAAAAAAGGAGCCGATTGGCTCCTTTTTTTGTTAGCACCCGAAGGCTTCTTTTAGCTTGTCTACCAAGTCGAGTTTTTCCCAAGCGAAGAACTCCACGTCTTTGTAGGTCTTGCCGTCCTTCTCGTAGGTGGTGTCGTCCTTGTAGTACACTTCGACAGGCTCGATGACGGGCTTTCTGCCGAAGTGGCCATAGGATGCCGTCCTCTCGAAGATGGGGTTGGTGAGTCCGAAGCGCTTCACGATGAAGTAAGGTCTCAAGTCGACTAAGTCTTTCACCTTGAGGGCGATTTCGGCGTCGCTCATCTTGACGTGCGAGGTGCCTTCGGTGTTGATGTAGAAGCCCACAGGCTCGGCCTTGCCGATGGCATAGGCGATCTGCACCAGCACTTGGTCGCAGACGCCGGCCGCCACGAGGTTCTTGGCGATGTGGCGTGCGGCATAAGCTGCCGAGCGGTCTACCTTCGAGCTGTCTTTGCCCGAGAAGGCGCCGCCGCCGTGGGCACCGCGACCGCCGTAGGTGTCGACGATGATCTTACGACCCGTCACGCCCGCGTCGCCGTGGGGACCGCCGATGACGAACTTGCCCGTCGGGTTCACATAGAGTTTCATGTCGTCGCCGAAGAGTTTCTTCAAGCGGGCAGGCAGCTGTTTCTTGACCCTCGGGATGAGGATGTGGCGCACGTCAGCCTCGATCTTCTCCTGCATGAACTTGTCGTTCTTCAGGAACTCGTCGTGTTGCGTGCTGATGACGATGGTGTCGATGCGCAAGGGCTTCCAGCCTTCGTCATATTCCACCGTCACCTGCGACTTGGCGTCGGGGCGGAGGTACTTCATGTGGCGACCTTCTTGGCGGATGGCGGCCAGTTCCTGCAGCAGCATGTGCGCCAGGTCGATGGTGAGCGGCATGTAGTTCTCGGTCTCCTTGCAGGCGAAGCCGAACATCATGCCTTGGTCGCCGGCGCCTTGGTCTTCAGGCTTTTGGCGTCCAACGCCTTGGTAGATGTCGTTTGACTGTCCGTGCAGTGCCGACATGACGCCGCACGACTGCGCGTCGAACTGATACTCCGACTTGTTGTATCCGATTTTGTCGATGACACGGCGTGCCACATCGGGCACTTCGACGTAGGCATTGGTGCGGATTTCGCCCGCCACCACGACGAGGCCTGTGGTCACTAAGGTTTCGCAAGCCACCTTAGAGGTGGGGTCTTGGCTGAGAGTCGCGTCCAGGATGGCATCCGAGATCTGGTCGGCTACCTTGTCGGGATGACCCGCTGAGACGGATTCTGAAGTGAAATAATAACCCATAACAAATTGTTTATTAGTTAGTTAATAAGAAATTTGTGTGGGAAGTGTTGACTGAAAGGGTCCTTCGGCAGGCTCAGGAACCCAAGGAAAAAGCATTGGTTTAGCATTTTTTCTTGTGGTTGCAATCAAATCAAATCTTTCCACGATTGAGGCGGCAAAGATACATCTTTTTTCTGAAACCGCAACGGGGAAACCAAAAATCCCTGTTTTAGTAATGTCCGCAAAACAACGAAAGGCGACCCTCGGGCCGCCTTTCGTGATTGTATTTGTGATACCTATCAGCCTTTGAAGGCATGGTTGACGACATTCTTCACTTCCTTCTCGAAGCGGTTGACGCCTGCCACGGCGAGGATGTTGGCCAGGCCGAAAAGGATGACGGGGATGCTGATGAGGACGGAGAGCGTGACGGCGGTGACATCCATGTTCATGATGCCGCAAATGCCGAGAACGATGCCGGCGATGCCCAAAAGCATAAGCGCCCACCAGTAGGGGAAGCCCACCTTCTTATAGTCGAAGCTCGCGACAAAGACGCTGATGCCTTCGATGATGACCCAAATGGCGAACACAAATGGGAGCGACAAGGCGGTGCCCAAAAGGTTGAACAGGAAGAAGCAACCGAAGAAAATGTCGAGCAGGGCGCTCAGCATACGGGTGCCGCTGTTGGGGATGAAGGCCTGCGTCCTGAGGGTGAACACCAACTTGGAAATACCCGTGAAGAGGGTCAGGAATCCCAAAACCCATGCCGTGGAGACGAGGGTGACGTTGGGGTTGATGATGAAGTAAACGCCTAAGGCGATGAGGAGGATGCCTGCGATGCAGAGCCAAATCTTTTTACCTGTTTTCATGGCTTGAAAATTTTAATTGTTTATTGCTTTGATGTGTTTGTTGCTGCTTATTCATTGTCAATTGATTATTTAATCAATGAAAAACATATTTTTAAACTTACAAAAGTACAAAATAAGTGAATGTAAGATCACAAATATGGGTAAAAAAAGCTAATGGGAAAAGGCGATGAGGTTAAAATGAAATCTTTATCCTTTCGTCAGCTTCTGGAATGCCTCTTCGATGCTCAAGTCTTCTTTTTGCAAGGTCTTGATGATGAGGCTGTTGTCGACGGACCATTTCATCAGGTTGGCACGGATGTCGGTGTCGCCCTGCGGCTCGAGGATCCAGTGGTTGCCTTTGACGCGTTGCACACGACCCACCTGCGGGATGCCACGCAACAGCACCTCGTCCACCTCGTTCTCAAACTCCACGACGACGACGTTGCTGGCTGAGTTCTCTTGTTTCAGGTTCTCGATCTTGTCGTCGGCCACCACCACACCTTTATTAATAATAATGGCGCGTTCGCAGATGGCTTCCACCTCCTGCATGATGTGGGTGCTGAGCAGCACGGTCTTCTCCTTGCCGAGGTTGGAGATGAGGTTGCGGATGTCGATGAGCTGGTTGGGGTCGAGGCCGGAGGTAGGCTCGTCGAGGATGAGCACCTGCGGGTCGTGCATCATGGCTTGGGCGAGGCCGACGCGCTGGCGGTAGCCTTTCGACAAGGCCCCGATCTTCTTGTGTGCTTCGATGCCGAGGCCTGTCTCGTCAATCATCGCTTCAATGCGCTTGTGGGCGGCTTCGCCTTTCAGCTGATGCACACCTGCCACAAACTCAAGGTATTCGCGGACGTACATATCGAGATACAGCGGGTTGTGCTCCGGCAGGTAGCCCACGATGCGCTTGACGGCCATCGGGTCGTCCATGACGTCGTGTCCTTCGACGCTCACCGTGCCCGAGGTGGGCGGGATGAAGCAGGTGATGATTTTCATCAGCGTCGACTTGCCCGCGCCGTTGGGGCCGAGCAGTCCGACGATACCTTTATTGATAGTGAGCGTGACGTCGTTGAGGGCGAGCTGTTCGCCATATTGCTTGGTGATATGGTTGATTTGGATGGACATCTGCGTTGGTTTTGAGGCTGCAAAGATAGAAAAATTGAATTAATGTATTGCCAGTATTCAAAAAAGTAGTACTTTTGCGGCCTCGTTAGTAAAGTCCATCATCGGTCTTCTGAACGCGCTAACGCATTGATTTATGGGCGAAAATGAATTAATGCAAAAAAAAGTTGGAGCGTAAAGGAGAAAGGTGTATTTTTGCACGCCCAAAAATAGGGTAGTGTCTTATAGAATTGGATAAACAATATTAAACACAAAATGAACTACTTAAGTTACAAGACAGTAAGCGTCAACAAAGAGAATGCCAACAAGAAATGGTATGTCGTCGACGCTGAAGGACAAATCCTCGGCCGTTTGGCTAGCGAGGTTGCCATGATTCTGCGTGGCAAAAGGAAGGCATGCTTTACTCCCCACAGCGATTGTGGTGATAATGTCATCATCATCAATGCAGAGAAAGTGGTCCTGACCGGAAACAAATTCACCGAGAAGTACTACATGCGCTACACGGGCTATCCGGGTGGCCAGCGTACCAGAACCGTTGCCGAGTACATGAAGCGCAAGCCCACGTTCGTTCTCGAACACGCCGTGCGCGGCATGCTCCCCAAGAATAAGCTTGGCGACGCCATCTTCAAGAACCTCTACGTTTACGAAGGTCCTAACCACAACCACGAGGCACAACAGCCCCAAGAACTCAAAATCAACACAATTAAGAATAAAGACTAATCATGGAAGTTATCAACGCTTTAGGTAGAAGAAAGACCGCCGTTGCCCGTATCTATATGAAGGCCGGCAGTGGTAACATTACGGTGAACAAGCGCG
>CACYHX010000015.1 GCA_902774365.1 uncultured Bacteroidia bacterium | reverse complement strand
GAGGCGAAAGCCTCAGCGCGACCCAGCACGATGCAGTTCACCACGATGAGGGGGATGAACAAGCCGAGGGTCTCATAGATGTCGGGCACATAGGCCTGCATGACGAGTTGCACCACCGTCACAAACGAGGCGATGACCACGATGAAGCAGGGGATACGCACCTTGTCGGGGATGAAGCCCTTCAGCAAGGAGATGAAGATGTTCGACAGCACCAGCACGAAGGTGGTGGCCAAGCCCATCGACATACCGTTGATGGCACTGGTGGTGGTAGCCAACGTCGGGCAGCAGCCCAACAGCAGCACCAGGATGGGGTTTTCTTTGATGAGGCCTTTGGTAAAGGTTTGCAGGTTGTTACTCATTGCTTTGTCCTCCTTCCGTTTCATTGCTCTCCTCGGCGGGAGCCTCTTCCATGACGGGGGCTTCCTCCTCGACGGGAGCGTTGTTCATGAATTGTGCCTTGTTGGCCATGAAGGCTTGGTAAGCCTTGTCGACAGCCTTCGAGAACGCTCTCGAGGTGATGGTGGCCGCGGTGATGGCGTCGACGTCGCCGCCGTCTTTGGTGACGGTCAGTTTATAAGATGCGGGGTTCTTGTCGACGAACTGGTCCTTGAACTTGCCGGTCATGTTGGCACCGAGGCCGGGGGTCTCAGCGTGCGACAGCACCGACGTGCCTTTGATGGTGCCGTCGGCGAGGAAGCCGACCATCATGTCGATCTTGCCGCCGAAGCCGCCTTCGCTGGTCTTCACGGCAGCACCTTTGAAGTTGCCATTGGCATCGTAGGCGAGGTTGCAGGGGAAGGTCAAGTCGACACCTTCGTAGTTGAATTGCATCGTGTCGGCCTTGTAGGTGACATCCTCCAAAGGCAACACGGCTTTGATGGCAGCCTCGTTCTTCTTCTGGTCGACCTGGGCAATGGTGTCTTTGGTCACGCCATACACCAAGCCGAGCACGCCACCCGACACCGCTGCGATGACGAGCAGGGCGACGAGCATATTAATCAATGTGGATGGTTTCTTTGCCATGGCGATTACTTTTTAGAGGGTTTGACGACACCGAACACCTGGGGCTTGAAGGCCTTGTTGATGAGCGGCGTTAAAGCATTCATAATCAAGATGGCGAACGACACGCCCTCGGGGTAGGCACCCCACAGACGTATCACCACGGTGATGACACCGATGCCGAAACCGAAGAGGAGCTTGCCTTGCGTCGTCATCGGCGAGGTCACCATGTCGGTAGCCATGAAGAAGGCACCGAGGATGAGACCGCCGTAGACGAGATGGTATGTCGGGGCGATGTACTGCGTCGGGTCGATGAGGTAGCAGATACCCGTGAAGACGAACACGGTGAGCAGGATGCTCAGTGGCGTCCAGATGTCGATGACCTTACGGCAGATGAGGTAGATGGCACCGAGCAGCAGGGCGATGGCGCAGACTTCACCGAAGGCACCGCCACGGTTGCCTAAAACCATGTCCAAGAACTCCATGTCGCCCGTTTCGGCCAACGAGCCAACGCCGGCTTCTTTCAGGATGCCGAGCGGGGTGGGACCCGTGACGGCGTCGGCGAAGAAGCCTTTGTCAAAGATGGGTTGGGCCTGCGGCCAAGTGGTCATGGCGGTCGGGAACGACACGAGCATGAACACACGGCCTACCAAAGCAGGGTTGAAGGGGTTCTTGCCCAAGCCACCGAAGGCCATCTTGCCGATGCCGATGGCGACGACGCTACCCACGATGGCCATCCAGATAGGAAGGTTGGCGGGCACGTTGAAGGCCAGCAGCACACCCGTCAGCGCGGCAGAGCCATCGTTGATGGTCAAGGGGCCTTTGATGAGGAATTTCTGAATGAGCCATTCGGTCAGCATGCAGGTGGCCACCGTGATGAGAGTCAGGCGGAGGGCATACCAGCCGAAATAGTAAACGGCCACAAGCAAGGCGGGAACCAAGGCGAGAAGGACACAATACATGATCTTCCTCGTGTTTTCCGTCGAATGCACATGCGGCGAACCGGATATTGTATACTTATTCATTGTTGAATTGTTGATTGTTTAATCGTTTAATTGTTTGGCTTTCAGCTTTAACTTCGTTGAATCTTCGATTTCAGCAATCAGCTTTCAGCAAGTGTTGACTTGGCTGATAGCTGATAGCTGATGGCTGATAGCTTATTTCTGATTACGCGCACGGATGATGGCGCCAGTCTTGGCCTTGCCGTAACGGATGTAGTCCAGCAGCGGGATGTTGGCGGGACAGGTAAACTCGCAGGAACCGCATTCGATGCAGTCCATGATATGGTTGCTCTCGGTCTCGTCGAAGTTGTTCTGCTTGGCTAGCTTGTGGAGCAAGAACGGCTGCAAGCCCATGGGGCAGGCGCCGGCGCAGCGACCGCAGCGGATGCAGTTGGTCTGGCGACGGTCTTGTGCCTCGTCTAATGTCATCAGCAGGATGCCCGACGTGCCTTTCATGGTGGGGAAGCTGGTCACAGAGACCGACTTGCCCATCATGGGACCGCCGTTGATGACGTCCGTGATGCCTTCGGGCAGACCGCCAGCGGCCTCGATGAGGAGGTCGGCAGGCACGCCGAAGCGGCAACGGAAGTTACCAGGCTTCTTGACGGACTTACCCGTGACGGTGACGATGCGCTCGATGAGGGGCTTGTTCTTCTGCACGGCTTCGTAGACGGCGTAGGTCGAGGCCACGTTGACGACGACGCAACCCGTCTCGATGGGCAGCTTGCCCGACGGCACCTCGCGGCCCGTGATGGCCTTGATGATTTGCTTTTCGCCGCCTTGCGGGTACTTGGTCTTCAGAGGCTGCACCTCGATGCCGGCGTAAAGGTCTTTATGCTCGTTGATGGTCTTCTCAAGCAGCTCGATGGCCTTCATCTTGTTGGTCTCGATGCCGATGATGCCCTTGTCGGTATTGACGGCCTTC
Organism: uncultured Bacteroidia bacterium; assembly: GCA_902774365.1. Lineage (GTDB taxonomy): Bacteria > Bacteroidota > Bacteroidia > Bacteroidales > F082 > Limimorpha. The sequence goes on along the minus strand of CACYHX010000015.1, from coordinate 48,431 downwards.
ATCAGGATCTTGACGCCCATGAGGAACTCCTGTGTCTTCTCCAGGAGGAGGCGGTAGTCGCAGGTCAGGTAAGGCTCGCACTCGGCGGCGTTGATGATGACATATTCGGCTTTTTTGCCTTCGGGCACCATCAACTTGACGTGGGTGGGGAAGGTGGCGCCGCCCATGCCGACGATGCCGCATTCCTTCACCTTGTCGATGATCTGCTTGGAGTCCAACTTGATGTCGGTGATGAGTTCGTCGGTGTTGATGACACCTTCAACCCATTCGTCTTGCTCTTCACGGTCGATGAAGACGGCGGGCTTGTAATATCCCGTGTGGTCCATCACCACGTCGACCTTGGCTACGATGCCAGTGGCGGGCGAGTGGACGTTGGCCGAGATGAAGCCCTTGGCCGTGCCGATGAGTTGACCCGTCAGCACGCGGTCGCCTTTGTTGACGATGCATTCAGCCGGTGCACCGAGGCATTGTCCCAGCGGGACGATGATCTGCTTGGGCATCGGGAAGTCTTGTATGGGCAGGTCGGCCGAGAGTTTGTTCTCTTCGGGATGCACGCCGCCCTTATGGAAAGTCTTTATCGGGTTCATGCTGTGACGGTGTTTTCGGGTTTGACTTCAGTTTTCACCTCGACAGGTTGTGCCTCGGGTTTTGGTTGAGGCTTCACTGCGGGCTCGGCACCTTGCAGGGCGGGAGCCTCCGGCTTGGGTGCCGGGAAGTTGACGGCGTGGATGCTGCCACGAGGACATACCTTGGCGCACTTGCCGCAGGCCTTGCACTTGGCCGGGTCGATGTAGGCCAGGTTGCCGCGCATCTCGATGGCCTCGAAGGGACATTCCTTCAAGCACTTCTGGCAGCCGATGCAGCCCACCGTGCAGTTCTTTGTGACCAAAGCACCCTTGTCGGTGTTGACGCAGCACACGTAGACGCGACGGTCTTTCTTGCCACGCGGACGCACCTCAATGACGCCACGCGGGCAGGTGCGGGCGCACACGCCGCAACCCACGCACTTGTCGGGGTCGACGACAGGAAGCCGCGTCTCCTCGTCGATGTGCAGGGCATCGAAGTTACACTTCTTCACGCAGTCGCCGAGGCCGAGGCAACCTTTTGAGCAGCCGCCTTCACCGGCATAGAGCGTGTTGGCGAAAGCGCAGATGTCAGCGCCTTCATAATGCACCTTGGCGGGTGAGTTCTTGCAACCGCCATTGCAGCGCACCACAGCGATCTTGGGCTCGAAGGTGCCGGCGGTGAGGCCAAGGACGGCGGCCACCTTGCCCATGTCGGTGCCAGGGCAGGCCAAACCGTCGATGTTGCCTTTCTCTGCCGCTTGCTTCACGCAGGCTTCGGCCAAGGCACGGCAGCCTGCAAAGCCGCAGCCACCACAGTTGGCGCCGGGCAAGCAAGCCTCCGCTTCATCAATCAGCGGGTTCTCTTCCACCTTGAACTTCTGTGCCACAAAGTACAGAATCACGGCAAGGATGCCGCCCAGGATTCCGAGAACCACTAAGGAAATTAGTAAAATCTTACTCATTAGTATAGAATTTTGAGTTTGTTTTCAAGGATTAGAACTTGCAAAAATACGGAAACTCCTTTTTTCGTCAAAGGAAAATTTTTGGTTTTTTACTCCACGAAATAATCAAACTTTTGCTTTAGTTTGTCGCGCCGCAGGTAAAGCACAATATAATAAGGTATCAACGCGACGATGCTGATGAGCGCCGACAAGCCTTCGTTGACGCCGAGTCCGAGGCAGGCGAACAGCACGGCCAGCAACAATAGAATCGGAATGAGATATGCCAATACCGCTGCCTTGTTGCCTTGACCGATGGCCATCCTGACATTCACTTTCTGGCCGATGGCGAAGTCTTTGCCTTTAGGCCTCGGCACGGTGAGGATTTTCTCGGCCTGCTCGCCTATGCCGCAGGCACTCTTGGCATGACAAGCGGCGCAGGCACTCTGCGCCAGTATCTTGATTTCCAGTTCGTCGTCGGTGATTTTGCTGACGACACCCTCGTGGGAGATGGTTTCTTCGTTTTTCATGCCGCAAAAATACGTTTTTTAGGGTTTGTTGCAATAAAACCACTATTTTTGCAGGTTGAATTATTCTAAAGATGTCCGAAGAACAAAAGAAAGAAGGCAAGCTGAAGTCGTGGGTGCAGAAAAGAATCCAGGCTTTGAAGGATTGGTACCATAGGGATGATAACTTTCTGCGTTTGGTGCGTTTCCCTGGTACGAAATCGCCCCTTATGGACGTGTTGATTGATTTTTTCAAACTGTTCACCAAGGGCCGCACTGTCGACCGCGCCGCTGGCGTGGCGTTCAACTTCTTCGTGGCGCTGTTCCCCCTAATCCTCTTTTTCTTCACGCTGGTCCCCTATATTCCCATTCCTCACCTCTACGAGCGTGTGATGATGGCTTTGGATGACTTTCTCGTCCCCTCTGGGACAATGGATTATGTGAAGGAAACCATCGACGTCATCATGAACCAATCTCATGAAGGGTTGCTGTCCATCAGTATTATCATGTGCTTGGTTTTCGGATCCAACGGCATCGTGGCTGTCTTCAACGGTTTTCGCAATGTCTATGCCAACTTCTTGACTGACAAGGGTCTGAATTTGAAAGGTTGGCTTATGCAACGCCTTTTTGCCATCATCATGCTGATCGTCTTGGGCGCGCTGGTAGTGATTTCGGTGTTGCTGATTTCGTTGGGTGGTATGGTGTTGAAATATCTTGTTACAAACGAAATTTTGGAAGGCGGCTCTTTCACTTTCTTCCTGTTTAGCGTGCTACGATGGGTAATCGGCGTTTTCGCATTGAGTTTCGGCATTGCGTTGCTATATTATTTCGGCAACGTCAAGTTCAAGGAACATTACCGTGTCGAGCGAAAACGGACAGGGCCGCACGGAGAGAAACGCTACCGCGATTTCGTTATCTTCAGTCCAGGTACCATTCTTGCCACCACCTTGTTTGTCTTGGGAACCGTGGGGTTCAACATATACATCTCCAACTTCTCGCGTTACAATGTGCTCTATGGCTCCATCGGTACGCTCATCATCCTAATGCTTTGGATTTGGGTGGTGGCCATCTTGATTTTGGCCGGCAACGACCTGAATTCGGGTATCCGTCGTAACGCCGACAGAACGAGTGATTCAGAGATTGCCAACCGCCGCCGCGAAATCGTCATCGAAGACCTGAAGAAACATATCAAGTCCTATCAGGTGGCTAATGAAGACTATCAGCAAAGAATCGAAGTGCTTAGAAATAAAATCGAAGAACAGAGTGTGCTGATTCGGGATATGGAGGTGGAGGTTAAGAACAATAAGCTGATTATCAAGGCTTACGAGGAATATGTGGAGGCCGAGCGGAAACGCTCTGAAGAGGAATATTCGATTTCTGAAAAATAGCATCATGGGCATCGTGGCACGACAGAGTATCAAGGGCACCATCGCCACCTACATCGGGGTGGCCGTGGGCATCGTCACGACTTTTTTCATCCAGACGAAAGCCCTGCAAGCCGAACAGATTGGCCTCATCGACATCCTGTTGCAATGCTCGCTGCTGTTTGGCGGATTGGCACAACTGGGCACCAACTCGTCGGCGATGCGCTACTATCCTTTCTTCAAGGACGAGGAACATCGTGACCACGGCTTCTTCGGCTGGACGTTATTGGTGCCGTTGGTTGGCTTTACCTTCTTTTTGTTGGCTTTTTTCTGCTTCAAAGTCGCCATTGTGGACTTCTTCACGAAAGATGCCGCAGTGGGTGCCGACCTGTTTGCCAAATACGTCAACTTCGTCATCCCGCTGGCGTTTTTCATGCTTTATATCTCTGTCTTTGAGACGAATAGCAACCTATTGCTGCGCATCGTCCTCCCCAAGTTCGTCCGTGAGGTAGGGCTGCGGGTGGGCACATTGGCGATTTACCTGTTGTATTTTTATAAGGTCATTGATTTCGATGGCGTCATCATTTCTTTCTGTGTGATGTATGGCTTGGCCACCCTCATCAATGTCGTTTACCTGTTGTTGCTGAAACGGGTGTCGTTCAAGATCGAATGGGATTACATTAAGCCGCAGCTGAAACGCGATTTCCTTTTCTATACTTTGTTTATGCTGACGGCGGCTTTGGCAGGCAATGCGATTCCGATGTTGTCGAAGTTCTTCGTGGCGGGCAAGACGGGCTTCTATTTGGCGGGCGTGTTCACCATCGCCACCAACATCGCGGCTCTCGTCGAGATGCCCTACCGCTCCTTGGGCGCCATCTCCCGTCCCCACATCTCCGACGCCATGGCCAAGCAGGACGTGAAACAGGCCGACGCGCTGTGCAAGAGCGTGGCGTTGCATCAGTTCATCGCCGGCACCTTCGTCTTTTTCCTCATTTGGATCAACATCGATTTCATTTTCGACCTGTTGCCCAATGGCGACATCTACCGCTTGGGTAAGTGGGCGGTGCTGATTCTCTCGCTGAGCCGCCTTGTATATTCCACCTTCGGCGTGGTGACTACGGCATTGAGTTATTCGAAGTATTACTATTATTCGTTGATATTCACCGTCTTGCTGGCGGGGATGTCTGTTGGGCTGAACATTTGGCTCGTCCCGAAATGGGACATCAACGGAGGCGCATTGGCTCAAATGCTGTCTTATCTCATCTATTTCATCCTTTTGATTGCTTTCATCAAATGGAAAGTAGGCGTGATGCCCTTGTCGAAGCAGTTGTTGCCCGTGGCAGTGGTCATCCTTGCTCTTTTTGGCCTCAACTGGCTATGGACGAGCATGTTGACGTCTTTGTTGGTAGAGCCATTTACTAAACCCGTATTTGGCTTGGCCATTGATGCGTTGCTGAAGACCATCATCTTCCTCGCCTTGGGTATGACGGCTATCTATAAGCTGAAAGTCTCTCAATCTGTCAATGATTTGATTGACAGAGGATGGAAGATGGTAAGAAGGAAATAAGTCACTTCACGACACTGAGTTTCTTGATGGCCTTGCCCTGCTTGGTCAAAACCTCAACGGTATAGATGCCTGTGGCGAGGTCATGTAGGCTGATTTCAACCTTGCCAGTATTTGCTCCGTCTATGGTCTTCAGGGACTGTCCCCACATGTCGTAAACCTTGATGGATTGGATGTCTTCCGCTTCAACGAAGACTTTGTCGTTAGCGGGGTTAGGATAGAGGGTCACGGGAGCCGTTTGGCGTTCGTCCACGTCGAAGAAGCCGGCATGGATGACGATTTCCTGCTCCGTTTCACCGCAGTCGTTCCAAGCCCTGACTTTCAGGATGGCTGTGCCTGGGGTGGTTATCAGGAGGGAACATTGCGTGCCGGTGGTGTCCATGATCCAGTCGGCCCCCTCGAGTGTCCATTCATAATGGGTGGCCAAGGGGACGGAGTCGATGTGGTAGAAGTATTGCCCCACGATGAGGTCGGTGCCCACGTTGACTTCGGTCAGGCCGATGATATCGGGGATGGACTCGGGTTGTCCGGCAAAGGAAAGGTGAAGATGCACGATGGAGTCGCAGCCGTCAACATCAAGGAATTGCTGTGTGTATACGCCAGCCTCCGTGTATTCTTGCCCATTCCACCAGAGACTTTGGCAGACGGCAGTGTCGACATTGTATTCCAAGGCGTCGGAGAAAGTCAGATGGAGCGTGACGATGCTATCGCAGCCGTCAGCGGAGACGAAATCTTGGATGTAATCGCCAGGTTCGGTGTAGTTGGTGCCGTTCCAGACAAAATGGTTGCAGGCCTGCTGCGACCATTCGTGGGTGATGGTCCCGCCAATGCTGACCGTTATGTGGTATAGCGTGTCGCAGCCTTCCGGTGACTCAACGAGCAGTTCAAAAAGGCCGCTTTCGTCATAAGTGACGCCATGGAAGGTATAGGCATTGCAGCCTGTGCCGTTAACATTGACTTCCAAATAGCCACTGGGGTGGTATGGCTCGCCTTCTGGGGTGATGTAATAGGCTTGTTGCAAAAAGTTGTTGTAGGGCCTGCGGATGGTGCCATCAGGCGCAGTGAAGACTGTGGCTTTGTCGAAGCAATAAGTGGGAATGGTCAGGTCTTCGTTGACATTGGTGACATGGTACATGTATTGGTTCCACACAGGTCTGGCAGGCGCCCAGTTACCGGGATTGCCGAACATGTGGAGCCCGCCAATGCCGGGAAGGTTGGCTGATTGGTCAAGCATACCTGAAACAAGGATTTCGGCACATCCATCGCCATTGACATCGGCAACGATTGGGTATTCACAGCCTGTCCCAGCAGCCATCATTCGAGTGTAGATGTTGTAAGGTCTGATAGTGTCGTTACCGGTAATGTGACTCTTCCCGCTACCGTTGATGATGCGAAGGTTGTCACTATCGCGGTAGACGAGTTCCATGATGTCATCCTGGTTGAAGTCAAAAAGTGTGATGCCTGTTTGCCCTGATAAATCGTCGTGCTGGTGTTGCCAGAGGGTGGTCAGCCCAGATTGTAACGTGTATCGCCAGCAATAGATATACATGTGTTGCCAGGACTCTTGCTTTTCAAGAAAGACAATCTCGGGATGCGGGTCATCGTCGATATTGCCGATGAGGGGATAATCGGTGCAAAGGCATTGGACGGTTTTCTGGAAAATGATTTGCCCGTTAGAAGGCTTGTAGGCATAGAAATAGACCGTGCCCATGGTATGGTCGTCGGTGTCGTTGCGGGTGACAAGCACTTCGCATTCGCCGTCAAGGTCGAAGTCGGCAAGGCTGACATGGCCGTCTGGCGAGTATCCATTCGGTGGCGAGATGGTCTTGTTGACGGTGATGGAGTTCAACGCGGGATTGGTGCGGCTGATGATGTTTACGTCGTAGATGGTGTTGCCGCAAATCAGTTCTTGCTTTGCATCACCTAATACGTTGCTGGCTAACGACATGGCGTAATAGCAGCGGTGACTGTTGACTACACCTGGCGCCGAGCCTCTGTAACTCTCTCCTTTGTTTCCGTTTTCGGGACCCGAGCAGAGCCATCTCAGCGTGGAGGCATCGAAGATATCGCTGCCGGCATATACTTCTGGGAAGCCGTCGCCATTGAAATCGGCGAATGAGACCATGCCTTCGCAGGAAGTGGCACGGTCCGACACGTTGAGTAACGTACCATCGATGGTGTATGAACGGATCTTTCTGTCGTAACTGTGGACAAAGATGGCACCTTGCTGCGAGCCGTCTGGCAGGGGATACCTACAGAGGGCATAGTTTCCTGTGGTGTTATAGATGGAGTCTTGGATGTTGAACCTGTATTGTAGCGAGAGGTCAATCCCACTATAAACGTCCAAGGTATTGGTGCGGTAGTTGTTGCCATTGAAGTGCGAAATCAGTATGTCGACGACGCCGTTGCTGTCGATGTCACCAGCCATTACAGGGGCGTAAGAAGCCACCACCTCAGGTGTGGAATGAATGAGGGCCACGTCCCAAGCATTGCCATCCAACGGGCCGTTGCAGTCGCTTTCAATGATGTTGTCGGGGAGGGTAGGCTCGGGTAGCGGCGTGTTCTCGAATCGGATGTTTCTCACCGCACGGAAGCCCGCTTCGCTCGACTTCGCCGTGCTGACGAAACTACCACCCCAGTCGCGACTGTGATTGCCGAAGTCTACAGCCCAGATCTGATTCGACGATGTGGATTCGGTGCTGGTGAAATAAGGTTGCCAATCTAGCGTGCTGCCTCCCGCTCGGATGAGGTCGTCGCTAATCATGCTCAAGACACTGCAAAGTTTCATGAGCTGACCCGAAGAGGGAATGTACCATCCATGTTCAAAATCTACGATGCCGGCTCCGTAGGGTTGGAGATAACCGTTGTCAGAGTGGTACTGCCTGATTATCTCAGTGTGAGTCAAGCCATCCGTGTCGCTTAATAGTGCATTGGGGTTGGAAAGGTTCTGCAAACTGGCGATGTCTAATGGCAATCCCCAATTATGTGTCGGTAGGTCGTTGAGGGCTACCATCCAACCATCGGTGCGGTCGGGAGTGACATAAAAGACAATGCCTTTCGAGCCGTCGTCGTTGACAATCAAGTCGCCAATGCTATAGGTCTGCGCCCAAAGTGGAGTAATGGCCGATAGCAAGAAAGCGAGGATGATATGTATTCGACGTTTCACGTTAGGGCGTTTTAAAAGTTGATGACTGATCTGACATAGAAATAATGGTCGGGCTTTTTGCTGTGCCCTTCAGCGCCTTGGTAGTTGATATCCCAAGCGTCTTCGGAACTACACTCAGTCGAGGCCCACAGCCACCAGTCGTTGGTGAGGGTTATGACTTCGCCGCCTACGGTTTCGAGCGACTGGTTGATTTCGGGTATGTATCCATAAAGGTAGCGGATTTGTCCAGCAGCGGGAAGATACCATCCGTTCGCAAAGTCGACAGCCCAGGCTGCGGGATATAGCGATGCGTTGCCTGCCTCACGTATTTTTCGGGTGTTCTCATAGCCGTCAAAGTCATTGATGGCATCCCTGAATTGCCTAAAGTTCTGCAAACCAGCGATGTCGTGGTTCTCTGGACTCCACAATTTCGCTCCTTGGTAGGCTAAATGGAGCGCCCATCCATGCTGATTGGTGTCATCAACAAAAAAAACGATGCCCTTCGCCGTTTTGCCCGAAGTGAGGAATGCCTCTCGGTTGACCGTGCTCCCATCAGTGCATAGGATGTCGCCGATATTGACGGTCTGTCCGAAACCGACAAGGCACGATAGCATAAGGACGAAAAACAACACGTTTTTTTTCATGAGAACACGTTTTACGGTGCAAAAGTATGGGATTGGGTTGAAAAAGGCAAGGTTTTTTCCCAGTAACAAGAGTTTGGAAGCTATTTTACGACACTAAGCTTCAAGACGGCCTTGCCCTGCTTGGTCAAAACCTCCATTGTGTAAATACCTGTGGCGAGGTCATGTAGACTGATTTCAACCTTGCTGGTATTTGCACCGTCTATGGCTTTCAGGAGTTGTCCCCACATGTCGTAGACTTTGATGCTTTTGATGCCTTCCGCTTCAACAACAACTTTGTCGTTAGCGGGGTTGGGATAGAGCGCCACGTGAATTGATTGGAGTTCGTCCACGTCGAAGAAGCCGGCATGAATGACGATTTCCTGCTCCGTTTCGCCGCAGTCGTTCCAAGCCCTGACTTTCAGGATGGCCGTGCCTGGGGTGGTTATCAGGAGGGAACAATGCGTGCCGGTGGTGTCCATGACCCAATTGGCCCCTTCGAGTGTCCATTCGTAGTGCGTGGCCAAGGGGACGGAGTCGATGTGGTAGTAGTATTGCCCCACGATGAGGTCGGTGCCCACGTTGACGTTGGTCAGGCCGATGATTTCGGGGATGGCTTCGGGCTGTCCGGCAAAGGAAAGGTGCAGGTGTACGATGGAATCACAACCGTCTGGGGTGACAAAGGATTGTTCGTAAACACCTGGTTCCGTGTATGTAATGCCGTTCCAAACAAATTCTCTACAACCTTGTTGCGACCATTCATAGGTAATGGTTCCACCGAGGCTCACCTCGATGTTGAAGAGCGTGTCGCAGACCGTTTCGGATTCGATAAGTTGTTCGTAATGACCGCTTTCTTCATATTGTATGCCGTTAAAGATAAAGAATCGGCAGCCCGACCCTGTTATGTCGACTTCAACTGCGCCGTTGGGGTTGTAAAGTTCTCCGTCAGGGGTATAATATCCAGCCTGTTTCAGGAAGTTGTTGAAGGGTCTACGAATGAAGCCATCGTGGGCAGTGAAAGTGGTGGCAGTGTTGAAGCAGAATGTGGGGATAGTCAGGTCTTCGTTCACATTGGTGACATGATACATGTATTGGTTCCACACCTTGCGGGCAGCGAGCCATGGCTCAGTCGATGACTTGTAGACCTTCAGCATGGTGTTGGCCTGCATATAACCACCCGCTTTGCCTGTGACAACAATCTCAGCACTGCCATCGTTATCCACATCGGCCACAATGGGGACCTGCATGATGGAGATTTCGCCACAATCAATCGTTGAAAGCTCTGTGGGTGGCATGGCGGTTAAATCATAAATCCTCAAATATCTGTTGTCAGTGTAGATGAGTTCGCTTATCCAGTCTGCATTGAAATCGAAAAGTGTAGCCGTATTGGAGTAGGAGTCTTCGTCAATAGGTAATGACCATAGGAAACTGAATTGGTTGGTTCCGGGATTGAATCGGTAGGCGCGTAAGCTTCTGTCGTTTTCATGGCAGCAGTCAATGAGAATCTCCAACAAGCCCTCGTTGTCAAGATCCGCTATCAGCGGAACACTTTTTCCGGAGAATTGGGTCTCCAACTGAATCGGTAGACTTGTCTGGTCGTTGAACACGTCCCAAACATAAAATGAAACAATGCCTGACGAGCCTTCCGCGTCGCGGTTGCTGATGAAGATGTCGGGGTGACCGTCGAGGTTGAAGTCCGCCACTTGCACATGCCCATCGTTGATGATGCCATTGGGCGGAGTGATGCTTTTCGTTAGTGTGACATGGTTGCCCTCGGTGCCGTTCGGATTGGTGATGACGACGTCGTAAATCTCGTTGCCTAAAATGAGTTCTTGTCGGGTGTCGCCGCAAATGTCGAAGGCCAAAGGACACGAGAGTTTGTTGTGGTTGGTGTGGCTGTTGTGCGAATAGGAGTCGGCTTGGTTGCTGCCGCCTTGGGCTGAGGCAAGCAATACGCCTGTCTCGGCATTGAAGATTTTGTCGCGCACATAGACTTCTGGGTGACCGTCGCCGTTGAAGTCGGCGAAGCCGATGCTGACGGAGAAGTCATTGTAGCCCGTGTTATAGTTAGCATTCGAGACCCAAACAGGGATGCCAGGATTAGCAAGCGAGATGTCGTAGGCGTACAATTTGGAGTCCTTGCAGGCGGTCACAATCAGCCCTTTGCGGTTGGGCAGTTTGACCAAACCGTAGGGGCCGTTGCCATGTGCCCATACCAAGCCTTCCACGTTAATCTGTGCTTTCAAATATTTGTCTCTTCCATCATACACATTGATGGTCTTTGCCGCAGTTTGGCTTGGGTCGTTGCCCATCATGTCGAAGCAAACGATTTCGGGGATGCCGTCGTCGTCAAGGTCGCCGACCAGCGGGTTGATGCGGCAATAGATGTTGTCTCCCGACGACCAGTCCTCGCGGATGCCCCACACGAAGCCTTGGGCAGGAACGTTACAGTCGCTTTCAAGAATGTTGTCGGGAAGGGTCGGCTCAGGCAGGGGCGGATTAACCTCACAGGATGCGCTCCATATGGGTCTGACAGGGAGTGGGAGGGTCTTGCTTTGAGCCATCAAAAAACCTTCGGTATAGAGGTTGGCTCCAAAATTGATGCTCCACGCCTTCTCGTTAGAACACTCCGTGCTGGCCCAATAGTAGCTGTCGGAAAGGGTGGAGCCGCCATTGGCGTTAAGTACAGATTCAATGAACGGCAACGCTGCATAGAGCTTTGATAGTTGGCCTATTGAAGGTATGTGCCAACCATTTGCCAAGTCTACATGGGATGAAGCGTATTGTGAGGATGTGCCGATGGCTTCACGCATGGTTGAGGTAGCATCGTAGCCGCAATGCACACCGTGTAATATCACATATTGGTCGCTTTCGTTGTAATTGTATAGCTCCATAATATCGTTTACATCACCCCATGAATAGGCGTTTGGGAGGTCGTTCATGGCAACCAACCAATTGGATCCGTCTTCTGGTGAAGTGTAAAACACTACGCCTTGCTGCCCATCCGCGGTGGTGACAACTTCGCCGATGTGATGGCTTTGGGCTTGTAAGGGGAAGGTTTTGACGGCTCTTACTCCAATATCATATTCTCCAATATAGTTCCATTTTGGATAGTTGCCCACCGCTCCCGTTTGGCTGATGACGACAGCATGAGCTTCGGTCCTCTCGGTTGAAGTCCAGAACCATCTCGGACGATCATAAACGAACAAGGCCCCATTCACGACGGCCAGCGAAGCATTGATTTCGTTCAGGTAGGCGATCATCCATCTCATTTGTCCAGCGGCCGGAAGATACCATCCATGGTCGAAATCGACGCACCAGGCGGCGGGATACCAATCTGCACCATGGGTGCTCCTGATGATGTCGGTGTTGTTATAGCCGTCAAAATCATACATGGCCTCTCTCGAATGTTCGAAGTTCTCAAGTAGAGGGATGTCATACATGTCGTAATAGTAACCGGAAGTCACCCAGTTCGTATTGGTTGCTTGGAATTCGAGACTGACCGCCCAACCTTGCTGGTTGTCACCATCAACAAAAAACACAATGCCTTCAGCGGTTTTCCCTGACGAGGCGAATTGCTCGGGCCTAACGGTGCTGCCGTCGGTGCAGAGAATGTCGCCGATGCTCACGTTTTGCCCCAATAAGAGCATAGGGATAAGAAAACAAAGCAAAATAGCAAGCCGCTTCATCGCTGAAAGTGTTATTTTCTGCAAAAGTAAGCATATTTTGTAATATGTTGAAAACCAGAAGCCGCTTTTTTTTGGTTTTCAGAAAACATTAGTGCGTAGGTGCATGGAATGAATAAGACTGGATGATGCGCCTGGCGATGACTTCTGGGGAGTAACGGGCCTTGCAGTCTTCTGAAATCTGTATCAGGTTGTAGTTGTGGTAATTCTGCTGTATCGTACACATCGCTTCGGTAAGTGCAGCGACATCGTTAACAGGGATCATGATACCGTTGCTTTCGTTGACGAAAGACTCCGGACCACCGCATCGGGTGGCGATGACAGGAAGACCTGCGTACAAGGCTTCTATGTAACTCACGCCAAAGGTCTCGCTTTGGGAAGGCAACACGAAAACATGGCTTTTTTGGTAAACCTTGTTGATTTCCTCTCGGTTAAGTCGTCCCAATAACATGGCCTTTGAGTCCAAGTGAAGGGCGTTGATTTGTTTTTTCAGTCTCTCCAGCTCAGGACCATCTCCGATGATGTAGAGTTCGGCATCGCCTTTCACTTGTGCAAAGGCATCAATCAGTTGGTCGAAAGCCTTGATGGGAATAAGGTTGCCAACGGAGACGAAAACAAAAGGTGGTGCGCTTTTGGCGTTGTCGTTGGGGTGGAAACACTGATTGTCCACCATGTTGGGAATGACGATGCTGTCGTGTTGGAAGTTTTGTATTATATTGTTACGCAAAGCCTCGGAGACGCAAATCAGTTGGTCGCAGTGTCGGTAGGCTTGGGTGGCTATGCGTTTGTCCAAGTCGCTGATTTGTTCGGCGGGTTTGTTGAGTTTGCTGCTATGTTCGGTAATGACGAAAGGAATGTCATATTTCTTCTTCAGTATGCTGGCAATGGCGGCAATGGAGTAGAAGTGGGCGTGAACGACATCGGGCTTGCCAAACGACTTAAGCATGGCACGGAAAGGGATGAGCAATAGCCTCTGCAATAAGGGGATTGCCTTACGGTAAACATTGATGGGCAGGGATAATTCAAACACTTGTACGCCATCTCTCTCGTAATGAAATAGGCCGTATTTCCTTTTGAAAGCGAGGGAACGGAAATCGATGGCGGCGAAAGCCACCTCAATGCCCTTGTTGGCCAAAGCTTTGGCTTGGTCAAACTCAAAAATCCCATACAATGGATATTGGATGTTGGGCGTTCCTCTGGAAATGATGGCGACTTTCATGGCTCAGTTCATTTCTACGTGGATGATGTGGGTGACGCGTTTTTCCTCGGGTGGAACAGACATGTAGTCCTTGTATATGTTGGTAAGGTAGCGATCGGGATCGGTAGGGCAGAGGAAGGTTTTCCCTTCAAATTCAATGTCTTTTAACGGGAAAACCATGTCTTTTGTGTAAGAATTGCCGTAGGGACTGAAATGTTTTTCATACCCCAGTTTGCTCATAGGCAATAGATTGAGTATACCCCAAAGTATGTTGAGTCCCAGTTTAATGACGGGGAAAGCCAATGCGGCAAGATGGTTTTTCAGGTTGACGTCCTGCTTGACGGAATAGAAGAAATAAATCTTCTTGTACCATCGCATGATGCCTTTTTGGAGGCTTTTGGGCACATTGGGATAAGGTTTGACTTCGAAGATGTCGACATACAATCCCTTTTGGTAGTCTTTGGTGAAATCCTCGTGCTGGGTGATGAATAAGGAATTCCTGTCCCGGACCTTGCTAACCAGCATATTGTATGAAGGGTCTGTCAATCTTGTTTGAAGAAAAAGAGTCGGAGGAAGTTCTTTTGGGGCTATTTCCATGAATCTTCGAAAATCATCCGATGTCATGGCAATGTCCAGGTCGTCGTCCCAAGGAATGAAACCGCCATGCCGTACTGCTCCCAGCAAAGTGCCGAAGTCAATCCAGTAGCCAATGTCGTGCTTGCGGCAAATCCTGTCAATCTCAACCATGATGTCCAAAATCCGCAATTGCATTTTCCTAAGGGTGCTGCCTTCGGGATTGTATTGTGAGAAGTCTTCCATAAGGTTCATTTGGTGGCTATGATTCTGATGTAGGTTTCGTCGGTTCCGTTATAGGGAGCGAATCCTTTTTGTTCACGGGCATAATCAATGCTGAAGCCAAGAGTTTTGAGCTCCTCGCATAAGGTGTCAAAGTGAATAAACCTCCTATAATGGTCGTTGAGAATAAAGGCGTCAGGTTCCCCGTCAACAGGTGTCCCAACTCTGAAAATCTCATTCTTCTGCCCCCTGACCTCGATGCAAAGTTTACCGCCTTCTGTCAGGTTGCGATGAGCCCAGCGAAGCACTTGCGCTTCCTGCTCTTTGGAGATGGAATGCAAAGTAAAGCGTGAATATACAATGTCATAGCAGGTGTCATCGTCGAGAGAAGTGAAATCCAAGCATTTGAAATGCAGGTTGTCCACCTTCTGAAAGCGGTAGTTCAATAACTCGATGATGTTGTCGCACTGGTCGATGGCATCTACATTGGCATTGACATTGGCAAAATAAATGGCATCGCGTCCATTGCCGCAACCTAACTCGATGAGATTTTTGCCCTCGAGGTCATAGTTGTCAGCGATGTAAATCGCAAACAATGAGGGCCGTTCTCCTTCGCTTTGTTTTGAATATATGCTTTTCCAGTAGTTTTTGTCCATAAATGACTTGGTTTAATACGATTATTTCAATGCTCCTTCTTCAATAGTACGATGGATGATCTTTGCATATTCTTCAGCCAAAGCACGACGAGAGTATTGTTGCACATTTGTTAGGCTGTTGTTGGTCAATTCTTTCGTTAAATATCGCTGATAAAGGCCCCTTAAAACTTCTTTCATTGTTTCCTTGTTTTCAAAGTCTACAGTTGTTCCTGCTTTTGCTTTGTCAATGATTCTTGCTGCATCGCCGTCTTTGGGACCGATGCAAAGGATGGGACGACCAGAGGCAATATACTCGAAGAGCTTGCCAGTGATGATGCCCTTGGCGTTGGGAGAGTTGTTTACCAATAACAACAATACCTGAGAGGACTGCTGCCACCTCAAAACTTCGTCATGTGGCACATGGGGAATGAATTGTGTGTTGTTTGTCAGGTCGAATTTCCTTATATCACCGACAACGGATTGATCAACTTGTCCTATTAGGTTGATTGTTAGGTTTTTGTCAAATTCTTCAATTTCTGTTTTGAGTTCTTGTAAGGCTTTCCACAAAGTGGGAGCGTTGCGTGATGGCGTAATTACTCCCAAATGAGTGATAGTGAACTTTTCGGATAAAGCTATATCCTGAACTTGAGTTTCCCAATCCCAGTCGTATCCGTTGGGAATCACGCGGACGTTGCGATTGCCCAATTTCCCCAAGCCTTTAGCGCATTCCCAGCCTATGGTGACGATTTTGTCGGCTTTCGTCAGCACTTCATATTCCAATTTGTGTTGCTTGCGGTCGGCCCAAGGGGTGAGGTGCAACTCATCGTAGAAGTCGATTTCGGTCCATGGGTCACGGAAGTCTGCAATCCAAGGGATACCAAGATCCTCTTTCAATTTCATGGCTATCAGGTGCATGGAGTGGGGTGGCCCCGTGCTGATGATGGCATCCACGGGATGCTCTTTCAGGTAGTTTTTTAGGTATTTTACCGAAGGCTTCACCCACCAGCAGCGGGCGTCGGGAATGAAGCAGTTGCCACGAATCCAAACGGAAAGGTTTTCTTTCCATCCGCTTTTCTTCATTTCTGAGGCAAATCCGGCTTTAATAGTGTCCTCCTTCTTGATCCCGAGGAACTTCTTGTATAAGGTATAGGGCTCGATAATCGGTCTTCTGATCACTTCCACCTCAGGGACGACATCCTTCTCCAACGAGGGGTCGACAATCGGATATTCAGCGTCTTTTGTCGTGTATATCACAGGTTGCCAGCCGTTTTCGGGAAGATATTTCGACATCTTCAGCCAACGCTGCACGCCGCTGCCGCCCGACGGGGGCCAATAGTAGGTGATGATGAGGACGCGTTTCATGCTTTCTCCTCTTTCTTGGGCTTGAAAGTATAGACGAGGGCTCCGATGAGACCTAAAACCATAATCAACGAGCTGACAAACGAGACCGTGTTGCCCATCTTGTATGCCTTGGGCGCATATTCCATCACGATTTCATGCTCGCCAGCAGGAATCATGGCGGCACGAAGCAGATAGTTGGCACGAAGCAATGGCTGCTCCTGTCCGTCGATGGTCATCTTCCAGCCTTTTTCAGTCCAAATCTCAGAGAAGACGACCAGATAATTGGCGGTCGTTGAGCCTGTCGAAACGCCGCTGAAATTATATGTCAACTTATTAGGCTGGTATTCTGTCAACTCAATCGTTGGCATGATGCTGTCCGTCACCTGATAATCGCCCACCTGTTGCACGAATTCCTTGTTGATGATGGCGGTACGTCGCAAATTCGTAGTGGCGATGGCGTCGATTTCCTCGTTGGGCGTGTCGACCCACTGGATGTCGTTGGCAATCCAGGCATTGCCGTAGGCAAAATGGTTCGGAAAGGGTTGTGCGTCGGGATTGTAGATGATGTACTTGGTGTTGAGCATGTTCAGCACTTTTTGGTTCATCAAGGCTTCTGTCAAATCCCTTGTGCTTTTCGCGCTTCTGAGCTGGTTGAGTTCGCCATTCAGATATTGTGTGATGACATCTTGGTAGCGGCGCAATTTGGCTCCGCAATAACCACCTAGTGACTTGTGGAAATAACAGGTGCTGGCGTCGTTGAACATGTCCTTGGTGATGTCGGCCACCCTGAAATCAAGGGCGTTGTCAGCCAAGATGGCTTGGTCGGCAGTCGATGCGGTAAAGGGCTGGAGTGACTTCTGCTTGCTGACGAACTTGTCGTTGTTGAGGTAGCGCTTGTCGATGGGGAACATGTCGACCAATACCAACACGGCGAGGATGGGGAAGGCGATTTGTCCCTTCAGCTTGCCTTTGCCATAGAGGAACAACGGCACGGCGGCAAGCAGGATGAACAGCAGGCTGCGCAAGGCATCCTTGCGGAAGATGGCGATGCGCACATTCTCGAGCTGAGAAGCAAATTGGGTGTATACGGCACCGTCTTTGCCAGCACTCAACGACGCGAACTGCTTGGCCTCCTCTTGGCTGAGGAAACTGAAGAACAGTTTCGGGGCAGCGAGGAACAATAAGCAGATGCCAGCAGTGACGCCCAAGGCGATGAAGAACTTTTTCTGGTTTTTCTTAAAGCCATCGGGGTCTTTCGCGATTTCGGCTAAGCCAAGAAATCCCAACAACGGCATGGTCACCTCAGCAATCACCAAGGTCATGGAAACGGCTCGGAATTTGGCGTAGCCAGGGACGTAGTCCAAGAAGAAGTTGGTGAAGCCCATGAAGTTTTTGCCCCAACTGAGCAAGATGGACAGCAGCGTGGCGACGAGCAAGGCCCATTTCATCTTGCCTTTCACAGTCAAGGCGCCCAAGACGAAGAGGAACACGACGATGGCGCCCACATAGACGGGACCGCTGGTGCCGGGCTGGTCGCCCCAGTAGGCGTTTTGCTGCGCGATGTTGTCCTTGAATCTGCGGTCGGCTTTTTCGAGGGCAGGGTTTTGCTTGCCGATATAAGCCGAGGCACCGCCTTTGGCGTTGGGGATCAGCAGGCTCCAGGTCTCGCCTTTGCCATAGCTCCATTGCGTGATGTAGTCACGGTCGAGGCCCTTGGTCTGGTTGTCTTCGTTACGGGTCAGCACTGGTTTGCCACGCGTGGTTTCCTTGCCAAATTCATAACTGCCGTAGAGCGATGTCGAACAGGTCAGCACGCCGATGATGGCAGCCACAGCCAGTCCAATGGAAGCCTTGAAGAAATGACCGATTTTTTTGTTTTTGATGTCGCTAATCAGCTCGGCAATGACAAGGATGACAACAATCAGTGCCAGATAATAGGTGATTTGCAGGTGCCCCGTTCTTACCTCGAAAGCTAAGGCAAATGCCGTTAAAAGCCAGCCCCACAGATATTTGCCTTTGTAGGACAACAACACACCGGCGATGACGGGAGCCATATAGGCCATGGCCATGGCTTTGGCGTTATGGCCTGCCCCGATGACAATGAATAGGTAGGAAGTGAACCCATAGGCGATGGCACCGATGAAGCTTATCCAAAAGCCGCAGTCAAGTACCAACAGCAAGACGAAAAAGCCTAGCATACAGATGAATACCGAGCCGATGGGGTGGGGGAAGCCCAAACTCAAGCTTCTGTAGATGGGGTTGGTGAGGTTGCCCTTGGGCTGCACGGAAATGTTCCACGCCGGCATGCCGCCAAAAGGAGCGTTGGTCCAAAGGGTCTGCTCGCCCGTAGCTTCTTGGTAATCAGTGATTTCTTTCGACATGCCTAAGTGCATCTCGATGTCGTGCTGCTTGATGCGCTTGCCTTGCAGCACAGGGTTGAAGTAAACCAAAGTAATCACCGCGAAGGCGATAATGGCTGCGACGATGCTCAGGATGTTTTTGTTCTTTTGGAAAAAGGTATTATTCATGGTTGACATTGTTTTCTATTCAACTTCTTCAAAATCAGTATATTCACCTATGTTTGGGTCGACATGGGGCGTCTTGGCCTCATCTGATGGGGCTTCGGCTCCACCTTGTTGGAATTGCTCCATCTGTTTCTGTAACTTCTTCATCTTATGCCTGAATATCAGTTTGACAATTATGTTGAAGGCATAAAATATCAAGATGGCGATAAGTAATATTCTGAAAAAGGCTCCCATACTATATCTTATATAATAATGCTGCGAAATTACGGTTTTTCCGCTTGCGAAGGCTGTTTTTTGCCTAAAATGTCTTTCCAAGCGATCCCTAAGAAGCCCAATCCATATCCAAACAATTGACAATAAGCCGCTGGCACTGAAAGTATTGCGACTTTCAAATCCTTATTATTGATGAGGGAGTCGACGAAGACCATCACGACATAAAGCACGATAGGCATGAACCACAGCCAATGATGGAAGATGCCCAAGGCGACCAACAAAAGGTTGCCGACCACGAAGGCGGCGGGCAAGAGGTGTACGAGCTTGAAGGTCTCAGGGTATTTGTTTTTCAGTACCACACGCGCCTCGCCCGAGTGTTTCACCTGACGGAAGAACGAGCTGAACTTGACGCGGCGTTTGTGATAGACGAAGGCTTCGGGGAAGAGGCGACAACTGTATCCACCTTTGAAAATCCTGGTGCTCAAGTCGATGTCTTCGCCATAACGCATGGGTGCGAAGCCGCCTAAGGCCTCATAGACGCTTCTCTTGATGCCGAGGTTGAAGCTGCGGGGGTAGAACTTGTCCATCTTGTGCTTGCCGCCTCGGATGCCGCCCGTGGTGAAAAACGAGGTCATCGCATAGTTGATGGCTTTCTGTATGGGCGTGAACGACGCGTGGGCACGGTCGGGACCGCCGAAGGCGTCGCAAGGCTCGCGGTCAAGCTCGGCTTTGATGGTCTCCAAATAGTTTTCCGGCACGATGACGTCGGAGTCCAGGATGATGAGATACTCGCCTTGGCTGCGCTCGGCGCCGTAGTTGCGCGAGGGACCGGGGCCACTGTTGGGCTTATAGTGGTAGTTCAATGCCAAGCGGTCGGCGTATCTCTCACACACGACATCACACTTCTCCGTCGAGCCGTCTTCCACCACCACGACTTCAAAGTCGTCGAACGTCTGCCGACAGAGGCTTTCCAGCAGTTCGTCGACTTCCTGCGGACGGTTGTAGACGGGGATGATAATCGAAAACAGCATTTTGCTAAATTTTTGCAAAGATAAGGATTCTTTGCGTATCTTTGCGCTATCAAACGCGATTATCCGAAAATGAAGAAACTCATCGCCTTTTTCACCAAGATTTTTCCCCGCCAGTGGCTCATCAAGCTGAGTTACCTGTTCAGCCTCTTGGTGCGTCCGTTCTATCTCGGCAACAAGGTGGAATGTCCCGTTTGCGGCGGACATTTCCGTAAGTTTTTGCCCTACGGCTATGGCAAGGCGATGGATAACCGTTTGTGCCCCAAGTGCCTGTCGCTCGAAAGGCATCGCCTGTTGTGGCTCTACCTGAAAGAGAAGACGGATTTCTTCACTGCACCGTTGAAGGTCTTGCATTTCGCTCCTGAGCAGCCTTTCCTGAAGCGTTTCCGTGCCTTGAAAAACCTCGACTATACCACCGCCGACCTCGATTCGCCCATCGCCGACCTGCATCTCGACGTCACTGCCATCGACCAGCTCAGCGACACCTACGACGTGGTCATCTGCAACCATGTGTTGGAGCATGTCAACGACGCGAACAAGGCCTTTGCCGAAATCAAACGCATCTTGAAGCCTGGCGGTTGGGCGATTCTCCTCGTGCCCATCAATCCCGATGTCGACACCTTCGAAGACCCTACAATTACCGACCCGAAGGAACGCGAGCGCCTTTTCGGCCAGTATGACCATGTGCGCCAGTTCGGCCGCGACTATGCCGATGTGCTGCGTAAGGCGGGCTTCACGGTGACGGAAGACAGGCTCTATTACGAGATTTCAGAAGAACAGCGCGAGCGGATGCGCTTGGCACGCAGGGGAGAGGAGATCATCTATCGTTGCGAGAAATGAATGTAGAGATTTCTTCGGATGGTTTTGGCATGTCATACCGAACCTGAAAGGAGAGCGTATCTATGCCAAAACCATCCTCGAAATGACATGCGTGTAGACATAAACAACAAAAGGCGATTCCCCCAAGGGGTCGCCTTCCGTTTACCTTAAATGAGAAATATAACGGCTTCCGAATTAATATTCGTCAGAAACTGTAAGTCTCTTTCTGCCTTTGGCTCTTCTGCGGGCCAAAACCTTACGGCCGTTAGCCGTTGACATTCTCTCTCTGAAACCGTGTTTGTTTCTACGTTTTCTGTTTGAAGGTTGATAAGTGCGCTTCATCTCTCTATCTTATTTATTTGTTATTTTTCTCTAAAAGTCCCTTTGAATTGGGCTGCAAAAGTACAAAGATTTTCCTTTACTCCAACACTTTTCTTGAAAAAAATATAAAAAGGCAAAACCAAATTTGATTTTGCCTTTTTCAACTTATTGAAATCTAACTACTTATGCAACAACTTCCTTTTCGGGAATGTTTTTCAGCGTTTCGACGATGAAGTCCCAGAAAGGCTGCACGCTCTCGATGAGCAGGGCTTCGTCGGGCGAGTGTGGGTGCACTAAGGTAGGTCCGAAGCTCACCATATCCCAGTTCGGGTACTTCGAGCCGAGGATGCCGCATTCCAAACCGGCGTGGATGACCATGATCTTGGCTTCCTTGCCGAACTTCTCCAGATAGACCTTCTTCATGAGGTTGAGGATGGTCGAGTTGATGTTGGGCTTCCAACCCGGATAGTCGCCGGTGGAGTAGGCCTCGGCGCCGTTTTCGGTGAGGTTCTTGCGGATCTGCTCGGCGAGTTTGTCCTTGGCGGCGTCGACGAGGCTGCGGGTCAGCGAAGCGGTCGTGATCTTGCCGCCTTCCATCTTCCAGGTGGCCAGGTTGCTCGAGGTCTCGGTGGTGCCTTCAAAGTCTTCCGACATGGCGATGACGCCATTGGGATAGCGGGCGATGGCGCACAACATGTTGTCTTGCGTCTTCACGTCGATGACTTGCTTCGGCATCTCGGCGGCTTCGCAGAGGATGGCGAGGTCGGGCTCGGTCTCGGCGAACTCTTCCTTGCAGACGGCTTCATATTCAGCGGCATATTGCTTGAATTCTTCTTCCTTGTCGGCAGGCACGACCACGATGGCTTCGGCTTCTCTTGGGATGGCGTTGCGCAAGCTACCGCCGTCGATGCATGCGAGGCGCAGACCGTATTTCTCGGCTGCCATCAGCAGCATGGCGTTCATCACCTTGTTGGCGTTGGCACGACCCAAGTTGATGTCCATGCCCGAGTGACCGCCTTTCAGGCCTTTCACGAAGAGGCGGAAGGCTTTCATGCCAGCAGGGACGTCTTCAAAGGTAGGCGTCCAGGTGCCGATGTTGTCGACGCCGCCGGCGCAGCCCACGTAGAGCTCGCCTTCGGTCTCCGAGTCCATGTTCATCAGGATGTCGCCTTTCAGCACGCCGGGTTGCAGCTTGTTGGCACCCGTCATGCCGGTCTCTTCGTCGATAGTGAAGAGGGCCTCGATGGGACCATGTTGCAGGTCGGTGGCTTCGAGGACCGCCATGGCGGCGGCGGCACCCAGGCCGTCGTCGGCGCCGAGGGTGGTGCCGTTGGCCTT
Source organism: uncultured Bacteroidia bacterium (assembly GCA_902774365.1). Lineage (GTDB taxonomy): Bacteria > Bacteroidota > Bacteroidia > Bacteroidales > F082 > Limimorpha. Next base: position 25,829 of record CACYHX010000015.1, on the reverse strand, counting down.
CACCCAACCGTCTTCGATGTGGGTCTCAATAGGGTCGTTCTCGAAATCGTGTACCTTGTCGGCGTTCTTCTGCGGGACCATGTCGAGGTGGGCCTGCAGGATGACGCCTTTGCGGTTTTCCATGCCAGGCGTGGCGGGCTTGCGCATGATGACGTTGCCACAGTCGTCGACGATAGTTTCAAGGCCGTGCTCTTCGCCCCATTGCTTCATGAAGGCAATCACTTTGGCTTCTTTCTTCGAAGGGCGCGGAATCTGCGTTAAGCTATAAAAGTTTCTCCACACGCCATTCGGCTCTAAATCTTTGATGCTCATAGTGTTGTTTGTTGATTGTTTGTTGTTTATTGTTTAATTGTTTGTTGTTGCATTACAGATTGTTATGATCGTTGACAATGATTGTCGATTCAACAAATCAACAGTCAACGATTCAACGTCAAAAATCGTCGCTAAAGTACGACATTTTTTGAAATCCTAGCAAAAAAGAACTAGATTCCTTATCTCCTGTCCCCCAAGCCGATGTAATACAGTAGCGTGACCAACGACGACAAGGCGGCCACAACGTAGGTGCTGGCAGCCCAGCCGAGGGCTTCCTTGGCTTGCGCGGCTTCCTTCTCGCCGAGTGAGTTGGACGACTGCAGCCATGCCAGCGCTCGTCTCGAAGCGTTGAACTCGACGGGCAGGGTGACGACACTGAACAGGAACACCATGGCGAACATGGCGATGCCAACCCAAAATAGGGCAGGGAAGGTGTTGATAATCAACAATCCGATGATGATGACAATCATGGAGAGCTTCGACGAGATGTTGACGGCTGGCACCAAGGCCGAACGCAGCCTCAAAGGCGCATAGCCTTCTTTGTGCTGCACGGCATGGCCGCATTCGTGAGCCGCCACGGCAGCGGCCGAAACGCTGTTCGAACGATAGACGTCTTCGCTCAGGTTGACCGTTTTCTTGGTGGGGTCGTAATGGTCGGTGAGCTGACCTTTGATACAAGTGACTTGCACGTCATGGATGCCGTTGTCGTTGAGCATCTTCTGCGCGATTTGTGCGCCGGTGAGGCCGCCTGGAGCGAGTACCTTCGAATACTTAGCGAACACGCTTTTCAGTTTCCATTGCACCAAAAGCCCCACAAGGGCGATCACGATGATTAAAATCCAATTTACATTCATTTTGTTGCTTGTTTTTTATAATGTTGAAAGTGCAAAGATAATAGAAATTTTCCGATTGTTTAGTGAAAAAATCTCTACCCTAAGGGGCTTTTCCTTAATTTTGTCACCTTAATTTATAATACCATGACACTACATTCCTTTAATATTTTCCTTATAATCATGTCGGTAGTTGCCGTCGTGGTGTTTGTCAGCCTCTATTTCGTTGACGCTGGCTATGGTAAATTCTATAACAAGAAATGGGGCCCGGCGGTCAACAACAAGCTGGGATGGGTGCTGATGGAGTCGCCTGTGTTTTTCGCCATGCTGCTACTGTGGCTTTTCTCTGATCGTCGCGCCGATATGGTGAGGCTCGCCTTCCTGTTTTTGTTTGAGTTGCACTACATCCATCGCTCGTTCGTGTTCCCCTTCCGTATGCGGGGCCACAGCGTGATGCCGCTGTCCATCGTCGTGATGGGTGTGACGTTCAATCTGTTGAATGCCTTTATGCAAGGCGGCTGGATCTTCTATATCTCACCCGACGACTATTATCCCGCCGACTGGCTCACCGATCCGCGCTTCATCGCCGGCTTCCTCGTCTTCATCCTCGGCATGTTCATCAACATTCAGTCCGACGATATCATCCGCAACCTGCGCAAAGAAGGCGACACCAAGCATTACCTGCCCAAAGAAGGCATGTTCCGCTATGTGACCTCGGCCAACTACTTCGGCGAGTTCGTCGAATGGATCGGCTTCGCCATCCTCACCTGGTCGTGGGCAGGCGCTGTCTTCGCCTTGTGGACCTTCGCCAACCTGGGACCGCGTGCGGCGCGTATCTACGACAAATACAAACTGGAGTTCGGTGAGGAGCTGGACACTAAAAAAGTAAAGAGAATCATACCTTTTATTTATTGACTATGGAAAATTCAACGATATTCACACCCTGTCAGATTGGGCCTATCACCTTGCGTAATAGGGTGATACGATCTGCGGCCTTTGAAAATATGGCCCACGGTAACCGTCCCACCGATGAATTGTTCGCCTATCATACCGCTGTGGCCAAAGGCGGAGTCGGCATGACAACGGTGGCATACGCCGCCGTCAACCAGTCGGGCCTCTCGTTCGACGGCCAACTCTGGATGCGTGAGGAGATTGTTCCCGACCTGAAGCGACTCACCGATGCCATCCACAGCTATGGAGCCAAGGCCTCCATCCAGCTTGGACACTGTGGCAACATGACGCACCGCGCCACCTGCGGTTGTATGCCCGTGGGCGCCTCCCGTGGCTTCAACATGTATTCGCCGACTTTCGTCAGAAAGCTCAAGAAGGAGGAGATTTATTCCCTGGTCCTTGACTTCGGCAAGGCTGTTGACTTGGCCCGCAAGGCAGGATTCGACTGCGTGGAGATTCATGCGGGACATGGCTACCTCATCAGCCAGTTCCTTTCGCCTTACACCAACCACCGTCACGATGAGTTTGGCGGCGTCCTCGACAACAGGATGCGTTTCATGAAACTCGTCATCGAAGAGGTGATGCGTGTCGCCGGCAACGACATGGCCGTGGTGGTCAAGACCAACATGTTCGACGGCTTCAAGCGTGGCATGGACCGCGACGACTGTATCATCGTTGCCAAAGAGTTGGAAAAGCTCGGTGTTCACGCCCTCGTGCTGTCGGCCGGCTTCGTCAGCAAGGCCCCGATGCATGTGATGCGTGGCGCCATGCCGCTCAAGACCTTGGCCTATTACATGGACATGAAGAAGTTCTGGTGGCTCAAGCTCGGACTGAAGTTCTTTGGCCGTCTGCTCATCCCCACGGTACCTTACAAGGAGGGCTATTTCCTCGAAGATGCCAAGGTGTTCCGCGAGAACCTAAAGATGCCTTTAATCTATGTAGGCGGCATGGTCTCGAAAGAGAAGATGGAAGAGGTGCTCGACTCGGGCTTCGTGGCCTTGCAGATGGCCCGCGCCTTGATTCGCGACACTGACTTCATCAACAAGCTGCAAAGCGGCGAAGTGACACGTAGCGAGTGCAAGCACTCCAACTACTGCATCGGCCGTATGTACACGCTGGATATGAGGTGTCACAACTGCTTGGATGAAGACCTCCCGAGGAAAATCCAGAAAGAGATTAAAAAAGCGGAGAAGAAAGGATGAACGCAAAAAGATGGTTCAATAGGTTTCAGGAGACGCACGGCCATCAGCCGTGGGCGCTGATTACGGGCGGCAGTTCAGGCATGGGCTTAGAGTTTGCGCGCCAATTGTCGGAAATCGGATGCAACTTGCTGTTGGTCAGTAACCAAGCGGAAGAGCTGAAGAAGGCTGCTGAGGAGCTGAAGCAAGGGAAGTCTATCCAAGTGAAGGCGTATTACCAAAATTTGGCTACCGAAACGGCTGCTGATGAGTTGCTTGCCTTTTGCAAGTCCGAGAACCTGCAAATTGACATACTCATCAACAATGCAGGCATGTTCTTCTTTGAAGAGTTGACCCGTGAAAACGAAGGCAAAGCCTTGACGATGATGCGCCTGCACATGTTCACCCCGACGCGGCTGTGCCTCTTGTTTGGCGAGGAGATGAAGCAACGCGGCTACGGCTACATTATTAATATGTCGTCGATGGCTGCCAAGCTGCCTTGCCCCGGCATCACTATCTACTCCGCCACGAAGGCCTATTTGAAGAGTTTCGGCAAGTCGCTCTATTTCGAGATGCGGCCCTATAGCGTGGGCGTGACCACAATCTGTCCCGCTGCCATCGCAACACCACTTTACAAACTGAAACCCAGTCTGTTGAAGTTTGGCGTGAAAATTGGAGTAATCGGTACACCACAATGGCTGGTCAGGAAGGCTTTGAAAGGCATGATGCGGAAGAAAAGAGTAGTGAAGCCTGGCTTCATGAACATCTATCTGCCTCCTTTGATTGCCGTCCTGCCCCATGAATTAGTAAGTAAATTATGGCAAAAGTTCAAATAACAGTATTGTTTTTATTGGCCAGTTTATCGGCCTTCGCACAACGCTACGAGAAGGTGCCTTTTGGCGACTTCGAGCAGTGGGTGGTGCGTTATATCGACGAGTCGCAGATCATTGGCGGCAACCGCAAAACCCTTTATGTCATTGGCCCGACGGACACTATCGTCGGCAATGATGCCTACGACTACAAGAAAACGATTTGGGCCACTTCCAACGCCTTTGCCAAGGTGATGGGAATCACAAAGACCAGCACCAACGTCACCCCCGACCGTGGCCCGACGGGACGTTGCGCCAAGCTCGCCACGCAATACGCCTACTGTAAGGTGGCCGGCATGGTGAACATCAAGGTGTTGGCGGCCGGCTCGATTTATTGGGGCAAGATGCTGGAACCCATCACCGGCGTCAGCGACCCTTACTCTTTCATGGACTGGGGCATACCCTTTACGAAACGCCCCAAGGCTATGGTGCTCAACTACAGGTCGGTGATCCCGAATACGGGCAAGCTGGTGAAGGGCACCACCTTCCGCACCATTGAATTCGATGGCTACGACCCGGCTGAGATCATGTTTGTCTTGCAATACCGTTGGGAGGACGAAAAAGGTAACATCCACGCCAAACGAGTGGGCACCGCCTTCTATCATGTCGACCAAACCTCACACGGCTGGGTGAGCGATTTCCGCATCCCTGTTATCTATGGCGATGCCCGAAAGTCGCCGGATTACAAGCCGTATATGGACTTGATCACGGGTGAAAAGACCATGTATGCCCTCAACAGCAAAGGCAAGAAGAAACCCGTAGTCGAAGAGGGCTGGGCCGATGCCGATTGCCCGGTTACCCACGCCATCATGGCGGTCACCTCGGGCAGCCAAGGCGCTTTCATTGGCGCATTGGACAATATACTCTGGGTCGATGAAATTAGGCTTGAATATTGATTGTTTAGTTTTGAAAATCAATACTATACTATAAAATGAATAAACATTTAAACCATCAACAATTCAATATCCCAATCTTTTTCCTATTTTTGCAGCCGTTTTTGAAAAAAGAATGAACTATGGATCTGACTAAAATTGTTTCAATATCTGGTAAACCAGGTCTTTATGTTGTTAAGTCTCAAGCCGTTGGAAGGCTTATTGTTGAATCTGTCATCGATGGCAAATGCATACCCGCCTTTGCACGCGACCGCATGAGCTCGCTTGAAGAAATCTCCATCTTCTCCATGGACGAAGACCGCCCGCTGAAGGAAGTCTTCATGATGATTCACGACAAGATGGGCGATAAGGTCGACTTCGACTACAAGAAAGCCAGCCCCGACGAGCTGCGCGAGAAGTTCGCTCTCGTCATGCCCGACTACGACGAGGAAGCCGTGTATCCTTCCGACATGAGGAAGGTCTTCGCCTGGTATCAGATGTTGAACGACAAGGGCTTGCTCGACTTCACCGTAGAAGAGGAAAAGAAGGAAGAAACGCCCGAGGAACCCGCCGAGAAAGCGGAATGATTTTCCGAAAATGACTAAAAGAAGCTGCTTCGGCAGCTTTTTTTGTATATTTGTGGCGTGATAAACGTCATTGCGAGGAGGAACGACGAAGCAAATCGAAGATTCAACGGAGTTAATCTAGGGTAAAAGTTTGTTTTCTGGATAGAATCCGTCGAATCATTGATTTGTTTCGTTCCTTGCATTGACGGTAGACCGTTGAAAACGAATTGATATGAAACAAATTGCAGACTTCAAACTAGTCGAGAAGCAAGACTTCGGTCGCTCGGTGATGCTGCGGCTTCATGCCCAGCAGCCTTTGCCGGAGATCCAGCCCGGGCAGTTCGTCCAGGTGCGTGTCGACGGCTCGCCAACCACCTATTTGCGCCGCCCCATCTCCATCCACGATGTGGACTCCAAGCAGAATGAAATCACCTTATTGGTGCAACAGGTAGGCGAGGGAACACGCCATTTGGCCGCAGCCGAGATAGGCGACACCATCAATATGGTGCTGCCCCTGGGAAATGGCTTCAGCATGCCCAAAAAAGGGGAGAAGTGCCTGCTCGTCGGCGGTGGCATTGGCATCGCGCCGTTGTATTATTTTGCCAAGGTACTGAACGAAAGAGGTATCCGTCCAACTTTGTTGCTTGGCGGAAAAACTGAATCCGATTTGCTCCGTTTGGCTGACTATCAGAAGCTTGGCGAGACCTTCGTGACCACCGAAGACGGCTCGCTCGGCGAGAAAGGCTTTGTCACCCAACATTCGGTGTGGCAGAAGCAACAGTTTGACAAAATCTATGTCTGCGGTCCAAAGCCGATGATGAAGGCCGTGGCGAAATTGGCTGCCGAAAAGAATGTTTGCTGCGAGGTCTCGCTCGAAAACCTGATGGCCTGCGGCCTCGGCGCCTGCCTCTGCTGCGTGGAGGACACCGTCGACGGCCATGTGTGTGTCTGCAAGGAAGGACCGGTTTTTAACACAAGGAGGTTGAAATGGTGAACATGACGATAGACTTGGGTCGCGGCCTGGTGCTGCGCAACCCCGTGATGACGGCTTCGGGTACCTTCGGCTATGGCGAGGAATACACCGACTTCGTGGACTTGGCCCAACTGGGCGGCATCATCGTGAAAGGCACGACGCTTCATCCACGCGAGGGCAACCCCTATCCGCGTATGGCTGAGACGCCTTCGGGAATGCTCAACTGCGTAGGTCTGCAAAACAAAGGCGTGCAATACTTCATTGACACGATATATCCGCGTATCAAGGACTTCGATACCAATGTGTTGCTTAACCTCTCTGGCTCCTGCCTTGAAGATTACGTGAAAGGCGCAGAGATGGTGGATGCCTTGGACAAGATTCCTGCCATCGAGTTGAACGTGTCATGTCCCAATGTGAAGCAAGGAGGCATGGCCTTCGGCGTGACAACTACAGGCATCTCCCAAGTGGTTTCAGAAGTCCGCAAGGTGTGTCATAAGCACTTGATGGTCAAGCTGTCGCCCAATGTGACCAACATCGCTGAAATTGCGTTGGCTGCCGAAGCTGCCGGTGCCGATTCGGTGTCGCTCATCAACACCTTGATGGGCATGGCCATCGATGCGGAGAAGCGCCAACCGAAGTTGTCCGTGATTACGGGCGGCCTTTCGGGCGCCTGCGTGAAGCCTGTGGCCTTGCGTATGGTGTGGCAGGTGGCCAAGGCGGTGAAAATCCCTGTAGTGGGTTTGGGCGGCATCTCCAACGCCACCGATGCCGTGGAGTTCATGCTTGCCGGCGCCTCCGCCATCGAAATCGGCACGGCCAATTTCATCGATCCGGCGGTCTCAGCAAAGGTGGCATGGGGAATCAATGAATATTGTGAGCGGCATGGGTTTGCCACTGCAGCCGACCTCACCGGTGCCTTGTTGTAGAGACGCAATATTTTGCGTCTCTATGGGTTTAATCCTAATTCACACAGTCCATCCTTGTTGCCCACCACAAAGGCCACGGGCGGGTTGTCGCCCTGCACAAGGTCGTTCAGATAGAGCGGCTCGCCAAGGATGAAGAGCGCGCAGCGGAAGGTGTTGCCCGCCTTCAGCTTGGAGTTTTCGGCCTGCTCTACGACGAAGCGGTAGTCGCCAAGATAGCGGAATGTGCATCGACGGTTGGGTTTCCATGAAACCGAGACAAGGTCGCCGACCTTCAGGTCATCGGTCTTGATGTGTTGCTTGGTCACCTGGTCGGAGCCGTTGTCCTGACCGATATGTTCCAAAAAACCGTCCCAGTCCTTAAACCCCAAGAATTTCGACAGGATCTCAAGCGTGCTGTTGCGTGTGGTGTCGGGACCGTCGACATAGCCCCAAAGACGTTTCAGCGTGGAGGTGCTGATGTTTTCGTGGGTGCGCTCCCAGATGGCGCCGCTGAGGAAGGTAAAGTCGTTCGAGGTCTTCATCTTGCGCCCGACGCTTTCCTCGATTTGCTGCTTGAGCTCGGTGATTTCTGGACTGGTTTTCTGCATGGCGATTTGTTTTTATGCTGCAAAAATGCGACTTCTTTTCGGAATTGCGCAATTCTTTTTGGTTCATTTTGACCGCGACAATGCGTTTTCGCTTATTTTTGCCGAAAAATATGGATCATGGTCGACAGCAGCACATCGGGAATCATCAACGGCAGTTTCATCACCGAGACGGATGCCATGACGGTGTACGAGTCCTCGTCGTCGCGCGGCTTCAACCAGGTGGTGAAGGTGCGGCGACAAGGCAAGTGGTTCATATTGAAAGGCTTGAAGCCAGAGTATCGCGGCCAGCAGGCCTATATTGAGTTGTTGAAGAAGGAGTTTGAGCTAGGCGCCCAACTCGACCATCCCAACATCGTGAAGGTCCTTGCCAAGGAGATGAACCCCGAGGTGGGGCCATGCATCGTGATGGAGTATGTGGATGGCGTGCCGCTGGATGTGTTTCTCGATTCAAAGCCATCGGCGAGTGTCCGTAAAAAGGTGGTGGAGCAGCTGGTGGACGCCCTCGTTTACATCCATGGCAAGCAGATCATCCATCGCGACTTGAAGCCGAGTAACATTCTGGTGACAAGGAATGGCAACAACGTGAAGATCATCGACTTCGGTCTTTCCGATGCCGACGACTACGCCGTGCTGAAACAGCCTGCCGGCACCTTGAAATATATGGCGCCCGAGCAAAAGGAGGCTGCCGTGAAGATTGACGGTCGGGCTGACCTCTATGCCTTCGGCTTGTTGCTGAAGGAGGTGTTTCCGCATCGCTACAAGCACATTGCCGCCAAGTGCTCCCGTCCTGACCGCGAGCGCCGTTATTTCAACGCCGAGGCCTTGAAGAAAGCCTTCGAGCGCCATTCTCGTCGGCTATGGATGCTCCCGATATTGATAGGCGTGGCGTTGGCCGTTATCCCGATGCTGTTGCGGCCCAAGGAAATCGTCAGGACTGAGGTGCAGCATGTGATTGACACCATCATCGTGGAGCGCAATCCCAACGGCTATTCTGACGAGTTCATGGCACTGCTCGACAGGGCTGAGTTTATCATTGATAGCATGTATCAGCCGGTCATCGACGACATAAACAATGGAAAAGTTGAGGCAGATATTAACGGTGTCTACAATGATTTCTCTAACAGGATGAAGATTTGTCGTTCATTGTTGCAAAACATCCAATCACCATTGCTCGAGGACCGCAAGACGAGCGATGAGTTCAGAAGTGCATGGGAAAAAGTGCACAACGACAAGTATAACCAGATCGCCTTTATGATGTTCGACCGGGTTCAGGCGAAATGAACTGACATGAATCAAACTGATTCCGTTTTTGCCGCAAAATCCTCAATTTTCTTTTGCTTTTCCCAAAAAATCCCTAATTTTGGGGCGTAAAACTAAAAGAAAAGCCTATGGAATAACCCGCCGCAAGGCGCAATAAGAAGCAATACACATCATATAATCAGACGATTAGCAATATTCTGTCTTATCGAAAGTTTGGCGATTGGAGATAAAGAAACCAGAATGATGCTGAAAGATGCACGTATAGCGTGTACTTTTCAACATTCGGTTTCTTTAGGTATGCCAAACACCTCGATAAGCGGATGCAAAAGTATCACGCTTTTTTTTGTGCTGGCACGAAGCGAACAAATATGAACCAACATGAACCTGAAAAGATTGTGCAGAAGTGCGTTACTTTGCAGGTGGGAATTATAACAAGAATTATTGTTTCATTTAAATACTTAAAATCATGGGACTGATTAACAACCTGAAAGACAAATTCAATAAGGCTGAATTCACTGTGGCTCCGCAGAAGAAACTCAAGACTCTCTCCAAGGAGTTCTTGGATGCGTTTGACCTGCAATTGGTGTTCTACAAAGGCTCTGTCATCGCTGAAGGTGACTTGACCTTGGCCGCCTTGAACAAGAAAACCACCAAAGATGTTAACGTCAAAGCAGACGGCATCAAAATCAAAGGTAGCACAAAAGTTGGCGATGCCGAAAAAATGTTCGACAACAACTTTGGCGTAAAGGTGCAAATCAAGGACAAGGCTGGAAAAATTTGCGTTCCTAATGAGATAACCATTGGGCAGGCCGCAAGAGGAGAGTATGAACGGTAATTTAAAACAATAAAGTTATGGCAACAACAACCAAAAAGGCTGCTCCAGCCAAGAATACAGCAGCAGCCGACAAACCTGCGACAAAGAAAACCACTGCTGCAAAGCCAGTCGAGAAGAAGACTACGACGACGAAACCTGCGGCGAAGAAAACAACAACAGCTAAGCCTACAGCAAAAATATCGGAATCAAAATCAAATGACAGCAAAAAGTTCTCACTCAAGGGACTCTTCTCAAAAAACGACACATTCAAAGACCCCTTCGCCAAAGACATGGTGAAGGTGTGTGCTGGACAATTTAGAATTAAACAATATCTATATGTACTGGATTATCCTAACGGAGACAAAAGAAGAAAAAAAACAGAGAAATGGAAAGATTTTCCAGTCACCAAGACCATAACAAAAGAATACATGATATGCAAATATGTCGTCACCCAAAAGCAGTGGAAAGCCGTCATGGGAGAAGGCTTCAATCCGTCATCCCAAAGAGGAGACAACTTGCCGGTCACGAATGTCAGCTACGACGACATTATGAAATTCTTGAAAAAATTGAACAGCCTTACCGGGAAGAAATACCGTCTGCCATCCGAGGCCGAATGGGAATGGGCGGCCATGGGAGCAAGCAAAGACAAAGACCAAGGCGAATACGCCGGTTTCGCTGATCAGAGTGACGGGGAAAAGTATTCATGGTTTGATAACGAACTACATCCCGTCGGCAAAAAGAAAAGCAATGAGTTAGGTCTATATGATATGTCGGGAAATGTGTTGGAAATATGTGAAGACACATACTCCCAAAAGGCCATCAGCGGAGAAGATTATATAGAAAAAACAGGAGAAGGGCATGTAGCAAAGGGAAGGACTACTAATCCTATCGGCTACCGATTTGTATCGAAATCTGGCAACTATTGGACTGGTTTTCGGCTGGCACATATTGTCAACTAACAACACAATTTCTCTCAATATGGGTGCAAAACCATTAGAAACACTTGATAGCGATAGTTTGTCCTTGTTGCTTGAGGAGTTCGGGTGTAAGCCAAAAGTTTTCCAAAGCGAGGCCCAATTCCAGTTCGACCTTGCATGGAGACTTCAAGAGGACTATGACTGCATCGTCAAGTTAGAAGACTTGACTGTAGTGATAGACAAGAAGGAAAACGACAAAAAATCAAAGCAAAAGATATACACCGACATTACGCTTGAACGAGATGGGTATGTCATCGCCATAGAGTTGAAATACAAAACTGCTGCGATGACACAAGGCAACGATATCCTGTTGTTCAATCATGGTGCTGCCGATCTGGGACGATATGATTTCCTCTGGGATGTAAACCGTCTTGAACTTTTAGTACATCCCTCCAAAGAAGTTTTGGAAAAGGCAATTGCCAAGGAGTATGCCCCGCAGGTTTCAATCGATTTCCCCAAGTTAAAACGGTGCAACAAGGGATTTGCCATAATTCTTACCAATGAAGATGATTATTGGAAAATAGGTCACGAAAACTGCAAGGAAGATGTTATATATAAGCAGTTTTGCATCGGTGGCGACACATGTACCGGTAAAGGTCAATTGTATTCAACAAATATGGATTGGGGGAAAGACAGAAAGACTGATAAATACACTAGCGCTGTTGTAAACTCACCACGAGCCAGACGGCTTCAACTACAAGAAGCCTATAGTTACCAGTGGCGCGACTATTGTCAAGTGCCCACAGACAACGGCAAAAATGGTTTGTTTAAGTATATGATTATTTCAATTAACCAATAATTTGAGGCGATCCAACTTCTGAAGGTTTTTGTATAGACAAAGAAAACAGAAATGCGATTGAAGCCACCGCCATCAAGCAAAACAAAAAAATCCTTTTCGAATAACAATTCACTCTTTTTATCAACCATTTAAAATCAAACAATTATGGCAGAGTTTAAATTAGATGGCCGCATGAAGGTCAAGAGCCTGAAAGAGAACTTCAACAAATGCTTCGGCGCCACGCTGCGTGTGTACACCACTCCCGCTTGCAAACAGTTTGCCGACGACAACGCCACTCTGGCTTCCATCCGCGCCGAAGGCGCCAAGGGCGGTGAGCTGACCGTGGGCGGAAACCTCCGCGTGGGCAACTTCGAGGACAAAATCAAGGATATGTACGGCATCGGCGTGCAGGTTGCCAACAAGGACAATAGCAAACTGGCCGACAATAGCGTCACCCTCGTGGCTGCTGGCAAGTAATTAAAAAATATAATAAAAAGACTTTTCAAATAATCATTTAAAATTAAACATTATGGCATACAAAAAATCAGCAATCAGTGGTGAGTACATGCTTGGTGTACTCGAAAGCGGTAGTATCGAAGTTTACCGTGTTTACGACAATGTTAAAGGTGCTCTGCGCGAAATAGCCGAGAAAGAGGGCTTTGAGGTTAATCCCGAATGGAATACAAGACAACTCGGAGCAAAACTTATTGATTTCATCAACAACAAATAGCAAGACAACGGAAATTAAAGTTGACTGACTACTATAAAGAGTGGTCAAATACGAATTAATAAAAACAATTAGTTATGGCAAGCAAAGTAAGAGTTTACGGTAAAGCTCAAAATCGTACTGCATTGGGCATCGTCAACGCCTATTTGGTGATGTATCCTCATGCCACATTGGAAGACTTGAGAAAAGCCTTTCCCGACCGGCTGAACAACTGGAAAATCAAGGGCAAGGACAGCATGATGTTCGTGAGTGACAAAGAAAAGGATCTCATCTTGTCAAAATATGGTGATGCAAGTGTTTATGAAGAGAATTTCTTGAGCAAACCTGAAGATGTCATGAAACTACAGGATGGAACCAAAGTTTCAATACGCAAAGGCTGGTCGAAAGAAGACTTTGAGGCTTTGGTCAATTGGGCCAAGCAATACGACATTGAGGTGGCAGAGTTTGAGCCGAGCAAGCCTTTCGAGAAAGGTGGTTTCGTCTTAGAATATCTCAACGGATACGTTCCTCCTGTTCCAGTGGCGAAAAAGCCCAACTGGTGGCTCTGGCTACTAATTGCTGCCGCAATCATCATTGTCTTGGCCTTTCTGCTGATGCGCAGTTGCAACAAGGAGCCTAAAGTGGTCGAAAAAGTGGTGACGGAAACGGTGGTTGTCCATGATACCGTGACGGTCTATTTGGAGCAGATTGAGGAAATCGAAAAGAACTTCAATGCTGCCAAGTTTGAAGCTGGCAAGGCTGACTTGAATGACGATGCCAAGTTTGTGCTTCACGACCTTGTCAAGATCCTTAACAAGCAGCCTCAACTTCGTTTGAAGATTGAAGGTCACACCTCCGATGAAGGCGATGCTGCCTTTAACCAAAAGCTATCGGAAAACAGGGCCAAGGCCGTTGTCGATTTCCTGATTTCGAAAGGCATTGCCGCCGACCGTTTGGAATACGAAGGCAAGGGCAGCTCTGAACCTCTTGACCCCAACAACCGTGAGGTAAATCGTAGGACGGAGATTATTGTAATCGAATAAACAAACTTTATTATTAACTTTTTAAAAATTAAAAATATGGCTTACAAAAAATCAGCAATCAGTGGCGAGTACATGCTTGGTGTACTCGAAAGCGGTAGTATCGAAGTTTACCGTGTTTACGACAACGTGAAAGGTGCTCTGCGCGAAATAGCCGAGAAAGAGGGCTTCGAGTACGATCCCGAATGGAACACCCGCCAATTCGGCAGCAAGCTCATCGATTTCTTAAACTCAAAAGAATAACGCCATGAGCGTAGAATACTACCGTAAACGTCTCATCGACCTGCGGGCCGATGTAGCTAAAGAGCGCGAGGCAAAGAAAAAAGACAACGCATATTATGCCGACCTCATAAAAAGAGCTACATCGCCAAGCAGCAAGGCCAGCTATCGCAAGTCGAAAATTGACCGTGCTGCTTCTCATGACCGTCGCATTGAAAGCCTTAAGCGCGAGATAGAAAGAGCCAAAGACAGCTTGGCTCGCGAGCGCGCGGCAGCTAAGCGCAAATAGAGCTATGCAGAGTCTGAAGCAGCAACTGGCGCTGGTGTTCGACGACAACCTGCGCACGAAGCAGTAGCACAATTTTCTAATTTTATAGGAGCATCGCCGAAAATCCTGTAAAGAGTAGGCAAACATTAAACAATTTATTTATCATGGCAGATTTCAATATTGATGGCCGCATGAAGGTCAAGACGTTGAAAGCCCAGTTCAAGGAGGCTTTCGGTGCAACTTTGAGAGTTTACAAAGGTCCCGGCTTCGCTGACGACAACGCTACTTTGGCATCCATCCGAGCCGAAGGCGCCAAAGGCGGCGAGGTGAAAGTGGTCGGCAACATGAAGGTCGGCAACTTCGAGGACAAGATCAAGGAGGTGTTCGGCATTAAGGTGCAGGTCGCCACAAAGGACGACTCAGCCCTCGCCGACAATAGCATTACCTTGAGCGCTGCGGGAAAATAACCCATTTTTTTCTGTGAGGAGGGTGGGCGTAGCGCCTGCCCTCTTTTGTAAACAAACATGTCGGAATTCTTGCAAGTAAGAATACAAAAAAGTGATGATGAAAGTATTACTTACCGGTTTTGAGCCTTTTGGTCAAGAAAAAGTGAATTCTTCATGGGAAACAGTGAAAGCGTTTCCTGAACTCAGGGAAGATGTTGAGGTTTTGAAAATATGTCTGCCTGTCTCGTTTCAAAAAGCAGTGACGATGCTGGAGCAGGCCGTTGACGATTATCGTCCCGATGTGGTGCTGAGCATCGGGCAAGCTGGAGGACGCTGTGCAGTCGAGGTGGAGCGTGTTGCCATCAACATGGTTGACAGTAAAAAGCCCGATAATGATGGCTGTCAGCCTCAGGAGTGTCAATTGCGAGCAGATGCCCCGAATGCTTACTTCAGCAACTTGCCGCTGAAACGGCTGGTGGAAGCTATTCAAAATGAAGGTATTCCCGCGGCCATCTCCAATAGTGCAGGACTTTACGTGTGCAATAGCGTTTTTTATACTGCCATGCATTTGGTATATAGCAAATATCCAAACATGCAAGCAGGATTCATCCATGTCCCTTATCTGCCTTGCCAGGTCGTGGGCAAAAACAAGCAGCCATCTATGTCTACCGAAACAACAGTACAGGCTTTAATAGCTGTAATACAAGAGTTGATGGCTTGTAATCAAATGGTTTAATCCTTGTCATCAAGAATAATCCTTATAACAGAGGCTAAAATATAAATAATCAATTTTTCGCTATGGATTTTCAACGAATTAAAAAAGAACTCGCACGGGTGTTTGACGACAACCTCCGCACCAGGCAGTGGCAAAACGTGGTCGATTATATAATCATTGGGCTGATTGTTATCAGCACCATAGAGGTGTTTCTGTCTACCTATGAAAATATCGTTGAGAAATATGGACATATCCTGAAATTTATAGATTGGTTTACCACCATTTTCTTTACCATAGAAGTCACTTTAAGAATTTGGACTGCCGACCTTCAAGATGCAAGATTCAAAGGTTTTAAAGGAAGGTTGCGTTATTGCTTCACATTTTACGGGTTAATTGATATACTATCAACGTATTCTTTTTATTTACACTTCTTCATGCCGATGCCGTATGCCGCGCTGAAGATCTTGAGGGTTTTCCGCCTATTGCGCATTTTTCGCTATATGAAGTCGTTCCGCATTTTGGGCGATGCGATTTCGTCAAAAAAGCAGGAACTTACGGTCAGCTTGGCTTTCTTGTCTATCTTGACGGTTATTTTGTCGTTCTTGTTGTATTTTGCCGAACATGCTGCGCAACCGGAATTGTGTGAAAATGGTTGGAAAACCATGGTCTGGGCATTCGCCAAATACCTCGGCGACCCGGGAAAGATTGCAGATTTCCCGATGGTCACATTTTGGGGAAACTTAATCGCAATAATCGTGGGAGTGCTTGGCATTGCCATATTTGCTGTCCCAGCTGGTTTAATTAGTTCTGGGTTCATCGAAGTGATGGATGAAAGAAGAAAAACAGAGGAAATCAAAAAGAATGTGGAAAAAATGCATTTGGCATTTGAGCGTAAGCTTGACAGACTTACTGGATTTCAAATCGTGCCAGCGTTTGTTTCTATTGCCGATGTGCAGTCTCGATTGAAAATGAGTGAAAATGACATATTCGATGCATTGGCCAATGCGGAAGATTTCCGGCTTGTGAATTTGGCTGCCACACAACCAGCCGACCAGCATCCAGAAGACAGACTCGTAATCGAACACTATCAGCTCAACCGCCCATATGGTATTTGCATTGACAGAGGCTCAACAGTCACTATAGTCTCTCCTTCTTCCCTGGTGGATCCCATTATGGGATATTTTTCTTATTATCTCGCTAAGATTGGAGGCTTTAACTATGTCAGCAGGGAGATAGGAGAAACAAGACCGTATAAATCATTTTATTTAATAGATAAGGCAAAGGAGCCTCCGTTTTTAAAGGAATATATGGAAGATTTGAATCGCTTTGCAACTGTTGACGGCAGTTGGATTATCACCTTGTTGGCAGCAAGTGGTGCGAATGAGCCAGAGTATCCGACACAATTCCATTTTACCTATGGAGGGGAAAAAGGAGATGAAACTTATAATGGCGAAAACCTTACCATTCATGATATTGAAACCTTTGATTTGTTGTATAGGGATTTGTCGAGTCGGTTAGAGAAAGAATTTGGATATATATCTGATTGCCAAAGGTATCATGATAGTGCAAATCCTAAATTGTTTGTCCGACATCTTGAATATCCCGAAAAGGTGAACGCTGTAATGATTCGCATTGCATGGAAGGCTACTTGTTGGGATATGCGAAGAATACAAATAGCAAAAACCCTTTCCGATGCCTTTGCAACATATCTGTTAGGTGGGATCAATCCATACTCAGATGAGTTGAAAAAGAAAGGAATGGGTTATTCTGATTATTGTGAATAATAAAAAAACGATAGATAAATGTTTGTAACAGCCTTATTGTGGATTTTTCAGAAGATTTCACCCATAATTACCGTCCTTGGGGCATTGGTGCTTTTCGGCGATGGGTTTGAAGGATATGAATTCATTGTCGGAGCAATTTTGGCGGTGCTTGGCCTCATTGTAGGTTGGTCAGCATGGGGTCAGGAAGTGCCGCCGCGTTGGTTTTGGGTGAAATCGAATCTCGAATTGTTTGACAATCGGGTCTGGAATTCATTCAGTTACGCTCTCCAGTTTTTCTTAATACCTTTTGGAGTTACAGGAATCATAGCGATTGTTGATATGTTGTGATGAACAAGGACTCCATCCGCGATTATCATGAGATGGTTTTGGGGGATATGGATTGAGTACTCCGACTAAACAAAATTCACCTCAGGGCTAATCCTGATCCCAAACTTTTCCTCCACGGAGCCTTGTATCCTGTGCGCCAGTTCCACGATGTCGTGGCCTTTGCCGCCACCGTAATGCACCAAGACGAGCGCCTGCCTGTCGTACACGCCCACATGCTCGTCACGCCAGCCTTTCCAACCAGCCTGCTCAATCAGCCATCCCGCCGGCACTTTCACCATGCCGTTAGGCTCGTCGTAGTGTGGCATAGTAGGATAATCATTTTGCAAAGCCTCAAATTGTGTCCTCTCAATGACAGGATTTTTGAAGAAACTCCCTGCGCTGCCAATCTGCTTCACATCAGGCAGTTTGGCGTCGCGGATGGCGCAGATGGCGTCGTGGAGCTGCTGTAAGGTCGGGCTTTCAATGCCGTTCTGCTCCAGATAAGCCTTGATGTTGCCGTATTCGAGGTGAAGTGGGGCTCCTTTTTTCAGCAAAAAGTCCACCGACGTGATGACAAATTTGCCTTTCAACTCATTTTTGAAGACACTCTCGCGGTAGCCAAAACGACATTCCTCTTTGGTGAAAACCTTGGATTCACCAGTGGATAAATCCATTGCTTCGCATTGCAGAAAACTGTCTTTCAGCTCCATGCCGTAGGCACCGATGTTTTGCACAGGGGCAGCGCCTACCTTGCCGGGAATGTGGGCCAGGTTTTCCACGCCATGCCAACCTTTGCCGACATGGAAGCGCACGAAGTCGGGCCAGTCCTCGCCCGCTTGGGCACGCACCACGACATCGTTTCCGTCCTCTCTTAGGATCTCGATGCCTTTAGTGTTGATGTAGACGACGATGCCGTCAAACACCTCGCTTTGGAAGAGGATGTTGTTGCCTCCGCTGAGAATCAAGGTTTTCTGGCATTGCAAGGCCCCGCTTTGGATGAGGGCTTGCAGGTCGCTGATGGCGTTGATTTCAGCGAATTGCTTTGCCACGGCATCGAAGCCGAAGCTGTTGTAAGGTCTGAGGCTGACGTTGGTTTTCATGGGTGCAAAAATACACAATAGAAGTGAAAAACCATCGTTTCATCAAAAACATTCGTATCTTTGTCCCATGAAACGCGCCATCGTATCGGTGATCAACGACTTGGTTACGGACCAAAGGGTCAATAAGTCGTGCCTGGCCTTGCAAAAGGCTGGATACGAGGTGCTTTTGGTCGGAAGGAAACAGCGCAATAGCCCTCCTATGGACGAGCGCCCCTACGCCTCGCATCGGATGAAGCTGCTCTTTGAGAAAGGCCCTTGTTTCTACGCCGAATACAACATCCGTCTGTTTTTCTTCTTACTGTTCCATCGCGCCAACCTTTTGCTTTCCAATGACTTGGATACCATCCTGCCCAACTATTTCATTTCAAAGTTGAAAGGCTGCAAGATGGTTTTCGACAGCCACGAGTATTTCACCGAGACGCCCGAACTGGTCCATCGGCCCAAGGTGCAGAAAGTGTGGAAACGCATTGAAGGCTTCGTCGTGCCCAAACTGGACGAGATGATTACCGTTTGCGACAGTATCGCCGACCTGTTTCGCGAGAAATATGGCGTCAAATGCCATGTCATCCGCAACATCCCGCCTCGCAAGGCCCTGCCACCCAAAGGCGACAAAATTGCTTTGGGACTTCCTACCGATAAGCATCTGCTGATTCTCCAAGGCTCCGGCATCAACATCCAGCGCGGTGCCGAGGAACTGGTGCAAGCGATGCAATTCCTTGACGACTGCTTCCTGATGATTATCGGTGGGGGAGACGTGCTGCCCGTCTTGAAGCAAATGGTTGTAGACCTGAAGATTACAGACCGTGTGCGCTTCTTCCCAAGGATGACCTACCAAGGAATGATGGCTTACACCCAACTCGCCGAGTTGGGCTTCTGCCTCGACAAGGACACCAACCTCAACTATCGCTTCAGCCTGCCCAACAAGTTGTTCGACTTCATACAGGCAGGCGTACCCATTGTTGTCTCGCATCTGACTGAGATAGAGAAGATTATCAAACAATACGACCTCGGCTTGTTCATCGAAAACCACGAGCCTGCCACCATCGCCGCCACCATCCGTGAGGCTTTGGCTGACGAAGCGCGAAGGGCACAATGGAAACAAAACTTGGCCGTTGCGGCACGAGATTTGTGCTGGGAGAACGAGGAACAAAAACTGCTTGAAATCTACAGACATTATGAATGATACCGATTATCACCTACATGTCATCGCGTTCGACGTGCCATATCCTGCCAACTACGGCGGGGTCATCGACGTGTTTTATCGCGTGAAGGCCCTCAATGAGGCCGGCGTCAAGGTGCACCTGCATTGCTTCGAGTATGGCCGTGGTGAGCAAGAGATCCTGAAGCGCTGCCATGAGGTGAAGTATTACAAACGCGACACTTCCTTCGCCAAACAACTGAGCCTCACGCCGTTTATCGTCAATACGCGTCGCTCCGAGGCCTTGGTGCAAGACCTGCTGAAGGACGACTATCCCATCCTTTGCGAGGGCCTGCATACCACAGCGGTTCTCCTTGATAAGCGATTAAAAGACAGAAAGATATATGTCAGAGCCCACAATGTGGAGCACGACTATTATAGAGGTTTAGGCGATACGGAGCGATGTGGCTGGAAACGGTTTTTCTATCATGTAGAGGCTTGGAAGCTAAGACGTTACGAGCCTGTTTTGAAGCGCGCTGCGGGTATCTTCGCTATCTCAAAGCAGGATTTGGATTATTTTAGCGAGCGTTACCAAAATGTGACACTCGTCCCCGGCTTCAATGCCGCCGACTCGGTGTGCTCTGAGACGGGTAGGGGAGCATACGTCTTGTATCATGGCAACCTCTCGGTCCGTGAAAACGAAGACGCCGCCAAGTGGCTGATAGAGAATGTGTTTTCCGAACTCGACATGGCTTGCGTCGTATCGGGTTTGAATCCTTCCGATAAGTTGAAAAAGCTTGCGGATAGATACAGCAATGTCACTTTAGTGGCCAACCCTGACGATGCCGAGATGATCGACCTTTTGCGACAGGCGCAAGTCAATATCTTGGTGACGAACCAACCTACTGGCTTGAAACTGAAGCTGTTAAATGCATTGTACAACGGTCGTTTCTGCTTGGCCAATTCCGACATGGTAAAGGGAACCTCATTGGAGAGCCTTTGCGTGGTGGCCGATGAGCCTGAGCAGATGATTGCCGAAATCAAACGCCTGATGGAAGAGGACTTCACGGAAGAGGATATCGAAGAACGTGATGCCCAAATGCGCCAACTCTACGACAACGAATCCAATGCAAAAAAAATCATGGAGGCTATTAGCTTTTAGCAGTTAGCCATTAGCTTGTTTCATGGTAGTAATGAGCTAACAGCTAATGGCTAATAGCTAACGGCTTAAAATCACTCCATCTCCGAGCACACCACCGTCCCATTCTTGCAGTTGGCGATGCGGGAAGGATATTTCTGCATGAGCGTGTAGTTGTGCGTGGCCATCAGCACGGCGGTGCCGTTCTCGCTGATGTTGCGCAGCAGCTTCATCACCTCGAGGGTCGTGTCGGGGTCGAGGTTGCCCGTAGGCTCGTCGGCGAGGATGACGTCGGGCTCGTTGAGCAGGGCACGGGCGATGGCGACGCCTTGCTGTTCGCCGCCCGACATCTGGTGGGGCATGCTCTTGCGTTTGTCGGCCAATCCCACCTTGGCCAGCACCTCGTCGATGCGACGCGAAATCTCGGCTTTGTCGGTCCAACCCGTGGCACCCAATACAAACTCAAGGTTTTTCTCCACGCTGCGGTCAAAGAGCAGCTGGAAGTCCTGGAACACGATGCCGATTTTGCGGCGCAGGTAGGGGATGTCTTTCCTCTTTAGCTTGGTGAGGTCGTAACCGGCCACGCGGAAGGTGCCGTCGCGGGCAGGCAACTCGCCGTATAAGGTCTTCAACAATGAGGACTTTCCGCTTCCCGTGCGACCGATGAGGTAGATGAATTCGCCCTTGTGAAGCGTAAGGTTGACGCCACTGAGGACGAGGTTCTCCCTTTGGAAAATGGAGGCGTTCTTGATTTCTATGATAGGTTCCGACATATCGTTTGTTATTGATTTGCTTATTGTCACAAAACCTGCAATACCCTCAAAACTTTTCTTGTGGTGGTGGGAAGCATGCCAACTGGCTGCTTCCTGGCGACGCACGGTTGTGCTGTCGCCACACACCTACCTTTGGAAGTTGTATATTGGTTTTGCATTGTTTTGTTAGTTTTGTGATTAAAAGAATTACCAGCTTCCCGAAGCTCCGCCTCCGCCAAAGCCGCCTCCTCCGAAGCCTCCGAAGCCACCTCCGCTGAAGCCGCCACCTCCTCCGAATCCTCCGCCATAGCCTCCTCCCATGGGAATCCAGATGGTGCGTGAGCCGCCGCCTGAGTAGTTCTGGCCGCTGCCACTGGAGAACTTGATGAAGATGATGATGACGGCGATGATAAAGAGTAGGGTGAGCCATCCAGGCAGGCCTTCATCGTCGTTGTACTCATCTTGCGTGAACTTGCCCGAGCAGAGACCCATGATGACGTTGACGGCGTTGTCGATACCGGTGTAGTAGTCGCCCTCCTTGAAGGCAGGGATCATCTCTTTTTCGATGATGTTTTTCCCCGTAGCATCGGTGACATATTGCTCCATGCCATATCCCGTGCTGATGTTGACTTCACCTCTTTCGCTGCCTTTCTTAGGCTTCACGAGGATGACCACGCCGTTGCCCTTGTCTTTCTGTCCCACGCCCCAGCTGTGGCCTATCTCCGTGGCATACTGCTCGATGCTGTAGCCTTGCAGGTCGTCGACGAGCAGGACGAGGATTTGCGTCGAGGTGCTGTCGTTGTAGGCCACCAACTTGTGTTCCAACGTGTTGATCTGCGATGCGTTCAAGGTGCCCGTGTAGTCGTTCACGAGGCGTGGCGGGTTGGAAGGGCTCGGCAACTGCGCATTCAAGCTTGTGCCAAAAATCAGCACAAGCAAAAGACCGAGCAACAAGTTATATCGTTTAGTTGTCTTCATAGGAAATATCGTCGGGGATTTCATTGATGTCGTCGGTTTGGTAGGGGAAATTGGTCTTGAGTTTCTCGCCGCAGCGCATGATGCCTTGCTCCAGGCCGTCGGCGAAGCGCCCTTCTTTGAAGTGGCTCAGCATTAGTTCTTTCACGTCGTCCCAGAAGCCGTCCTCCACCATCTTGTCGATGCCTTCGTCACCGAGGATGGCGAACTTGCGGTCTTTCACGGCGAGGTAGATGAGCACGCCGTTGCGCAGTTGGGTCTCGTTGAGTTTCAAGCGGTTGAAAACGACAAGGCTACGTTCTTCCACGTTGCCGCGGCAGTGGTTCTCGATGTGCACCTTGATCTCGCCCGAGGTGTTGAGTTCGGCTTGCTTGATGGCCTCCACGATGCGGCGGTCTTCCTCGCGGTTCAGTATGGTGATGGCATTCGACATGATGTTACTTTTTTGCAAAAATAAGCAACTTTTTGATATTTTTCGTAAATTTGCCTCATTATAAAACCAAATTCTCATGAAAAAAGCACTTGTCGTTCTATTTCTTTTGGCTGCCACCCTTGCCGGTGTTTCACAAACGACCGAAAGCCAGCCGGAGCCTAATAAAGGTTTGTTTTCCGGAAGGGATAAATATTTAAATATCGAAGCCAAGCTAGGCCGCGCGTTCTTGCAGGCGGGAGAAGAGACGGGTGATGCCGCTGTGTTTTATGGCGGAGCGGGATTAGGCTTTGGCGTGATGCTGAAGAACACCATGGTCGGCATTGGTGGCGCTTTCGAGTGTGTCGACTTGTTGGACAGATCATACTCGTTTCCGATTTTCGTGGAAGTGAGGCATTGCTTTGCAGTCGATCCTTCCCGAGGTGTCCTCTTGGGAGCCAAAGGGGGCTGGATTTTGGGTGGACAAAGGTCGTTCCCAACCGAAAAGATCTTTAATGGCCAAGCGTTGATGGGCACCACGGTTCGTTCCATGAAAGGACCATATGGCGAGGCTATGGTCGGATACCGTTTCCGTAAATTCGATTTCTTTGTGGCCTACAACTTTAGGGTTGTCAAATATCAAACGAGTTATTTCGATCCCCAGGCCAACATCCTCAATAATGAGTCATGGAAGAAAAACTTGCATGTGGTTATGGGTGGCGTGAGTTTTCGTTTGTT
Organism: uncultured Bacteroidia bacterium; assembly: GCA_902774365.1. Taxonomy (GTDB): domain Bacteria; phylum Bacteroidota; class Bacteroidia; order Bacteroidales; family F082; genus Limimorpha. The sequence goes on along the minus strand of CACYHX010000015.1, from coordinate 2,202 downwards.
CTGATGCTGGTTAAAACAAAAAGGTTATGGACAGGGCTTTGAGGGCAGTGGCAGCCTTGATGCTGATGATGGTTTTTGCAGTAGGCTGCAACAAACCCATTGCGCCGAGTCATGGCGACGACGCGAACGAGCATAACGGCCATGGGTATGTCGACATGGGTCTGCCAAGCGGCATATTGTGGGCTACATGTAATGTAGGTGCCGACACCCCGGAAGGTTTTGGCGATTACTTGGCTTGGGGCGAGACGGCTCCAAAAGACATCTATGACTGGAAAAGCTACCGCTATGGGAATTTCCGCTATGACCGCTATGAACTAAATAAGTACTGCACCGATTCGTGTTACGGACTCGACGGCTTCGTGGATGAGCTTGTCGTCTTGGAATCCGGCGACGATGCCGCCCGAGCCTGTTGGGGCGGAGATTGGCGCATCCCTACCATAGAGGAGTGGGAGGAACTGTTCCAAAACACCACGGGCGGTTGGATGGTCCAGAATGGCGTGAAGGGCTGGCTCCTCACCGCTACGAATGGCAACAGTCTCTTTTTGCCCGCTGCCGGCTATTGGTGGGGGACCGATTTCAATGCTGACTTGGGACTTTACTGGTCATGCTCGCTCCAAACGCTTTACCCATATCGCGCCTGGGGTTTCCATTTCAATACGGACAGCGCCCATCTCTGCGGCAGCAGCGACCGCAACCGCGGGCAGATGGTTAGGGCGGTGTGCTGCCGTCAGTAAAGCAACCCGAACATCCAATGCGGGATTTTGCCAAAGCGGTCATAGTCACAAGTCATAGTCGGATTACAACTTTTCAAGATTCCTCTTCACAAACTCGCTCAAATCCTTGCCCTTCAACAAGTTCTTGGAAAGCAAAGCGAGGTCGTAGATCTGCCGAATCGTGGCTTCTTGTGAGGCTTCGTCCTTGTCGAGTAAGCCGGTGATGACGGGGCTGTTGGTGTTGAGCATCAAGGTGTAGCTGTCGGGCATGGAGCCGTAGAACGACATTGGGCCGCCGCCCATCTGCTCCATCTCCTTCATACGGCGCATCCACTCGTTTTGGGTAATCTCCACAGGAGCGGCCTCAGCACCTTCGTTGCTGAACTCCACGTTGAACTTCACCTTGTCGATGACCTTCTCGAAGGCGGCCTTCACCGTCTCCTTCTGCTTGTCGTCGAGGCCGGAGGTGGTTTCCGTGTCGTCCTTCACGATGAGCTTGTCGATGGTGTTGGAGTCCACACGGGCAAACATCGCGCGGTTGTCGCCGCCTTTCTCGCCTTCCTTCTGCTCGTAGGCGCTGATGAAATGCGGGTCGAGGATGCCGTCCATCATCAACACGTTGTAGCCCTTGGCCTTGGCGTTCTCGATGTTGGTGTATTGGTCGTCCTTGTCGGTGGCGTACAGATAGACGAGGAACTTATCCTTGTTGGTCTGCTGCTCCTTGATGAAGCTCTTGTACTCCTCGATGGTGTAGTATTTGTCGTCAGTGTCCTTGAAGAGGAAGAACTTCTCGGCACGCTCGTAGAACTTCGGGTCGCTCATCATGCCGTATTCGATGAACACGCGGATGTCGTCCCAGTTCTTCTCGTAGGCCTCGCGGTCTTTCTTGAAGAGCTCTTCGAGTTTCTCGGCTACTTTCTTGGTGATGTAGGTCGAGATTTTCTTCACGTTTTGGTCGCTTTGCAGGAACGAGCGGCTGACGTTCAGCGGGATGTCGGGCGAGTCGATGACGCCGTGCAGCAGCGAGAGGAACTCGGGCAGGATGCCTTCGACGCTATCGGTGACGAAGACCTCGTTGCAATAGAGCTGGATCTTGTTGCGCTGGAACTCGTAGCGGTTCTTCACCTTCGGGAAATAGAGGATGCCCGTGAGGTTGAAGGGGTAGTCCACGTTGAGGTGGATGTGGAACAGCGGCTCCCCAAAGTTCATCGGGTAGAGCACGTGGTAGAAATCGTTGTATTCCTCGTCCTTGATGTCGGTCGGGGCTTTCTTCCACAGCGGCGCCACGTCGTTGATGATCCAAGGCTTCTCCACTTCCTTGGTCTTAGGTTTGCCGTCCTTGTCGGTTTCGCCCTCGATTTTCTCCTGCACCTTGCGCGTGCCAAACTGAATCGGGATGGGCAGGAACTTGCAGTATTTGTTGAGCAGTTCGCGGATGCGGCCTTCTTCGAGGAACTCGGCGGCATCGTCACTGATATAAAGGATGACG
>CACYHX010000014.1 GCA_902774365.1 uncultured Bacteroidia bacterium | reverse complement strand
CAAGGTGTACTATGTGATTGTGGAGGCGGGCAATGAGTATCGCATGGAGCCGAGCACGCTCAACAACATTTACGTTCAGGCAGGCGAAGAAATGACTCCTGTGTCGGGGCTGGTCACCATGACCCCGATCATGGGCACCTCGCAGGAGCGCCGTTTCAACCTGTTTACCTGCTACAACATTAACATGATTGCTAGCCCGGGCTATACCTCGTCGCATGTGCGTACCGCCGTCGATGAGGTGATGAAAGAGGTGTTCCCCGAAGGCTACAGCTACGAGTTTGGCGGTATGGCGCGTGAGGAGGCTGCCAATGCCGGTTCCAACACCACCGCCATCATCTATGCCATCGCCGTATTGTTGGTCTACCTTATCCTTGCCGTGTTGTATAACTCGGTGTTTATCCCCTTCGCGGTGCTGCTGTCCATCCCGTTTGGTATCTTCGGCGCTTACTTGGCGGTACGCCCCTTGGAGACGCTGATGGGTGTGGGTGTCAACGTATATGTGCAGGTGGGTGTCATCATGTTGATGGGTTTGGCGGCCAAGACGGCTATTCTTATCACTGAGTTCGCCGTGCAGAAACGCAAAGAGGGCATGTCGATTTACGATGCAGCCATTGGCGCCTGCCAAGACCGTCTGCGTCCTATCCTGATGACCGTTTTGACCATGATTATCGGTATGATTCCTTTGATTGTGGGAACGGGCGCTGGTGCCGTGGGCAACAAGTCGCTGTCCATCGCTGTGGTGGGCGGTATGACGGTGGCTATCATCGCCATCCTGTTCGTCACGCCGGCCTTGTATATCGTGTTCCAGAAGCTTCACGAGCGTTTGACGCCTGATAAAGATGAAGAAGAGTTAATAGTGAATGAGTAAGTATAGATTAGGCATAGGAAGTGTTTGGCTTTCAGCTATCAGCCTTCAGCTTCAGTGTAACCAAGCTGATAGCTGACGGCTGACAGCTTATGGCTTTAACAATCTCAAAACCTATTGCAATTAAAAACAGAAATAAAATGAAGAAACATATCTTATTAGTATTGGCTGGGTTGCTGATGCTTTCGGGCTGCAACCTCTATAAGAAATACGAGTCGAATGTTAGCGTTCCGGAAAACGTCATGGGCAATGTGGCCGATTCGCAAGACACCTTGTCGATTGGCGACCTTGGTTGGCGTGATGTTTTTAAAGACCCCAAACTCCAGAGCCTCATCGAAACGGCATTGGTCAACAACACCGATATGCGCACCGCCCAACTCACCATCGAGCAGGCGCAAAACGAGGTGAGGTCGGCCAAATGGGGTTATGCGCCCACTTTGTCGTTCTCGCCCAGTGCCGCCTATAATTATCAAGGTAGAGCAGGTGGTTACAACGTCCAGATTCCCGTAAGGGCCAGCTGGCAGTTGGGTATCTTCGGTCAGAACCGGAGCAAGGTCCGTTCGGCCAAAGCAAAACTCGCCTACGATGAAGACTATCGTCAAGCAGTGCAAGTCGACTTGGCTGCCAACGTCGCCAACCTGTATTACAGTTTGGTGATGCTTGACCGTCAGTTGGCGATTTCCGAGGCGACCGAAATACTGTATCAGGAGTCGTACAACACCACACAGGCCTTGTTCCAAGCGGGTACCTACAATAGCCCTGCCGTGTATGAGATGCAGGCTTCGTTGGAGGCTTTGCGTGCCGATATTGTAGATTTGCGCTACAGTATCGCCGCCACTGAGGCTTCGCTCTGCGTGTTGCTCGCCGAGACGCCGCATCACATCGACCGTTCCTCTTTTGAGCAATTTGAGATGCCTGAGCAGATCCACGTTGGTTTGCCCGTCCGTTTGCTCGCTGCCCGTCCCGACGTCCGTATGGCCGAGCGCAACATGGAAATTGCTTATTACACCACCCAGCAGGCGCGTCAGTCCTTCTATCCTTCGCTCAGCCTCGATGGGCTGTTTGGCTTAGCCGGCACTTTCAGCGCGCTTGACCTCATCGGTCAGGCTGTAGGCTCGTTGACGCAGCCCATCTTGCAAGGCGGACAGCTCACGGCGCAGCTCCGTAATGCCAAAGCCGAACAAGAGAAGGCCCGCTTGGAGTTCGTCCAGACCCTTTACAATGCGGGTAGTGAGGTGTATCAATACAAGAAAGCCATTGAGACGGCAGAGGAAAAGACCAGCCACATCGACATCCGCGTCAATGCCCTGCAAGAGGCTTTCTCGGCCACTACCGAGTTGATGAACCACGGCTCGACCACCTATTTGGAGGTCCTCACTGCGCAGGAGTCGTTGCTTTCGGCCCAGCTTGCACAGGTAGATAACCGCTACGAGATGGTGCAGGCCCTCATCAACCTTTACACCGCTTTGGGTGGCTTTGGGAAGTAATTGCTTCTGGGAAGATGATACAAAAAAGCCACGCTTTGCACTGCAAAGCGTGGCTTGGTTTTATGTGTCTGTCGGAATTTATTCCTGTTCCATCATGGCTTTGACTTCCTTGGCTTTGACGGTGTAGATGTTACCATCGGCATCGCAAAGGTAGAAGGAACCGTTGTGGCGGCAACGCATGGCAATAAGCCTTTGCATTGAGAGGTCGAGGCCGCTCATCAATTTCTTGGTGAAGGACGAAACTTCATTCTTCTTGGCATTCACTGTTACTGTTGTCATATTGTCTGATCTTTTTAAATTTTTCTTCGTTGTAAAACTTGATGGATTTGATGTTTCCTTCGGCGATGATCTCGGAGGGCATGACGCTGTTGTCGATGAACAGGAAATAGTCGACGACGGGGCAGTAGAGATGAAACAGGTTCTTGATGCCCGCACGATAACGCCTGCGGATGATACTGTCGTCCACATGATGACCGCCGTGTGCAACACGTTCCGCCACGCGCTTGATGGCCAAGTCGGGGCTCTGCAGCCAGAAATAAATCAGGCTGGCCTTGTAGCCTTGCTCGCGTGCTTTGATGATAAGGGAATGGTAGGATTTGGCGGCCAAGGTGGTCTCGATGGCAAAGTCTTCTTTGTCAGCGATGAGTTTCTTGATGCGCGACAACATCAGGCGACCAGCGGCGACCTTGGCACCGTCGGGGTTGAGCGGCGACAGACCCTTGGCGATTTCGTCACAGTTGACGAACTCCTTGCACTGCAGCGTCTCGGGCAACACAGTCAAGGAAGCGGTGGTCTTGCCCGCCCCATTACAACCTGATATGATATATAAACTCGGCATCAAATAAAAGTTTCTGCTCGTGTGATTATGGCATATTTCATGCCAAACACGGGGCAAAAATACAAAAAATGTGAATATGTCAACACTTTTCCACACTTTTCCACGATATTTTTTGTGGAGTTTTTTGGTAATAGGCTGAAAATCAGTGCTGACGCGCATAGATTCGCTTCGACCTTTATCGGCATGTCATACCGAACCTAAAAGGTGAGTGTATCTATGCCGATAAAGGTCTCGGAATGACATGCACGTCAGCACTTGGAAAAACAAAAAGGAAAACGTCTTTAATTCCCCAAAAAGTTGTATTTTTACCGCCTCAACCGATAACAATGAAAAACCGCAATCTCATAGGACTGCTTTTTCTGGCTTTGGCGGCCTTTTCCTGCCAAAAGCCCGTTGAGTATCCCATCGAACCTCATATTGCTTACGAGGGCTTCACTTACCTGTTCAATGCCGACAGCACCTTCAGCGGAGAGGGCATCGTCTCGTTCTCATATACCGACGGCGACGGCGACCTGGGTCTCGACGACAGCGATACCCTGTCGCCCTTCGGCTTCCGCGATGCCCATTATTATAATGTGGAGGTCGACTACCTGAAATGCGTCAACGGTGAGTTTGTGGTGACTCCGCTGTTGAGCCCCCATGTGCCGACGTCTCCGACCGATACGGTGCTTTGGGACACGATTACTTTCAACGCCCGCTTCCATCGCCTGCGCGACAATGACGACCCTAAGGCCATCAGCGGCATGATGGATTACAGGCTCATGGTGAAGAATCCTTTCTCGCCCAACGACACCATTAAGTTCGAAATCCGCATCCTTGATCGCGCCTTGCACGTAAGCAATACGATACAGACCGATGCTATCATCACTAACCCCACTTGGCAATAATAAACACTAACGATATGAAACGACTTTTCTTATTGCTGTCCCTGTTGCTGCCCCTGGCCTTTGTCGCGAAAGCGCAAACGCCAGGCGAGAACATCGACGCGACCCATTATGAAATCCACATTGGCGACTTCGACTATGCCAACCGCACGCTGGCAGGCGAGACCTTTGTCACCTTCACGGCTACGGCCGAGGTGCAGCAAATCGTACTCGAACTGAAATCCTTGGTCGCCACTTCCGTGACGGCCACAGGCGCCACGGTTGCCGATTTCTCGCAATCCGGCGACTTCCTGACCATTAACCTGGCCTCTCCTTTGGCGAGTGGAAGCTCAGCCACCTTGGACATCGTCTATGGCGGCAACACTTTCAGCGAGACTTGGGGCGGCGTGGAATGGGATGATCCCAACTACGTCTATAACCTTGGCGTAGGCTTCGATAGTCAGCCGCACAACCTCGGCAAGACCTGGTTTCCTTGTGTCGACAACTTCACCGACAAAGCCACCTACGACGTGTTTGTCACCACGACCAACGACAAGAAAGCCATCTGCGGCGGCCTTTTCGTTGAGACTGTCGACAATGGCGATGGCACCTCCAGCTGGCATTGGGAGACGCCCCAGGAGATTGCCACTTACCATATCTCGTTTGCCGTGGGCCAATATGAGCTTTGGGAAGACACTTACCAAGGCGTTGAACGTGATATCCCCATCGAGGTGTATGCCAAGCCGAACCAGATGAACAGCGTGCCTGGCACGTTTGTCCATATCAAGGAAATTATTGGTTATTTTGAACAAATACTTGGGCCATATCCTTTCAACCGTATCGGTTATGTGAGCACCAAGAAAGGTTGTATGGAACACACCGACAACATCGCTTTCGCTTCGAGTATCATCAACGGCAACACGGGCGGCGAAGAATATGTGGCCCACGAGCTATCGCACATGTGGTCGGGCAATCTGGTAACCTGTGAAGAAGCGGGCGACATGTGGCTCAACGAGGGCTTCGCCCAGTTCTGGGGCGCCTTCTACGAAGTAGGTGTCTATGGCGAGAAGAATTACCAAAACACCATGTCGACAATGGTGAACAACGCGGTGAATAATTGGCAAACGAACCAATTACATTGGTTGCCTATCAACAACATGCCTCTGGATTTGACTTACGATAGCGATGTCATCTACAACCGTGGCGCCGTCATCGTCAGCACGATGATGAACTACATGGGACGCGAGAACTTCCTCGCTGCCATGCGCCAGTATTTCCAGCAATATGCCTATCAAACTGCCACTTCTGAGCTGCTTTGTGAGGCCTTGACCCAGTATTCCGGCATCGACATGCACGACTTCTTCGACACCTTCGTATATAGCTCAGGAATGCCGAACCTTTATGCAAGCATCATCTCCGTCAATCCGGTTGGCAGCCAGTATGAGGTGACGCTTGACTTACGTTACCAGCATATCGGCGACACGCATATCGGACAAAGCAATGGCTATGACATTACTTTCATTGGCCCTGATTTCCAGATGGCTACGGAGCGAGTGGAGTGGAACGGTCTGCATAGCGAGACTACCGTCACCCTTGACTTTTCACCTCTAGGTGTGGTCGGCGACATCGCCAATGGCTGGCTTGATGGCAAGACACAAAAGAATTACATGCTGAAGTCGACGACGATGAGTAACTTTGCTAGATTCAGAGTCCAGCCGGAGACGCTTACCGACTCTGTGTTTGTCGCCATCGAGAACCATCTGGTTGGCCCTTACGACGACCCTCTGATACCCTATCTGACGATGTCGTCCAAGCATTTCTGGACTGTGAACCGCTATGATTTCGGTGAGGCCACGGTGACAGGTATGATCGACTTCACCAGCAGTTCGGATAACGACATCATCCACACGATGAACGACTCGGCCACGGTGCTGTATCGTCGTAATGCGTCTGAGGCATGGCATGAAATCGAGCATACTTGGTATCCAGGAAGCATATGGAGGAACGGCCGTCTCGTCTTCGAAGACTTCCAGCCGGGTGACTATGCCGTCGCCGCTTGGGACAAGGAAGCCCTCGGCACGGAGGAACTTGCCGCTCCCGAAAAGAACATCCATCTCTATCCCAATCCTACCGATGGTCAAGTGCGACTGAGTTGGGAAGGCGTTTTTGACGGCGAGGTCCGCATCATTGGCCTCGACGGCAAGGAACTGAAAAGGATAAGTGTAAGCCAAGCCGGACACATCGATATTTCGACGGCGGACATGCCCCAAGGCTGCTACACGGTGGTGTGCCTCGATAAGGAAGGCATGGTGGTATCGACGGAAAAACTAATCGTAAAATAACAAGCCAACACTATGAAAAGAATGAAGATTTTGCCTTTGGTGCTTTTGTTTGGTGTAGTGTTGTTCTCCTGCGAGAAGGACAGCACCAAGGAATGGCAGTACAAATATGGCTTCACGCCCCAAGACGTCATTGGGCATTTCACTTACTCCGGTGTGTCTGACGCCTTTGAGGGGTTGACGGAAAGCGAGTATTTTCATCTTTGTGATGATGCCATCATCGACATCTCTTCCTCTGGTGTAAATGGCTTGCAGTTTAACATCAGGTGCCCTAAGGCTGCTTTCACGCGGTCTTATACTGGACAGCATAATGCTGGCGACGATGATTTTCTCATTCATATTAAGGCGTCGATAAGCCCCTATGCTGAAGAGGTGACGGCTTACGTTTATACGAACAAGTCCGGGAAGATTCGTCTGCATGGCTATGCAAGAGAATCGAAAGTTCATATTGCGACCCTCGAACACTATTATGTCAACTATTATTTCGACGTAATCAAAAACTGATTACTTCTTTAAGGTAATCCTGAACGTCGTGCCTTCACCCACCACGGAAGATTTCACGATAATCTTGCCCTTGTGGTAATCCTCGATGATACGCTTGGCCAATGACAGGCCGAGACCCCAGCCGCGTTTCTTGCTGGTATAGCCAGGATTGAAGACCTGCTTGATCTTCGATTTCGGTATGCCCTTGCCCGTGTCGCTCAGGTCGATGTGGATGTGGTCGCCGTCGTCGATGAGGTCGAGGGTGATTTTGCCGTGGTCGCCCATGGCATCAATGGCATTCTTGGTCAGGTTTTCGAGCACCCAGCGGAACAACGACGGTATCAAGGGCATGACAAGCTCGCCCTCGGGCAGGTTGATTTCATACTCAAACTTCTTGGAGAACCGTTTTTGCAGGTAGTCCATCGTGTCGCGGATGAGGTAGTTGATGTCGGTAGGCTCGGGCACGGGCACAGAGCCGATCTTCGAGAAGCGGTCGGTGACGATTTGCAGGCGTTCGATGTCTTTCTCCATCTCGTGGGTGCCCACGAAAGGCTCCTCTTGCATCTTCAACAGCTCTATCCATCCCATCAGCGAGGAGAGCGGCGTGCCTAGTTGGTGTGCGGTCTCCTTGGCCATGCCAGCCCACACCTGGTTTTGCTCCGAACGACGGGCATAGCTGAACAGCAGGTAGGCAATCAAGAGGAAGAGGGCGAACACAACGAACTGGATGACAGGGTAGTAACGCATCTGTTGTACCAAGTCGGTGGTGCGATAGAAGATGGTGGCTTTTCCCTTGTTCATGAACTCGATTTGCAGTGGGTCGTTCTCATCACGCATGATGGCAATCTGTTGCTTGACGTAATTGGTGTCACGCATCATGAGGGAGTCGAGGTTGCCGAAGCTGAGGATCTGCGTTTGGTCTTCGTTGGTGACGATGACGGGTACGCCCATGGAGTTGAGCGTGATTTCCTCCATGAAGTGGTCCGTCATGTCTTCCAGGACGGTCTTCAAGTCGGTGTAGATTTGTGACTCGTTGTAATACAGGTATTGCTCGATGCCATAGCCAGGGCTGATCTTGATGGGCGGGAACTTTGAGTAAGCGCGTTTCATTTCGGCATCGAATACCGTTTTCCCTTGTTGGTCGGGGGGTAGGTTGTTCGACGAGATGATGTTGCCTTTTCCGTCGGTAAGTACCAGTGGGATGCTGATGTTGTTGCGGATGATGTCGACATAGGTGGCGGTGTTCTCGTTGGATGAGATGTCCATGATGCGGCGATAGGCGTTGGCCAACAGTTCGACGCGTAGTTGCTCTTGCTCGCTCACCTTATTGAAGAACTCTTCCGTCGACTTCATCATCACGGCATGTTGTTCCATGGCGGCAGCCCACATCTTCACTTGCTTGACTTCCTGCTCGGCAATTGATTTTACGAGGTGGTTGGTGTACCACAACGACACACCGATGATGAGCATGGCGATGACAGCCAAGGCCCATTTCCAGCGTTTTTTGTTAGTATAGAGGTTCGTTTTCACAAGGATAAAAACGATGTTGTTACTGAATTATTATAGCTCGGTCGTGAGAAGTTCGGTCGGATTTGCCATCCGGCCGTGCCGAACTGGGGGCGCAATCCCCTTTGTCAGATCTTTTTCCTCATTCTCCCCACGGGGATGCCTAGCTGTTCCCTGTACTTCGCCACGGTGCGACGGGCGATGGGGTAGCCTTTTTCTTTCAACACGAGCATCAGTTGCTCGTCCGTCATCGGGCTCGCTTTGTCTTCGCTTTCCACGGCATCCTTCAGGATTTTCTTGATTTCGCGGGTCGACACCTCTTCGCCGTCATCGTTGGTGATGCCTTCGCTGAAGAAGAACTTCAACAGGAAGGTGCCGTAGGGCGTCTGAACGTACTTGCTGTTAGCCACGCGCGAGATGGTGGAGATGTCGAGGCCTACCTTGTCGGCGACATCCTTGAGGATCATCGGCTTTAGTTTGGTTTCGTCGCCTGTAAGGAAATACTCCTCTTGGATGTCGACGATGGCTTTCATCGTGACATACAAGGTGTTTTGCCTTTGGTTGATGGCGTCGATGAACCACTTGGCTGCATCGATTTTCTGCTTCACAAACTGCACTGCCTCCTGCTTGCCGCGGTTGTCTTTGCTTCCCGAAAACTCTTCCAGCATCTTGAGGTAGCTTTTGCTGACGTGGAGCTCGGGCGTGTTGCGGCCATCCAGCGACAGCTCCACCTTGCCGTCTCTGACAAAGATGAAGAAGTCGGGGGTGATGTAATGGATGTTTTTGGTGCCAGTGCTTGAAGCGTCGGCGGGCTTGGGGTTGAGTTTCAAGATGGCATCCAAAGCGGGTTTCAGCTCACGGTTGCTTACGTTCAGCTTCTTGGCGATCTTGTCGTAGTGTTTCTTGGTGAACTCCTCGAAACAGTTTTTGATGATGGTAATTGAAAGGTCGAAGTTGCCATAAGGGCTCTCTTCTTGAAGCCGTTCCAACTGGATGAGCAGGCACTCTTGCAGGTTGCGAGCTGCAATGCCGGGTGGGTCGAGCTGTTGCACGATGGCAAGCACCTCCGCCACTTCTTCCTCGGTGGTTGAAATGTTCATCGTGAACAGCATGTCGTCGACGATGTTGGGGATGGAGCGACTGAGGTAGCCGTTGTCGTCGAGGTTGCCGATGATGTATTCCCCAATTTCGAGTTGTTTTTCGGTGAGGTTACGGTAGGAGAGCTGTTGGTTTAGATAGTCTTGGAAGGTCTCTTCGTTGACGATGGGAGTCTCGTAGCTGTCATCGTCGCTGCTGTAGTTGTTGGCTTGCAGCTTATAGGAATAGTCGTCGAGGTCTTCTTCGTTCAGGTAGTCGTTGATGTCGAACTCGTCGTCTTTGTTGAAGTTGACCTCGTTGTCGTTGTAGTCGTCGTTTTCGCCGTTGTCGGTCTCGTCAACGGTTGGCTCGTTGTCCTCGTAGTCGTCATGCTCGTGTGAGTCTTCCAAGGCGGGGTTGATCTCCATCTCCTCCTTGATGCGCTGCTCGAGTTCGATTAATGGCAGCTGCAACAGCTTCATCAGCTGGATCTGCTGCGGAGAGAGCTTCAGCTCCTGCCGCTGGGTTTGAGTCAATCGTTGGTTGTTCATTTCAATTGTCAGTTTGGAGTTGTTCAGTTGTTCAGTTAGCGTCGTTCATCAACTGAACAACTGAATAACTGAACAACTGACAACTGTTTAATATAAGCAGTTCTTAGGTGTACGCGGGAACGGGATGACGTCGCGGATGTTGGTCATGCCGGTGATGAAGAGCAGCAGACGCTCGAAGCCGAGGCCGTAGCCCGAGTGGGGCACCGAGCCGAAGCGTCGGCTGTCGAGGTACCAGTTCATGCTTTCCTCGGGGATACCGACTTCGTGCATGCGGTCCAGGATCTTGTTGATGTCGGTCTCACGCTCCGAGCCACCGATGATCTCGCCGATGCCGGGGAAGAGCACGTCCATGGCGCGGACGGTCTTGCCGTCTTCGTTCTGCTTCATGTAGAAGGCCTTGATCTCCTTGGGATAGTCGGTGAGGATGACGGGCTTCTTGAAGTGTTTCTCGACGAGGTAACGCTCGTGCTCCGACTGCAGGTCGACACCCCAGCCATCGACGGGATACTGGAACTTGCCCTTCTTGTTGTAGTTGGAGTTACGCAGGATATCGATAGCTTCGGTGTAGGTCAGGCGCACAAACTCGTGCTCGAGCACAAAGTGCAGCTTGCTGATGAGCTCCATCGACTTGTCTTCCTCTTTCTTGCCCTTCTCTTCGTCTTGCAGGCGCTTGCTGAGGAACTGGAGGTCGTCCATGTTGTTGTCCAAAGCGTATTGGATCAAGTATTTCAGCATCTCCTCGGCGAGGTCCATGTTGTCGTTGATATCGTAGAAGGCCATCTCAGGTTCGATCATCCAGAACTCGGCCAGGTGGCGCGTAGTGTTGGAGTTTTCGGCACGGAAGGTGGGGCCGAAGGTGTAAATCTTACCCAAGGCCGTGGCTGCCAGTTCGCCTTCGAGCTGTCCCGACACGGTGAGGTTGGTCGACTTGCCGAAGAAGTCCTGCTTGTAGTCGATGTTGCCTTGCTCGTCGTGAGGGATGTTGTTCAAGTCCAAGGTGGTTACCTGGAACATCTCGCCGGCGCCTTCGGCGTCGGAGGCGGTGATGAGCGGCGTGTGAATGTTATAGAAGCCTCGCTCGGTGAAGAACTTGTGGATGGCGAACACCATGGCGTGGCGCAGACGCATGACGGCGCCGAAGGTGTTGGTGCGGAAACGTAGGTGGGCGATGTCGCGCAGGAACTCCAACGAGTGCTTCTTGGGTTGCAGCGGGTATTCGTCGGGGTTGGCGGGGCCGAACAGGCCGATTTCCTTCACGGAGAGCTCCACGGCTTGGCCGCTGCCCATCGAGGCGACGAGGACGCCCTTGGCCCACAGCGAGGCGCCGGCGTGCATGAGTGCCAGTTTTTCCTCGGGGATGACGTTTAGGTCGACGACCAGTTGCAGGTTGTTGATGGTGGAGCCGTCGTTGAGGGCGATGAAGGCCACGTTCTTGCTGCCGCGCTTGTTGCGCACCCAGCCCATTACAGTAATCTCATTGTCAGAGGCTTGCATCTGCAAGGCTTGCTTGATTTCTACTCTTTTCATTGTATGATGATATTCTTTGTTGCTTCGTATAAATAAAGTGCAAAGTTACAAAAAAATGCAATGCAGGTCTGAAAATGTTGTACTTTTGCAAACAATATGGCTAATACTTATACCCAGTTGTCCACACCTTTCATTATCGTTGGCCCATGCAGCGTGGAAAGCGAAGCGCAAATCCTCGCCACGGCACAAGCCTTGGCACAAATCCCGCAGGTGAAGATGCTGCGTGGCGGCATCTGGAAGCCCCGTACCCGCCCCGACGCCTTCGAGGGCAGGGGAGAGCAAGGACTCGTCTGGCTCCGCGAGGCGAAGCAGGCCACGGGTCTGCCTACCATCACCGAGGTGGCCACACCCGAGCATGTGGAGCTGGCCTTGAAATATGAAGTGGATGCCTTGTGGATCGGCGCCCGCACGGTCGTCAATCCCTTCTCGGTGCAGCAGCTGGCCGACGCCTTGCGCGGCACCGACGTCCCGGTGTTCATCAAAAACCCCGTTGCACCCGACCTGCAGCTGTGGATAGGTGCCTTCGAGCGTTTCCAGAAGGTGGGCGTGACGAAGTTGGCCGCCATCCATCGCGGCTTCTCGTATTATAAGGAGTCGCCCTACCGCAACGCGCCCATGTGGGAGATCCCCATCGAGCTGACGCAGCGTTTGAATGTCCCCATCATCACGGACATCAGCCACATCTGCGGCAACCGCGAACTGCTGCAAGCCACCGCGCAGAAGGCCCTCGACTTGGCTACCGACGGCTTGATGATAGAATGCCACATTAATCCTGCCGAGGCGCTGACCGATGCCAAGCAGCAAATCACGCCCGAGGAACTGAAGACCATGCTGTCCAACTTGACCTTCCGCTCCAAGCAGTCGGGCATCGTGGAGCGCGACCTCGCCGGCCTCCGCAGCGAGATCGACGACATCGACGCCGAGTTGCTGCAGCTGCTGGCACGCCGCATGGAAGTCAGCGCGCAGATTGGCGAATACAAGAAGCAGAACAACGTCACCGTGGTGCAGATGGACCGCTGGAAGAAAATCCTCGCCGACCATGTGGCCACGGGCGCCGATTTGGGTTTGTCGGAAGAGATGATAACCGAGATTTTCGAGGCCATCCACCAGGAATCCATCGAGCGGCAGAGCCGTATCATGGAGACGGATGGTGACACCCATTAGTTGGTGATGGTCAGCTTGCTGCCGTCAAACTGGGTGTGGTATTGGATGAGCGGGAAAACCGTGGTGCCGTCGGTAGGGAAATCAGGTACCATGTCGGGTTCGCGGATGAGGATTTGCCCGTTCAGTATGTTATAGTACGCATTGTTGCATTGGTCGACGACGAAAGGGAAGTCCACCACCAAGCGTGTGGTGTTGCCTTGGCTATCGGTGCAGGCGTTAGGCTCGTTTGGGGGCATACGGTCGAAGGCGAAAAACTCGTTGTCGCTATAACGGTAGACGAGGATGCCGCGGCTGGTGCTTTCCAGGGGAGGGGTGAGGTATTCCCAGCCGCTGATGAGTCTCAAATTAATGTATTGGTTGTCATAGATGTTGATCGTGATGGGGTATGGCAATAGCGGCCTGTATGGGTTTTCGGGATACTTCTCGCAGCCGTGCAGGAAGGGGAGAAGCGTTATTAATATTAATAGGTGTAGGATTTTCGTTTTCATGACGGCAAAAAAACGATTTTTTTTGCAAAAAAGTATCTTTTTCCAGGAAAATTATTATATTTGCCACAAATTCATTAACTCGAAACGATGAAAAACAAGTTCAACTTCATTATCGGTTTGCTTGTCGTTGCGTTATTATTTTGCTCATGTGCTCCTAATGCGGAAGTGGCTATGCGAAGAGCAGAGCGCCGCATGGAAAGGCAGGAGAAGCAAGCGAAAAAACAGTACAGCAAAGCCCAGTCGTCGCACTATAAGCGGCAGGCCAAAAAGACAAAACGCATGATGAAAAAAGACAAGCAAAGGGCCGAACGCTTGCGTCGCCGACAACGTTCCAATCCCTACTTCTAGCCCAGCGACCTATTATATTAATAAGGTGTGCTGGGCATGAAGACGAAAAAAATATCAAAAATTTCTCGTTTTCATAAATCTTTATATTTCAGTATTATAGGCAATTTTTCCCACTTTAGGGAAGAAAAAAATCACTTAAAAAACGCTTTTTTCTTGCGTACTTTCAAATAAGGTTGTACTTTTGACGACTTTTAATGCCCTATTATAAGCACTAAATAAAGTAGTATTACATAAAATTACAAGGTATGTTTAAAAATTTACTAATGACCCTTGCTGTTGTCTTGGCCACCTTCACGATGACCATGGCTCAGTCGCAAGGAAGACTCAAAGGCAAGATTACCGATGACAGTGGTGAACCTGTACCATTTGCGAACGTCATTGTTGAAAAAGGCGGAACGCAGGTGGGAGGTGCCTCCTCTGACTTTGACGGTAACTACGACATCAACCCGATCCCTCCGGGAACGTATGACTTGAAGGCGAGCTGCATTGGCTTGAATCCGTTCGTGTTGCGCGGACTGGTCATTCCTGCCAATAAGATCACCTTCTACAACATCAAGATGGTCAGTGGCGCCATTAACTTGAATGAAGTCACTGTCGTCGACTACGAAATCCCTTTGATTTCGAAGGATAACACAACGCAGGGTGCCTCCATCACCTCCGAGGAAATCGCCAAGTTGCCGGTGCGTTCGGCAGAAGGCGTTGCCGCCAGCGTCGGTGGCGTGTTCTCCAGCGACGGTGAGGTCGGTTCCATCCGTGGTTCTCGTGAAGGCGCCGTCTACTACATCGACGGTGTGAAAGTCATTGGTAGCTCCAGCGTGCCTCAAGGTGCTATCGACCAGGTCGACGTTATCTTGGGTGGTACCCCCGCCCAGTATGGTGACGCCATGGGCGGTATCATCAACATGACCACCAAAGGCCCCAGCCGTACTTGGGGTGGCGGCCTCGAAGCCGAGTATTCGGTGGATGGCTATGGCCACGGCCGCTTGGGCGGTAGCCTGCAAGGACCGCTCATCAAGAGCAAGAAGAACGACAAGGAATCACTCCTCGGCTTCTTCCTCGCCTTCGACTACAACCGCAACAAGTATGGCAGCACCTCAGCTGTCGGTTACTACCGTGCCAATGAAGATTGGATGAATGAGATCTCTACGACTCCTCTGACCCTCGCAGGCACCGGCGGTGGCACCTATCAAACCGCAGCATTCACCCGTAAGGATGACAACCTGTTCCACACCCGCTTCCTCAACAACACCACCAACCAAAGCCTGAGCGTGACGGGTAAGATCGACGTCCGTACTGGCCCGACCACCAACTTGACCATCGGTGGTTCGTTGGTGCAGTCGTCAGGCCACTATGCAGCCGACCGCGGTCAGTATTACTTCAATACCGACAAGAACTATCTCGGCAAGTCGGGCACCTATCGTGGTTATATCCGCTTCACTCAGCGTTTCCCCTCCGACCCCGAAAGCACCTCGTTGGTCTCCAATGTGTACTACAGCATCCAAGCCGACTATTCGCGCTACCAAAGCGAATCGGGCGATGCCAACTTGTGGAACAACATCTTTGCCTATGGCAACTTGGGTAAGTTCACCACCTATAAGACCCCGACCTATGGACTCGCCAATGTTGCTGGCGTGGCCGTCGATGGCGACACCACTAACTTGCAAAACCTCACCAACGTTTGGGCTTTGAATACTTGGGACTACGATACCCTCATCAGCTTCGAAAGACAAAAGGCTGACTTCAACCCCTTGCTGTCACAATATGTCGATAACTTCTATGCCCTGTACGAACCCTTCGGAGCCTCAGGCAACTACGACAACATGAACAGCATCATCTTCAGACAAGGTCTGATCAACGGCGTTTCGCCCGGCCGTGTTTATGGCATGTATGCTGTCCCCGGAACCGTCCAAACCAGCTATGGCTTCTCAAAGGATGACCAAGTGTCAGTGAACGTCAACGGTTCAATGACCTTGGGTAGAGGTGATAACTCGCACGACATCAAGTTGGGCTTCCAGTTCGAGATGCAGAACAACTCAGCCATGTCATACAGCTCCAACTATTGGACACTGATGCGTGACCTGACCAACTTCCACATCAGAGAACTTGACATGGCCCATCCGTATGCCACCAGCTACGATGGCTTCGTCGATACCGTGAGATACCACAGATTGTATGACGCCACTTCACAATATGTCTTCGATGCTCGCCTGCGTAAGGCTATGCACCTCCCCGTCGACGGCAAGGAATTCATCCTTATCGACACGTATGATTTCGATGACAACTCCATTTCATATTATGATGAGAATGGCGTGCTGCACACTGACGGAAAAGTTGACGGTGGCCTCGACCTCAGCATGTTTAGTGCCGACGAACTTACCAGAGACGGTAGCTTCTATGTGTACTACTATGGTTACACCTACGATGGCGACCGCAAGTATGGCTTCACCGAGCGCCCCTCACTTGAGCAATTCTTCGAATATGAGGAAGAGGTAGATGGCATCAAGACCAAGACCCGCCCGATTGCTGCCCAGCAACCCATTTATATGGCTGGTTATTTGCAAGACAAGTTCGCATTCAAAGACCTGATCTTCAACATCGGTGTTCGTGTCGACCGCTTCGACGCCAACCAAGATGTGTTGAAAGACCCGTATGTGCTTTATGACTTCAATACTGTCGGTGATGTCAAGAACGCCATCGCCAACAACACCATCGCAGGCACTGGCTTCAATTTCGCTGGTGATGTGAATGATATTGACATCCCGGATAACATCGGCGACAACTTTGTTCCCTATGTGAACAAGCTCGCTGAGATTACCGAGATCATCGGTTACCGTAACGGTAACACTTGGTACAACTCCGTTGGTGCTGAAATCAGCAACCCGGATGTCCTCGACATGGGTACTGGTGTTTCGCCTTGGGTTAAGAAGCCTACCCAGCAGAGAGTTGACAAGGAGTCGTTCGTTGACTACAAGCCCGCTTGGAGCGTCATGCCTCGTATCTCCTTCTCCTTCCCGATTTCCGACGAAGCCTTGTTCTTCGCCCACTACGATGTGTTGACGCAGCGTCCTACCAGTGCTTTCTACTGCAGCCCGCTGTACTACTACAACTTCAACGACATTTCGGGAACCATCGCTAACCCCAACCTGAGACCGCAACAGACTATCGACTACGAACTCGGTTTCCAACAGAAGGTGACCAACACTTCGTCGATTACCATCACGGCCTACTATCGTGAAATCCGTAACCAGATTCAGATGTACCGATTCAACGGTGCTTACCCGAAGGCTTACAACTCATACAGCAACCTCGACTTCGGTACTGTCAAGGGTTTGACCGCCAGCTACGATATGCGTCGTACGAAGAACGCCCGTATCCGTGCCAGCTACACCCTGCAGTTCGCCGACATGACCGGTTCTTCGACCACCACGGCTGCTGCCTTGATCGCTGCTGGTGTGCCTAACCTGAGATCGGTGTTCCCGACCAGCGAAGACCGCCGTCACAGCTTCAACCTGTCATTCGACTATCGTTTTGCCGACGGCAAGAACTACGACGGTCCTGTGATCCATCGCAAGAACGGCAAACCTGACATCCAGGTGCTCTCCAACACGGGTATCAACTTGTCGGTCAACGGTGGTTCCGGTACTCCTTTCACTGCCTCACGTACGGTTAGCTCCCCCATCTCCGGTGGTAACAGCCTGCTTCAAGGTACCTACAATGGTTCACGTATCCCTGCTTCGTTCCGTTTCGACCTCCGTGTCGACAAGGACTTCAAGTTCAGCCTCGGCAAGAACAAGGAAGGTGAATCGAAGGGCCGTGAAGCTTTCGTGAACGTCTATCTCCAAGTGCTGAACCTGCTCAACTCGAAGAACATTGTCGGTGTGTATGCCGCTACGGGTAACGCCAACGACGATGGTTATCTTACAGCTCCTGAATGGCAGCGTGAAATCAGCAGCCAAGTTGATCCTCAGTCCTACATCCAAATGTATGAACTGTACGTTAACTCCCCCTACCACTATTCGATGCCTCGTCACATCAGACTCGGTTTGAGTATCAATTTCTAATATGCGAGACAATTCATAACGATAAATTACTAGTATTATGAAGAATATATTTCGAATTTTGTTAACGGCGCTGCTCATCACAAGCGCTGTGATTCCAGGAAAGGCTGAGAAGTACAAGTACGAGCAATCTGCCAGCAAAGGCGAGCGTGCTGTCACCGCAGCCGGATGTACGCCATCGTCTTCATTTGAATGGTTGGACATCAACAATGTTAGGACACGTATCAACTCTGGTGGTGATATGTGGTGGGACCTTCCTGCTGGTACAGGTTCCAAGTACTTCATCCCCGCCAGTGGTTCCGCTACTTCCCTGTTTGCCGGTTCACTGTGGATCGCTGGTGTCGACGTCAACGACCAGTTGAAATGCGCCGCCCTGCGTTTCCGTCAGGTCGGTAACGACTACTACACCGGTCCTCTGACCGTCGATGGCAGAGCCTCTATTGACGACGCCACCTGCGCCAGATGGGACAAGATCTTCAAGATTACCCGTGCTCAAGTCGACGAGTTCCTCAACGACTTCGCCCAGGGTAAGAAAGACAACATCCCGACCATCATCCAAAACTGGCCTGCCCATCCCGGTACCGATGACCCTGAAGGTATCTCTCATTACCTGGCTCCTTTCTATGATGTCAATGGTGACGGTGAGTATAATGCTGAAGACGGCGACTATCCCTACTACGACTTGGATAACGAACTCTGCCACAAAAAGATCCCGACCATGGAAGAAGAAGTCAATGGTACGGTGCACGGCTCCATCCTTGCCGACCAAGTGCTGAAGGGTGACCAAACCTTGTGGTGGATCTTCAACGATAAAGGTGCTTCCCACACTGAGTCGGGCGGTCAAGCTATCGGTATCGAAGTGCGTGCCCAAGCTTTTGCTTTCGCCACCAACGACGAAATCAACAACATGACCTTCTACTCCTACGAAATCATCAACCGTTCCACTTATACCTTGACTGGTACCTACTTCTCACCTTGGACCGACGTTGACCTCGGCTATGGCTGGGACGACTATGTAGGTTGCGATGTCGGTCGTGGTCTCGGCTACGGTTACAACGGTAAGGCCGTCGACGGTAGCGGTGAACCCGAAGCCTACGGTAGCCAACCTCCTGCGATTGGTATCGACTTCTTCCAAGGCCCTTACATGGACCCCGATGGAATTGACAATCCTAAGTATAAGTACACCGAATACCATGCTGTGGTGGATCCCGCCACAAACGACACCATCTTGGTGCCCACCGACTCTGTACAAATGGTCGACGAAAGCATCAACGGTGTGAACTTCGGCAACGGTATCGTTGACGACGAACGTTTCGGTATGCGCCGCTTTGTGTATCACAACAACAGTGACGACTACAATGGTGACCCGAAGACGGCTCCTCAATACTACAACTACCTGCGTGGTATCTGGAAGAACGGTTCCAAGATGCGTTACGGCGGCAATGCCTTCACTGGCAGCGATGTGGTCGGTCCCGAATGTGATTTCATGTTCCCAGGCGATTCCGACCCGTGGAACTGGGGTACTGGCGGTATGCCTCCTGCGGGTGGCTACAACACCGACGGTAAGTACTGGTCGGAAGAGCAGTGCCAAAACGCTCCTAACGACCGTCGTTTCATGCAGTCCGCTGGTCCCTTCACCTTGGAACCCGGTGCTGTCAACTACATCACCTTCGGTGTGCCGTGGGCTCGTGCCACTTCAGGCGGTGCCTGGGCTTCCGTCGAGCTGCTGCGCGTGGTCGACGACAAGTGCCAAGCCTTGTTCGACAACTGCTTTAAGGTCATCGACGGTCCTAACGCTCCTGACCTGACCATCCGCGAGCTTGACCAACAACTCATCGTCTATCTGTCGAATACTCCTATTTCCAATAACTATAAGGAAGGTTACAATGAACTCGACCCCGAAATTCCGAGTTCCTACTTCGAGAGCATTGACACCTATGATACTATCCATTGCACGCTTGACAACGGTCACGACACCACCATCCTCGTCGTCAATGGCCACGATAACATCGAGCACCCCTACGATAGATACTATCGCTTTGAGGGCTACAAGGTGTATCAGCTTGCCAACGACGAAGTCGGTGCCGACGAACTCAGCAACACCGACAAGGCTCGTCTGGTGTTCCAATGCGACGTTCGTAATGGCGTGACCCGCCTGATGAACTACGAATACGATGAGTCACTGCAAGCCAATGTGCCTAAGCTGAAGGTCGACGGCGGCGATGCCGGTATCACCCATAGCTTCGTCATCACTGAAGATAAGTTTGCTAAGGGCGACAACCCGAACCTGGTGAACCATCAGACCTATTATTTTATGGCAGTGGCTTACTCCTATAATAACTATCTGCCATACAGCCAAGAGGACATCGCTGGCCTCCAAGGCCAAAAGAAGCCCTACCTCGAAGGCAGAAAGAACATCCAATGCTACTCCGCTGTTCCGCATAAGACCGTCGACGGCACGGTGCTGAGATCTGTCTATGGCGACAGCCCGGCTGTGACTCGTCTGGTTGGCGTGGGTAACGGTGGTAACGAACTTGAACTCTCGCAAGAGACTGTCAATGAAATCCTGAGCAAGCCGATAGCTTCGGAGACCAACCTCTTCGGTAGCCCCGACTACCCGATTGCCTACCATCCCACCTACAATCCTGGCTTTAGCCCGATCAACGTTAAGATTGTTGACCCGCTGAATGTGAAATCACACCGCTATGAGTTGTGGTTCGATGAAATGGTTGAGAAGTACACGGCTGGTGTCACTGGTAATCTTGAAATCAGAGGCGACTCCGCCGCCCGTATGGTGAGCCATTGGTACTTACATGACCTCGATGAGCCTACCGATACTATTAAGAGTGATACAACGACCATTTACCAGAACGAACAGATGTTTATCGACCGTGGTATCTCCATCACCATTGCTCAGACCTACGAAATCGGTCGTATTTGGGTTGGCCAGTATTATGACCATAACGATAATCACGTTCCTGAAGGTCCGCAGTATGATGCCAACTGGCATGATACCGAAGATGTGGTCGCTCCCAACAATGGTGTTATCACGTCATCCATTGAGTTTACCGATCCTAGCCAAGTCTGGTTGGATGGTATTCGTGATGTCGATATTGCAGACTCTTACCTTAACTGGATTCGTTCCGGTACTTATGCCTCAGCCGACAATTCGGTTAACAACGACTGGGAATGCTCGTCTGATTCTCAAGGACACTCCTTGCCTTGGGACCCGAATGAGAATTTTGAGAAGATCGCCATGCGTACTTGGGCTCCAGCTTTGCTTTGCTCCTACGCTGGAGCGAACGGTGCCGACGACCCGGCTCCTCTTATGTCGCAAGCTTCAAAGTATCCAGAGGCCTTCTGTAAAACTGCTAGCGTCGACATCGTGTTTACCGCCGACAAATCGAAGTGGAGCCGCTGCCCCGTCATCGAAATGAGCGGTGATGCGAGCCTCTCTGAGGGTGGCGCCGAACGTTTCTTCTTGCGTAGGCATGCCTCCGTTGACAAGGATGGTAATCCTTATCTCGATCCGCGTACCGGCAAGCCATTCAACGACATCACCACTGGTGACGAATATCTCGGCACCGATCCCGATGCCGCCAACTTTATCGCTCCGATGGGCATGGGTTGGTTCCCGGGCTACGCCATCGACGTTGAAACGGGTGCCCGTCTGAACATTGCCTTTGGTGAAGACTCCTACCTCGGCGATATGGGTGGCCGCGATATGATCTTCAACCCCGCCAAGTTGAAGCAGGCTACCGTTGAACAGCTGTATGGTGAATCCTCGCAGCTTTACGATGAAGCCATCTATCGTGGCGCTAATAGTGAGCCTGTGTTTGGCGGCAAGCATTTCGTCTACATCTGGCGTATGGACTCCATCCAGATGGTAAGTTCGTCACCTTGGAAGCACGTCAAGAACTACGGCTACGATGGTGGTCGCTTGCTCTACAACACGTTGAATTTCGCACAGAACATGTCGAGTATACCTCAGGCCAGGATGTTGCTTCGTAGCTTCTATAGGATGGTGGAATGGATTGGCATGCCGATGGGCATCGAAGGCACGGAATGGCTGCCTGAAGGCAATGAATGCCGCATCCGCATCCGTGTAGCCAAGCCTTATGCTCCCGGTTATGGTTATGCCCTCCAGGCCTCCAACGAGGATCTGATGATCAACAACCTGAACCCGAAGTACTTGTTCACCATCGAAGGCTGGGATCCCGTCACTAATGATGAAGCCAAGACCGAAAGCGACCTTAACCTCATCACCGTGGTGCCCAACCCGTACTATGCTTACGACTCCTACGAAGGCAATGCACTCACCAACAGGGTGAAGATTTGTAACCTGCCTACTAAGTGCGTGGTTTCCATCTACACCTTGAGTGGTACTAAGGTGCGTCAGTTCCGCAAGGACAACGACAGCCCGAACATCGATTGGGACCTCACGAACTTCGCCAACACTCCTGTTGCTAGTGGCTTCTACCTGATTCACATCAAGGATCTGACCAGCGGCGGCGAGAGAGTCATCAAGTTCTTCGGTGCCATGCGTATGGTTGACCTGAACACATTCTAATTCAATGTAATTGCTAACCGAAAATAACTTATTATCATGAAGAAATCATTTAGATATATTGCCTTGAGCTTCGTAATCCTTTTGGGATTAAGTGCTCCTCAAGCATTTGCAGGAAATAAAGACCGTTCAGGACAGGCTGGTGCTTCCGAGTTGTTGATCAACCCGTGGGCCGCGTCTTCGGGCTGGGGCAATGCCGGTATGTCGAGCGTGCATGGTTTGGACGCCATCTTCGGCAATGTCGCTGGTATTACCTCATGCCATACCTTGGATGTTAACTTCACCCATACCACATGGTTGCAGGGTATCGGCAACGACACGAGAATCTCCTCGTTTGGTGTCTTGGCCCGCGTGGGTGAATCCAGCGTGCTGGGTCTCTCGTTAATGTCGTTCAGCATCGGCTCGATCGACATCACCACGACGCAACACCCTGATCCAGGTACTGACGGTACGTTTAAGCCTAACCTGATGAACATTAACTTGTGCTTTGCCAAGTCGTTCTCCAACAGCATCAGCGGCGGCGTCAACTTGAAGATCATCAGCGAGTCCATCAAGGACATGAGTGGTGTCGGTGTCGCCATCGACGCTGCCATCCAGTATGTGACTGGCCCTTATGACAACATTCACTTTGGCGTTACGCTGAAGAACATTGGACCCACCATGAAGTTCTCGGGCGACGGTCTCGCCCTCAGAGCCTTCCTCACCGAGGGCAGCTCGCAGCAGTTCACCATGGTGCAACGTGTCGACGACTTCGAATTGCCCACCCAGTTGAGCATCGCTGCCGCCTACGACTTCTTGTTCGCTGATGTGAACAGAATCACGTTGGCCGGTAACTACTCCTCCAACTCCTTCACCAACGACCAATTCACACTCGGTCTGGAGTATGCTTGGAAGGACTGGTTCATGATCCGCGCTGGCTACACCTACGAAAAGGGTATCTGGACCAAGAACTATTGGAGATCAGGTATCGTTGATGACGACAACTGCATGAACATCAACAGAGGCCTCAGCGCCGGTGTCTCGGTGCAAGTGCCGCTGTCGAAGAAGAACGAGAACATGAAGCTCGCCTTCGATTATTCCTACAGAGACACCTTCGTCTTCAACGGAACGCACAGCGTGGGCGCAAGATTTATTTTCTAAAACTGCTACCAGTTCGGAAATAATTCGTATCTTTGCAGTCGCAAACAAAAGAAGACCCTTATTTCGGTAAGGGTCTCTTTTTTGCAACCTGTTTTGAAATCAAAAGTACTAACTATGTCAGAGATTAAATACTTTACCCCAGAGGGGTTACAGAAACTGAAAGACGAGCTTGACGACCTGATCCTGCGCGAGCGTCCGCGTATCGTGCTGGCCATCCAAGAGGCACGCGACAAAGGCGACCTTTCAGAGAATGCCGAATACGACGCCGCCAAGGAAGCCCAAGGCCTGCTGGAAGCCAAGATCGCAGAATTGCAAGACTTGATCTTCAATGCCCGCATCCTCGACGAGTCGAAGATGGACAATTCAAAGGTGCTGCTCTACTCGAACGTGAAAATCAAGAACATCAAGTCGGGTATGATGATGTCCTATGCCATCGTGCCTGAGAAGGAAGCCAACTTCAAGGAAGGCAAACTCTCCATCAACTCGCCCATCGGCCAAGGCCTGCTGGGTAAACAGGTGGGTGATATCGCCGAGATTCAGGTGCCCGCTGGCAAGGTGCAGTTCGAAATCATGGAAATCTCACGTTAAAAACTTATCGCTATGGCTACCATCTTTTCAAGAATCGTGAAAAGGGAAATCCCTTGCTATAAGATTGCCGAGGACGAACGCTTCTTCGCTTTCATGGACATCAACCCCGTGGCCGTAGGTCACACCCTGGTGATCCCCAAACGCGAAGACGACTACATTTTCAACCTCGAAGATGATGAAATCGGGGCCATGATGGTCTTCGCCAAGAAAGTGGCCAAGGCCCTCGAGAAGGCTGTCCCCTGCAAACGCATTGGCGTGGCCGTCATCGGCTTGGAAGTACCCCATGCCCACATCCACCTCATCCCCATCTCGCAGGAAGGCGACATGGACTTCAAGAAAGAACATGTCCACATGAGCGATGAGGAGTTCCGTGAGGTGCAGAAACGCATTGTGGAGAATCTGTAATACCTCTTGGTATAGGTTTTGTAGAGACGATGCATGCACCGTCTCTACTTTTTTATTACCTTTGCACCAAATACCAATACGATGAAAAAAGTTACCTTGTTTATATTATTAGTGGTTTGTGCATCAGGCTTATTTGCCCAGGACTTCGGTCTGCCCTGCGGCAACCTCAACTACAAGCCTGAAGTGCAGACCGTGCAACTTTTTGCCGATGGCGACCAACTGAGCGACCCTATCATCCCAATCGACGACATGGTGGAGCGTCTTACGCTGTCGTTCGACATCATCGACGGCGAGGGCGAGGTACTCAACTACACCTTCATCCATTGCAGCCACGACTGGCAGCCTACCGAAATCCAACGCATACAATATGCCTCGGGTTTTGAGTCCGACCGCCTTGACGACTACGCCTTTTCGCGCAACACCTTGATACCCTATGTCAACTACCAGCTGAAGTTCCCGAAAGCCGACATGATGCCCCTCCTCTCGGGCAACTACCTCCTCATCGTCTTTGGCGACGACATGAACGACCTCTATTTCACACGGAGGTTCATGGTGTTCAACGAAAAAGCCCATGTAGGTGCCGTCGTGCCGCGCTATCCCGACGATTTGTCGCTCACCAATACGCATCAGCAACTCAACGTCAAGGTTACTATGAACAATTACTTGACAGGCAATACACAGCAGTTCAGCCATTTGACGATCCGTCAGAATGGACGTTGGGACAATGCCGCCGAGGGCCTGCAACCCACTTACGTCTATCCCGATTACATTTCTTTTGAACATCACCCGCAGACGGTGTTTGAGGCCACCAACCAATACCGACGCTTCAACACGAGCAACTTCTATTTCCAGTCGGAAAACCTGGCCCATATCCGCCAAACCGATGAGTCGTTCGAAATCGACATTTCGACGTGCGAATCGCGGGCGAGGAAGGCTTACGCCTCCTATGAGGACATCCACGGCGAGAAGTACATCTATGTCGAAAATGAAGACCTCGACAACGCCACCGAGGCCGACTATTGCCGCGTCAACTTCTTCTATAAGAGCGAGGCTCCGCTGACGCATGAAGACCTCTACATCATGGGCGCCCTCAACGATTGGTGCTTCAACGAGAGCAACAAGATGCAATACGACTATCGCCTGCATGGCTATACCTGCTCGATGGTGCTCAAGCAAGGCTATTACAACTTCATGTTTGCCACCATCGACCGCAGCACGGGTGAAGTGAAGACCGACCTGACCGCTGGTAACCATTGGGAGACCAACAATGTCTACAAGCTGTATTTCTATTACTACAACACCCTCAAAGGCTATGATGAGCTGGTAGGCTATTGCACGGTGAACTCGCATTGATAAAAATTTAAAAATCAAGATTTAAAATTGGATTCGGCTTCGACGGATAGAATTACCTTGTTCGCGGAGGTTCTCCTTCCGATACCCGTGCCAGGCACCTTCACCTATCGTGTGCCATTCGACTTGAACGACCAGGTGCGCGTGGGGCAGAGGGCGGTGGTGCAGTTCGGCAAGACCAAAATCATGTCGGGACTCATCGTGAGCCTGACGGAGCAAGTGCCTTCAGTGGAAGTGAAATATTTGACGGGTCTGCTCGATGTACAGCCGATTGTGAACGGTAAGCAGCTGAAGTTTTGGGAATGGGTGAAGACCTACTACATGTGTCATCTCGGTGAAGTGATGCAATCCGCCTTGCCCTCCGCCTTGAAGCTGAGTAGCGAGACCACCGTGGCCCTCTCGCCCGATTATGTCCTCGACTCCGTGGCCTTGAACGACTTCGAATACCTCATCGTCGAAGCCCTGCAAATCAAGCCGAAAATCACCATCAGCGAGGTGAGCAAGATCATCGGGTTCAAAAAGGTGATGCCGCTGGTGCACAGCATGATGGAGAAAGGCATCCTCGTGATGGAGGAAGAGCTTAACGAGAAATACAAGGCCAAATATGAGCGCTTTGTAAGGCTCGCGGGTGAGTATCGTGACGAAACGAAGCTTCAAGAGCTGATGGACCAGTTGACCAAGCGCGCCTATAAGCAATTGGAGGTGTTGCTGGCTTTCATCACCCTTGGCGGCGACTGCGACAGCGAGGTGTTGGCAAAGACCTTGCTGGAGAAGGCCAACGCCACTTCGGCCATCCTGAAAACCATGGCAGAGAAAGGCGTTTTTGAGGTCTACGAGCGCAAGGTGAGCCGCCTAAAGGAGTTTAAGGTGCAAACCGACGTGGACACTATCCAACTCACAGAGGCGCAACAGAAGGCCTTTGACGGCATCCAGAACGGCTTTGCAGAGAACAAGCCCGTATTGCTTCATGGCGTGACGTCGAGCGGCAAAACCGAAATCTATATCAAGCTCATCAAAGAAGCCATCGATCAAGGGAGGCAGGTGCTTTATCTGTTGCCTGAGATTGCACTTACTGCGCAGATTATCAATCGCTTGAAAGCGTATTTTGGTGATAGGTTGGGCGTGTACCATTCGCGTTATGGCAACAACGAAAGGGTAGAGGTGTGGAGTCAGGTGCGCGACTTTGAACAGACACACTCTCAGAAGCAACAAATCATCATAGGCTCGCGCTCGGCCATCTTCCTGCCTTATTCCGACATTGGCCTTATCATCGTCGACGAGGAACACGACAGCAGCTTCAAACAGGTGGACCCCGCACCGCGCTACAACGCCCGCGACGCCGCCATCGTGTTGGCTGCCATGCACAAAGCCAACATCGTATTAGGCTCAGCCACACCGTCTTACGAAAGCTATTACAATGCCTTGAACGGGCGATACCACTTGGTGGAGATTACAGAGCGTTACGGCGGTGTGCAGATGCCCGAAATCATCCTTAGCGACATGCGCGTGGAGCGACGCCGCAAGACCATGAAGGCTGACTTTGGCAGCACCTTGCTCGATGCGATGAAAGAGACTTTTGAGGAGCATAATCAAACCATCCTGTTCCAAAACCGACGTGGCTTCTCGCTGCGTATTGAGTGCGACGACTGCCACCATGTGCCGCAGTGCATCAACTGTGACGTGAGCCTCATCTACCATAAGAGCCAAAACGTGTTGCGCTGCCATTATTGCGGCTATACTGCCTCGGTGCCGAGCGAGTGCCCCGTCTGTCATAGCCCCAACATCCGTATGCATGGCTTTGGCACGGAGAAGATAGAAGAGGACCTGAGCCTCGTCATGCCCGAAGCCAAAGTCGCTCGTCTTGACCTCGACACCACCCGCTCGAAAAACGACTACCAAAGCATCTTGGAACGCTTTCAGGACAAGGAGACCAACATCCTTGTGGGCACACAGATGGTCACCAAGGGCCTGGACTTTGACTCGGTGAAAGTGGTGGGCATCCTCAATGCGGACAACATGCTCTCGTTCCCCGACTTCCGTGCTCACGAACGTAGCTTCCAGCTGATGGCGCAGGTGGCGGGAAGGGCAGGACGCAAAGGCAAACAAGGCAAGGTCATCATCCAGACCTACGAGCCGGCACATCCCGTGCTTCAGGACGTGCTGCGCAACGACTTCTGTGGCCTCTACGACAAGCAGATGGTCATCCGGAGGCAGTTTGGCTACCCGCCGTTCTATCGTCTCATCCTCATCCGATTGAAGCACCAGGACTACCAGAAGCTCAATCCCGCCGCATCAGAGCTGGCCATGATGCTCCGTCCCATCTTCAAGCAGGACTTGCTCGGTCCCGAATACCCTGTGGTTTCAAGGGTCAAGAATTTGTATATCAAGCAAATGATGGTGAAGTTTAGGCGCGACTACAACACCCAAAAGGTGAAGGAGCTGATAGCGCAGCAAATCCGTCTTTTCCAACAGAATTCCGACTATAAGGCGGTGCAGGTGCAGATCGATGTGGACCCAATGTAGGCATTGCCGAATTATTTTTAAGGAATACAAACAAAGTGTAGTGAAAAAATCCTACCTTTGTCGCATCGTTCTATGCATAAAACCTTGCGCTTATGATATGTTTTTTCCAATCTGATAATCAAAAGGTTATCGCTGTTGATTCCAAATCCGAGCTTTCAAGTGAAACCATTTCCAAACTCACATGGCTTTTTGGTAATGCCAAACGTATCGAAAAAGACACCGTGAAGGGCTATTTCGTAGGCCCGCGCCGTGAGATGATTACGCCTTGGAGCACCAACGCCGTCGAGATTACCCAAAACATGGGCATCAAAGGTATTGTCCGCATCGAGGAGTTCCAACATGTGGAGTCGAAAAACGCGCCCTACGACCCGATGCTGCAAAACCGCTATAAGGACCTTGACCAAAGTGTATTCGCCATCGACCGCAAGCCTGAGCCGTTGAAATATATCGACGACATCGAGGCTTACAACCAACAAGAAGGATTGGCCCTCAGCGAAGAGGAGATGGAATACCTGAAAGGCATATCCGCAAAGATTGGACGTAAACTCACTGACAGCGAGGTGTATGGCTTTGCGCAAGTCAACTCGGAGCACTGCCGTCACAAGATTTTCAACGGCACCTTCGTCATCGACGGCAAGCAGATGCCCAACACACTGTTTGCCCTCATCAAGAAGACCTCAAAGATGAACCCCAACCGCCTTGTGTCGGCCTACAAGGACAACGTGGCCTTCATCCTCGGTCCCAAGGTGGAGCAGTTCGCCCCCGCCGAGCCCAACAAGCCCTCGGCCTTCCAAATCAAGCCTATCGATACGGTGATTTCGTTGAAAGCCGAGACCCACAACTTCCCGACCACCGTGGAACCGTTCAACGGCGCAGCCACGGGTAGCGGCGGCGAGATCCGCGACCGTCTGGCGGGTGGTCAAGGTAGCTTGCCCTTGGCAGGCACGGCCGTCTACATGACGTCCTATCCACGCACGGAGCAAGGCCGCGACTGGGAGAAGGACATTGAGCCGCGCAAATGGCTCTACCAGACGCCTGAAGAGATCCTCATCAAGGCCTCCAACGGCGCCTCCGACTTCGGCAACAAGTTCGGCCAGCCGCTCATCAACGGCAGCTTGCTGACTTTTGAACATAGCGAGAAAGAGACCCTTGGCTACGACAAGGTCATCATGCTGGCCGGCGGCATCGGCTTCGCCAAGGTGAAGGACGCCAAGAAGTTGGAACCCGAGGAAGGCGATGTCATCATCGTCCTCGGCGGCGACAACTACCGCATCGGCATGGGTGGTGGCGCCGTGTCGAGCGTCGACACGGGCCAATACAGCAATGCCATCGAGCTGAATGCCGTGCAGCGTGCCAACCCCGAGATGCAGAAGCGTGTGAGCAACGTCATCCGTGCCATGGCCGAGAGCGACCACAACCCCATCCGCAGCATCCACGACCACGGCGCAGGCGGTCACCTCAACTGCCTCTCCGAACTCATCGAAGACGCAGGCGGCGTGGTCTATGTCGACAACCTGCCCGTCGGCGACCCGACCTTGTCCGACAAGGAAATCATCGGCAACGAGTCGCAGGAACGTATGGGCTTGTTGGTCAACAAGAAAGACAAAGATATCATCAAGGAGACCGCCGAGCGTGAGCGCGCACCGTATTACGAGGTGGGCGAGGTGACGGGAGACGAACGCCTGCGTTTCGTCCGCAAGAAAGGCAAGGCCCCTATCGACTTGGCCATCTCCGACTTCTTCGGCAGCGCCCCCAAGACGATTTTGCAAGATAAGACCAAGCCCTATCATTTCAAGAAAATCAGCTATACCAAGCGCGACATACACAAATACCTCAACAACGTGCTGCAGATGGAAGCTGTGGCCTGCAAGGACTGGCTTACCAACAAGGTGGACCGCTCCGTGACAGGTCGTGTGGCGCAACAGCAGTGCGTGGGCGAGATACAGCTGCCTCTGAGTAACCTCGGCATCAGTGCCTTGGACTACAACGGCAGACGCGGCATCGCCACGGCCTTGGGACACGCCCCAATTGCGGGACTCATCAACCCGGCTGCCGCTTCGCGCCTCTCGGTATCTGAGGCGCTGACGAACATCCTTTGGGCACCTATTGAAGAAAACCTATCTGGCATCTCGTTGAGTGCCAACTGGATGTGGCCTGCCAAGCAGGAAGGCGAGACCGCCCGACTCTACGAAGCCGTGAAGGCCTTGAGCGACTATTGTGTGGCCTTGGGCATCAACGTGCCGACGGGCAAGGACAGCCTCTCCATGACGCAGAAATACCCTGATGGCGAGAAGGTCGTCGCTCCTGGAACGGTCATCGTCTCCGCTGCCGGTGAGGTGTCGAACATCCGTCAGGTGGTGCGTCCCGTGATGAAGACGGACGAAAACACGGAGCTTCTCTATATCGACTTCTCGAAAGACGGCTTCGAGCTTGGCGGCAGCAGCTTCGCACAGAGTATCGGCGCCATCGGTCAGGAAGTGCCCGACGTGAAGAGCGTCAACTACTTCAAGAAGTGCTTCAACGCCATCCAGAATCTTATCGAGCACAACCTGGTTCTGGCGGGTCACGACGTGTCGGCGGGCGGCTTGATTACCACGCTGTTGGAGATGAACTTCGCCAACACGACTTATGGCATGAACCTCGACCTGAGCGCCTTCGACAAGGAGGACCTGATGGCCGTGCTGTTCTGCGAGAAGCCCTCGGTGGTGATTCAAGTCTCCAACGACGGCATCGCCAACCGCATGTTGCGCGAGCTGGGCATTACCTTCAAGATGATTGGCAAGCCCCAAGCCAAGCGACAAATCAATATCCTGCATGCCGACCATAACTATATCTTCGACATCGACGCGCTGCGCGACACCTGGTTCAAGTCGTCGTACCTCCTCGACCGCAAGCAGAGCGGTCCGCGCAAGGCCATGGAGCGTTTCATGAACTACAAGAAACAGTACCTGCACTATAGCTTTGGCCGCAACTTCACGGGTACGGCGGCCAGCCTCGGCATCGACTTGCGCCGTCGCAAACCTTCGGGCATCAATGCGGCCATCATCCGTGAAAAAGGCTGCCAATGCGACCGTGAGATGGCCTACGCCCTTTATCTCGCAGGCTTCGACGTGAAGGACGTCACCATGACCGACCTCGCCACAGGCCGCGAAGACCTCAAGGACGTCAATATGATTGCCTTCGTGGGAGGCTTCTCCAACTCTGACGTGCTCGGCTCTGCCAAGGGCTGGGCGGGTGCCTTCCTCTACAACAAAAAGGCCAAGAAAGCCCTCGACGACTTCTATGCCCGCGAGGACACCTTGAGCCTCGGCGTGTGCAACGGCTGCCAGCTGATGATGGAACTCGGCCTGCTCTATCCCGACCACGAGGAGCACCCTGTGATGATGCACAACGACTCGCACAAGTTCGAGTCGGGCTTCCTCAACGTGGAGATTGCCCAAAACGAGAGCGTGATGCTCAAGTCGTTGTCGGGCAGGCGCTTAGGCGTGTGGATTGCCCACGGCGAGGGTCGTTTCTACTTCCCCTTCTACCGCGACAAGTACAAGATCGTGATGAACTACGGTCAAGACGAATACCCAGGCAACCCCAACGGCAGCGACTGGTCGACGGCAGGCATCTGCTCCAACGACGGGCGTCATCTCGCCATGATGCCTCATCTTGAACGTGCCTTCCTGCCCTGGCAGTGGGCCTACTATCCCGACGACCGCCAGAACGACGAAGTGTCGCCATGGATGGAGGCTTTCGTGAATGCCCGCAAGTGGGTGGAGGAGAATAGGAAGTAATCATGCCCAAAGAGAAAATCAACAAGACCAACGCCTGCCGTATCCTTGACTCAAAAGGGATTGCGTATGAGCTGATACCCTACGAGGTGGATGAAAACGACCTCGGGGCGCAGCATATCGCTGACCAGCTGGGTGAGGACATCGACCAGGTGTTCAAGACCTTGGTACTGAAAGGCGACAAGATAGGGTATTTCGTCTGCGTCATCCCGGGCAACGACGAACTCGACCTGAAGAAGACCGCCAAGGCCACGGGTAACAAGAGCTGCGACCTCATCCCGATGAAGGAGCTATTGCCCTTGACGGGCTACATCCGTGGCGGATGCTCGCCCGTGGGCATGAAGAAACAATTCCCGACCTTCATCCACGAGACCTGCGAATTGTTTGATTACATCTACGTCAGTGCGGGTGTGCGTGGCTTGCAGTTCAAACTCAACCCTCAGGACTTGATTCAGGTGGTGGATATGACCATCGCCGACTTGACCATCTTTGAACTCGGTCAAAAATGAGCTACACCATCCGCAAATCCACCTTGGCCGACCTGTCGGTCATCCTTAATCTCCGCGACCAAGCGCGCGAAATCATGCGCAGCTATGGCAACACCTTCCAGTGGCCCGACGGCTATCCGCGAGACGATATGTTCAAGAAAGACATCGAGTTAGGCGGCAGCCATGTGATGCTTGATGAGCAGGGCAGGGTAGTGGGGACATTCGCCCTTTTGCCTAGCCCCGAGGTGACTTACAACAAGATTTACGACGGCCAATGGCTCGATGAGGAGCCTTATCACGTCATCCATCGTATCGCCAGCACGCCCAGCTCGCATGGCATCTTGGATGCGCTTTTGAATTATTGCGAGAGCCAAGTCTCGAACATCCGCATCGACACGCACGAGGCCAATATCATTATGCGGAAAGGCTTGGAAAGGCACGGTTACCAGTATTGCGGTATCATTTATTTGCTGGATGGCAATGCGCGGATGGCGTTCCAGAAAAGACTTTAACATTCTTCTTCAGGGTAGGCTGCAGTAAGCATGTCATACCGAGCCCCACAAGGGCGAGAGTATCTATGCTTACTGAAGCCGACAAGATAGAGTTATTGCTGTTTTGTTCCGCCTCCCATAGATACGCTCCCTCGTTCCTCGGTCGGTATGACATGGGAGGCTAATCCATCAATCGGTATTTTCAATGATTTTATCCTCTTCGCTCAAATCGGGTATCAGCCGCTGGATGGCTTTGTAGCGGTAGAAGAAGCGGATGGCGATGACGCGTACTACCGTGTAGGCGGGGATGGCCACTAACATTCCCACTGCACCACCGATATGGCCCGCCATAAGCAGCACGATGAAAATCTCCAAAGGATGTGCCTTGATGCTCGTCGAGTAGATGAGGGGCTGGTAGATGAAGTTGTCGATGAGTTGCGCCGTCAGCATGATGGCCAGGATGATGAGGGCGAAGATCCAGATGTTGACGTCCAAGCCCGCACCCGTGCCGAGTTTCAAGATGATGCCGAACACCACGCCGATGAACTCGCCGATGAGTGGACCGACGTAGGGTATCACGTTGAGGAGACCGGCGATAAAGGCAATGCCGATGGCATAGCTGAAGCCGAGACGGGCGATGAGCCACAGGCCGAGGAAGTCGATCACGGCCACGCCCAGCATCTCAATGACCAAACCGGCAAAATAGCGCGAGAGCAACTGCTTGATGTCGTTGAGCGTCTTGCCCATTTCGGCCTCGTGACGGTCGGGGACAAGGGCGCAGATGATGCGCTCAAACAGGGTGTCGTCCTTGAGGAAGAAAAACGAGATGAACACCACGGAGAACAAAGCCACAAAGGCACTGGTGACCATCGAAGCCACCGAGCCGACAATGCCGCTCACCTTGTTGAAGTCAACCACATCCCTGAGGTTGGTAAGCAGCACCGCCGTGATGTCGAAGTCGTGGCCCAGGTTGGGAAACAGCCCGACGAGCCATGCGTTCAACTTTTCGATGGGGTTCGTGCCGAAATAAGAAGAGGCCTGGATGGATGAGGCGTCTTTGATGATACTCGACACTATAGGTATCATCTGTGTGACAATCAAAGTCAAGAAGGCGAGGATGAACACGATGGTCAACACGGCCAACAACCAGTCGGGGAGGCTGTGTTTCTTGATGCGTATCTTTCTCAATAACTTCATGATAGGTCGTCCGATGAGCGACACTACAAAGGCCGTAATGATGTAGACCAACACATTTTTGAACAAGAAGCATAAGGCCAAAATGATGGCCAAACCACCCAGTTTGATGACATATCCCGCTAGTTTTTCGGTGTTCCTTTCGTTTTCCATAAATTGTTTTCCTCTTTATGACGTCACAAAAATAGTTTTTTTTCACGTTTCATATATGATTTTTCCTAATTTTGCGTTCGCTTCTAAAAGAAGTCTCAACAAATCACACAAAAACAGCTTATCCAATGAAATACACTCACCTTGTCCTTTTATTGCTTTTCCCCTTCGCCACGGCTTTTGCCCAAGTCAATAGATCCTATTCGACTGCCCCCGATAGCCTCGATGTTGAACTGAATGAGCAGGAAATCAGGGATTTGAATTCTGGAAAGGCCGTCGTCGACGAATCGGCGGTGATGGAAATGCTGGACTTGGTGAGCAACATCAGCTATTTCAAGGATGTGTATCTCGACATCGACACGGCAGTGATGAACATCTACGACTACGGTAGGGATGAAGTGCCTGTTTTTCACGACACTGTCTACCAAAACCGTATCGAGGCCTTGGCGCGGCAGACGACGATTCCGCTGACTTTTAACACCCATGTGAAGTCGTTCATCGAATTGTATGCCAACCGCCGCCGTCAGCAGTCGAGCCGTATGTTGGGCCTTTCATACGTCTATTTCCCCATGTTCGAGGAATACCTCGCCAAGTACAACCTCCCACTGGAGTTGAAATACCTCGCCATGGTGGAGTCGGCACTCAACCCGACGGCAGGCTCGAAGGCGGGAGCCAAAGGCTTGTGGCAGTTTATGTTGGGTACGGGCAAGGACTATGGCTTGCGTGTCACCACCTTGCTCGACGAGCGCTACGACCCCATGAAGGAGACCGTGGCGGCATGCCAATACCTGCAGAGCCTCTATGCTCGCTATGAGGACTGGTTCCTCGTGTTGGCAGCCTACAACTCAGGCCCGGGCACGGTCAACAAGGCCATCATCCGTGCGGGCGGCGTCAAGAACTACTGGGCCATCTGGCCTTATCTGCCCAAGGAGACCCGAGGCTATGTGCCGGCGTTCATTGCCGTCACCTACTTGATGAACTACGCCACCGAGCATAACATCTATCCCACCAATCCGGGCCTGCTGTTACATGGCACCGACACGGTGGTGGTGCACAATCGCGTGGGCTTCGACCAAATCAACGAATGTATCGGCGTGCCCATGCAAGACCTCGTCTTCTTCAACCCGCAATACACCAAGCGCATCGTCCCCGCTTCGAAGGAATTCCCTTGTGCGTTGCGTATGCCCATGAAATACACGTTGCGTTTCGTGCAACTCGAAGATAGCATCTATTCCTACACCAGTAGGGCCGAAAAGGCACGCGAGGTCATCGAAGAGAAGGTGGAACAGGTGAGCGACTGCATCACCCATACAGTGAAAAAAGGCGAGAGCCTCGGCAGCATCGCCCGCAAATACCACGTTACGGTGTCGAACATCAAAAACTGGAATCGCCTGAAACGCGAGACCATCCACGTGGGTCAGAAGTTGAAGATATATCGCTCAGGCGCTCCCATGGCTCAGGTGGGTAAGAGCACCAACAAGTCGAACAGCGGCGGAAAACAAGCTGCGCCAACCGTCAAGACGCATACGGTGAAGAAAGGGGAGACCCTCAGCTCGATTTCGAGGAAATACGGCTGCACCGTCAACGACCTCAAGAAATGGAACAACCTGAAAAGCAACACCGTAAAGGTGGGGCAAAAACTCAAAATCAAAAAATAATAATATCATGAAAAACTTCATTAAAACAACAATCGTAGTCTTGCTGGCGGTAGTGCTGGCCTCATGCGAGGAGCAACGCCCCGGCAGGAAAGACCGCTCAACGGGTGGGACGTCGGAAATCCTCGTCGTCACCCAAAACGATGACCAGTGGAAGGGTCGCATCGGCGACACGATCCGCCATTTCTTCCTCGACTACCAGTATGGCCTGCCGCAGCCCGAGGCACGCAACGACTTGGCTCATGTCAACGTGGCGAACTTCTCAGACCTGTTCATGCGGCACAAGAACATCCTGGAAGTGGAAATCAAGCCGAGTCTTCAAAAGGCTGTGGCCACCACTGTTGCCGACCAATGGGCCGCTCCGCAGCGTTACATCAAGATCAGCGCGCCCGATGTCACCTCATGGGTCGAGCTGTTCGACCAGCAGAAAGAGGTGTACCAACAGTGGTTCGACAAGGTGGAACGTGAGCGCATATTGAATGTGTTTCGTCCTACTAAGGATGAGGACATCGCCGCCGCCATCGCCAAGCGCTTCGGCTTCACCCTCGTAGTGCCGCAGGGCTTCTTCATCGCCAAGGACGAGGCCGATTTCATGTGGCTTCGCAAGGAGCAGGAGCGCTCCAGCGCCTGCATCGTCATCTATCAGACGCCTTATAAAGACACCATCCAGTTCAACACGCCAAGCCTCGTGGCCATGCGCGACATGATGATGCAGCAATACATCCCGGGTCCGCTCGAAGGCTCCTATATGACCACCGAGACCGAGTTTGTGCCGCCTCTGGTGAAACAGGTGAAGGACTATCCTGCTGGCTACACCGTCGAGATGCGAGGCATGTGGCGCGTGGAGAACGACTTCATGGGAGGTCCCTTCGTGTCGTACACCTTCGCCGATCCGCGCACGGGCAACCTCGTCACCGTGGAGGGCTACTACTACGAGCCCAACCAGAAGAAACGCAACATGCTGCTCCAGCTGGAGGCCATCGCTTATAGTCTCCAATTTGTAGAGCAGTAGTCGTTTGCCGTCATCGCTGCCGCTTCGCGTCATTGCGAGGAGGAACGACGAAGCAATCTAGGGATAGAGCTACAGCAAGTAGAACAAATCTTCCCAACGCGGATTCGTGTTCTCAATCAATGCCAGTTTTGAAGCTCTTGAACCTGCTTTGATTTGCTTCTCTCTTTCTATTGCTTCTTTAATTGAATTGTGCTCTTCGAAATATCCTAATTTGTCAACGCCATATTTGGCAGTAAAACTAGTCGGATGAAGTTTTGTTTTATGCTCATAGACACGACGCTTCAGGGAAGAGGTCACGCCAGTATATAATGTCCCGTTTCTTTGGCTAAATAATATGTACACATAGGCTTTTTTTTCCATGACAATCGGGATTTATCGTTCGCAAAGTGATAATCTTTTTCGAAAGTTGGTACTCTGGATTGCTTCGTTCCTCGCAAATCTCCGATTCGACGATGCGAAGCGAGTCAATGACGCGCAAAGCGGTCCCCGAGGGTTCATTCCTGTTTGTAGGTAACGACAACTTCCCCCAGTGGTGACCCATTGCTGGTGACGATCTCCCCGTTTTTCCAGATGCCAAAAATAATCCCTTCGTGGAGTATCGTGCCATCGCTGCGGAGGCTGATGCGCCCCTGCCATTCTTCTTCCAATCCTTTGAATGTCAGCGTGGAATCGTTGCTGATGGTGATGATGTTTTGTTTCTCCATCTCGCCCACCTGCTTCACCAGCTCGGGGGTGCTGCGTTGCTCGTCGAACTGCACGTTGACCTTGCTCACCGTCCAGGTGCCGATGAGTGGGTCGGCTTTCGGATGGCAGGCAGATAGCATGCCGGCGAGGGCCAAAAGGAGGAAATAACGGTTTTTCATGCTGCAAAGGTAGGATTTTTTATCTTTGCAGCCACAAAATAAAAACCCATGGCCGACACACAGCATCAATGGTTCAAGTCCGAGCAACGCGAGGGGAGGACTCTCGTCTTCGATCCCCTGCGCCGCCGTTGGGTCACCCTCACTCCCGAGGAGGAGGTGCGCCAGAAGATGCTGTATCTGCTGGTGGAGCATCTGCAGGTGCCGGCGGGACTCGTGGCGGTGGAGTATTCGCTGAAGGTGAACGGCTTGGACAAACGTGCCGATGCCGTCGTCTTCGGCCCTGACGGCGCCCCGCTGATGGTGGTGGAGTGCAAGGCTCCCACGGTGGAGTTGACCCCTATCGTGCTCGACCAGGCGCTGCGTTATTATTCGGCCATGTCATGCCGAGCCCAGGGGGCGAGTGCATCTATGGCCGCGAGCCCCAAGTATCTTCTCCTCACCAACGGCACCGTCCTCCATTGCTTTAAGGCTGGCGAACAAGGCCTGCAGCCCCTCGATCATCTTCCTGATTACGCCGAAATGAAGGCCTGAAATCGGATGATTCAATCCTCTTTTTAGCATGCTAAGCCTTGGTTTTTTCCGCTAAAAACTAATTATTCCATTAATTTACTTTTTTCGCTTTTTGTATCAATAAAAGCCGTATTTTTGCGGAATTTATCTCGTGAGCATTATTAATAAATAAAATAAAAAAGGATAATATTGATGAAAAGAAACTTTACCTTTTTGATGGCAGCCTTTGCGCTGATGGTTTGCATGATGATGCCCTTCCAACTATTGGCTGATTCTTACACCATTACTTTCAATGGTACAAATAGTGAATCAACAAACATTACTACAAGTACATCTTGTAGTTCTATCGTTAGTGAAGGAGCATCATATTTGTCCGGGAATGTTGCTGTTGCAACAAAAGTTTATGGGGCAACAAGCAATGGTATTAAATTGGGCACAAGTAGTGCTTCAGGAACCATCAAAATGAACTTGTCGTCATCAGGACAAGTAACTCCTACTTCAATTGTTGTTAATGCGAAAAGGTATAATTCAGGTACTGCTTCAACACTTAAAGTGAATGGCTCAGCCACTCAAACTGTGACTAATAGTTTTGCAGATTATACTTTTAATATCACGTCAGGAATTACCTATCTGGAATTAATAGGTTCAAAGTATCTTTGGGTTAAATCCATCACTGTCAATTACGACTCTTCAATACCTTACACCGTCACCTTCAATCCGGGTAACGGCACTTGTGGCACCTCTTCAGTGATCCAAACCTCTGGGACGACTATCACCCTGCCCACAGCAACCCCTTCAACTGAATGCGCTGCCATGGGGTGGACCTTTGCGGGCTGGGCGGAGTCAGATGTCAGTGAAACGACAAACGCTCCCACCATGTATATGAGCAGTTATACTATTTCGGACAATGTTACTTTGTATGCGGTTTATAAAGACGGCGACCAACAGATAACTGAGTTTGATATCGCAGAAATAGCATATGAAAACAGTTGGTCAAATGGAACGCAGTATAGATATATTTCCAAGGATGGAATAACACTCACAGCATCGGGTGGCGCTAATGATGGAAAGTATTATTCCAGTGATGATACTTGGAGATTTTATTCTAGCTCTTCTGGTAAAGTAACGGTTACTTCTTCTAGTAGTGATGTGGTATCTGTTACATCAGATCCCCAAAGGACATTTACGGTTTCTAATGGAACAGCTTCATATACAGCCTCTTCTAACACATCCTTCAAGTCAATAACAGTTACTTCTGGCTCGGAAATCTGTCATTACGCCACCTCGCCCAACTGCATGGAGCAAGTGGTCACCCCGACCTTCAGCCCTGCGGCAGGCACCTACACGAGCGCTCAAAACGTGAGCATCAGCTGTGCCACATCCGGCGCTACCATCTATTATACTACTAATGGAAATGAGCCTACTACGAGCAGCAGTGTTTATGAATCATCGCCCATTTCCGTTTCCGAAACGACTACTATTAAGGCCATGGCAGTTAAAACAGATATGGCAAACAGCGCCGTGGCTTCGGCGACCTATACCATCAGCATCCCCTGCTCCATCACCCTCGAAGCCGGCAACGGCACTTGTAATACTTCGACGATGTCGGGCATTTCGGGAGACAACATCACCCTGCCTTCCGCTACGCCTTCGGCAGAATGTGCAGCCATGGGGTGGACCTTTGCCGGCTGGGCGGCTTCAAATGTCAACGAAACGACAACCGCTCCCACCCTGTATTCGGGCAGCTATACCCTCACAAGCAGCACCACACTGTATGCAGTGTATACGCATGTCGAGGGTGGACAACAAACCACGGAGTTTGTTTTTGGAGATATCGCTTCGGCTAACGAATGGGAAAACGGGGTGGCGTATTCACCTGTAACAATTAGCCCCGTTACCATCACGGCAAGTGGTGGGGGTAATAATGCCAAATACTATACCTCCGACCAGACTTGGCGTATGTATAACGGAGGCAGCGTGACGATTACTTCTTCCATTGGCCCGATAGCATCTGTTACGTCAAATCCATCCACAACTTTTACAAGCAACAATGATGGTAGCGCAAGCTGCTCCTATTCTGAGACGACAAAATATAAGTCAATAACGGTTGTTTCTGGTTCCTCAACCACCACCTACGCCACCTCGCCAGATTGCAGGGAACAGGTGGCTACACCCACCTTTAGCCCGGCGGCAGGCGAATATACCCAAGCCCAAAACGTGACTATCAGCTGCGGTACAACAGGCGCCACCATTTATTACACCACCGATGGCAGCACGCCCACCACAAGCAGCAGCGTTTATGGTTCGGCCATCGCCGTTTCCGAAACGACTACCATCATGGCCATGGCAGTTAAGACGGACATGATCAACAGCGAAGTGGCCACGGCCACCTATACCATCGTGTCGTCCATCACCCTTGACGAGTCCTCGTTCTCGTTCCCGTACACCGGCGGCAACGATTCCTTCGACTACACCATCACCAACCCTGTGAGCGGAGCCGCCGTAACGGTCACTTCGAGCAACTGGATCACCGCCACCGTCTCGGGCAACACGGTGAACTTCCAAGTAGCCCCCAACAATGATGTGGCACGCTCGGGCAACATCACGCTGAACTACATGAGCAACGGCAACACGCTGGCTACCGTCACCGTTACCGTGGACCAAGAAGCCAATCCCGTCCTGCCCGGCGGCGCCGACAACCCCTACACCGTGGCCCAGGCCATCCAAAACACGCCGAGTTCCGGTGAAGTGTATGTGACGGGTATCGTCAGCAAGATCTACGAAATTGAAGTGCTCCAGTACCATAACGCCAGGTATGTCATCACTGATAACGGTGTCTATGACCCCAACAGTGCCGATACGGTTATGTCGTACCGTGGCTTTTACCTCCACGGCGATGATTTCCTTTCGGAAGACCAACTGCAATTAGGCGACGTGGTGGTGATTAAAGGCCGACTGGACACCTATCATAACGGCTCTGAACTCGCCGCAGGCAACTACATCGTTTCTCTCAACCGTGCTGTGTATCCTGTGACCTTCAACCCAGTCTCTTGCGTCACGACTCCCCGATATGTGTCCCTTTTCACTGAGTCGCTCAACGAATGGGATGCCGAAATCTATTACACTACCGACGGAAGCGACCCCAGGACGAATGGCACTGCTTTTGAAGACGCGGGGGACGCATATCTTAATGTGGCGCAAACCACCACCATCAAAGCTGCCGCTTTTATCCCGGATTTGAACAAGTGGAGCGGCGTCACCGAAGCCACATATACCGTCGTCGACCCCCAATCTCCAGGTTGGGAGGGTAATCCTTACACCGTGTCGCAGGCACTCGCCGCCTTGGACCTAAACAGCGACATCAAGGGCGCTTATGTGCAGGGCGTGGTCTCGCAAATCACCCAAATCGAACTTACACGATACCACAACGCCACCTATTTCATCTCCGACTACGGCCAAACCAACAACGAGTTGCAGGTGTATCGTGGCAAATATATCTCTCGTGCCGATTTCACCTCGCTTGACCAACTTTTGGAAGGCGACCAGGTGACCGTGTTCGGCGACTTGACCGTTTTTAGAGGTACTAAGGAGTTCAAGCCGAAGAACTACATCGAGAATTGGTACCGCCCCACATCCATCAGAATCACTCCAGACCATTTTGACTTCAGCTGCAACGCGACCTCGGGCCTCATCGACGTCATTTATAGCTCCGACATCCAGGTCACTACCTGTAACCCGACGGTGCAGTTCTGCGACGCTGACGGCGCTTCGGCCACCTACGACTGGCTGACGGTGACGCCCAGCCAAGCCAACGAATGGGATTTGGAGTACATCATCAATGCCAATGAAGGCAACGCGCCTCGTACAGCCTATCTGAAGGTGTCGAGTCAGGACAGCGAATCCAATGACATCGTGTCCAACATCATCTCCATCACGCAAAACGAATACCAG
This sequence comes from uncultured Bacteroidia bacterium, assembly GCA_902774365.1. Lineage (GTDB taxonomy): Bacteria > Bacteroidota > Bacteroidia > Bacteroidales > F082 > Limimorpha. The sequence goes on along the minus strand of CACYHX010000014.1, from coordinate 10,253 downwards.
ATTGATTTCGCGACGCTCGACTTCTATTTCAACGGTGGTTACGATGATATTGACAACACCCCTGGCCTGACAGGTGAGAATTTGGGCTCGTATGCTGCAGTTATTAACAATAATCCTAATACTGCCCGAATAAAATTCGCCAATGCCAGTGCCGATCAGATGTCGATGCTCGTGCTGAAAATCAACGAGGCGCCTGGTGTCCTTAAATACGACATCAGGGGCTTCGGCAACGGCAACTACCCTGGCATGATAGGTGGTACTTTCAAGCTGCAAGAATCCACCAACGGCATCACCTATAGCGACGTGGTAACGTATTCAGGGTTGTCCGAAAGTGTGCAGACGGATACCATCGACAACTTGTCCCCCAACACCAGATACATCAGGTGGATCTATGTGACTAAGAACAAGGGCAACGTGGGCGTGGGCAACATTATCCTCAAAAAGCCCATTGTCAACTACGACATCGTGATCAATAATCCCACAAATGGTGGAGAGGAGATAGGCACCATTACTACCAATGTGCCTATGATTGCCGTCGAAGGTACCAACGTCATTTTGAACCTCACCTATGATCATTCGGCTTATTACTTCGTTGAATGGGTGGTGACCGACGATTCAAACAACCTCGTGCCTGTTGATAACAACCACTTCAGCATGCCCGCCTCCGACGTGACCGTCACGGCCACTTTGGTCGGCGTCGACACGCCGTGTACGTACGCGTTCTCCACCAACGGACAGATGAGCGACCAGCAGTTTGTTACCGTGGGCGATGCTGTCCTGATGCCTACATGCCCCGACATCGCCTTCAACGACCAGACCTTCACCTTCCGCGGTTGGACCATCGATGCCGACAATGTCACGGATTTGCTCCGTGCGGGAACTAACTACACCATGATGCATGACGAGACCTTCTATGCCGTGTATAACCAACAGGTGACGGACACCGAAGCCGACAAGCACTATGCCAAGGTGACCAGAGAGCTGCCGGATTGGAGCGGCAGATATCTGATTGTGTATGAGGACGGCACCTCGGCCTTTGATGGCGGTTTGGATCCCTTGGATGATGCGTTCAACATCGTTTCAGTGACGATTTCCAATGACATTATCTCTGCTACCGAGACCCTCACCGAGTCAGAATTCACCATCGCTGCTTTTGAAGGTGGTTATTCCATCCAGAGCGCCAGCGGTATTTATATCGGTAAGACTGCCAATTCAAATGGTTTGAATGAGGATGAAGAAGAAGCCTTCGTGAATTACATTACCTATGATGTGGATAATGACGAGGTCAACATTGTTGGCTCTGGCGGCCCATATTTGAGATTCAACACCAATAGTGACCAAAGAAGATTCCGCTATTACAAGACCTCTACCTATGGTCAAGGCATCCAACTGTATAGATATGTGGGTAGCGTGAGCAACCTCTACACCCGCATCTTCATGAACGAAACAGCCAACAGCGTCACCATCGAAGGCCCGTCCATCATTCCGAACGGCTCGGTGCTGGAGGTGACGACCATCACCAACAATGTGGGTGCCGACCGACTGCTTGTCGACGAAGGCGGCCAATTGGTGACGAGCAGCAATGTTAATGCTACCGTCAGAAAGTCCATCACGCCGTACCAGCAGCAACAGGGCAAGGATAATTACTACCTCATCGCCTCACCCGTCAACAACCTCAATCCTGCTACCGCAGGCATGACGAGCGCCAACTTCGACCTCTATGCCTTCGACCAATCGGCCCAAGGCGAGGAATGGCAGAACTATAAAGTGGATAACTTCAACTTGGCTGCCGGCCAAGGCTACCTCTACGCCAACGACTACGGCGGCTTCATCAACATGGGCGGCACCATGGCAGCCACCGCCAACAACGTGACCATCACTGAGGACAGCGGCAAACCTTTCGCCGGTTTTAACCTTATCGGCAACCCGTATCCTTGCAACGTCACCATCGGCAAACCGTTCTATAGGCTGGCTGAAGGCGGTGCAGCTTTGGCTACCGTGGCCACGGACCAAAGCGTCGCCATCGCCCCGATGGAAGGCGTGTTTGTGTGTGCCGACGGCACGGAGCCGGTGAGCTTCACCAAGGCACCCACTACCTCGACTACAGACGGCAGGAACCTGCTCAGCATGAGGGTGAGCCGCAACCGCAACTCGAAGGACGACCGTGTCGATACCGACAACGCCATAGTGCGCTTCGGTGAGGGTGCCATGCTGCGTAAGTTGGTGCTTAACCCCGACCTCTCGCAACTCTATGTGGCACAAGGTGGCACCGACTACGCCATCGTCAACGCCGAGGCCGAGGGTGAGTTGCCCGTCAGCTTCCGCGCCGCCACAAACGGCAGCTATACCTTCAGCGTGGCAACTGAGGAAGTGGTGATGAACTACCTCCACCTCATCGACCATAAGACGGGCGCCGATGTAGACCTGCTGCAAACACCGAGCTATACCTTCGAGGCCAGCACCGCCGACTATGAATGCCGCTTTACACTGGTGTTCGCTTGCGGGGCTTCGACAACCGATGACACCTTTGCTTATTATAATGGCAGCCAGTGGGTGGTGAGCAGCGAAGCCGATGCCACACTGCAAGTCATCGACGTGATGGGCCGCGTGCTCAGCAGCCAAAATATCAATGGCAACGCCGAAGTCAGCATCGACAGGGCTGCAGGCGTTTACCTGCTCCGCCTCATCAACGGCAGCGACGTCAAAGTGCAGAAGATTGTTATCCAATAAAACCTAATATATGCTAAACAAACTCCAAAAGCTTAACCAACCAAATTTTATGAAAAGTATCAACAAAAAAAGTATGAAAAAGAAATTTTTACTATTGAGTTTCATTGCATTCATGATGCAATGCTCAGCGCTCCAATTGATGGGGCAAGGCCAGGACCTGACCGCTACTTGGGTAGCCGCAGACCTTCACTATGTTAATGGCACCACAGTAACAACCCCAATCACTATTGGCAACTATGTGAGTTGTCAGTTCGCCAAAGGCCTTGGGGGAAACGCACCTGCTTACTACAACAACGACGTCAGGCTGTATGCCAAAAACACGGTTACCATCTCCCCGTTGAATGGAGCTTCCATCTCGAAGGTAGAGCTTACGTGCAAGAAGAACGGAGGCAAAACCTATTGCCAGTTTATTAATCCGCCGATCCCGTCCGGTACCAATTGGGTTGACCCCGTCCCAGCTTCCAGTAATGATACCGTGGTGACCTGTTGGGAGGGCGCCTTGAAGAGTGACCTGCTCCTTACCATGGGCAATAGTGGTCAAAGGGTTGTCATCAAGATAGATGTGACCTATTCAACGCCCGACAATACGGTCTATCATGTTGTGTACTACCCCAATGGCGGCGTGGGCGACTCCATCGTCGAAACCGGTGTCTATAACAGCACGATGACGGTGTTGCAAAACCCCTTCGACTACGATGAGTATGTCTTCGACTCGTGGAACACCGCTGCCGACGGCACAGGCACCCCATACACACCTGGCACGACCTTTAGTCTAGTAAATGAACTCTCTTTGTACGCCCAGTGGACCACCTCGCCTGACCTTTTCGTTGACGTGCTTACTCCCACCAACGTGAATGACGCTATCGGCGACACCACGGGTTATAACGCTTGGACCCTCAACCTGCCCAACAGCCAGAATCCCCGTATCACGTATCAGGGCAAGTCGTTGAAATCAGCTAACAGTATCCAGATGAACTCCAGCATCTCGGGCGCCAGCGCCTATTCGGGCATCGTCACCACCTTCACCCATAACCTGAAAGCCAAGAAGGTCAAGGTGACATGGAACGGCAACACCAGCAACGGGAGCATGCTCTATGTGTTCGGCAAAGACACGCCTTATTCGGGAACGTCAGACTTATACGACCCCACCCACTATGGCACTTTACTTGACTCCATCGTGAAGGGCACCAGCACCGAAGTCGACATCTCCGCTTTGAATGCCACCTATCCTTATATCGGCCTCCGTTCCAGTTCTGGAACCATCTACTTGACCGAAATCAGGATTATCTGGGAGACCCTTGATGTCACGGTGCCCACCGTTCGCATCGAGCCCATCTCTGTCAACTTGGGCAATGTGGTGGTCAACAGCCCGCTGAACGTCAACTTCACTGTGAGCCAAGCCAACTTGACGAGCAACATCACCTTGGAGACTTACCCCACCGCTGGCATCGGTACCTTTAGCGTCAACGGCACGACGGTGACGACGATTGCCGCAGGCGCCGCCCCCACGGTGGTCACCTGGACCTATACGCCTACCACGGAAGGCGCCTTTGATACACAGGTCAAGGCCACCTCGGGAACTGCCAATAACACCTTGAACATTGAAGCTACGGTACTTTCGTCGGCAGCCCAGACCCTACACGAAAGTAAGGCCGCCTTCGTTGCCGACAACAGCCAAAACTCGGCCTGCATCAACCTGGCCAACGTGGAAGTCATCGCCCAGTCGGGCAACTACCTCTATCTGCAGGATGCCGTCGCAGGACTCCTCGTCTATGGCTCAGGCGCCCCTGTTTTCCAGACACCTTGTAAGTTCACTGCGGGTTACCTGCAGGGCACCTATACCGATTACCACGACATCATCGAGCTCCAGAACTTCCAGTTTGTGGATGCCGTGACCACCACAGACATGCATCTCACCACCACGGTCGTCGCTACAGTTGACGAGATCCTTGCCGCTCCCGCCACCTACGACTCGCGCTATGTGCAGCTGAACAATGTGAACATCTCTAACTGGGCGCTGACGGGCACCAATGTCAGTTTGGCTTTCCACGACCGCTTCCAGACGGGTTATGCCACCAAGACTGCTCCCAATGCCAACGACCCCTTCACGGTGAAAGGCTTGGTGAACGGCTATTATTCCAGTGGCGTCACCAACTACCAGATCGACCCGATTGCTTTGACCGACATCAGCACTACGGTAAAGGCTGGATCCCCCAGCATCACTCCTCGTGGCTCGTCTCAAGCCCCCTCAAGCGCCACTACAGTGCAAATCATCCCCGCCACTAACACGGAAGCACATTATAGCCTCAATGGCGGTGCTTATCAGACCGTCACCACTTGGACTTATGTCAACCTGTCGGAGAACCAAACCAAGCTGAGAGCCTACGGTACCCGCGATTTTTACGCTAATTCCAATCCTGACTCCTCATACTATCAGCTGCCGAGCAACGTCTTCACCGTGAAGTTCAGCATCAACGGTGTCATCGACCCGAGCAACAATGTGCTGGTGACCGGTAATTTGGATGCCACGCAGACACCTGGCGTCACCTGTTTCGGCGACTTCGGCTTTGCTGGCTGGTCACTGTCGGAAAACAGCACCCAGACCATCACCTTGCCGTACACGATAACGGAAAGCGATACCCTTTATGCCGTGTATGCCAAAGGTAGCGACTTCGTCTATAGAAAAGTGAACAGCGTCGATGAGTTCGTCGACGGCGAATACATCATCTTCGCTGAGAGCAGCGATAAATACGCTATCAAGAACGCCGCCTCGTCCAATTCGCCTACCGCCTACAGTATGACCAGTCTAGGCATCAGCATCAACAACAACAACGAGCTTGTGGGTAACGACTTCAGCGAACTCACTTGGAACTTCACGGGTACGGCATCCGATATGCAGATCACCTCTACGGCGAATAACACCAACCACCTTTACATCATCGGTAACAGCAGCACGGGCGTCCGCGTAGGCCACACCAGCAGCAACACGTCGTGGACCATTACCGAAGACCTGAACGTGAACGAGCAGTTCAACATGAATTGCAACGGTAGATATCTGGTGGTGTATAACAACCAAGACTGGAGAAGCTATACGACTAGCAACATGAACAACCAGAACAGCCATCCGCGTCTGGCAATCTTCAGAAAGCAGGCCGTGATCAACAACAACGCTCCGCGTTACACCCGCGTCTTCTGGAACGAGACGGCATCGGGCAACATCACTCTCACCGGTCCTTCCATCATCCCCAGCGGTTACTATCTGGATATGAACAATAACAACATGACCAATAGCACGGCTGCCAACTTCATCATCGAAGACGGCGCCAACTTCAAGGTGACCTACGGCAATGATGGCATCAAAGCCACGGTGAAGAAAGACATTGAAGGCTATGTCTACGACACTGTCCGCACAGGATGGCACCTGCTGTCGTCGCCGGTGGGTAGCATATCTATTGACCATGAGCATGCGCCGGTAGGCTTGATGGTAGGCGATTACGACCTTTATGCCTTCGACCAGTCGCAAACGATGGAATGGCGTAACGTGGAGGACGAAGACAATAACATTGTCTGTGCCAATCAAGGCGGCCTGTTGTATGCCAACAAAGCCAACACCACCATCGTCTTCACGGGTAGTCTGACAGCCTCGGTGTCTCATGATGATTTGGCTTATGTGGCCAATAGGCCTCTGAGTGGATGGAACATCATCGGCAACCCATACATGACCAGTGGCTATCTCAACATCGACCCCGGACAAGGCGAAAGCACGGCCATCACCGACTATTACTACCTGAAAGACGTCTCCGAGAACGGCAAGAAGTTCTCGAAGCTGATTGCCACTTCCATCACCAACCCCGTCTATCCCATGGAAGGCGTGTTCGTGCAAGCTCCTTCAGCGGGTTATAAGTACTGGTTCGTGAATTCTAACCGTGGACAAAACGTCGCACAGTCAGAGTATGTCAACATTAAGCTAAGTGGCGACGACGATGAGGTCGTTGACGTGGCCCGCGTGCGCTTCAACGAAGGCTCCCTGATGGGTAAGTTCGACTTCGGCGAGGGTGGCTCGCAGCTTTACATCCCGCAAGGCGGCAAGAAATATGCCGTGGTGCCCACCCAGTGCCATGGCGAGCTGCCCATCAACTTCCAGGCCGCCCAAAACGGCACCTTCACGCTGGAGTTTGACCTCGAGAACGCCGAGATGGACTACCTACACCTTATTGATAATAAGACGGGCGTCGACGTCGACCTGCTGGCCACCCCGAGCTATACCTTCGAGGCCTCCAAAGACGACTACGCCGCACGTTTCCGCCTGCTGTTTGAAGCCAACGGTGCTTTGGGCAACGACAACTTCGCTTACTACGACGGCAGCGTCTGGATGGTGACAGGCTATTACGACAACGCCACCCTGCAAGTCGTCGACCTCATGGGCCGCGTGCTTAGCAGCCAGACCGTCAACGGCAGCGCCGAGCTCAACATCAACCAAGCCCAAGGCGTATATGTCCTGCGCTTGATCAACGGAAACGAAATCAAATCACAAAAGATAGTCGTCAGATGACGCAACCAAAAGAGCAACCAATCAACAGAATATAAAACAATAAAAACCATACAACAATGAAAAAACTTATTTTGACCTCAGCTATCATTTTAGGAATCAGTCTCACCACTTTCGCCGACGGCGGTTTGTTTAACCGTGGCAACAACGCCAAGTACGGCCAATCCTCTGGCTACATCTACTTCAACGCCAAAGAGACAGGCAGTGGAGACGTGGCTATGCCTATGCTGCCGCCTCACGGCTCCGAAGAGAACAATCCTGCCCCGCTGGGCAGCGGCATCGCCGTCCTCATGGGCCTTGGCGCCGCTTACCTTGTGGCCAAGAAGCGTAATGAGAAATAATGGGTTAAAGCTACCAACCATGGCATTTACTCCAACCCAATACCAGTTGCAGACCGTTGCAACGGGCCGCATTTTTGACGACGAAGGCTGGACCCTCGACGACAAACAGTGCGACAAGCCGAGCATGGTGCGTCCCGTGTATGAGAAGAAACAACTCATCGTGAAGGAAGGACGCGACTTGGGCTTGTATCGCTATGCCGACTGGCTGCCCATCAAGAAGATGCTGCAGAACCCCTCGGAACCCGTTACCTATAAGAGCGAAGGCCTGGCCCGTCGTTTGGGATTACACAACCTCTACATCACCTTCAACGGATGGTGGCCCGAGCGCGACGCCCGCATGACCACCTGCTCCTTCAAGGAGATGGAAGCCTATTCGGTCTGTGCCCGCTTGGGCGACGAGCTGAAGGACAAGGTGCTGGTGGTGGCCTCTGCCGGCAACACGGCCCGCGCCTTTGCCAAGGTGTGCTCCGACAACGGCATCAAGCTGCTGCTCTGTGTGTCGCAAGACAACATCAACGCGTTGTGGTTCGACAAGCCCCTCAACCCCTGTGTGAAACTCATCACCACGGAGCATGGCAGCGACTACTTCGATGCCATCAACCTCTCCAATGTGGTGTGCACTATGGAGGGTTACCTCGCTGAAGGCGGTGCCAAAAACATCGCCCGTCGCGACGGCATGAGCACCACGATGATGTCGGCCACGACTTTCATCGGCCGCACCCCTGACTTCTATTTCCAAGCCGTGGGTAGTGGCACGGGTGCCATCGCCGCTTGGGAAGCCAACCTGCGCTTCATCGGCGACGGTCGCTTTGGCACGAACAAAGCCCGCCTGATGGTGTCGCAAAACAAGCCTTTCGTGCCGATGTACGACGCCTGGCGTGCCGACTCGCGTGCCATGTTGCCCTACGATGCCGACCAAGCCCGTAAGGACGCTGCCGAGATCTGTGCCCCCGTGCTCTCCAACCGTAAGCCACCCTATGGCCTCGCCGGTGGACTCTACGATGCGCTGAAGGACACCGATGGCGACATCCTCGCCGTCAGCAATGCCGAAGCCAATGCCGCCAAGGCCTTGTTTGAGGAGACCGAGGGCATCGACATCTATCATGCCGCAGCCGTGGCCACTGCCTCATTGCAGCAAGCTGTGGAAAAAGGTGTGGTAAAGTCCGACGACGTAGTGATGCTCAACATCACGGGAGGCGGCGAAAAGCGCTTCCAGTCAGAGCATGAGCTTCACTACCTGAGGCCGAATCACATCTTCAAGATCGATTTCACGAAAGAAGAAGTGGAACGTGTTTTGGCAGAGATGAGATAAACGCCAGAATTTAAATTGCTGAGATTTAGATAAGCTTTGGAACCCTTGGCGGCTATGCTGCCGAGGGTTCTTCCTTTTGTGTCGTAGAGCACCACCTCTATCAAATCCTCCGCCTCAATGGTGATGTAGTCGGCGGTGGGATTGGGATAGACGTTGATTTCGGGCGTGGTGTTTTCCGTGGTTTGTTCCAGCTCCATGGGAGTCACCCAGAACGTCACCATGGCCGTGTTGCAGTTGCAGGGGATGGTCATGTTGACATCGAGCCAGCAGATGGTGCCAGGCTCTATCTCAGGCCGTAGCGTAGCCGTGATGGTCACCTCCAGCACCTCGTCAGGCTCGGCGTGGAAGGTCATGCTGGTAGTGCCGTTGGCAGAGCAGGTGAAGCCAGTGAAGAACTCGTTGGAAGGGTGCATGGAGATGTCCAAGGCATCGAAGCCGATGTTGTGGACACGGTAACGGAACGAGCCTTGTGTGCCAGGGTACATGGCCGAGTCGCCCGTGATAGGCTCGGCCTCAAATTGGTATTGTTCCACCATGTCGACTTCGATGTCGTCGATGGTGAGGCAGGTGGCGTTGCCGCTGGTGAGGGCACGTATGCCGATGTATTCGTAGCTCACGGGAATGGTCTCAACGTAGTTGGAGAGCTTTTGGTAGCCGTTGCTGCCAACGCTGGTGCTGAGCAGCAGTAGGTGCATATCGGCGGCGGCAGGGGAGGTGCCGGCCCATATTTCGAGCTGGCAGTCGCCATCGGCGATGGCCCAGCAGTTGACGCGGTATTGCAGACCGCCGATGAAGAAGAGCGGCATGAACATCCACGCGTCGTCGTCGTTGCTGAAGGCGTACCAGTTGCCCGAATGCGGGAGGCGGTTGTGGTCTTTCTCGAGGTATCCGCTGAGCCAGGCGTCGTTGTCGCTGAGCCAGCCAACGGGTTGTTCGAGGTCGTGGTTGCCGTATTCGAAGCCTTCGATGAGGATATCGCCGGCGAAGGTGCTGGCCGACAAGAGGCAGAGGATGAGAGAGAGGAGTAGTTTTTTCATGGTAGAATACATTAGGTTCTTTCTGCAAAGATACATATTTTTCGTGACTTAGGGCAAAAAAAAGAGCCGATGGCAAGTGCCATCGGCTCTCCACTAATAAAAGTGAAAAGAAAAACTTTACTTTAGGTCATTCTCCCTTACGCTTCTTCGCCACGACATAGCCGGCACCGAGGGCGGTCAGCAGGGCGATACCGCTGCCGAGGGGAGCGGGCTGCTCGCCGTTCTGGTTGTGGATGGGCAGCATGGGCGTGTTGTCGCCGGGGCCCTTCGTGCCGTCGCCGGTC
>CACYHX010000013.1 GCA_902774365.1 uncultured Bacteroidia bacterium | reverse complement strand
TCTGAAACGAAACACGACTATTGTCGAAAACTCTGACATCATTCTCGCCTTTGTCACGGCATCGAGCAAAGGCACTTGGGACACCATCCGAAAAGCCCAAGCACAGAATAAAATTGTCAGGATTTACAACGTCTGAGTCCCTTCGGGGACTTAGACACCCCTAAAAATCATAGTCTAATTTAAACAGAAAGAAACATGGCAAATTGCGAATGGTGTGGGAAGTATTTCCCCGATGGAAAAGGGTACACGGGCGGCCCTCGATGGAACAGGAGGTACTACTGTTCCAAAAAATGCGCTCTGGAAGGTGAAAACAATCTGACGAGTGCCGATGAGGTAGAAGACAATTTGAGCTTTGCTCAAAGAGTGGGCAGGTTTATCAAAAATCTCATCATCACGGTCGTCATTATTTTGGCAATCTTAATCATCATAGGGATTTTATCATGAATCTTGAAAATAACTTAGATATGACAGAAACTGAAAAACTATTTGAAAAGTACGCCGAAGAAGGCGAGAAATTGGAAGCTTTCAAAGCTTTGAAGATGCTTGTTAAGGCTTATATTCGAGCCCTTGAAAGTGGAATGAGCATCGAGATGAGAACCGCTGTTTATAGTGCGGCTGAAGTCTGGTTGTTTGACCGACTCCCAAAAGGAAACAAAAACCCTTTTACGGAGGAAGAAATCAATGGCACCTTGGCCGCTTTAATGCCGCGAATTTGCAACCGTTACAAGGATAAGTTTTACGGGGATTGTGATATATGCGGTGGGCTGTCCCCTGAAGAAATCGAGATGCAATGTCGGTTGGCAATCGACGAAAAGAGGTTCGGGTCGGAAACTCTGAAGGCTTTTTGTTGGGCCGTCAAACAAATTCCTGATTTGTACTCGGAATGGCAGGAAAAAGAAATCCATCATGTCGCTTTTATGCGCCCCTTTATTCACGGTCGTTTGGACCCTCGAATCTTGTTTTAGCAAGTGATTAAAAAAAACGCTGATTATCAATTCAAAAACAACAAATAGAAAGGATAAAAACATGAAAATACTACATGTCTCTGACACTCACGGCAAGCATCAGCTTCTGAAAGACTTGCCGGAGGCCAATGTCGTCGTGCATACGGGTGACATCACCGAAGACGGCACCGAAGAGGAAGTCAAGGACTTCATCGAGTGGTTTGGCCAGCTGCCTTACAAGCACAAAATCTTCATTGCAGGCAACCATGACAATTGTTTGTATGGTGCCAACATAGAAGGTTTGCCAGATAATATGCATTATCTCTGCAATGACGGCATCACCATTGACGGCATCAAGTTTTACGGTGTGCCTATGTTTTTGCAGGACGACCTTGACGGCAACTTCCCTGAGCTATTTGGCCGCATCCCTGCCGACACAGATGTGTTACTGACGCATCAGCCGCCGCAAGGGATTCTCGACGAGTTGGATGGCATCAATTTCGGTGATTATTATCTCTTCAAGATTGTTATGAATGTCAGGCCCAAGTACCATCTTTTCGGGCATCTACACAATACCGAGGAATCATATTGCACGTTCCGCAGGGTGCGGTTCTCGAATGCTGGAAGCAGCCTTCAAGGGCGTTATGGATTGCTAAAAATTTGAGTGTCGCTATGGAAAAGTATCTTTTTTCTTCTCGAACGTCTTGCACCATTCCCGAAATTTTCGTATCTTTGAAAGCTGAAAATTAGAGCAGAATCTGCCCTGATTCTCAATTATAAATTCTCAATTATCAACTGATTATGTTTCTAGTATTCGATACCGAGACCACGGGTCTACCCAAAAACTATAACGCGCCGTTGACCGACTTCGACAACTGGCCACGCATGGTGCAACTCGCATGGCAAGTCCACGACGACCAAGGTCGCTTCGTGGAAAACCACAATTATATTATTATCCCTGAAGGCTTTGAAATACCCATTGATGCCAAAATGGTGCACCATATCTCCACCAAATACGCCACAGAACACGGCAAGCCGCTCAATGAGGTGCTTGACATTTTCTTGCAGTCGGCGTCGAAGGTGACGCATTTGGTCGGCCATAACATTGATTTCGACCTTCATATCCTTGGTTGCGAGTTCCTGCGTAAGAAAGGGGAGAACCCATTGCCCCATTGGCAATGTGTGGACACTTGCACGGAGAAGACTGCCGAGTTCTGCCAGCTGCCAGGCGGCAAAGGCGGTAAGTACAAACTGCCACGCTTGGAGGAGTTTCATCAAATCCTTTTCGGAGAAAAGTTCGGCGATGCGCACAATGCCGCCGCCGATGTGGAAGCTACCGCTCGCGTGTTCCTTGAACTGGTGCGTCGCGGCATATTGGATGCCAATGATTTAGGTGTTGATGTCCAGTTCATTGAAGACTTCAAGGCCGCCAATCCTGAGATGATTCAGCCTGCTGGCATTATCTTTGAGCCTATTGTGGACGAGGAAGAAGTGGAGGAGGTGCCTGTAACAGGCGACTATATACCCAAACACTTCACCCACTTGCACGTCCACTCGCATTATTCCATGCTCGATGGCATGTCGAAGGTGCCCGACCTGGTGGCCAAATGCAAGAAAAACGGCATGTACAGCCTCGCTCTTACTGACCACGGCAACATGTTCGGCATCAAGGACTTCGCCGATACGGTGAACAAGGAGAACGGCAAGGTGAAGGATGCCATCAAGGAACAACAGGCCATTATCAGTAAGCCCGAGTCTACCGACGAAGAAAAGATTGCCGCTCAAGAGCAAATCGAAAGGCTGAACAAGCAGTTCTTCAAGCCGATTTATGGTATTGAGACCTATTGCGCGCCCGTCAGCATCGACAAACGCGATGGCCGTCAAGACCGTGGCTGGCACCTTATTTTATTGGCCAAGAACAAGACGGGCTATCATAGCCTTTGCAAGCTGAGTTCCATCGCCTACACAGAGGGCTTCTATTACAATCCCCGTATCGACCACAGCCTGCTTGAGAAATACCACGAAGGTCTGATTTGTAGCTCCGCCTGCCTCGCGGGCGAAGTGCCGCAGAAGATCATGAACGGCGATATGGCGGGGGCAGAAGCCTCCATCCAATGGTTCAAGAACCTCTTTGGTGAGGATTATTACCTTGAAGTCCAGCGACATAAGACCGACAAACCTGGTGGTGACACCGAGGTGTACGAGCGCCAGAAAGAGGTGAACAAGATCATCTTCGACTTAGCGAAGAAATATGACGTGAAGGTCATCGCCACCAACGACGTCCACTTTGTGGAAGAGGAACATGGCGAGGCCCACGACCGTCTCATCTGTCTCAGCACAGGCAAGGACCTCGACGACCCCACGCGTATGCATTATACCAAACAAGAATGGCTGAAGACGCCAGAAGAGATGGGCCGCATCTTCTCCGACCATCCCGAGGTGTTGGAGAACACGCAGGAGATTGTCGACAAGGTGGAGACGTATAGTATCGATTCCGACCCCATCATGCCCAAGTTCCCCATCCCAGAGAGCTTCGGCACGGAGGAAGAATATCGCAAGAAGTTTACCGAGGAAGACCTCTTCAACGAGTTTACCCGCGACGAGCACGGTAACGTGGTGATGAGTCAGGAAGAAGCCGAGAAAAAAGTAAAGAAACTGGGTGGTTACGACCGTCTGTACCGTATCAAACTCGAGGCCGACTACCTCGCCAAACTGACTTGGGAAGGCGCCAAAAAGCGTTATGGTGAGAACCTCACCGAAGACCAAATCGAGCGCATTAAGTTCGAGCTGCACGTGATGAAGACCATGGGCTTCCCGGGCTACTTCCTCATCGTGAGCGACTATATCCGTGCGGCACGCGAAGAGCTGGGCGTCTCGGTGGGACCAGGTCGTGGCTCTGCGGCTGGCTCTGTGGTGGCCTATTGCTTGAAGATCACCGATTTGGACCCGTTGAAGTACGACTTGCTGTTTGAGCGTTTCCTCAACCCCGACCGTATCTCCCTGCCAGATATCGACGTCGACTTCGACGACGACGGCCGTGAGCGCGTGCTCAATTGGGTGACCAATAAATATGGCAAGGAGAAGGTGGCGCACATCATCACCTACGGCACCATGGCGGCCAAGTCGGCCATCCAAGACGTGGGACGTGTGCAGAAGGTGCCGCTGCCCGAGGTGGCCAAAATCAAGAGCTTCATCCCTGACCGCAACTTCGACGAAGCCCAGGTGAAAGCCGTCGAGGGCGAGCTGCCAAAGAAGATGCCTAAGGTCAACCTGAAGAACTGTTATAAATACGTGCCCGAGCTGAAGGAGATGCTGGAAGGCGACGACAAGAACGTCTCGTCCATGCTGACCTACGCCGAGGAGTTGGAGGACACCAACCGTCAGATAGGCATCCATGCCTGCGGTGTCATCATCGGCGCTGACGACCTGACCAATGTAGCACCGGTTTGTACCGTCAGGGACAAAGACACCAAAGAAGACGTCGTGGTGACCCAATACGACGGCCACGTCATCGAGACCGTTGGCCTCATCAAGATGGACTTCCTCGGCCTGAAGACCTTGACCTTGATCAAGGATGCCTTGAAGAACATCAAGAAGACGCATGGCATCGAAATCGATATCGACCACATCCCGATCGACGACGAGGAGACTTACAAACTCTATTCCGCTGGCAACACCATCGGCACGTTCCAGTTCGAATCGCCTGGCATGCAGAAATACCTGCGAGAGTTGCAGCCTTCGGTCATCGGCGACATCATTGCTATGAACGCCCTCTACCGTCCAGGCCCGATGGACAACATCCCCGACTTCATCGCGCGCAAGCAAGGCAGGCAGGAGATCAAATACGACTTCGAATGTATGAAGAAATACCTCCAGGACACCTACGGCATCTGCGTCTATCAAGAGCAGGTGATGTTGCTGTCGCGTGAGTTGGCCGACTTCACCCGTGGTGAGTCCGACACCTTGCGTAAGGCAATGGGTAAGAAGCAGTTGGCGAAGATGGAGGAGCTTTATGGCAAGTTCATGAAACAAGGTGTAGCCAAGCTGACTCAGACGGAACACCTTCCCGAAGAGGAGGTGAAGAAACGCCTCGAAAAGATTTGGGAAGAGTGGAAGAAGTTCGCTTCCTATGCCTTCAACAAGTCGCATGCGGCTTGTTATAGCTGGGTGTCGTACCAGACGGCTTACCTCAAGGCGCACTATCCGGCCGAGTTCATGGCGGCGGTGCTCAACAACGAGTTGGGCGACATCAAGCAGGTGAACTTCATGACCGAAGAATGCAAGCGAATGAAGATCAATGTGCTTGGTCCCGATGTCAACGAGTCGGAATACGAGTTCTCCGTCAACGAGAAGGGCGAGATACGTTATGGCATGGGTGGTATCAAGAACGTGGGCGAGGCGGCGGTGGCTGGCATTGTGGCTGAGCGCGAAGCCAACGGCAAGTTCAAGGACTTCGGTGACTTCGTGATGCGCGTGGCCGACAAAGGCCTCAACGTCAGGGCCTTGGAGAGCATGGGCATGGCGGGCTGCTTCGACAGCTTCAAGGGCTTCCATCGCGCCATGTTGTTCTATGTGGCTCCCAACGAGTCGACCTCGTTCTCCGAGAAGGCCTTGCGCATGGTGGCTTCGTTCAACGAGCGTAAGAACTCATCGCAGATGGACCTCTTCGGCTTTGGCGACGAGGGTGGGGTGGAAGAGACCTTCTCTATGCCTTTGCCGCAGTGTGAGCCGTGGTCGAAGATGAAGGAACTGGAGATGGAGAAAGAGGCCCTGGGCTTCTATATCTCATCGCATCCCATGGAAATTTATCACCTGCCTTTGAAGTACTTCGCCAACTGCAATGTGGAAGGCTTGAAAAACGCCATGAACGACGTGGAGAAAAATTTGAGACGCGGCGTACGACTTGGGGGACAAATCACGCGTGCCGAGGAGTTTACGGCAAAGAACGGCAATCCATACGGTCGCTTCACCATCGAAGACCAAAGCGGCGCCTTACAGTTTGCGTTGTTCAAAGAGAACTATTTGAATTGCAGGAATTTGCTGACTCTCAATTCCTTTGTGATGCTTTATGGCACTTTGGACAAACCATTCCCAAGAGCCGGACAAGACCCGAATGCGGCCCCTGCCACGTTAGAGGTGCGTTTCAACGAGGTGCGACTGTTGGATTCCCTGTTGGAAACCACGTCCAAGACGGTCTACTTCAGGCTGAATGTAGCTGAGATGGACAAGGAAGGCATGGAGGAGTTTGTCAAGGTGATAAAGCAAAATCCTGGAAAACAGAACTATAAAGTTCATGTGTTTGACCCAGTTGGCAAGAAATCATGCAATATGACACCTGTGAAAGGGGCAATCAACGCGCAGGAGGTGCTGCCGTTGGTGGAGAAGGATCCTTTCAAGAACTTCGTGGAATTCGATTTGAGATAAAAGAGTATTGCAAGTTGAGAAAATTTGCTATCTTTGCATCTCAAAACTGAAAAAAGAATCATTATCAACTAAACAGATTAAAACTATGGCAGTAATTCAAATGACCGACGACCGTTTTGAAGAAGTCGTCTTGAAATCGGAACTCCCTGTGATGGTGGACTTTGGCGCTACTTGGTGCGGCCCCTGCAAGAAGGTGGAACCCATCGTCGAGGAACTCTCTGAAGAATATGAGGGCAAGATGATTGCCGTGAAGTGCGACGTTGAGGAATGTCCTGGCACCGCCGCTAAATTCGGCATCATGAACATCCCGACCGTCATTTACTTCAAGGACGGACAACCCGTCGATAAGAACGTCGGCGCAGCACCCAAGAAGGTGTTTGTGGAGAAACTGGAGAAATTGTTCTAATAAACACGGGGAACATAATACTACTACCTTTTACCGTCATTGCGGGCTTGACCCGCAATCTCCTAAGCGTGATAGTCTCTCTTCGCGCAAAGGAGATGGCGGATGTTCCTCCGCCATGACGGTAAAAAGTTTAAAGTAGTGTTTCTCGTTCGATTGTCAACTAACAATTCAACAACCTTGGCCTTTTCAATCGATAGGAACCGGCTGACGCAATTTGGCAGCTTGGAGTTCTTGGCACGTCAAATCGTGGAGGGATTCATCACGGGTTTACACAAGAGTCCCTTTCACGGCTTTTCTGTTGAGTTCGCCGAACATCGCCTTTATAACACGGGCGAGCCTATCCGCCATATCGACTGGAAACTCTATGGCCGCACGGAGAAACTCTTCGTCAAGCGCTACGAGGAGGAGACCAACCTGCGCTGCCAACTGGTCATCGACCAAAGCTCGAGCATGTGTTTCCCCGTGAGGCAAAAAATCGACTTCGAACATCCCAACAAACTGTTTTTCTCCATCTATGCCGCCGCCTCGCTTATGGAGTTGATGCGCCGACAGCGCGATGCCGTAGGTCTGGACTTGTTTGACGAGACCATCTCGTTTCACGAACCAGCCAAGTCATCAAATGTACATAATAAGCTGATATATGGTGAGTTGGAAAAACTGATGGCTGACTATGACAAGAACAACCGCAAAACTACCTCGACGCCGCAGTGCCTGCATCAGATTGCTGAAATGACGCATCGACGCAGCCTCGTGGTGATTTTCACCGACATGCTTGACGGCCTCGACGACTACAAACCGATGTTTGAGGCATTGGAGCACCTTAAATATAACAAGCATGAGGTCATCCTGTTCCATGTCTTCGACAGCAACTTGGAGCAGAATCTAGACTTTGAGAACCGCCCGTACCGTTTTGTCGATTTGGAGTCGGGCGACATGTTGAAACTCAATCCCATGGAGGTGCAGGAGGCTTACAAAAAGATCATGACTGAACGCAAAGAGGCGTTGCTGCACCATTGCTACCAGTACCAAATCGACTACGTTGAGGCCGACATCAATAAGGACTACAACCAGGTGTTGACGAGTTACTTGATAAAGCGATCGAAACTACATTAAAGATTAAAAAAGTCCGAGAGCAAAGCTCCCGGACTTTTTCTTTTCCCCGTTGGGAAAATTACCTAACAATTACTTTTACTGAAACCTTATTCAGGTTGTTTTGCAAGCTGATGACGTAGAGGCCGTTGGCAAGGCTGTGGCTGATGCGCTCAGTGCTGCCAGCGTTGATTTGCTTCGTCATCATGGGCTGACCGAGGATGTTGTACACGGTCATCATATAGTGGGCGTTGTCGCCGTTTTCAATCACGAATTCATGGTCGGTGTTCCAGACTTTCACGTTGGCCTCTTCGATTTCTGCAACGTCATCGTACGTCAAGTCGATGAAGATAGGCTCGTCAAGACCGACATTGGGGTTGGCAGTTTGAGTCTCAGGAGCCCATACACCATCTTCAGTGTAGTAGTCGTTGATGACATAGCTTTCCATGTCGAGGATCCATATGACGTTGATGCCGCTTTCGTTGTCGTTGGGCAGGATGCCACCAAACCAACCATTTTTACCGGCTACTTCTTCTTTGTAGAAGTCGGCGTATTGGTTGATGCTGCCATAGTCGATACCCGTCGTCTCAATTGACGTGGAGTAGGTCGGACGCCAATCTTCATCGTTGGAGAACATCATGACGAAGCTCATCGGAGCCTCTTCGCTCTTTGCATAGAAGGCCGAACCGCTGTATTCATCGTATTCGGTACCGAAGTTGAGCACAGTGGCATAGTCTTCGGTGGTGAGGGTGTAAGCGACCGTGGTGCCGTCGTGACCATCGTTGAGTCGGATGCGCAGGTAGACTTGGTTGCCAGGGGTGAAACGGGCATTTGCAGTAGCTTCATTCATAAACCAAGCGAAGCCAATTCCATCTTCATCGGTAGTGAACTCTCCATAACCGCCTTCTGTCGACAAGCTTGGGCTGGTGCTACGATAGAATCCATTCTCGTTGGCATAAATCACATTACCGGCGCCCGCCGTCGTCGGTTCGTCATCTTCGACGACGAACTGGTTGGTGTAACGGTATGTCGTGTTGGGCTCAAGGTTTTCAACATATACTGCGATGGCTACAGGCACACGGTTGTTGTTGGTGCCGTTGTTGCCTTGGATGTAGAGCGGCATGAAAGCATCCAACTCGGGCTCATTCTCCGAGTGGACGGTGCCGTTTAGGCTGACTTCAACGGAAGCATTGCCGCCTTCGTGCGTGATGGTGCCCTCGTAAACGCCTGCTTCAAGGCCTTCAGCCAGACGGACGTAGATGGTCACAGGCTGGTCGACGAGTTCGCCGTCGGCAAATGCAATGTAAAGGGTGTCGGAATAAGCTTCGTCATCCAACGAGATCTCAAAGCCTTCGGTAACCGAAACAGTCACTTCGCCTTCGCCTTCAAGGTCGGTGCCGGTCAGCTCGTAGCTTTGTGAATCCGATGGGCCACCTTCTTCTTCCAAGTATTCGAAGTCATTAATTATAATAGGTGTGGCGGTCAGAGTCGGAGTGGGGGTAGGCTCTTCGCTGCCTGCGACGAGCATGATGTCGTCGATTTCCCAAGCGGCAGCGGCGTCTTCGGTGCTGGTGTATTTGAAGGCGATGTAGCAGTTATTGCCGCTGAAATCCTCGAGGCTGATTTCGCCCGATTCGGTCCAGTTCCAGCTACCAGTGGAGAGTGCACATTCAAGGAGCTCCCATGTGGCTGTGGTTGGGTCGACGCCGTCGTAGTCGTTTGAGAAGTACACCTCGATTTCGGGACCGTTGTAGTTACGTGCGGTGACGAAAGTCAGCACGGCATCTGAATAGGTGTCCAAGTCGAAGGCAGGCGAGATGAGCCAGTCTTCGTTCTCGCCTTGGTGGTAGGCGTTCAGATAGGCGTAGTGGTTGCCGTTGTGTTCGGCGATGCTCCAGAAGGTGGTGTCGCCAAGCACACTGACTTCGGTCCAGCCGTTCCAGTCTTCCTCCCAGTCTTGGTTGAAGAGGATGGTGAGACCTGCTTGGATGACATATTCGGCGCTGACCACAGGGCTGTCGTTGTAGTCTTCCATGGCGGCGTATGCCCAAATGGTCATGTCTTCTTCAGCGGTGATGGGACCTTCGTATTCATCCCAAGGACCTTCCTCTGATTCGAGGCTGTAGTAAATGGTGGCGCCTTCGGTGGTGCAGCTGATGGCGACTTCTTGAGCCTCGTAATAGGTGCCGGCTTCAGGTATGAAGGTGGGAGCTGCCACGGTAGGCGTGCCGCCTTCGCCTTGCATGAAGATGTCAAGGAAGAAGTTGTAGCTGTCGCCAGCGATGTTCTGAGTGTGGTAGGGACCGAAGTTGTGGCTGTTGTTCAAGGCAAAGGCCCTGACAGCGTTGTTCACGTTATTGATGACGAAGCCTGTATAGTTGGGCACCATGGCCGTCCCGGCTGAAGTGCCGACTTCGATGCTCCAAGCTGTGTTGTCGCCATTGATTGTGAAGTTGGTACTGGAGGTGTAACCGATGGTGTCGCCAGCGGCGTTGGTGAAGGTGTAGCCGTCTTCGGTGATGTCAACGGTCCAATAGAAGCTGTCTTCCTCGCTGAGGATGGAGAAAGGCACGATTTCGTCGCTGCCGTCGACCTCAGAGGTGAACAGCACGCCGGTGGGCTTGCCTGAGGCGGTGTTGCTCATGGCATAGTAGTCGTTGACGTTTTCGTCGAAACGGGCGGCAAAGATGATGCGGTTGCCGGCCACGAGTTCGCTGACGTCGGAGATGCGGACGTAATCATCGCCCAACACGGGAATCTCGGCAACACTGCCGCTGCAAGTGATCTCCGTGTCTTCGACACCGGTAGTGGCGACGACGATGGCTTCTTCGTATTCGCCAATGGCGAGGTCGGCTTTCAGACGGACATAGATGGTCGTTTCTTCGATGCTGCCGCTCTCAGGCACCAGGGTGATGGTGCTTTCGGCAACGAAGTCATCGCCACCTTGAGTCGAAATCTCATAGCTCTCGCTCTCGCTGATGGTGAGGTCGGCGGTCAGGTTGACGGCGCTGACGGTGAAGGTCTGCTCATCCGATGGTCCGTCGCCTTCGTAGTAGCTGAAACCGGTCAAGGCCAGCGGGCTGACTGTGACGGCGGGCTCGAGGATGATGGTGTAGACGGCTTCGGCAATGGCGCTGTTGTCGTAGCCTTCCTTGACGGCCATAGCCTTGACGGTAGTGGTCTCGTCGATGCTGATGGGAGTCTCGTAAACGGCGCTCTCAACGGTCGGGTCGGTGCCGTCGAGGGTGTAGTGAATGGTGGCGTCAGCAGTAGTGCAGCTGATGACGACCTCTTGAGGTTCGTTGTATTCGCCAGCGGCAGGGGTGAAAGTAGGCGTGGCCACCACGGGAGTGGGGGTGTCGCCGCCTTCAGCCTTCACGAAGATGTCAATGAAGAAGTTGTAGCTGCCCGCATTGGTGCCAGTCATGTTTGACTTGGCATAAGGGCCAAAGTTGTGCGAGGTGTTCAAAGCGAAGGCTCTTCCCGTGACATTCGCATTGGTGATGTTGAAGCCTGTGTAGTTGGGCACCATGGCCGTCTCAACGGAAGTGCCCGATTCGATGCTCCATTCGGTGTTGTCGCCACCAGTTAGGAAGTTGGTGCCTGAGGAATAGCCTACCAGCTCGCCAAGGGCGTTGGTGAAGGTGTAGCCATTCTCGGTCACGCCTACGGTCCAATAGTAACTGCCTTCTTCGTCGGTGATAGAAGCGGGTAGGATCTCATCCGTCCCCGAGACCTCCGAGGTGAACAACACGCCCACCGGCTTGCCCGACGAGGTGGCGGTCATGGCGTAATAATCGTTGGCGTTGCCGTTGAAGCGGGCTGCAAAGACCACGAGGCTACCTTCGGTGAGGCTGCTCAGGTCGCTGATGCGCACATAGTTGCCTTCAGTAGGCGGGGTAGGAGGCGTAGGATCGTCGTAGGTCACAGTGCCGTTGACATCCATAGAAAGGGGTTCGGCACCTTCAGTAGTGACAGTGAGTTGCTCATCATAGGTGCCCATTTCCAATCCGCCTTTCATGCGGACGTAAACTTTGACGCCTGCGATATCGCTTAAGTTATGGGTGTAGACAACGAGTGGGTTTTCAGGACGGAAGTAGTCGCCAGGCAGTGAGGACACCTCAAAGTTATTGGAAGGGGTGATGTTGATGTTTCCGGTGAGGTTGTTGCCACTCAACTCAAAATACTGTATTTCCGATGGCCCGCCTTCTTCCATGTCATAGGTGAAACCTGTGAGAGCCTCGGGCGTGGTACTCAATGTGGTGGTGGGCACAACAGGGGTGTCGCCTTCAGTCTTCTTATAGAGTTGCACGGGTTGCTGCGCAGCATAGGAAGCAGCCTTGAAGTATCTGAATCTCAAATTGCCCGAATTATTGTTGAAACGCATCACCGAGGTGAAAGAGGTGATCAGAACGCTTTCGCCATCGAATTCGAGCGTGTTCAAGGTAGGTGCGTCGCCAAATTTGATGGTGTTGCTGCCCGATTGGCCGTAGATGTACTTGCCATCGTTTGGGCCTCCAATGACTTGGATGGAGTATCCCCCTTCCATGGCGACGATATCGATCGATACCGCCTCGTCAGTGGTAATCGTGTTGTCATCAATGGCCAATTCAGTGTAGCAACTGGCACCGTCAATGCCGGTCCAACAGTAAGCTGTTGAAGCATCGGCCTCAAAAACCAAAAGGTATTCTCCCGTCCAATCCGTAGGGGCGGTACTAACCTTTTCATAAGTGGTTTGCCCAAACAACCTAATGGTTTGGGTGGTCAGCAACAAAATGGCTGCCAACAAAAAAGTAAATTTTCGTTTCATTTGAATAGATTTAGTTATTTGATACTTAATGATTTACTTGAAAATTAAATGCTTTTGGTTTAATTTTCAAAAGTAGGAAAATGTCTTTGATGGAAACTGCTGAAACCCAATTAGTTTTCAACAATGTTTTCAACAATGGCTGTTGATAACTTCTTCGGAATGAGTGCTATTTTACTTCCAGGATGCCGTTTCTGTCGCAATAGACCACAGCGCGTTTATATTCGGTCTTGTCGTCATAAACGCATTGCATCACAAAGGTGAGACGATAGATTTTCTTTCCTTCGATAGGCTTGTATTCGTTGTCTTCCCATGTGCCCGAGAGCGGGAAACTCGGGTTGTCCATCTTGCGCGTGTATTCCGTGATGTTGTAGCGCAGGATGTCATTGATGCCTTTGAGCGGATAGGGACTAGCCTTGGCCAATTCATGAGGCCAAAGTTGTACTTTCTTGCGGAAAAGCAGTACCTTTTCGTCCTTGCCGCTCACCTCGGCAAAGAGTGGGTTGCGATTGCGAAGCTCCATCACTTCGGGGATGACTTTGTCGCTGTCGATGAAGTCGACACTGTCCTTGCTCCAACCGATGTACCTGCCTTTGATTCTGAAGTTGGTACGGGTGTCGAACACCTTGCTGCTGACACGTCTGGCAAAGATGAGTCGCAGCCAGTCTTTCAGCCTGTCCTTAAACATGTAACTGATTACCAATGCGATAAGGAAAGGAAGAGTGAAGTTGCCGTATCTTTGCTGGAAAAAGAACGACGACAATGTGGCCACCACCATGGCGGCACCGGCGGCAAGGCTGTAGAGGATCTGCTCGACGAGGAAGGTGTTCTTGCGTTTGGTGGCGTTGAGATAGAGGTCGCTCTCGGTGAATTTCTTGAGCAGGCTGGCTCGGAAGACGAAGTCGGAGTTGCCATCGGGGTCGTCGGCTTTCACGCTGAGGTAGCCTTGCTGTTCACGATAGACTTTTTCGTTGATTAATACCTCCTTGAAACGCTCTTCCAGCTGCGGATAAAGCTCAGCGTGGTTGGAGCGGATGGCGTCGCGGAGACGGTAGGTGTATTTTTCCAAGACGTTGCTCAGGAATTCGTCGCCATAAGCAAGTACTTGCTGAATCCTTTCAGTGGTGGCTTCACCGTTGGAACGATGGAGAAGGCTGCGGAAGCGATTTGTGACCTTGCAGACGTCGTCAAGGAAAAGGGGACAAGCCTTTGTTATTGCATCGGTATCGGATTGTTGTGTGATTGCGTGACACTCGTCGCGGACGGCACTTTTGGCGATGGCGCAGTACATCTTGATGGCATGAACGAGGTCTTGCGTGTCGTCGGGCGAGACGGAGGAGTCGTTAAAGTTGGTGATGAGTGCCTGGGTGGGCAATAACATCTCGTCGTTGGCCAGTTCATGCAACCCGTACGAGGGCGTGATGAGGCGCACACCCGACTTGAGGTCGCGGTAAAAGTCGTCTTTGCTGTATTTGGCGGCGTTGATATCGAGACTGTTGGGCACAAAAATCCAAGTGTTCAACACGAAGTCGGAGTATTTCATCGGGTGCTCCGCAGCCTTCGTGTTGAACCCCACCTTGAATTCCAAGGTGAATTTGTCGTGGATTTTTGTGGTCAGGTCAATCATTGATCTGTGTTTCTGTATTGCTCGTCGAGGTTGAACCCTTCAGGGTGCTTGGCTTTGATGTCTTTGTAGTAGTCCCAAATCTCGGCCAGGTCTTTCTCGTAATCGCCTGTGGGATAGAAATATCTCTCTATGCCGCAGCGTTTTTTCTTGTAGTCGATGAAGCCGAGGATAATAGGCAGATGGGCGCCTTCAGCGATGACATAGAAGCCCTTTTTCCAATGCTTGACGGCTTTTCTTGTGCCTTCGGGGCAGATGACGAGGTGGGTGTCTTTGGCTTGGCTGAACATCTCCACCATCTGTTCCACGAGGTGGTTCTGGTGCCCGCGGTTGACGGGCACGCCGCCCACTTTCTTCAAGAGCCATCCGATGCCTGGCTTGAAGAACTCCTGCTTCATCATCACCTTGAAGGGTATGCCGTAATACCAATAATAGGCGAGGCCGATGAAGAAGTCCTCGATGGCGGTATGCGGCGCCATGATGCAGACGGCATTGCCCAGGTCTGCTGGGGCTTCGTTGACGGGTGTCCAACCGCCGAGACGAAGCCCCAATTTACCTATTTGTTTCTTTAAACCCATGATTACCAAATCGCAGCGCGTTCTTCAGGCGCGATATACATCTTGTTTTCGGGTTGGATGTCAAAGGCTTCGTAGAAGTGCGGCATCGAGCCGAGGGTGCGGTTCACGCGGGCTTCCGCCGGCGAGTGCACGTCGGTGACAACTTGACGCTCAAGGTACTTGTCGCGTGAGTTGTTGCGCCAAATGGTACCATAGCTGATGAAGAAGCGTTGGGCAGGGGTGAAGCCGTCGATGCTTTGGTTGGCTTTGGCTTCATCGGTCATCTGATAGGCATCCCATGCGACATTGAGGCCGCCAAGGTCGGCGATGTTCTCGCCAAGGGTGAGTTGGCCATTGATTTGGTAGCCTCTCACTTGGAACTCGTCAAACAGCTTGGCGAGTTGTGCGGTGCGCTCGTTGAACTTGACGACGTCTTCCTCGGTCCACCAGTTGTTCAGGTTGCCGTTTTCGTCGTACTTGCAGCCTTGGTCGTCGAAGCCGTGGGTCATCTCGTGGCCAATCACCACGCCGATGCCACCATAGTTGACGGCATCGTCAGCATCCATGTTGAAGAACGGAGGCTGAAGGATGGCGGCGGGGAACACGATTTCGTTCATCTCGGGGCTGTAGTAGGCGTTGACGGTCTGAGGCGTCATGAACCACTCGTCTTTGTCGACGGGCTTGCCGATCTTAGCCATGTCACGTTCGTTTTCGAAGCGGATGGCGCGGTGCACGTTTTCAAAATACGACTCGGGCGTGACTTCATACTTGCTGTAGTCCTTCCACTTGTCGGGATAGCCGATTTTCACGTTGAAGGCATCGAGTTTCACCAAGGCCTTGGCTTTGGTTTCTTCGCTCATCCATTCGAGGTTCTTGATGCGCTCGCCAAGGGCAATACGAAGGTTGCCAACAAGGTTCAGCATACGCTCTTTGGCTTCGGCAGGGAAGTGTTTCTCAACATATAGCTGGCCAACGGCTTCGCCTAGACAACTCGATGTGGCGTCGAGGATGCGGCGCCAACGGGGCTGCTGCACTTCCTGACCGTAGAGGTAGTTGCCATAGAAGCTGAAATTCTCTGCGTCGAGGTCGCTGCTTAGCATCGAGGCGCTACCGTGGATGACCTTCCAACGCAAGTAGTCCTTGATGGTGTTGAGGTCGGTGTTGAGGATGACTTTGTCCATGGCAGCCACGAAGTCGGGCATGCCCACGTTGAGGCTTTCAATCATCGGGGCACCTGCGTTCTTGAAATAGGTGTTCCAGTCGAAGTTGGGCGTGGCTTTCTGCAGTTCGCTCAAGGTCCTCATGTTGTAGGTCTTGTCGGGGTCGCGGCGTTCCACACGGCTCATCGAGTTCTTGGCCAGCTCGGTCTCAAGGGCGAGGATGCCTTGGGCCTTGGCTTTGGCTGTTTCTGCGTCGGTGCCGGTGAGTTCAAACATCTTGGCGACGTGCTCCACATATTTGTCGCGCATTTCCTGCGTCTCTTCCTTCAGGTAGTCGTCGCGGTCGGTGAGGCTCAAGCCGCCTTGGAAGAGGTGCATGATGACCATCTCGGCGTTTTTCGGGTCGGGGCTGCCGCCGGCTCCAAAGAAACCGCCGATGCCATCGCCGTGGAGTTTGCCTAACAGCTCAGGCAATTGGGCTTTGTCATTCATGTTGTCAATCATCTCGAAATAGGGCAGAAGCTCTGTGTATCCACGTTGCTCGATGGCTACGGAGTCCATGCCGGCGTTGTAGAAGTCGCGAATCTTCTGGGCCACGCTGCCTTGTGCCGCACTGGTGTCTTTCGACACTTCATTGATAATGTCCTGGATGAGGATTTCGTTGTGCTGGTCGATTTCGGTAAAGGCTCCGTAGGAGGAATACTCTTCCGGAATCGGGTTGTTCTTCAGCCAGTTGTTGTTGGCGTAGCGGAAAAAGTCATCCGCAGGGTTGATGGTGGTGTCCATGTTGCTCAGCTCGATGGCCGGAACAACTTCCTTCTGAGGCTCAGGGGTCTCGACTGCCTTCTCAGCGCAGCCGGCTGCCATTGTACAAATGATGGTCATGGCGATAAAGTGTTTTTTCTTCATTACAAAATATTTAAAGATTTAAGATTCAAAATTCAAAATTCAAAGATTCAAAGATCCAACTTATTACTTATTACTCCTAACTCCTAACTCCCAACTAATTAAAGGTCTCCTTCCAATTTAAGCTCCGTCTGCAATGTCCTCAAATAAGGCCGCTCCTCAACCATCTTCTCAAACTTGTCCTTGTCGGTGTAGGCCTCGATTTCGGCAGGACGCTCCATCACTTCGGGCTTGAGTTGATACTGGTTGTTATGCAGGCTGTTCTTCAGATGGTGTTTCAAGGCGCTCATGCCTTCCGTGTCGCGTTCAAAGAGCAGGTTGTCGACGCTGAAGTGGATTTCGGTGCTACCTATTAAATGAGGTGAGTACTTTCCAAGTGCCGCCGCAAAATTGGGCGAAACGGTCTTGTAGCGGTTGACGAAATCGGCCCATGCCGAAGTCAGCTGATCCTGGGTAAAAGGCGTATCCCAAGTCTCTTCTTTTTCTTCTGTCTTTTGTTCCGCTTGCTGCATAGCCTTGTTGATGCTGATGCTGCTGGCGGTGCCGCGCGGACGGACGATGGGCTGAGCGGACGTCGCGGACGATGAGCCTGTCGACGTGGGTTGAACTGTTGGTTGTTGAACTGTTGGTTGTTGAACCGTTGAATTGTTGGTCGGCCCTTCGACTGGCTCAGGGACCTTTGTTTTAACCACAGGTTCGGGAGCCTTCGTCGGTTGTTGGGTTGTCGTAGGTGCAGCAGCTGCAGGCGATGGGTTATGCACCGGTGCCGCGGCTGCTGCTGGCGTAGGGTTTGGCTGTTGCGGTCTGTTTTGCGGCATCTGCACCGGCTGGGCTTGTGCCGTTGGCATGTTCAAGGCTTGGCTGCATAAGGCGCACATCTTCAGCAAGGCGATCTCAAGATGCAGGCGCTTGTTGTTGGCGGCGCGGTAGTCGATGTCGCATTTGTTGTTGATTTCCAACGCCCTGATGAGGAAGGGCATGGGACATGCCTGTGACTGCGTCAGATAACGCTGTCGCAGCTGCTCGCTGACCTCCAATAGCTGCACCGTGGCGGGATCCTTGCATACCATGAGACTCCTCAGGTGGTTGCCCATGCCACTGATGAAATGTTGTGGCTCGAAGCCCTTGCTGATGATGTCGTTGAGGATGAGCAGGATGTCGCTGGTCCGGCCGTGAAGGATATGGTCGACGATTTGGAAGTAATAGTCGTAATCCAGTACGTTCAGATTGTCGATGACGTCCTTATAGGTGATGCTCTTGCCGCTGAAGCTCACCATCTGGTCGAAGATGGAAAGGGCGTCGCGCAAGGCGCCGTCGGCTTTTTGGGCGATGATGTTCAACGCTTCCGGCTCGGCATTGACGCCTTCGCTTTGGGCGACATAGGCCAAGTGCTTGGCGATATCGTCCACCGTAATGCGCTTGAAGTCAAAAATTTGGCAACGCGACAGGATGGTGGGGATAATCTTGTGCTTCTCCGTCGTGGCAAGGATGAACTTGGCGTACGCCGGCGGCTCTTCCAGTGTCTTCAGGAAAGCGTTGAAGGCCGCTGCCGACAGCATGTGAACCTCGTCGATGATGTAGACTTTGTATTGCCCGATTTGCGGAGGGATCCTCACCTGGTCGACCAGATTGCGGATGTCATCCACGGAGTTGTTGGATGCCGCGTCGAGCTCGTAGATGTTGAACGAGGCGTTGTTGTTGAAGGCACGGCATGACTCGCATTCGTTGCATGCTTCCAAGTTTTCGGTGGGGTGGAGGCAGTTGATGGTCTTGGCCATGATACGGGCACATGTGGTCTTGCCCACGCCTCGCGGACCGCAAAACAGAAAAGCCTGTGCCAGGGTGTTGTTGCGGATGGCGTTCTTCAACGTGTTGGTGATGGAGCCTTGGCCTACGACGGTGTCGAAGGTAACGGGCCTGTATTTTCTAGCGGATACGACGAAATTTTCCATATCGGGATGCCTTGGTTTTTAAACCGACAAAATTACAAATTTTCGGCATCCATTTCGTGAAGATGCAACATTTTTCGCTTTTTTACTTTTTGTATAAAAATTCATTTTATTTTTGTGCCTATGAAAATGCTGATTCTGGTTCCGAAAGTCACCGGGAGAGTGATGTACGTATTCGATTTGATGTTCAGGCAGTTGCTGGGCATTGATTTCGATTTGACTATCGATGCCGAACAGTTCAAGGCTTTTGGAGGGCCCAAATTGCATTATGGCCTTCAACGGCTTGGCGATGAGCTTTTTGTCAAGGCGGTCGAAATCCTGTTCGAACGTCATATCCACGAACAGTCGTTCCGAACGGTAGTTTTTGAAGGGACAGTGGCGCCATATGCCGTGTTTGGTCAAGGCAACCTTATGCCC
Organism: uncultured Bacteroidia bacterium; assembly: GCA_902774365.1. GTDB lineage: Bacteria > Bacteroidota > Bacteroidia > Bacteroidales > F082 > Limimorpha. Next base: position 70,161 of record CACYHX010000013.1, on the reverse strand, counting down.
TTCGATGTGTTTGCTGCATCGTTTTTCTTGGTGTCACGTTACGAAGAGTACCTAACGCAAGTGCGCGACAAATATGGCCGTTTCCAAGCTGAATCGACATGGATGTTTGAGAATGGCATGTTGCAAAAGCCGTTGGTCAACATCTGGTCCATAGCTTTGGGCCAACGGTTGAAATCGGCTTTCCCCGACCTGCCAATAAGAAATCCGAAGTTCGACTTTGTCCCGACTTACGACATAGATGCGGCTTGGGCCTACAAGCACAAAGGGCTGTATCGCACCGTGGGCGGCTTCATCAAGGACCTTACCTCCGACAATCGTGAACAGATGCGTGAACGCCACCAGGTGCTTCGTGGTAAGCGAAAGGACCCGTTCGATTCGTTTGACTTCCAGTTTGAGTTGCAGAAAGAGTTCAAGCTCAAGCCGATATATTTTATCCTTTGCGGTGACTACGACACCAATGACAAAAATATCTCGCTCCGCAAAGAAGCCTTCCGCAACCTGATCAAGCACCTCGGCGACTATGCCGACGTGGGCATCCATCCTTCATTCTCGTCCTACCTGGATGCCGAAAAACTGAGGAAAGAAATCGACAACCTTTCTGAGGTCTTGCACCGACCGCTGACCAAGAGCCGACAGCATTTCCTTAGGATGAACCTGCCACGTAGTTACCAGAAACTCATTGAGTTGGACATCAGCGACGACTACACGATGGGCTTCGCCTCGCAGGCGGGGTTCCGCGCAGGCATAGCCGACACGTTCCGATTCTACGACTTGGAGAACGATATGGTCACCAACCTGCGCGTGCATCCTTTCGCCCTCATGGACGGCACCATGCGCGACTACCTCGACCTCGATGTGGAGGCTTCGCTGGCGCTGGCCAAACAACTGGTCGACGAGGTGAAGGCGGTAGGAGGGACGTTTATCTATCTCACTCATAATGAAACCCTTGGTGGCGAGAAACGCTGGGTGGGCTGGCCTGAGATGTATCGTCAACTTTTGGAATATATCACGCAATGATTCAATATCTCGAACATAATCAGATTGACAAGAAGAAATGGGACGCCACTGTTGAGGAATGTGGCAACATCTATGCCTATTCTTGGTATCTCGATATCGTCCATCCCCAATGGGAAGCCTTGGTGGAGGATGACTATGATACGGTGATGCCCCTTACGGGTGGCAAGAAGTTCGGCGTGCATTACCTGTTTCAGCCCTACTTCGTGCAGCAACTGGGTGTGTTCTCCAAGGCGACTTTGAACGATGACAAGCTGAAAGGTTTTCTGGATGCCATCCCCTCAAAATACCGTTTTTGTGAGATAAGATTGAATGAAAGTAATACTTTAAGTAACGATAAAGAATTATTTGAATATCATAGAAATGTGTTACTTGATTTAAACCAAGACTTTAAGTCTATTCGAGAGCATTATCATACGAACACGAAGCGCAATTTGGCCAAGGCCGAGAGCAACAACTTGCAGATTGTCGACTCGGTGATTCCCTATCATGTGGTGGCTTTGTTCACCGACAACCGTGGCGCCTTGCTCAACAAATGGGGTGATGCCGAATATGCTCGCCTGACCGCCTTGACCAAGGTGGCGGTCAACAAAAAACACGCATTCATACTGGGAGTGACCGAAAAAGGGGTGGGGCAGTTGCTTTGTGCCGCCATCTTCATGAAGACCAAGGACCGTATCACCTTCCTGTTCTCAGGCCTCACCGAGGAGGGCAAACAACGCCAAGCCATGACCTATCTCCTCGACCAGGTGATTCAAAAGTATGCCAACCAACCGATTACCTTCGATTTTGAAGGCTCCGACGACGATAATTTGGCGCGCTTCTATCTCGGTTTTGGAGGACAAGAGGTGAAATATCCCTCTTATAGTTTTAATCGACTTTCGCCGATGGGGAAGGCCTTGCTGAAAATCTGGAAGCGAAAGAAATGAGATAAAACTTGCTTCGTATTCAAAAAATACCTATTTTTGTAGAATAAAACCAACTGATATGATTACTATCCATAACCTTGAGAAAACCGACAGCGTCTTCAACCAATATATGGCTGAACTCCGCGACGCCACCATCCAGCAGGACCGTATGCGTTTTCGCCGCAACCTCGAACGCATCGGACAAGTGATGGCCTACGAAATCAGCAAGTCCTTTGAATACGACGACGAAGAGGTGACTACGCCCTTGGGCGTCAAGCAGATCAGGACGATGCACGAGCAACCCGTCATCGCCACCATCTTGCGGGCTGGCTTGCCGTTCCATAACGGCATGCTCAGCATGTTCGACCAGGCCGACAGCGCCTTCATCGCCGCGTATCGCAAATACGACAAGAACGAGGAGGACTCCGAGATCCGCGTGGAGTATTATTCCTCGCCCGACATCGATAACCGCATCCTTATCCTCTGCGACCCCTTGCTGGCTACGGGCGAGTCCATCGTGAAGACCTTGAATGGCCTCATGGATGACATGATGCCCAAGGAGATTCATATCGCCGTGGCAGTGGCTTCGCAAGATGGCTTGGACTATGTGGAGCGTACCATGTCGCGCCTGCCCGTCACCATCTGGGTGGGCAGTATCGACGAGGAACTGACGGCACGTGCCTACGTCGTGCCGGGCATCGGCGATGTGGGCGACTTGGCTTACGGAGAAAAGAGGTAAGCCATGGCTGAAGTGAAGAAAAAACGCGACGGCTTCGGCTCGAAGCTCGGCATCATCGCCGCCGCTGCCGGCTCGGCCATTGGCTTGGGCAACATCTATCGCTTCCCCTGCGAGGTGGGCGAGAACGGCGGTGCTGCCTTCCTGCTGTTTTATCTTATCGTGGTCAATCTGTTGGGACTCCCCGTGATGCTCTCCGAGTTGGTCATCGGCCGTCGCTCGCAGAGTAATTCGGTGGGCGCATTCCATAAGCTGGCTCCCAACACCAAATGGCCCATCGTCGGTTACATTGGCGTGCTCTGCGGTTTCCTCATTTTCGCCTTCTATTCCACCGTGTCAGGCTGGACGTTGGAATACATCGTCAAGTCGGTCACTAACTCATTCCATGGTAAAGACTTGGCTACCATCGAGAGTGAGTTTGCCGCCTTCCACGATATGGGGTGGCGCAATGTGATGTGGCAAGGCATCTTCATCTTCTTGACGGGCTTTGTGGTCTTTAGAGGCGTGCAAAACGGCATTGAGAAAACTGCCAAGGTCTTGATGCCTTTGCTGTTGGGTATCCTTATCATATTGGGCATCCGCTCTATGACTTTGCCTGGTGCCAAAGAGGGCCTGTCGTTCCTCTTCAGACCTGATTTCTCGAAGATCAACGGCAAAGTGATGGTTGAGGCTCTGGGACAAGGCTTTTTCTCGTTGAGTCTGGGTATGGGCGTTTTGATTACCTACGGCTCCTATGTGAAAAAAGAAGACAATCTGACCAGCACGGCCTTTTCTGTCGTGATTGCCGATACCGCCATTGCTATCCTGGCAGGACTTGTCATCTTCCCTGCGGCATTCTCATTCGGAGTGAAGCCCGAAGCAGGTATGGGGTTGGTGTTCAATACCTTACCTATGCTCTTTAACCAGATAACGGGCGGCTATTGGTTCTGCCTCATTTTCTTTGTGTTGCTGGCCATCGCTGCACTCACCTCGACCATCTCATTGTTGGAGGTGTTGGTGGCCTATCTCTCTGAAGAGATGCATCTGAAACGTACTTGGGCGACGGTGATAGCCTGTGCCGGGACGATGGTGCTCGGTGTCTTCGCCTCTTTGAGTTTGATGAGCGAGACGCCTTTTGCCGTGGCAGGACACTCGGTCTTCGATATTATGGACTTCCTGTCGTCCAACATCCTGTTGCCTATCGGTGGCGTGCTGATTGTCATCTTCGTGGGCTGGCGTTTGGGCAAGCAGAAGTTCTTCGAGGAGGTGACCAACGAGGGTGCCTTAAAGGCGCCGTTGAAGAGAATCATCTTCTTTATTATCAGGTATCTGGCTCCTGTGGCTATCGCCATCGTGTTCATCAGCGGATTGATTAAGTAGCCATGGAGTTCTTGCGCAGGTGGTTTGCATTCAGCAAAGGCGAGCGCGTCGCCATCGTCACGATATTGGCGTTGATGCTGGTATTGATCTTGGCTTGTTTGTTTCGTCCGTCGCGCAAGTCGCTGAGTGATGCCTCCTTGCACAATTTGGATTCGCTGTTGGCCTTGCGCCAGGCGGCCATCGAATTGCAACAGCAGCAACAAGCCGAGAAGCCCCAAGAGGTGACCGAGCTACATCCTTTCCCTTTCAACCCCAACACCATCACGGAAGAAGAATGGCTGCAAATCGGCCTCACTGACCGGCAGGTGCGTAGCATCATGAACTACAAGGCCAAGGGCGGCAGGTTCTATTCCAAGAGCGACGTCGAGAAACTCTATGCCATCAGCGAGGAGGAATATGCGCAGCTGGAGCCGTTCATTGTGCTCCCCGAGGTGGCACGTGGCAATACGGCAAAACCCACTGCAAAAAAGCAAGAAAGTCAGGCGTTTGACGACAAGCCCAAACCCGAGAAGAAAGCCATCCCTGTCGTCGACCTGAACACCGTGGACTCCACCACATTGGTGGAACTGCCCAGGATGGGTGGCTACATGGCTTCGCGCATCATCGCTTTCCGTGAAAAGTTGGGCGGCTTTGTGGAGGAGGCGCAGCTCCTCGACGTGAAGGGTCTCGACTCGACCCGTTTTGCGGCCATGCAACCCTATTTATTAATAGGTGACACGGAAACGCGGAAAATCGACGTCAACCGTGCGGATTTCAAGACCTTGGTGGGCCATCCCTACCTCAGCTACGAGCAGGTGAAGCGCATCTTCAGGCAGCGCGAGACCCGTGGCATGATCAAGAACTGGGCGCAGCTGGAAGTCTTGCTCAAGGAAGAAGGGGAGGTGAATCCCTTGCTGGAGTATTATCTCTGTTATTGAAGATTTTTTTCTTATCTTTGCGCCCTGTTTTTATAGGAATATCGCTATGCGCAAACTATATCTTGTCCTTATTCTTTTGGCTTTGGCTATGCCCTCGAAGGCGGCCTATCTCCTCGTCCCCATGGACGACACCCAGACCAACCACCTGAAAGCCTACGGCGTGGCCTATTGGGTGCTGCAACGCGAGGTGGAGATCAGCTGGCTGCTCAACTATAGGGGAGGGAGCTACCTGATTCCTTACCACCAGATGTTTGAGCGCGAATGCAAGATGCGCAACGTGTCGTACAACGTCATCGCCGACGCCCAAGCCGACGCCATCCTTGCCGAAATCGCCGACCCAGGCGTCAACATGGACGAGATGAAACTGCAAAAGGTGCCTCGCATCGCTGTGTATGCCCCCAAGAACAACCTCCCATGGGACGATGCCGTCACCCTCGTGCTGACCTACGCCGAAATCCCTTACGACGTGGTCTACGACGACGAGGTGCTGCAAGGCGTGCTGCCCACCTACGACTGGCTCCATCTGCATCACGAGGACTTCACGGGGCAATACGGCAAGTTCTGGGCACGCTACCGCAACTATCCTTGGTATCAGGAAGACGTGCATCAGCAGGAAGCCACGGCGCAACGCTGGGGCTTCAGCAAGGTCTCTCAGCTGAAGCTGGCGGTGGCTAAGAAAATCCGTGAGTTCGTGGCTGGCGGCGGCTATATGTTCGCCATGTGCTCAGCCCCCGACAGCTTCGACATCGCCCTGGCCGCCGATGGCTTGGACATCTGTGAATATATGTTCGACGGCGACCCCATCCGCAGCGGCGACCCGCAACGCCTCAACTACGACAATTGCTTCGCCTTCACCGACTTCACGGTGTCGGTCAACCCGCAGGAATACGAGGTCTCCAACATCGACGTCACCCAAGGCCGCTCGCGTTTCGTGAAAGAACAAAACGACTATTTTCTGCTCTTCGACTTCTCGGCCAAGTGGGACCCTGTGCCTACCATGCTCACGCAATGCCACGAACGCCTGATCAAGGGCTTCATGGGGCAGACCACAGCCTTCAACAAGGCCTACGTGAAGCCTTCCGTCGTGGTGTTGGGCGACAACGGCGCCTTGAACGAGGACCGCTACATCCACGGCAACTTCGGCAACGGCTTCTGGACCTTCCTCGGCGGTCACGACCCCGAGGACTACCAGCACCTCGTCGGCGACCCGCCCACCGAGCTTGACATGCACACCAATTCGCCCGGTTACAGGCTCATTTTGAACAATATTTTGTTCCCCGCTGCAAAAAAGAAGGAACAAAAGACCTGATAAATCATAAAAAACACTATTTTTGCACTCTTAAACTGAATCGAAACAATAATTGCAATTATTTTTACTATGAGAAAAACTTTATTTACTTTGGTGACTTTGGCCTTGTTTGTGGGCCAAATCATCGCTTCGCCCATCGACGTGGACCGCGCGCAACGTATAGGCATGAAGTACTTGCAAAGCAACTACGCCAAGCAGGTCGGCACACTGTCACTTGCCTACACTCAGATGACAGAAAGCGGCCAACCTGCCCTTTATGTCTTCAACGGCGACAACTCGTTTGTCATCGTTTCGGCTGACGACGCGGCACTGCCTATCCTCGGCGCTTCCGATGAACACAGCTTCGACTACAACGATCTCCCTGACGGCCTGGCCTACATGCTGCGCCACTATGCGCGTCAGATTCAGTACGCCAAGGAAAACAACCTTGAAGCCGATGCCGAGACCGCTGAACAATGGGAAAACGTGAACAGGACCGGCATGTTGAAAGCCGACCGTTCGATCAACGCTGTCCCGCCTTTGTTTGACCTGAGATGGAACCAAGACTGCTATTATAACATGCTTTGCCCCACTTCCAGCAGCTGGTTTGCCCCTTGCGGTCACATGTACGCTGGCTGTGTCGCCTGCGCCATGTCGATGGTGATGAAATACTGGAATTGGCCAGATCACGGCACAGGCTCACACACCTACACGCCTTCGGGATGCCCTCAGCAGAGTGCGAACTTCGAAAGCACAAACTATGATTGGAACAACATGCCTGTAAGTCTGACTGCTAGCTCGTCATCGGCTCAGAAAGATGCCGTCGCCCGTCTGATGTGGCATTGCGGCATCTCCGTGGATATGGCTTACGCCGCCGATGGTAGCGGTGCTTCGTCATATAATGTTCCGAGTGCTTTGAGACAGTATTTCCGTTATTGCAACGCCGTCAACATCAAATCCCGCAATGACTACTCGAAGACGCAATGGGAAGACCTGTTGATCGCCAGCTTCGACAGAGGCATCCCCTGCTATTACTCGGGAACCGAGGGCCAGGAAGGCCATGCTTTTGTCTGCTTGGGATACAACAACAACCGCCAGTTCTACTTCAACTGGGGCTGGTCCAACCAGTACAACAACTACTATGCTATTGACGCTTTGAATACCGCTAACGGCACCTTCAACGACAATCAGTCCGCCATTTTTGATTTCATCCCCGATTACATCTACAACGCCTTGCTTCCTGCGGCCGAGAATCTCGGTGTTGAAGTAGGCAATGCCCATTCTAAGACGGGTATCGTCTCCTGGACCAATCCTACCGTGAATTTGGGTGGTGAGACCATTACCAACATCGATAAGGTGGTGCTGCTCCGCGATGGCACTGAGATCTTCTCACAGAACAACGTGGCTCCCGGTGCTACGATGACCTTCCAGGATGTGGTCCCCCAGTTCGACAGTTACACCTATACGGTTTATTATCTCTCCAACGGCGCCAAGGGATATTTAGCCAAAGTCTTCTGCCAATATGGTCCCACCTGCACTTGGAAGATCATCGGACAGACCTCTAACTTCCAGGGCTGGAATGGCGGAAAGATTCAGCTGGTCAATTCGAACAACAAAGTGGTTGAGGAGATTACGATGACCAGTTCTACCCCCATCAGCCAATTTGTTCGCGTCCCCGAAGGCAATGTGAGCTTCAAATGGGTGGCTCCCTTGACGGCCATCAGCAGCGTGACCATCAACATCAAGAACTCGTCCAACACTTCGGTCTATTCGTTCAATGGCAACACCAGCAACATCCCCGCGACGATGTACTCGGGCAACAACGACTGTGATGGTTGCCAGCCTCCTACCAACCTCAGCGGCGAATACCAGTGGACCAGCGAAGGCTTTGGCACCAAGCTGTCGTGGAATTACGATGCCGACCCGCAGTCGTTTAAGGTGTATCGTAGCAACGACGGCGTGAATTATGAAGTAATTGCCACTGTCAACAAGGAAGACCGCGAGTATTTCGATGTCACTGGACCAGGCGCCTATTATTATAAGGTGACCGCATTCCGTTCCTATTGCGAATCCACGCCTGCATGGGTGAATAACGACCAAGACTATGTCTATGTCGACGTCACTTCGCTGAATGAAAATGAAAACGACTGCGTCAATGTGTATCCCAATCCCGCCAACTCGATACTTTGCATTGAGGCTGAAGGTCTTGAATTGGTGGCCATCTACAATGTGACGGGCCAGATGGTGTATCAGCAGCGTTGCAGCGAAGACGGCGTGGTTGTCAGCACTTCCAACTTGGCTGCAGGTGTCTACAACCTCAGCATCAAGACGGCTCAAAACACAACGACGAAGCGGTTCTCGGTGATGCACTGATGACATTTCGACAATTTGTTTATATTTGCAGCTCGAAAATTCAAGAAATAATAACTAATACAAAATTACAATGAAGAAACACTTAATGACTTTGTTGGCCTTGGTACTCGGTATCGGGATGGCGCAAGCCGGTCCGGTTGGCCGCAGCCAAGCCAAGTATGTCGGACAACAGTTTGTCCAGGCTAATTTTGAAGAGACCAGGCAAAGTGCCGAGTTGACGCTTGTCTACGCGGCTCCCAGCACAAGAGGTGAAGCCAGTTACTATATCTACAATGTAGGTAACGATGGCTATGTGATTGTTTCAGGTGACGACAACTTCCGTCCCATCATTGGCTATTCCCAAGAGGGTGGCTATGACATGAGCAATCCCATCAGTAACGCCTATTTGAACTCCATCGCCAATGCCAGAAACAGCGTCAACTCCAATGTCATCGATCCTATGGTGAAAGCGGAATGGGAAAGCGTGATGAACAGCGGCCGTTTGATTTCGCGTAACGGCGGAAGAGGTGTTGATTTTCTCGTCCAGACCAAGTGGAATCAATCTCCTGCTCCTTACAACAGCATGTGCCCCGTCGACAACCAAAGCCCCAATGCTGGCTATCATGCCTACGTGGGTTGTGTGGCAACGGCCATGGCACAGATCATGAAGTATTGGAGCTATCCTGCTTCAGGCCAAGGCTCACATTCCTACATCCACCCCAAGTACGGCGTGGTCTCCGCTAACTTTGGCAATACCACCTACGACTGGGATAATATGCTGAATAGCTATAGCAACGGTAATTACAACACGGCACAAGGCAATGCCGTCGCAACGATTGACTTCCATTGCGGTGTCGCCGTTGACATGGACTACGGTGGTGATGTTGAAGAGGGTAGTGGTAGCAATACCGACAGAGTGCCTGCCGCCATCACCAACTATTTCCATTATTCCAGCTCCGCTTATACCGCTTATAAGCCTACCGTCATGTCGACATGGATGAACCTCCTGAAGGAATCGTTCGATATGGGATGGCCGGTGCTTTATTCCGGTACCGAGGCCGGCGCTCCTTATGGCCACGCTTTCGTTTGCGATGGTTATGACGACTACGACATGTTCCACTTCAACTGGGGTTGGGGCGGTTCCAACGACGGTTACTCTCTGATTGAGAACATCGAATACACTGAAAACGTAAAGGGCGTGTTCAATTTCGTCCCGAGCGATGTCTATGACAATACGGCCCAGGCTCCCCAAAACTTCACCGTGACTCCTGCTGCTAACAACGAGCTGTCAGCCACGCTGAGTTGGAAGAACCCTTCCAAGAACCTGAGCAACGCCAACCTCACTTCCATCGACCAAATCATTGTCACCCGTAACGGTGAGGTGGTTTTCACCGCCGACAATGTCACTCCTGGTGCCACCATGACGGCTGTCGACAACACCGTGCCTCGCTTCGACGCTTTCAACTACTGCGTCTATGCCGTGGTGAATGGTGCTCATGGTAAGATTGCCTATAAGAATCAGGTGTGTTTCGGCCCCACTTGCAGCTGGACGATTAATGTCACCCAAGGTGCCATGAATGGCTGGCGCGGTGGTGCTATCCACATCTACAATGCTGCTGGCACCGAATTCACCTCTGTGACTTCCACCAGCTCCAATGTTCAATCACTGAATGTCGACATGCCTCTCGGCAATGTGGCTTTCGCTTGGTCGGCTCCTACCACGGGTACTGCTTTCACGCTGGGCTTCACCATCAAGAACTCTCAGAGCCAGGTGGTATACACCTATAGTGGCAGCTCCGCTGACTTGGCTGATGGTATCTTCTACGAGGACAACAACAACTGCGGCAACGCGGCTCCCCAAGGTGTTCCTACCAACTGCGTGGCCCTCGTCGACGACAATGACCCGAATACTATCCACGTGTCGTGGGATCCCATCCCGGGCATTAGCGGTGGCTATGGCTACATCGTGTATCGCGACGATAGACAATATCGCATGGTTCCCAATGGCACTTCCTTCGTTGACGAAAACGTGCCGATGGGCGGTCACTGCTACTATGTCGGTTACCTTGGCGAAGGTGGTGAAAATGGTTTGTACTCCAACGAATCGTGCGCCACTTCCGGCGCTGCTTGCTTGGCTCCGACTAACATCGACTTTGAGTATACCGGAAGCGCCTATAAGATTAAACTGAAATGGAACAAGCCTGTTCCTTCAACGGGTCTGTCGGGTTACTACCTGTTCAGAAAATTCGGTGAGGACGGCGAGTACACCAGAATCAAGCTGTTGGGTGCCTCAGCGACAAACTACACCGACAACACTGCCAACGAAGAGGGCGACTATTATTACAAACTCTACGCCTATTATGGATCTATCGATTGCACCTCGGCTCCTGCCAACTGGATTGGAGACCCGAATCAGTTCTACATTAGAGTGCTCTATTCCGTTGACGGCGTCAACGAAGTGGATGGCAAGGATGTGTCGGTGTTCCCGAATCCTACCACCAACCGCTTCACGGTGGAAGGCGAAGGCCTGAACCATGTGAGCGTCTACAACACCTTGGGTCAGATGGTCTACGACATGGATTGCCACGGCGAATCTGTAGACATCACACTCGACAATGTTGAGACTGGCATCTACATGGTGCGCGTCGCCACTGCCAAGGGCATTGTCACCAAGCGCATCACGGTCATCAAGTAAGCACGCTGGTGATTGCAACAAAAAAGGTTGCCTCCATGACGGGGGCAACCTTTTTTAGTTTTGTTTTGTAAGGTGATGTTACTTCTCAGCGCGTTCCCAAACCTCGAAACGATAGGAATAATCCACTTGTGGGTCGTCGTCAACGACCTCCAAGTCAACTAGGTTCCACTCCTCAAAGTTGATGTAAGGGAAGAAGGTGTCGGCCTCAAATTCCTTGTCGAGGCGCGTCAGGTAGAGGCGGTCGGCCTTGGGCAGAAACTGCTCGTAGATGCTGCCACCGCCCATGATGAAGACCTCGTCTTCGTTGGCTGCCAGTTCCAATGCCTGCGGAATGGATGTGGCCAACTCGTAACCTTCTGGAGCGGTGTCGAGACGGTCGGAGATGACGATGTTGCGACGGTTGGGCAGGGCCTTTTGTCCAGGCAACGAAAGCCAGGTGTTGTGCCCCATGATGACACAATGTCCCGAGGTGACCTTCTTGAAGTGTTTCAGGTCGTTGCTGTTGTGCCAAATCAGTTGGTTGTTGATGCCGATGGCGCGGTTGGCGGCCATGGCGACGATGATGGATATTGTCATATTAGTTGTCAGTTGTTCAGTTGTTCAGTTGTCAGTTGTAGGGCTGTCACAATGTGGCAGCCGTACATGTTTATACCGAAACCTCACCCTTAATGGCAGGCCACGGGTCGTAATTCTCTAAGGTGAAGTCATCAAATTTGAAGCCAAAGATGTCTTTGACCTCGGGATTAATTCTCATTGTGGGCAGTGGGCGAGGAGTACGCGTCAGCTGCAGCTTCACCTGCTCGATGAGGTTGTTGTAGATGTGCACGTCGCCGAAGGTGTGGACGAAGTCGCCGGGCTGCAAGCCGCACACCTGCGCCATCATCATGGTGAGGAGGGCGTAGGATGCGATGTTGAATGGCACGCCTAGGAATACGTCGGCACTGCGTTGGTAGAGTTGGCACGACAACTTGCCGTCGGCCACATAGAACTGGAAGAAGGCATGGCAGGGCGGGAGTGCAGCCTTGCCCGCCGCCACATTGGCGGCGAAGTTCTTTTCATGCTCATCAGGCAAGACGCTGGGATTCCATGCCGTCACGATATGCCTGCGGCTGTTGGGGTTCTCCTTGATGCTCTTCACCACCTCGGCAATCTGGTCGATGCCCTCGTTGTTCCAGTTGCGCCACTGGGCACCGTAAACGGGACCAAGGTCGCCGTTCGAGTCGGCCCATTCATCCCAAATCGACACCTTGTTGTCATGAAGGTATTTGATGTTGGTGTCGCCGCTGAGCAGCCACAGCAGCTCATGGATGATGCTCTTCAGGTGCACCTTCTTCGTCGTCACCAAAGGAAAGCCTTCCGAAAGGTCGAAACGCATCTGGTAGCCGAACACGCTGATGGTGCCAGTGCCGGTGCGGTCGCCCTTCTGATGGCCGTGGTCGAGGATATATTGGAGTAGGTCGAGGTATTGTTTCATTGCTTTTTAGGCTCGTGCTTGTACTTGAACAAGAAAGCAAACAAAATGCCTACCACTAAGGCGAATGCGGCAAACACAAACCATGCCGATGACCAGCCACCCATCAGGTTGAAGCTCGGGTCGGCGGCAGAAGGCTCGTAGACCAAGCGGTTCACCACGGCTTGGGCGCACAACGAACCGATGGTGGCACCGAGTCCGTTGGTCATCATCATAAACACGCCTTGGGCGCTGCTGCGGATGCTGACGTCGGTGTTTTGGTCGACGAAGAGCGAACCGCTGATGTTGAAGAAATCGAAGGCCACGCCGTAGACGATCATGGAGAGAATCAATAGGACGAGGCCGAAACCTGTAGGACTTCCTGCACCGAGGAAGAAGAAACGCAAGGCCCAAGCCACAAAGGCGATGAGCATCACTTTCTTGATGCCATACTTCTTCAGGAAGAAGGGGATGAGCAAGATGCACAGCGTCTCGGAAATCTGCGAGATGGACGACAGGAACACGTTGTGCTTCACCGCGAAAGCGTTGGCATACTCCGGAATCTTACCGAAGTCGTCAAGATAGGGGGTGGCGAAACCGTTGGTCACTTGCAAGCACATGCCCAAAAGGAACGAGAAGATGAAGAACACGCACATCTTGGCGTCCTTGAACAGCGAGAAGGCGCGCAAGCCGAATGTGTCGACGAACGACTTGCTCTCCACGTTCTTGTTGACAGGGCAGTTGGGCAAGGTGAATGAATAAACAGCCAAGATAAGGCCCCATGCCGCCGAAACAAACAGCTGTTGGTAGCCATCCTTAAATCCAGTGAAGTTGACGATCCACATGGAAAGGATGAAACCGATGGTGCCGAACACGCGGATAGGAGGGAAGGCCTTCACCGTGTCGAGGCCAGCTTGGTTCAAGGCGTTGTACGACACTGAGTTACCCAAGGCGATGGTCGGCATGAAGAACGCTACGCTGAGGGCATAGAACGGGAACAACTGCCCGAAGGTAACGTCAGCACCGTATTTCATTCCCATGTAACCCGCCAAGGCCATGAAGATGGCAGCGATAAAATGACAGATACCGAGCAACTTTTGGGCGGGAATCCAGCGGTCGGCGACGATGCCCATCAAGGCGGGCATGAATAGGGAAACGATGCCCTGAATAGCGAAGAATTTCCCGATGTTGGCACCTAAGCCAATTTTGCTGAGATAGATGCCCAATGAGCAAAGATAAGCTCCCCACACCGCAAAGATGAGGAAGTTCATCACGATCAGTCTAAATTTAATTGCTTTCATATTATTTTATTGTATTAATTATGTTTCTAAATTAACTCTCAATTGTCAATTATCAATTATCAATTCTCATCTCATTTCCTCCTATTGATTTCATCCCTAATCTCCGCCGCTTTCATGTAATCTTCGTTGTCGATGGCTTCCTGGAGCAGGTCTTCCAACGCATCAAGGTCGAGCCTGTCGAGGCTAGTGATGGAGGCTACCTTATTAATATGTTCTTCTTTGTCATCATCCATTGGCTTGTCCATGTCGTCCATTATGATGCCCGCTTCGTCCATGACCGTCTCGTAGGCATAGATTTCGCAGCCTACACGCACGGCGATGGCGATGGCGTCGGAGGGACGCGCGTCGATCATGGTGAGGTCGTCGCCTTGTTTGCACACCAGCATGGCGTAGTAAATCCCGTCGCGGAAGCGGTTGATGACCACCTCCATAATCTCGATGCCAAACTCCTTGGCAAACCGCAAGAAGAGGTCGTGGGTGTGGGGCCTACCGTTCCTATGCTTCTCGATGCCCACGGCGATCGACTCGGCCTCGGCACTCCCGATGACGATGGGCAGGCGACGCTGCGACAGTTTGTCACCCAAGATGAGGACATAGGCTCCTGTCGAGGATTCGCTGTAGGTCAAACCTACAATTTCCAAATTGACCTTGTTCATAGCTGCTCGATTTAGGAAGGGAACAGGAATTGTAATGTTAAAAAACTGATTATCAAATTTCTATTTCAAAACAAGTCCTATCTCCTTCAATCGTCAAAGATAAGGACTTTTTGGAAAGTGGACAAAAAAAGTTGCATCACTGAAAAATTCTATGCAAAAAAATTTCATTTCAATTCATTTTGTCCTTATTTTTGTCCCCTCAAAACATGTAGTTTTTGTTTGAAACAATGTTTAACTTAATATCAATCTTATGATTAGCAACAGTATTGTTTACATCGTGTTGGTCGCCTCCATTCTGGCGCTGACATTTGCTTTCATCTTCTACAAACAGATGATGAAAGAAGACGAAGGAACAGACCTGATGAAGAAAATCGCCGCCTATGTGCGTAAGGGAGCCATGGCTTACCTGAAGCAACAGTACAAGGTGGTGATCATCGTGTTCGCTGTCTTGGCCGCCATCTTCGGCATCATGGCCTACTTCAAATTGCAGAACGGCATCGTGTGGTTTGCCTTCCTCACGGGCGGTTTCTTCTCGGGCTTGGCGGGCTTCTTCGGCATGAAGACGGCCACCTACGCCTCGGCACGTACCGCTAACGCTGCCCGCAAGTCGCTCAACAGTGGCCTTCAGGTGGCTTTCCGTTCGGGTGCTGTCATGGGTCTCGTCGTGGTGGGTCTAGCCCTGCTCGACGTTTCCGTGTGGTTCCTCGTGCTGAATGGCACTGGTTTGCTTGAGGCTGTCGGAGCCGAAAACGACCTCATCACCATCACCACCACCATGCTGACCTTCGGTATGGGTGCTTCTACGCAGGCTTTGTTCGCCCGTGTGGGTGGTGGTATCTACACCAAGGCTGCCGACGTCGGTGCCGACCTCGTCGGTAAGACCGAGTACAACATCCCCGAGGACGACCCGCGCAACCCCGCCACCATCGCCGATAACGTCGGTGACAACGTGGGTGACGTCGCTGGTATGGGTGCCGACCTTTACGAGTCATACGCTGGCTCCATCCTCGCCACGATGGCTTTGGGTGCTTCGGCATTTGCCACTGCCGCCGTTGAAGGCTTGCAGTTCAAGGCCGTGCTTGCTCCTATGCTGATTGCTGCTGTTGGCGTGCTGCTTTCCATCATCGGTATCTTCCTCGTGAAGACTAAGGAAGACGCTGGCATGAAGGAACTCCTTGGCGCATTGAGCCGTGGTACCAACGCCGCTGCCATTCTCATCGCCGTTGCGACCTTTGGCATCATGTATTTCCTCTTCGGTAAAGAGACTGGCGACCTTGCCAACATGTGGTGGCAGACCTCACTTTCCGTCGTCGTCGGCTTGCTGGCTGGTGTCATCATCGGTAAGGCTACTGAATATTACACTTCGCAGAGTTACAAACCCACCCAAAAGGTGGCCGAGAGCTCCAAGACCGGCCCTGCCACGGTGATTATCTCCGGTTTGGGACTGGGTATGCTTTCAACCGCTATTCCTGTCGTTACCGTGGGCGTGGCCATCATTCTGGCTTATCTCTGCGCTAACGGATTCAACATTGAGTTTACGGCTGCCAACTTGTCGAGAGGCCTCTACGGCATCGGTATCGCCGCAGTGGGTATGCTGTCTACTTTGGGCATCACCCTGGCTACCGACGCTTACGGTCCCATCGCCGACAATGCCGGTGGTAACGCCGAAATGAGCGGCCTTGAACCCGAAGTGCGTAAGCGCACCGACGCCCTCGATGCTCTCGGCAACACCACTGCTGCCACAGGTAAGGGCTTCGCCATCGGTTCAGCTGCTCTGACCGCCCTCGCTCTGTTGGCCTCCTACGTTGAGGAAATCAAGATTGCCTTGGTGCGTATCGGACAAGACCTGCCTAACGGCGTTGAAGCCGCCAAAGCCACTTTGGTCGACTTCATGGAAGCCTACAATGTCAACCTGATGAACCCCGTCGTTCTCGTCGGCGTGTTCATCGGTGCCATGATGGCCTTCG
Organism: uncultured Bacteroidia bacterium; assembly: GCA_902774365.1. GTDB lineage: Bacteria > Bacteroidota > Bacteroidia > Bacteroidales > F082 > Limimorpha. The sequence goes on along the minus strand of CACYHX010000013.1, from coordinate 53,518 downwards.
TGTTCTGCGGCATGACGATGAATGCCGTGGGTCGCGCCGCTCAGAAGATGGTGGAGGAAGTCCGCCGTCAGTTCAGCACCATCAAGGGTATCCTTGAGGGCAAGGCCGAACCTGACTACGAGCGCTGCGTGGCTATCTCGACGAAGGGTGCCCAGCACGAGATGCTGGTGCCTTCGATCCTCGCCATCCTCGTCCCGATTTTGACGGGTGTCATCCTCGGCGTGCCTGGCGTGCTCGGTCTGTTGATCGGCGGTCTGGCCACTGGTTTCGTGTTGGCTGTCTTCATGGCCAACTCGGGCGGTGCCTGGGACAATGCCAAGAAGTATGTCGAAGAAGGCAACTTCGGTGGCAAGGGCTCTGACAACCATAAGGCTACCGTCGTTGGAGACACCGTCGGTGACCCCTTCAAGGATACGTCAGGTCCTTCGCTGAACATCCTCATCAAGCTGATGAGCATGGTGAGCATCGTGATGGCCGGTCTGACCGTTACCTGCCACCTGCTGTAATAGCTTGTGTTTAGGAATGACTAAAAATTCTCCGGGAGCTTTCTCGGAGATTTTTTTTTGGCACACTTTTTGAAAAAGAGAAAAAATGTTTGAAAATTTGGCATATTTGAACAACGAACAACAATAATTACTAATTTTGCAACAATTTTAAAACGATAAACAATGAAGAAAGTGATTTATCTGCTTGGTATTATGCTCCTTTTCGCAGGAGTTGCCAAGGCTCAAGACGCAAAAGTTCAGAACGGACCACAAATCGAATTCGAGAAAATCGTGCACGACTACGGCGATGTGCCTTACAATGGCAATGGCGAGTGTGAATTCCGCTTCACCAACACGGGCAACGAGCCTCTGCTGGTGCAAAAGCCCAAGTCGAGTTGCGGCTGCACCATCCCTTCATGGCCTAAAGAGCCTATCCTTCCAGGTGAAACGGAAGTGATTAAGGTTACTTATAGGACCAACCGTGTGGGCAACATCAATAAAACCGTAACGGTGACCTCGAACGCCATTGACAATCCTACTGTTGTTTTGCGCATCAAAGGTCGCGTGCTCGAACAAGCCTCTGAGGCCATGCCTGAGAAGAAGGACGACTTCGGCGGTGGTTCACCCGTCAACAACAAATGATTATCATCTAATAGTACAATTATCATAAAAGCCGTCTAATGTTTGCGTTAGATGGCTTTTTATACAAAAACAAATCGCTTATGCCAAAAATTTCCAATAAAGGTATGGAACTGCCGCAGTCGGCAATCCGTAAACTTGTTCCTTTCGCCGATGCTGCCAAAGAGCGTGGTGTCCATGTGTACCATCTCAATATCGGTCAGCCCGACATTGAGACCCCTAAAGGCGCTTTGAAGGCGTTGGCCGAAACCGCAAAGGACCTTCCGGCCAGCCATGGTGTGTTGGAATACAGCCATTCAGCAGGTATCCCGTCGTATCGTCGTGCCTTGTGTAACTATTACCATCGTCACGGTATTGACGTTACGCCCAACCAGATCATCGTTACCACTGGCGGCAGCGAAGCCTTGCAGATGGCTTTCACAGTGTGCCTGAATCCTGGCGACGAAATCATCATCCCAGAGCCTTATTACACCAACTACAACACTTTCGCCAAGCTTTGCGACGCCAAAATCGTTACCATCCCTAGCGATATCAAGACTGGTTTTGCCTTGCCGCCCATTGAGGAGTTTGAGAAAGTCATCACGCCTCATACCAAGGCCATCATGATTTGTAACCCCAACAACCCCACGGGTTATCTCTACACCCATGAGGAGCTGTTGAAGGTGGCTGGTTTGGTCAAGAAATACGACCTCTATCTCTTCGCCGACGAGGTGTACCGTGAGTTCTGCTATGACGGTCATAAGCACTTCAGCGTGATGCAGCTTGAGGGCTTGGAGCGCAACACCATCCTGTTCGACTCCGTCTCGAAGCGCTACAGCGCATGCGGTGCCCGTGTGGGTTGCATGATTACCCGCAACAGTGAGGTCTATGCCATCGCCATGCGTCTGGCCCAGGCCCGTCTGTCGCCACCGAGCTTTGGTCAAATCTTCGCTGAGGCAGCCGTCGACACGCCGCAGTCATACTTTGATGCCGTGTATGATGAATACATCGCCCGCCGCAATGTCATCGTTGAGGGCATCAACAAGATTCCGGGCTGTTTCTGCCCGATGCCTAAGGGTGCCTTCTACACCGTCATCGACTTGCCGATTGACGACAGCGACAGGTTCTGCCAGTGGCTGCTCACCGATTTCAGCTACAATGGCGCCACCGTGATGCTGGCTCCCGCCACGGGCTTCTATGCCGACCCCGAGAAGGGACGTCATCAGGCTCGTATCACCTACTGCATCTGCATCGACGACCTCAAGGCCGCCATCAAGTGCCTGGAGGAAGCCTTGAAGGTGTACCCTGGTAGGCTGAGATAAATCTATTTGATTGTTTTAGTAGGGCTGTCGTATTGCGGCAGCCCTATTTGTTTTCCATCATTGCAAAATCCCTTTTAGTGCCACACGAAATTGTGGCATAGGGCAATTGGTGTCGCGTTCGATAATGAGGGTCTTAAGTCCGGCAAAAGGCAGGATTTCCTCTTCGATGTCCTTGAGGGAACGGTCATGGCCGAAATAGGCGGGGGCAAAGGCTTGCCAGAATCTGACCGAAGTCGCCTTATCCATGTGAAAGGTGTCTTTTATGAAGGATTCCTCACTGAGGTTAGAACTCAGGTAAACCATACCCAAGTCGAAAAGCGGGTTGCCGTAACAAAAGTCACCAAGGTCGATAAAGTAGCGTTGGCTGTCGGTGAAAACGACATTGGAGTATTGGAGGTCGCCGTGGATGGCGGTGTCGGCATCGGGAACGCTGTCGATGAATCGGCTGAGCTTGTCTTTCTCGTCTGCCGTAAAGTATGGGTTTTCGGCCAATAGCCTATGATAGCGGTCTTTCACGTTCTCAAACTGGGTGGTGTCGACGTGGGTGGCATGCAGTTGCAGGCACATCTCTGCAAACTCTTTGGCATATTGTTGTAGGTTTTCGGGATGGTCGCCCGTGGCGCGCGAATACGACACCTTGCCCGGAATGCGATGGAAGAGGATGCCATAGCGGCCGTCTTCAGTCACCACATATTCACCTGGCTCGGGGGTGGGGATGCCCATGTCGTACACTTTACGGGCCAGTAGCATCTCGTCCAAAGGTTGTTGAACCTTGCCTGGAAAATAGAGCTTGAGCATTATCGTCGGGTCGGTCTTGTGGTCGTAGCTCTCGCCGTTGGCACCGCCACCCGAGAGGACATAGTCGTCAAGAGATATTTTGATGGCTTCCATTGGTAGGGTTTGTTTTTCTGTGACAAAAGTAGAAAAAAGATTGGGAAATCGTTTTGTTATTCAAGTTTTTGTAATTTTGCTGCATATAAGAGAAAGAAAAATGAGTGGCAAGACGTTTTCGGGCAGGCTGAGTTGGAGGATCATCGGCATCGTGTCGGTTATCTCCATCATTGCCCAAATAGCGGTGTTTTTTACCTTTAGGTGGTTGCAGGATACCCCTGTGATGCACGTTGTCATGCTGGCCATTGGGTTGGCCAGCCTTGCTGCCATCTTTTTTGCCTGTCGTGCCGTCATCAATTACATGACGCGCCCTGTCTCCGAGCTTTCAAAAGCCGTGCTCAAGATGGCCAATGGCAATCTGAAAGCCGTGTTGCCCGAAATCAAGAGCGAGGATGAGATGCGGCGGCTGCACGACAGCTTCCAAACCATGCAAAGCTCGCTCCTTGAATATATCGAAGAACTGAAGACCACTACCGCTGCCAATGAGCGCATCCAGTCGGACGTTGAATTGGCCCGAAAAATCCAGAAGGGGATGCTCCTTAAAAAGTTTCCTCCCTTCCTGTATGCCATGCTTATCCCCGCCAAGAGGGTAGGCGGCGACTTGTACGACTTCAACTTGAAGGGCGACCAACTCTATTTTGCTATTGGCGATGTGTCGGGCAAGGGCGTGGCTGCTTCCATTGTGATGGCTATCACGAGGGTATTGCTCCGTTTTGTGGTGGGGATGGGGCTGCCTTTGGACGAGACCTTGCTTCGTATCAATAACAGCTTTAGTGCATCCAACGAAACGGGCATGTTCGTGACGCTGTTTGTCGCCCGCCTCGACCTGAAGACGGGGCACATGGACTATTGCAATGCCGGTCACAACCGAGTTCTTATCATCCCTCCTGGCGACGAGCCTTATTTTCTTCGCAGCAAAGCGAATATAGCAATAGGGGTGATGTCGGGCTTTCAATATGAAGCGGAGCAGGTCGACCTGAAGCCAGACACCCGCATCGTCGCCTATACCGATGGCGTGACCGAGGCCGAAAAGGCTGACCTGAGCCAATATGGAGAGGAGCGCCTGATGGAATGGGCAAAAGGTATCGTAGAGACGTCTCCCGAAACGCCACCAATGGAAAAAGACATTGTGGAAAGTCTATATGATTCAGTGCAAGCATTTGTGGAAGACAATCCTCAGAATGATGATTTGACCATCGTTAGTTTGAAATTATGACCAAAAAAAGATTCAACCCCATAAAGGACCGAAGCAGCGAGATTATCGCCTTCCTGATGGACTCGCCCGACATGCCCAAGGATGAAGAACTGCGCTTCAAGATTGAGCTTTCCATTGAGGAAGCCGTCGAAAACGTGGTTCAATATGCCTACGAAGGCGGCATTGGCTGGCTTGAGGCAGGCACCAGTTTGGATGACAAGTCGTTGATTCTCACTATAGAATTGCGTGACGCAGGCATGCCCTTCAATCCCCTTGAGAAAGAAGACCCCGACATCACGCTTTCGGCCGATGAACGTCCCGTCGGCGGACTCGGCATTTATATCTGTAAGAGCATGATGGACAGCATCGACTACCGGTATGAGGATGGGAATAATGTTCTGGTTATGAAGAAAAGAGTGGTGAGTTAGGAGTGTGGAGTGTGGAGTAGGGCTGTCGCATTGCGGCAGCCGATTAAGAAGCAATGAAAAACAATAATAATATGAAGGTAACAATAAACCAACAAAACGAAAAGACCCTTGTTGTGCTTGACGGGCGCATCGACAGCACCAACGCCGACCAGTTCCAACAAGACATCGCCCCGTTGATGGAAGGTGAAAAGCCGGATATTGACATCGATTGCACGAACATGACCTATACCTCGTCGCAAGGTCTACGTGTGTTCCTCCTTTTGCAGAAAAGCGTCGTGGCTCGCAATGGCAAGATGGTGTTGCACAACATGAACCCCCACGTGAAGGAGGTCTTCGACATCACCGGATTCTCCAACATCATTACCATCATCTAATTCTGGGTATTATGAAACTCGATGTGCATTGTGAGATGCTCCTCAGCGAGTATCACGAGAAACTTCCCATTTATGAGAAGATGAAAGCCGTGGTCCTCGATTTGTTGCGCAACTGCCTCGACAAGAACAACATCCTCGTTTCGGGTCTTGAAGCCCGCGTCAAGGCGGAGCAAAGCCTGGCTGGGAAGTTGGAACTGAAAGGCTACAAATACCATACGTTGGAAGACATTACCGATGTCCTTGGCGCACGCATCATCACTTACTATAGCGATGAAGTCGACATCATTTCCGCCTTGGCCGAGAAGATGTTTGAAATCGACTGGGCCAACTCCGTCGACAAGCGCAAGATGCTTGAAATCGACCGTTTTGGCTACCTGTCGCTTCACTATGTATGCCGCATTCCAGAGACCTTGTACAAAGACCCCGAATTGCCTCAGTTGAACAAGATCCGTTTCGAGCTTCAGATGCGGAGCACGTTGCAGCATGTGTGGGCCAATATGTACCACGACATCGGCTACAAGAGCAATGTGGAAATCCCGATTGAATACCAGCGCAATATGACCCGACTTGCCGGTATGTTGGAACTCGCCGACGAACAGTTCTGCCGCATACGCAAGGAAATTAATGGCTATCGTCGTACGGTGCAGTCGATGGTGGCAATGGGCAAACTCGATGAAGTGCCGCTCAATGGCGACACGTTCCGCAGCTTCCTCTCATTGAAGCCTTTCAAGAACCTCGCTGACAAAATTGCCGCCATCAACCATGGCGAGGTCTATGAGGACAACCTCATGCCCTACTATAGAATTCTGCTCAACATGAACATGAAGACCATTGGCGACATCGTGAAGATGAGCAAAACTTATAGCGAAAGTGCCTACCAATTGGCCCTGCTACAGTTGGCCGGCACGGGTTTGGACATCGTTACCTATTCGGTGGCACTGCAAAACCTTTGCATTGTCGCCATCCTTAAGAAAGGCTTTGGAGAAGCTGGCTTGGTAAGCTTTTTCAATGCGCTCTATGGCGAAAACGACTACCATCAGCAACGCGCCAAGCGTATCTGCGAGCAAGCCCGAAAAATCAATCTGATCTAAAAACATGAACAATCCATTAGAAACCAGTCTCTTCGACGAAGCAGTGAGGTTTGCCGTCGAAGCCCATCGGGGTACCGAACGCCGTAGCAAAGGCTATCCTTATATCATACATCCCATGGAGGCTGCGGCTATCGTGGCCACGATGACCAACGACCAGGAGATGTTGGCCGCCGCCATTTTGCATGACACGGTGGAGGACACCGATGTCACCATCGAAGAGATTCGTGAACGGTTTGGCGACAGGGTGGCCATGCTCGTGCAGAATGAGACGGCCCCCTCGGACGAAAACCTGACTTGGCGCGAGAAAAAAACAGCCCAACTCAAGCAGTTAGCTAATGCCTCACACGACAGTAAGGTTGTGGCTTTGGGCGACAAGTTTTCCAACATGAGCGGCATCGCCTTGGATTATAGGCAGATAGGGGATGAGGTGTGGAAACGCTTCCATGCCCCTAACGGCAAACCCGACGTGGAGTGGTACTACCGCTCCTTGGCTGAAGCCCTGTCTGAGTTGTCGGACACGCAGGCGTATAAAGAGTATCTTAAGCTTTTGGAAGAGGTTTTCGGATAATCAATACAACAGGTATTTCCCCCGAACAGCCTTGAACGTCTCAAGGTCGTCCTCCCACGAAGCGCGGATTTCGTCAGCGCTTTTCCCGTTTTCTATGTCGCGTTGCAGCTGCTTGTCGCCTGAGAGCAGACGGAAATAGTTGGAGAAGAAAGATTTGTCTTTCAACTGTTGGTAAGCCTCGATAATCCATTCCAGATGAAGCAGGTCGGCATTACGGGCATAGTCATGTGCAAACTCCACAAGGTTTTCGCCACGGCAACGCTGGCCTTCCAGCAAAGGCTTTGAGGCACCGCTGGTGCTTTTGGGCGTGAATGTGTAGCTGCCGCGCATGGCAGGGTGACCATACACTTGGAATGGCGTGTCGGTGCCGCGCCCGATGCTGACGATGCTGCCTTCGAAGAAACAAAGAGTGGGGTAGAGATACACCGATTCCCAATTGGGCAGGTTGGGTGAAGGCTTCACGGGCAACTCGTAGATGGCTTTGCGGTTGTATTTTTTAATAGGTATCACCGTGAGGTCGCAGGTGACGCCGTTCTTCAGCCAGCCTTCGCCATTCACCATCTTGGCATATTCTCCAATGGTCATCCCGTAGACGACGGGCACCTGATGCATTCCAACAAATGATGAGTTTTCGGACTTCAGCACAGGACCGTCAACGAAGAAGCCATTGGGATTAGGTCGGTCGAGGACGATGACGGGAAGGTCGTTTTCGGCAGCGGCCTCCATCACATAAGTCATTGTGGAGATATAGGTATAGAAACGCACGCCGACGTCTTGCAAGTCAAAGAGGATGATGTCGATGCCTTGCAGCATCTCAGGTGTGGGTTTCTTGTTTTTGCCGTAGAGTGAGACGATGGGGATGCCTGTTTTCTCGTCTTTGCCGCTGTTGACTTTGGCTCCGGCATCGGCGGTGCCACGGAAGCCGTGCTCGGGTGTGTAGATTTTGCGCACGTCAACACCTAAGGAGAGCAAGGTATCAACCAAATGCGTCTCGCCGACGATGCTGGTTTGGTTGCCTACGATGCCAACGCGTTTGCCTTGGATAAGCGGCAGATAGTCATTGGTTTGCATGGCTGCTGAGACGTAATGCGCCTTGTTGATGAGCACCAAGGCAGGCTCGTCGTTGGTCTTGAAGATCTGAGCATGGGCCGTCGTGAAGAAGGCGAGGCAGAAGATAGCTATGGCAAAGAATTGTCGTTTCATTTCGGTTTATTTTTTACCTTTGCAAAATTATTGAATTTACTGCAAATGTCGGGCCCAAAATTCATAGCAGACCGTATTTTTTCGCTTTCGAAGGAAAATCTTTCCTCGACGGTGATGCGACTAGCCGTCACGAGTGTGGCCTTGGCCATCATCGTGATGCTCATCGCTTGGGCGGTCGTGGTGGGTTTCAAGAACCAGATCCGCGAAAAGGTCATCGGCTTCGTGGCGCCTATCCATGTGCAGTCGCTCGACGAGAACGAGTCGGTGGAGGAGACGCCTTTTCAGTTGGACTCGCTATTAATCAGCCGGTTGAACTCCGTTGAAGGCATCAATCATTATCAGATGGTGGCCAACAAGGCGGGCATGATCAAGACCGACGACGAGATTCAAGGCGTGGTGCTGAAGGGCGTGGACGAGAACTATGACTGGACATATTTCGCCCAATGCCTCATCGAAGGCCAAACGCCGCAATACAAGGCAGGAGAGCGTTCGACGGAAGTGCTGGTCTCCAAGGTGATTGCCAACAAGATGCTTCTCAATGTGGGCGATGACGTCCGCGTGTGGTTCATCGACAAGGACCAGCAGGCACGAGGCAGAAAGTTCACGGTGACGGGCATCTTTGAGACGGGTCTCTATGAGTTCGACGAGCGTTATGTCTTCGCCGACCTCAACCAGATTCGCAAGCTGAATGGTTGGGAAGATAATGAAGCCGGCCTGTTGGAAATCGCTTTGGAGGCTGATGCCGACGTCAACCAAGTCAACGACAAGTTGTATTATTCCTTGCCCTCAAATTTGGCTTCCTATACCGCCCGCGAAAGCAATCCCCAGATCTTCGACTGGCTCGATTTGCTCGACACCAACGTGTGGCTCATCATGGCCTTGATGCTCCTTGTGGCCGGCATCACGGTCATCAGTATGTTGCTGATTATCATCATTGAGCGCACTTCGACCATCGGCCTGCTGAAAGCCATGGGGGCCAGCAACAAGTTCGTCCGTGAGGTGTTTCTGCGCCGTTCGCTGCGCATCTTGCTTATCGGCATGGTGATTGGCAACGTCATCGGATTGGCATTCTGCCTCTTGCAGCAATACACTGGTTTCATCAAGCTGAATGCGGAAACCTATTATCTCTCAGCCGTGCCTATCGAATTGCATCTCAGCACTGTGGTTCTCATCAACATGGGCACCTTCCTACTTTGGGTGTTGATGCTGCTCATCCCGACTTCGGTCATCAATCGCATCAGTCCCACCAAGTCGATACGTTTCGAATGATGAAAATTTCTTGAAAAATGGCGGGCGCTTTGGGAAAATGCCTATCTTAGCCGCCCAATCAACATTATTATGATGAAAGACTTTACCATTATGCCGTTGAAAGGTTACGGCGAAATACCTTTCGGAATGACCCTTGACGAGACAGTCAAGTTATTGGGCATGCCCGACTTTTACGAAGAGCTGAGCGATATGGAGGAAACGGGCAACCGCTCCATTTATTATGAATACGACGAACTTGAAACCAACATCTATCTCGAGGGTGTGACCAAATCGGTGGTGGCTTGCTTCGAGACTGAAAACGAGGCGGCCACGCTCTATGGCAAGCCGGTGTTCGACCTTACGAAAGAAGAAATCATCGACCTGATGAAGAAGCAAGGTTTCAAGGAGTTGGAAGAGGAGACCGAAGATGACGAGCTGCGCGTTTCCTTCGAAGATGCCTTGGTTGACTTTTTCTTCGACGAGGAAGGCCTGACGGCTATCAGCTGGGGCGTCCTCGTTGATGACCAGGGGGATATCATTTAATCACAAAACATTCAAAACAAGACAAAACTTGCTTATGGATGCGGCGCGGCAACTGCCTTGCCGCAGGAAAGCAGCCGGATGACGTGCTTTCCACATGGAGAAATTGTTTTGGTGGTTTTGCCAGTTTTGTGGAAAAGAATATGAAAACCAAGATCCAACAGAAATACGACACCTTTGTAGCCTATTTTGAGGAGCACATGCCTATCGCTGAGTCGGAGTTGCATTATGCAAACCCGTATCAGTTGCTCGTGGCAGTGATCCTCTCGGCACAATGCACAGACAAGCGTGTCAATATGACTACGCCGGCCCTGTTTCAGCGTTTCCCGACGGCACAGGACATGGCTGCTGCGTCGGTGGATGAGATTTACGGTTATATCAAAAGCATCTCTTATCCCAACAACAAGGCCAAGAACCTGTTGGGTATGGCGCAGACCCTCGTGAGCGACTTCGACGGCATCGTCCCCAACAACCTCGACGACCTGCAGAAGCTGCCTGGCGTTGGCCGCAAGACTGCCAACGTGATGATGGCCGTGGCCTTCGACCAGCCTGCCATGCCGGTCGACACGCATGTGTTTCGTGTTTCCAATCGCATCGGTTTGACCAAGAACTCCAAGAATGTGCTGGAGACGGAAAAGACCCTCGTGGCGCATCTGCCCCAATCGGTGATATCGAAGGCGCACCATTGGCTTATCTTGCACGGGCGCTACGTCTGCCTCGCCCGCAAGCCGAAATGCGAGGGATGTGGCATCACCGCCATTTGCGACTATTTCAAGAACAAACAAAACAAACAGAAATAACCATGGAAGAGTATTCAGAAAAACCCAAAAAAGGAATAGGGAGAAAAATCCTTACTGCATTAAGCATCATCATCGTGGTGGCCGCCGCGGCTTTCATTTTCTTCAAGTTCTTCTTCGTCTTCGGCAGCGGCGTGAAGGCGGGAGAGTTGAACTTGTTCGTCTACAAAGGCTATATCTTCAAGACCTATGAAGGCCGCCTCATCCAAGCGGGCTACAACTCCAAAAACACCACCAACACCATCCAGTCAAACGAGTTCAACTTCTCGGTGAAGGATAAGAATGTGGCGAAACAGTTGGAGCGTTGCACGGGTAAGATGGTGGAACTGCACTACAAGGAATACCTCGGCACTTTGCCGTGGCGCGGCATGACCCATTATGTGGTCGACAGCGTCTATTCGGTGAGTCAGATGAATGGTGCGACGGAAGTACCCGTTGCCATTCCTTCGGAGGCGTTTTAGTTGCTCCTCGAAATCTCCAGCTTACCAATCTCCACCTCGTTATTCTCGGAGACGATCTCAATCCAGGTGTTGTCTTCGCTGAACCACTTGTACTGTGAGCCGATGCGGAAGATGAAGGTCTTTTCCTCTTCAGTGGCGGCGATGGGCAGCACGAAGCCGCCGTTCTTTCCACCGGTACCGCCGAAGGAGACGATCATCGGGAAGGTCTTCTCGGGATGCGGGTTGCGCACCTTGATGATGATGTAGTTGGAACGACGCACCGCCACCTCTATCTTGTTGAAGTCGAAGCGCTGGGCTTGTCCGGCGGCAAGCAGCATAGGCTCGTTGTTCAGCTCATACATTTTGTTCTGTTCGATGATCTCGCTGATGCGGGCTATCATCTCGGTGGGGTAGGTCTCCAGACCAAGTTCCTCGGCTTTGGTGTAGGCCTCGATGGCCTTGTCGAAGGTGTTGGTCTTGAAGTGGGCGTCGCCTTCCTTGACGAATTTGTTGTATTGGCTACGCAAAGCGGCGATGCGGTCGCTCTCCGCCTTCGTGGCAGCGGCCAGTTGTGTCGTGGCAGCGGGGTCCTCGGGCTTGATGACCAATGCCGATTGATACTGCGTGATGGCCTCGGCGAACTTCTCTTCACTCATGGCTTGGTTGCCGGCGGTCATGGCCTTGTTGTAGTTGGCTTCCAGCTCGGCGGCCATTTGTGCCAGGATGCTGTCGATTTCGTTGATTCTGGCGGTGGCAGCAGCGTTGCCTTCGTCGAAGGCTACAACCTCTTGGTATTTCACTTTGGCTTGGGGATAGTCTTGTTGGTCAAACAAGGCGTCGGCTGCATCCATCATGGTTTTGATGGTGGCTTGGCGTTCGGCCTCGGCAGCGGCGAGAGCGGCCTGACGAGCGGCTTCCTCTTCGGCAGCGATACGAGCGGCCTCGGCCTCGGCGGCCAGACGGGCAGCTTCCTGTTCCGCCGCGATTCTGGCAGCCTCTTCGGCAGCCAATCGAGCGGCTTCTTGCTCGGCGGCAATCCTTGCTGCCTCTTGTTCGGCAGCGATACGGGCGGCTTCTGCCTCTGCGGCCAACCTTGCGGCCTCGGCTTCGGCAGCCAGACGTGCCGCTTCCTGTTCCGCAGCGATGCGAGCGGCCTCTTCGGCGTCTTGTTGTGCGATGAGCGGATTGAGACGACCGATCATGTCGGTGGCGTAGGCGTCGCCGGGCACTACGGCCAAGGCGTTTTGATACTGAGCCTTGGCTTCCTTATAGGACTTGCTCTCGTGAAGGCGGTCGGCTGAGGCGATGATGCCGTTGTATTGGTCGGCAATGCCTTTGGCGGCTTGGTATTCGTTACGTTTGGCGTTGGCTTCCACGTCGTTGGGGAAGAGTTCCAAGGCTTGGTCGAGCTTGCCGATGGCGGCTTCATAGTTCTTTCTCAGTCCAAACTGACGGGCTTCTTCCACGAGCTTGTCGAAGCGTGCCACCTTCTCGGTATAGAGTTGTTTCTTTTGTCGTGCGTCAGCCAGTTTCTCCTTGGGGAGTTTGTCGGCGGGGAAGATGCTGCTTGCCGTTTCAAACTGCATGATGGCTGCGTCGAAGTTGTCCTCGGCCAGCAGGCTCTCGCCCAGACTCATGGCCGTGTCAAAGGCGTCTTGTTTGTCTTGACGTTCCTTGAGGATGGCACGGACAGCATCGGCTTGACCGGTGACGTATTTGTCGTTAGGAAACACCTGCAAGGCGCGTTCGTATTCCGCCAGGGCCTCCTCGTATTTTTGTTGGCTATAGAACTGGTCGCCAGTATCCAGGTGCGAGTAGAAAATCTCCTGACGGGCACCATCTTCCTGGATTTTCTTCACCGACTCGTCAAGCTTCTTTTTGGCAGTCGGGTCGTTGGCTTTTTGTTTCAGCGCCATCTCGTAATAGGTCTTCGCGCTGATGTAGTCCTTGGCATTGAATTTCTCGTTGCCTTTCTTCATCAGCGACTCATACGACTCGGCGTTTTGTGCCTTGACAACATTGGCGCTCAACAACAACGATGCGCCGAAAAGTATAGTAAAGAAAAGTCTCTTGTTCATGAACTTCATAATTATAGACTACCTAACGAAAAAATGCTGTTATTATTGTTTGCAAATCCAACAACTCTAAACTTTCAACTCTCAACTCTAAACTCTAAACTCTCAACTGACTCTCAACTCTCAACTCTAAACTCTAAACTCCAAACTCCAAACTCTCAACTAAATCCTCCCATCCTTAATAGTAATCGTCCGATCCGACATAGCAGCCAACTCCGGATTATGCGTGACGATGACGAAGGTTTGTCCCATCTCGTCGCGAAGGCGGAAGAACAGCTTGTGCAACTCTTGAGCCGACTTCGAGTCGAGGTTGCCCGAAGGCTCGTCGGCCAACACCACGGCAGGGCTATTGATAAGGGCGCGAGCCACAGCGATGCGTTGCTGCTCGCCACCCGAGAGTTGCGAGGGCTTGTGGTCTTTTCTGTCGATAAGATTCAAGTATTCAAGAAGTTTCATGGCTTTCTCCGTGGCTTCTTTTTTACCCATGCCCCCGATATATGCCGGGATGCAGATGTTTTCGATGGCAGTGAACTCGGGTAAGAGGTGATGGAACTGGAAGACGAAGCCGATTTTTTTATTGCGGAAAGCGGCCAGTTCGGTGTCGTTCAGCTTATTGACTTCGGTGCCATCAATGCGCAGCTGTCCGCGGTCGGCCTTGTCGAGGGTGCCGATGATGTGGAGTAGGGTAGACTTGCCCGCCCCAGAAGCCCCGACGATGCTCACGATTTCCTTCTTGTTGATGTGCAGGTCGATGCCTTTCAACACCTCTAGCGATCCGTAGGACTTGTATATCCCTGTTGCTTGAATCATGTCTGACAAATTTAGCGTGCAAAGGTACGCATTTTTTCCGAACTCCTATTCGAAGGCCTGTTTGACGGGCTTGCCACGCCATGCCTCGGGAATGTCGAGGTCAAGGATATAGGCAATGGTGGCAGCGATATCATATTGCACTAACGGTGCATCGATTTGATAGCCTATGCGAACGTTTTTTCCGAAGAACACTAAAGGACTCTCCATGTCGCGTATGTCCAATGTACCATGGCCTTGGTCATGTCCGCCGTGGTCGCCAGTGACGATGATAACAGTGTCGTCATAGATTCCGGCATCCTTCAAGGCTTGTATGATACGTCCCACACAACGGTCGACACGGACAAGGTAGTTGTAGTAATCCTCTGTGTACCATCCTTTTTCATGTCCAATGCCATCAATGCCATCGAAACAGGGAGCGAAGAAAACCGGTTTTTTGTCCTTGATGTATTTCACAATCTTGTCGCAGTTTTCTTCCACCTGCTTCCAACCCTCCTCGAAATACTCAATATGGCTGATGGAAAGCGTGTCGATGACGTATTTGATGCCGTCCCATTCAAAGGTGCACCCTGTCTCGGCCTTGGGACGTTGCTCGCGTATTACGGAAAAGACAGTAGGGAAGATGCCGTTTTTGTTGGTGGCGATGGAAGCCACTTCGGGTGTCTTCGACCCCCAGGTGGTGTAGCCATGCATCTCGGGACCCGCCCCCATGAACATGCTGGCCCAGTTGACACCCGAACTCGAAGGGATGACGGAACGCTTGTGCATCGAACAGGCGCCGCCATCCATGAGACTCCTCAGGTTGGGGATGTCATGGGCTTTGTCGAGGTCATGTGAAGCCCAACCATCAAGACCAATGAGAACGACGTGGTTCGCCTTGGGTTGTGCATGAAGAATTGGTGTTGCAAGCAAGGAACACAACAAAAATAAAAACAGTTTTCTACGCATGGTTCTTTAATTCATTGATTCTTCATCGATTTCACAGGCGTTGATGTCGTCGAGCAGGAGCATGGCTTTGTCGTAGTCCTCGCTGAAAACATACACGGCGGCTTCGCCCTTGATGACATTGGCAGCCCAGCCAGCCACAAGGCTTTCTTGTTGGTAGTTGCGGATGAGGAAACGGATGCCGTTTTGGTCCAACACGCTGCCGATGAACTCGGCGTTCATATACGATCCAGTGTAGACTTTCTTGATTTCGTTTTCCATGGTGATAAGGATTATGTTTGGTAGTGCAAAACTAAGCAAAAAATGTTCCTTTCTGCCAAAAAACAAATAAAAAAGGACTTCAAAAGAAGTCCTTATTGATGGTGATCCGGTTGGGATTCGAACCCAAGACCCACAGCTTAGAAGGCTGTTGCTCTATCCAGCTGAGCTACCAGACCATCTTTTTCGGCTGCAAAGATACGGCTTTTTTTCAAAGTGTGGGTCGACTTTATGCAAAAAAATGCAAATCGTCAACTTAATTCTTCAGTCTTGGGGACGTAGGGGTGATGCGGACGCTTAGGTCTAACGGGCTTTTCGGGCTTGGGTGCTACCGCGGCTTGTGGGCGCGACTTCTTGACTTGCAGCTCGTTACCCATGAAGACAGTTTCATCCGTCTCCACTATGGCCTTGTATGCCTCGGCATCGTTAGGCATCTCCACGAAGCCATAACATTTCGAGCGTCCAGTTTCGTGATCCATGATGACCTTACAGGATTCCACCGTACCGAATTGCTCGAATAAGGCTCTTAAATCTTCTGTTGTGGTCTTGAAAGCTAGTTTGGCGACAAAAATTTTCATATAGATAGAAATAGATAGAAATTGTTAATGCACAAGATATAGAATAATTTATTATATGCGAAAGAAAAATGTGAAATTTCTTAATTGTTGATGTTTGGCGACTTTAGGACATAAAAAAACTAAGCCTCGACTTCGCTTAGCTTGTGTGGGGGAGGGTGGACTCGAACCACCGAACGGATACCCGGACAGATTTACAGTCTGTTGCAATTGCCACTATGCGACTCCCCCAAGACGTAAAAGAACTCTTTTGACGCGGCAAAAGTACATCTTTTTTCCTTACCAATGCCATAATACCGCGAATTTTTTCGCAACTTTGCAGCATCAAACCTAATGACCATGAAATACGATTTCGACAAGATTATCAACCGCGCTGATACCAACTGTGTTAAGTATGATTTGAGGAAACAGGTCTTCGGTAATGCCGATGTGCTACCGATGTGGGTGGCCGACATGGACTTCGAGACCCCCGACTTTGTCCGAAATGCCGTCATCGAACGCGCCGAACATCCCGTATATGGCTATCATTTCAAAGACGAACCCTATTTCCAGTCCATCGCTGGGTGGTTGAAACGCCGACATCAATGGGAAGTTCCTACAGAATGGATGTCGTATACCCCAGGCGTGGTGTGTGGCTTCAACATGGCAGTGCTGGCTTTCACCCAACCCGGCGACGAGGTTATCATCCAGCCACCCGTCTATCCGCCTTTCCATCATGCCGTTTCGAGTCATGGTCGGAAACTGGTCTACAACACCTTGGTGGATAGAGGTGAGGGCTACGAAATCAACTTCGACCAACTGGCCGAACAAGCCAAGACCGCCAAGATGCTGATTCTCTGTAATCCTCACAACCCTGTAGGCCGTTGCTGGACGCGAAACGAGTTGTTGCTTTTGGGCGAAATCTGCTTGAAAAACAATGTGTTGGTCATCTCCGATGAAATCCACTGCGACTTGGTGCTGCCAGGCTACAAGCACACGCCCTTTGCCACCTTGGGACATCAGTATGCCATGAACTGCATCACTTTCCACGCGGCATCCAAGACCTTCAACTTGGCAGGCTTGGCCACCTCGACGGCCATCATCCCCAACGAATATCTACGCAAGACCTACGTGGCCTATGTCGAAGACATGGAAGCGCACCTCGGCAACATCTTTGGCAAGGTGGCTACCCAAACTGCTATGAACCAAGGCGACGAATGGCTTGCACAACTTCTTGACTATGTGCAAGGCAACATCGACTATGTCGCCGACTTCCTGACGACGAACCTGCCCAAGGTGAGGTTCCACAAGCCGCAGGCCACCTATATGATGTGGCTCGACTACAACGGCTATGGCCTTTCAGAAGAGGAGTTATGGCACAAGATGACGCAAGAGGCGAATCTTGGCTTCAACCGTGGCAAAGACTTTGGCGAGGAGGCAGGCAGCGGCTTTTTCCGCATCAATCTGGCTTGTCCGAGGGCGACGGTGGAAGAAGCGATGCAGCGGCTGAAGGCCGTGTTTGGATAAACAAAAAGCCGAGGCGTTGACCTCGGCTTTTTAGTTTGCATAATCCTAGAATTATTTCAGCTTCTTGTAGCCATACACGGCGAGGTCGCCCAGCTCTTCCTCGATGCGGAGCAACTGGTTGTACTTGGCCATGCGGTCGGAGCGGCTCAGCGAACCGGTCTTGATTTGGCCGCTGTTGGTGGCCACGGCGATGTCGGCGATGGTGGCGTCTTCGGTCTCGCCCGAGCGGTGGCTGGTGACGGTGGTGTAGCCGTGACGGTGGGCCATGTCGATGGCGTCCAAAGTCTCGCTCAACGAGCCAATTTGATTCACCTTAATTAATATGGAGTTGGCGCAACCCAGCTGGATGCCCTTCGAGAGGAAGTCGACGTTGGTGACGAAGAGGTCGTCGCCGACGAGCTGGCAGCGGTCGCCGATGTGGTCGGTGAGTTTCTTCCAGCCGTCCCAGTCTTCTTCGCCCATGCCGTCTTCGATGGAGTCGATGGGGTACTTGTTGAGTCTTCGATGGAGTCGATGGGGTACTTGTTGATGAGTTCCTCAAGGAAGTCAACCTGCTCGTCGGAGCTGAAGCGCTTGCCGTTGGGGTCTTTCTTCGTACCGTTCTTAAGCTCGCGGTAGTCGTAGAACCACTTGCCATCGACGTTGTAAGCAAACTCAGAAGCGGCGCAGTCCAAAGCGATTCTCACGTCCTTGCCAGGCTCGTAGCCGGCTTCCTTGATGGCGTCGCAGATGATGGTGAGGGCATCTTCAGTGTCGTTAAGGGCAGGGGCAAAGCCACCTTCATCGCCGACGGCGGTGCTGAGGCCACGTTTCTTCAAGAGCTTGGCTAAGGTGTGGAACACCTCGGCGCCCATGCGCAGACCCTCGCGGAAGCAAGGAGCGCCCACAGGACGGATCATGAACTCTTGGAAGGCGATGGGAGCGTCGCTGTGTGAGCCACCGTTGATGATGTTCATCATCGGGACGGGCAGGGTGTAGGTGTTGGTGCCACCGATGTAACGGTAGAGGGGGATGTCAAGGTAGTTGGCAGCAGCCTTGGCCACAGCTAGGGAGACGCCGAGGATGGCGTTGGCGCCGAGCTTCGATTTGGTCTTGGTGCCGTCCAAAGCCAGCATCTTGTGGTCGATGGCGCGTTGGTCGAGAGCCGACATGCCCAGGATTTCGGGGGCGATGATCTTGTTGACGTTATCAACGGCTTTCAGGGTACCCTTGCCGCCGTAACGCTTCTTGTCGCCGTCACGCAGTTCGAGGGCTTCGTGTTCGCCTGTCGAGGCACCTGAAGGCACCGAGGCGCGACCCATAATGCCACATTCCAAAGTAACATCCACTTCAACCGTGGGGTTTCCGCGAGAATCCAGGATTTCGCGGGCAATGATTTTCTCTATTCTCATTTCGTAAGTATTTAAAATTTAAAGATTTAAAATTCAAAATTTTTGATTTAAAACCGAAGTGCAAAGGTAGTGTTTTTTATTAAAACAGCAATCCATTTTCTTCGGGTGTATGCGAAACACCTATCATCGCCTCAAATTCTGCCTCGGTGATGATGGGGACGCCTAAAGATTTAGCCTTTTTGCGTTTCTCAGGCCCCATTTTGTCGCCAGCCAACACATAGTCGGTCTTGCCGGAGATGCTACCCACATTCTTGCCGCCGTAGGCTTCGATGGTCTCCTTGATGCCATCGCGGGAATAGTGTTGGAACACCCCGCTCACCACAAACGACTTGCCAGCCAGTACTTGTTCCTTGTCGGAAACGGCTTGCTCGGCCATGGCAAACTGCAAACCATGCTGTTTCAGTCGGTTGACGATGTCGATATTGCGCTCGTCATCGAAAAAGTTGCGTACCGAGAGTGCAATCTTCTCGCCAATCTCGTTGATCTCTGTCATTTCCTCGACGGAGGCACTGATGATATGGTCGATGTCGTGCAGAGCCTTGGCCAACACCTTAGCCACCGACTCGCCCACGAACTTGATGCCCAAAGCAAACAGCACCCGTTCAAACGGCACCGACTTCGACTTTTCCAAAGCATCCAGAATGTTCTGAGCGGTCTTTTCCTTGAAGCTGACCTTGCGCGTGGCGACAGGCATCAAACTGAATTCATCCTCAATGGTGATGACTTTCTCCAAACCAAAGAGTTTTTCGTAAGTGAGGTCATACAAATCAGCGACGTTACGGACAAGACCTTCCTCATAGAGCAGCTCCACCTTACCCTCGCCGAGGCTCTCGATGTTCATGGCCTTGCGCCCGATGAAATGCTCGATGCGGCCTCGGATTTGTGGCGAACAGCCTGAACTGTTGGGACAATACCAAGCCGCTTCGCCTTCGTTCTGGACGAGTGGCGTCCCGCAAATGGGACAGGTCTTGACAAACACCACTGGTTTCGCTCCCGCCTGACGTTTGCCCAAATTCACGCCGATGATTTTCGGGATGATCTCACCGCCTTTCACCACGTTGACGGTGTCGCCATAATGAAGGTCGAACTGACGGATGAAGTCCTCGTTATTTAAGGTGGCGCGTTTCACAGTGGTTCCCGCCAGTTGTACTGGTGCGAGATTGGCTACAGGGGTAATCGTTCCATGTCGTCCCACTTGGAAGTCGACACTTTGCAGCTCGGTCTCCACTTCCTCCGCCTTGAACTTGTAGGCGATGGCCCATTTCGGCGACTTGGCCGTGAATCCCAAAGCCTGTTGTTGTGCATAGCTGTTGACTTTCAGCACGATGCCGTCGATGGCAAAAGGCAACTCATGGCGTTTCACGTCCCAATAGTCGATGAACTCAAAGATGTCGTCGATGGTCTTGCAGAGCGCCATGAAATTGGAGATGTTGAAGCCCCATTTACGGGCGGCTTGCAGGCTTTGGTAATGGGTCTGGTAACGGTCTTCGAGGCCGTCCATCATCATATAATAGCAGTAGTTGTCGAGTTTGCGACGGGCCACTTCCTTGCTGTCTTGTAGTTTCAACGTCCCTGCTGCCGCGTTGCGCGGGTTGGCGAAGAGGTCGTCGCCGGCCTCGGCACGGGCCTCGTTCAAACGGTTGAAGCTCTCAAAGGGCATCACGATTTCGCCACGCATCTCGAAGAACTCAGGATAGTCGCCGTGGAGTTTGAGCGGCACGGTGTGGATGGTTTTCACATTGGTGGTCACGTCGTCGCCTTGGGCGCCGTCGCCACGGGTCACAGCGCGGACCAGCACACCGTTTTCATATTGCAGGCTGATGCTCAGTCCGTCGAATTTCAGCTCGCAGCAAAACTCCACCTCTTCATTGATTGTCTTCTTAATGCGGCTGATGAAATCACCAATCTCTTCACGACTGTAGGAATTGGCCAAGGAAAGCATCGGATAACGATGTTGTACGCTTTTGAATTCCTTGGTGATGCCACCGCCGACACGTTGGGTAGGCGAAGCAGGGGAGAGGTACTCGGGAAACTCTTTTTCCAAGCGTGCCAGCTCCTCGAGCTTCATGTCGAACTCGTAGTCGCTGATGGTTGGCTTGGCAAGGATGTAATAATTATAATTGTGCTGCTCCAGCTCTTCGCTGAGCGCCGCTATGCGCTGACGGGCTTCCTCTTTAGTCATAGTTGAATGTATTTCAGCGGGTTGACGCTAAGTGCCCAAAGCAGCAATCCTACTGCAACAATCGCGATGACAATGCCAATCAAAGTCATCAAAGCGCCTTTTGGATTGCGCCTGATCAGTAAAAGAATCAGTATACTGAGGACGATGAAAGCGCTCTCGTACCATACGCAGATGCCTAATCCCATCATGAGGCCAGCAATTAAAAACGAGGTGCGATGGACATTCTCCGTCAGGTTATTTTGCCTCAATACCTCTTGACGTAGCACAACATTGGCGCCATAAAGCAGCAGCGGCAGACCCAAAAAAGCGCTGGCATTCTCGATGATGCCAAACGCTGGCATGATGATGCTGAAGGTGGGGATAAGTGCCAAAAGCCATGCGTTCTGCTTGTTGGAGGTCAGGTCGCAGATGCGGTAAATCATCGAAACGGTGAACAACGACACTGTGGCATACAAGGCACGGCTGAGCAGCATGAGTCCTTGCCCCGATGACTCGCCGACGCCGAGGATGGATTTCATCTTTTCGAGAAATCCTATAAATAGGGTGGTATGCTGCACCTCTCGGTTGGAGCCGAAGCCAGGAACGAAGATGACCACTATGATGCGTACGGCTATAGCTATCAGCATCAGAGATGTAAAAGGATGGTTTTCCTTGACATGTTTGAGTTTTTCCAGCATGGGAATCAGTTTAAAATGCAAAGATACGAAATTATTTGTAATTTTGCCGCGTTTTTAAACGGATAATCTAACTTTAAATTATAGTACAATGAAGAAAACTATTAAACTTATCGCTTTGGCTGTCATGCTGATTATGGGCGGCCAAGCCATGGCTCAAACACGTGGCGCCATGTTGCTCAGTGGTGCTTTCCCGCTGAAAGATTATGCTGAATTTGAAGGTTTTGATGACTTTGCATTAACTTCGTTAGACCTTGATGACGATGATGCCGGTGCAGGCATTGGCTTCAGTGTCGGCTTTAAGTGGTATTTCAACGTTGGTGTCAAAGGTCTTGGTGTGATGCTTTCAGCCGATGGCATCTACAACGGTCCCAATGCTAACCTGAAGGCCGCTTATCGTGAAAAGGAAAACCACTATGACGGACCATTCGTTGATGGTAGCTTCACCTACAACGCCACTCCTAAGCACATCAATGTCCCTATCATGTTGGGCTTGAACTACATCTATCACGTGAACCCCAATTTCGGCATTTATGCTGAAGCTGGCTTAGGTGGCGACATGCACTTCCTCACCAAGATGGAAAGTGTAGCTCAAGGTAGTCTGTTAGGTGTCGAAAACAAAGTTACTACCACACAAAAATACGATATGGGGTTCAGCTTTGCCTATCAGGCTGGCATCGGTATCGAGGTGGCCAGGAATCTTGTGATTGGTTGCAGCTTCTATGATTTGGGCAAGGCCCAAGTCAAGGGTGATGAGACTATCGTTACCAAGCTCGCTGGCAGCACTAGTGCATCAACAAAGGAAAACTACAATACCTTTGGAACCGTGCATCCTTATATGATCATGGCTCGCATTGGTTTCAGCTTCTAATCTGAATCATTCATCGAAAACCGAAAGGCGAAGTGTCGGGTTGACCGGCGCTTCGCTTTTTGCGTTATGACAGGCGGCTTTCAGACCGTAACCGACGGATGCAACACCTTTAATACCTATGGCGTGGGCGTGGATGACGCCGGCAAAGAACGCGTCGCCCGAGCCTGTCACGTTGACGGCCTTCACTTCAATGGCTGGAAAACGTCGGGAACCCTTCTTGGAGCCAAAACAAACGCCGTCTTCGCCCATGGTGAGATACACTTCTTCGATGCCTTTGGCACATAATAATTTGACGGCGTCTTCGGGGTTGATGGTTTCTGTCATAGACTGTGCCTCTGCAAGGTTACATTTCAGGGCATAAATCGATTTCTTCCACGAGCGTTTCATGGCTTCCGTTAGAAGCAAGGCCCGGTTGGGCGACACCGTGTCGATATAGAGCGGCACCAAGCAGTGGTCGATGAGGAAGGTGAGGGCCTCCATGCTGAGGAGGGTGTCGGCCATCACCATGTCGGAACGGTTGATGGCGTCGATTCTGTCGCGAAGCCATTCCAAATCCAGGCAGCCATTGAGCGCGATGTCGGAGACGGCAGACTGCATGTTGCCCACCTCGTCGTTGAAGCTGAGGAAGATGGGACTCTTAGCGTCTGCGTATTGCGAGGAAAGCGAGAGGTCGATGCCCAACTGCTCACATTCTTCCATCATGCTCAGGGCCAAGCTGTCGTCGCCAAACACACTGGCCAGATGTACCTCATGGCCCAACAAACACAGGTTGTGGGCGATGTTACGGGCCACGCCACCATGGTGGAAGGCGATGCTGCTGGGCGTGCAGCCCTTTGCGTTCAGCTCGCCATGCGGCTTTACGGCGATGTCAATGTTGGATTCGCCTATGACGGTGATGTTCATTTTCTCTTCAATAAGGTGGACAAAAGTAGAAAACTTTTGCGAGAATTTGGATTTCTCGTTTTGTTTTTGTTATTTCGTGCCATCAAATCAATGTGTTATGGCACAAAACAAGAAACGGAAGCGCCGCAGCTATCAGTATCACGCGATTACCTTCAAGTTATCGAAGGGCCAATACCGCTCACTGCGCAACTACTGCAAGGCACGCAAGACCACGCCCATCAAGTTAATCAAGAAGAACATAGAGCGTTTCATCACAGCCTACGAATACGAAGTGCCGCAAGAGTTGTACCTCACCGAAAACCAATTGGACCTGTTCGATGAAATGCCCAAAACGGAAATGAACCTTTTTGACGACGCCCCCCTGTAGAGACGCGATTGACTTCGTCGAATCTTTGATTTCATCGCGTCTCAAAATCCAGATTCATTTCTGGTTAAACGGGATCCTGTTTTGTATCGACCTTCCCAAGGTCACCTCATCCACATATTCCAAAGCGTCGCCCACGGCGATGCCCTTTGAAATCACCGAAATCTTTCCTTCAAAACCATTCAGTTGCCTGAAGATGTAGAAGTTGGTCGTGTCGCCCTCGATGGTGGCAGGCAAGGCCAAGATGATTTCCTTGATGTCTTCTTTCTGGGTGCGTTGCACCAGCTGGGCAATCTTCAAATCGTTGGGTCCGATGCCTTCGATGGGGCTGATGACGCCACCCAAGACATGATAAAGCCCGTTGTACGACGCCGTCCGCTCGATGGCCAGCACGTCGCGCATGTCAGCCACCACGCAGAGTGTGTTCTCGTCGCGGCGCGGGTTACCGCAGATGGAGCAAACCTTGGTGTCGCTGATGTTGTAGCACCGCTCGCATAGCATGATGTTGTGCTTCATCTTCAACAAGGAATCTGCAAGTTGTTCGGTCTCAAGCGTGTCTTCGTTGAGGAGGTGCAATGCCAGCCTCAAGGCGGTCTTCTTGCCGATGCCCGGCAACTTCGACAGCGCCTCTACTGCGTTTTCCAACAATATGGATGAGTATTCTGCCATACAATAATCGCTGCAAAATTAAGTTATTTCCTTAAATTTGCACCGTTAAAACCGAAGAAATCATGAAAAGATACTGCTTACTCCTTGCTGCGCTGTTATTTGCAGTGGCCGCCGTGGCCCAGGACTTCAACAAAACCGACAGAAAAGGCCGTCGCCAAGGCAACTGGCGCGATTATTATGCCAACGGTCAGCTGCGCTACGAAGGCAGCTTCAAGAACGACAAGTGCAAGGGCACCTTCCGCTATTATGACGAACAAGGCAAGCTGAAGGCCACCAACGAGTTCGACAAGTCGGGTGAGAAGGCCCTGAACAAGACCTATGCCCCGAACGGCCGAGTGATTGCCACTGGTTATTATGTAAACCAGAAAAAGGATGGCGAATGGAAGTATTATGACGCCACCTCGGGACAGCTCCTGATGGTGGAAGACAACAAAGACGGCAAGGTGGACGGCTGGTCAAGGCTCTATAATCCGAATAATGGCAAGCTTGCCGAAGAGACGCAATTCGTCAATGGCAAGCCCCAAGGCCAGTGCAAGAAATACTCCGACACTGGTGTTTTGATTATGGAATGTCAATACCGTAACGGTTTGCTAGATGGTCCCACCAAGACCTATTACTCCAGCCAAGCCTTGAAAGAAGAAGGACAATACACGAAGGGGGAGAAGTCGGGCATCTGGAAGACCTATAACGAAGACGGCGACGTCATCCTGGAAGAAGCCTACGGCGAGCAGGAGATCCGCTAATTACACCTTTTCAGATAATCATCTAGGTTGGGCCGACCGTACTTGTCTGCCAGCTTGTAATACTCGCAAGCCTTGTCTTCATCCTGCATCATGTAATACACTCTGCCCATGTTGAAATAGGCATCGGCATAGTCGGGCTTCAGGGCCACGGCTTTCTCGAAATCGGCAATGGCTTCCTCATACTTTTTGGCATTGGCCTTTGCGCAGCCGCGATAATAGTAAGCCTCGTAATTGTGTTTGTCGTATTTGATGGCTTTTGTCAACGCCTCTTCAGCTTCTTCATATTTGCTGTAACGCAACAACAATTTGGAGCCTTCCTCGGTGTAGATACGTGATTTTGAAGGGTTTTCGCAGCTTGTCAATGCGAAAATGGCTAAGATGGCAAATAAAAACGTCAGTTTTTTCATCGCTTCTAATTTTCTGCAAAGATAGTAAACTTAGCTGTGTTGGGCAACAATTCCTTTCACTGTCTCGATGATTTCCTTGAGTTTGGCTTCGCTTTTGGCCTCGCAGAGGAAACGAAGGTAAGGCTCGGTGTTGGAAGGTCTGATGTTGAGCCACCAGTCGGGATAGTCGAGGCGGTAGCCGTCGAAGTCGAGGAAACGCTCAGGCTTCTCAATGCCCATGAAGTGCGCTTTGACGGCATCCATGGCCTCCTGTTTGCGCTCAATCTTGAAATTAATCTCGCCCGAATTGGAATAGGGTGTGATTTCGTCGATAATCTGGCTCATGGTTCTGCCTTCCTTCTTGCGTTCGGCCAGGAGGCGCAACACGATGGAGGCGGCCAGCAGGGCGGAGTCGGAGTAGTAGAAGTCACGGAAATAATAGTGTCCGGCCAACTCGCCGCCGTAGCAGCCGTCCAACTCGCGGAGCTTCAAGGCAGCGTAGGCACGACCCACGCGCCAAGTCTCCACCTTGGCTTGGTACTTGTTGAGGTATTCCTGTATGGCACGCGAGCTGCGGATGTCTTGCAAGACGATGCCTTGTTGCTTCTGCTCGCCGATGAAATAGTCGCCCAAGAAGGCGATGATGAGGTCGGGGCTGATGAAACGGCCCTTCTCGTCGATGAAGGTGATGCGGTCGGCGTCGCCGTCGAAGAGCAGGCCGATGTCGCATTTCTCTTGTTTCACCAGGGCCTTGATTTGCTCTTGGGCGTTGGCTTCGAGCGGGTTAGGCTCGTGGTTGGGGAAGTTGCCGTCAAGGTTGTCGTTGATATAATGCGCCTTGCCGATAAGTTCATGGACGAAGATCGACGACATGCCGTTGCTGCAATCCACGGCGATGTTGAGGTTGTCGTGCGGCCCGACGAACTGTTTCTGGAAAGCAAGATAGTCAGCATAGACGTTTCTTTCATGGATTTGGCCTTTCTTGGCGCAGGGTGTCGTGGCTTTGTCGCTTTCCACCAAGGCTTCCAAACGGATCAAGCCGGTGTCGTAGCCCACAGGGAGCGCGTTCTTGGCCGAAATCTTGAGACCGTTGTGGTGCTTGGGGTTATGCGAGGCCGTGATTTGCACGGAGGCGCCGTAGCCGTATTTCGCTGTCGTCCAATAGACCAGCGGCGTGGTGGAGAGGCCGATGAAGTCGACGTCTTTGCCACGGTCGGTGAGGCCACGGGTGAGGGCTTCATACAGGGTGGGTGAGGAGAGGCGCATGTCGCGTCCCACGAGGTAGGTGTCGGTGTCGAGCACATCAGGCAGGAAGTAGCCGATGCGGTAGGCGATGTCTTCGTTGAGGTCGGTGCCCCATTCGCCACGGATGTCGTATGCTTTGAAGGCTTTCATATTAGTTGTCAGTTATTCAGTTGTTCAGTTTTCAGTAATTGTCAATTGTTAATTATCAATTGTCAATTATTTCATTATTCCCCTTTGGCTCAATGCCTGTTGGTATCGTACTGCGTTTCGGTTATGCTCTGATAAGGTCTTGGCGAAGTTATGGTAGCCCGAGAAGTCCTCCTTGGCGCAGAAGTAGAAATAATGATGATCTTCGGCGTTCAGCACGGCTTTTACCGCTGCTATTGAAGGGATGCAGATGGGTCCAGGCGGCAGGCCGAGATATTTATAGGTGTTGTAAGGCGACTCGATTTCCTTGTGGCGGTCGAGCACGCGGCGGATGCTATAGTCGTTCCAGGCGAAGATGAGGGTGGGGTCGGCTTGTAGCAGCCAGTTGCTTTTCAGGCGGTTGAGGTAAACACCTGCCACGCGCGGCATCTCGTCGGCCATGTTGGTTTCCTTGTTGACGATGGAAGCCAAGGTGCTGACTTGTATGGGTGTCAGGCCTTTGGCATTGGCCTGTTGCTTGCGTTCCTCGGTCCAGAATTTGTTGTATTCTTGGAACATACGGATGACAAAACCTTCGGCGTCGGTGTTCCAGTAAAACTCGTAGGTGTCGGGCAGGAAGAGGGCGGGGATGGTGTATCTGTTGAATCCCAGTTGTTCGATATAGTCTTGCTTGTGCAGTAGGTTTGCGATGGAGGCGGAGTCGGCTTCAATTTGCGAAGCGATGCGGCCTGCCAGTTGGTTCACGTCACGGATGTTGTTGAACTTCACCTTCACAGGGGTCTGCAAGCCGCCACGCAGCATGTTGACCAGCTGGTTGTTGCTGATGCCGTTTTTCACCACATAATGCCCGGGGTGTACGTTGGTGGGCAGTTCCTTCTTTTGCGCCACCCAGTTGAAGCTCTTCTCGTTGACGATGAAGTTAGCCTCTTGCAAAATGTCTTTCACCTGTTCGTAATCGGAACCTGTGGGGATGAAGAGCTCAACGTCCTTTCCGTCGGTGGTGCGTACGTTGGGCGACATCACGGTTTTGTAAAGCCAATATCCGAATGCCAAGGCGAAGACGAGCAGGATGCCCAGCACCAAGAGTGCCACCAGTCCCACGCGTCTGTCGCTTTTCTTTTTGCCGCTTTTGCGCGGCTTTTTCTCATTGGGGAGTTTTGTCTCTATTTTGACCATTTGTGCCTTGTTGTTTCAGGCCACAAATTTACGACTTTTTCCTATTCCGACAATTTCTGTTCTATGGTGCAATGACATAAAAAAGCCTCAACCCAAAGATTGAGGCTTTGGACTTCAATGGAAGTCGTGTCGATTTTGTTCTGCTTATTTATAGTTCGGGGAACCGCCTGTCCAAGTGATTTGCTTAGAGAAGGTCGGCGTGTCGGAGTCTTCGTAATATTCAATGGTAGCAGTACCATTCTTGCTGTCGTCGAGGAGGTAAACGAGCATCGATACGAGTTCGTTTTGGCGCTGGGCTTCAATGGTGAAGCTGCCATTTGAGGATTCGGTCAAGACCCAGCCGTTGTTGAGGTCAAGCAGCACGTTGCCTGTGATTTTCACCTTGAGGCTCTTTCCCAAAGGCGTGATGGCGGCTACGACCCAGGCTTGGTTACCGTCGAACTGAGTGATATCTTTCACGAGGAGGTTCTCTACTTCGCCGCCAGGACCTGTCTCGGGTGCTGGATTGGCTTCGTCAGGATAGATGAATTCGGTAACCAAATCGTGTTGGTGTGCGGCCTGGAACAATGTGATATAGGACTCAAAATCGGGGATTTCCACACTTTGTCCTATCTCGGAGTAATAATTCTGGATGTTTCGCCTGATGTACACCTGGTTTTGTAACGAGATATTGCTGAGCAGTTTATCGATCAGGGCCTGGTCGTTGATGACGCCATCGTCAGCGAAGTCGGTGGAGAGGTTGGTCATGAGTAAGGTCAGTCCGGCCGGGAGGGTGGGAATCTCCGTCATGTTGTTGGATGGCTTTTGTAGGATGATGGAGAAGGCCAGCAGCATGGCGTTGAAGTCGCCTGCCGAGGTGATGGACATCTGTTCGAAGCCTTGGCTGAAATGTTCGGTCACGCCGAGAAAGTCTTGAAATTCGGCTTCGGCCTTACGTTTGGCTTCGGCAAAGCTCACGCCCTCGCTAACGAGTTTTTCGATACGAGCTTTGGTGATGTGGGTGAGCACGTTGATATTGACGGTCTCATCATTAGTCAGGTCGGCAAGGGCCTGCAAAGTGATTTGCGCTGACGAGAGCTGACCAAGTACTTCGTTGAAGTAGAAGCCATTGGCGGTGAGCAGGGCCAAATCCGATTCCATCTCGATGTTGTTAAGGCTGAAACTGCCGTCGTCGGAGGTGATAGAGGTGGTAAACGCCTTGCCGGTCTGTCCGAGGCTTTCGTTGAGTTCGTTGACGTTGACGGTGGTACCGGTAACGAAGGGACCTTTTTGTACCTTGCCAGAAAAAGTGAAGGTTCCACCTGCATTCTCATTAGAGCCTGCATTCTCTTTGGTGCAAGAGCTGACGGCCAGCAATCCAATGAGTATAAGACTCAAAGCTAAGATTTTTGCTTTCATAATACTATAGTTTTAAGGTTAATATACTTAATTCGTTGTGTAATCGAATCACATTGCAAAAGCAGCACGAATCACCTTCTTCACGCATTTCCGTCCCTCGCTGTCGGTGATGTTGACAAAATAGACGCCCGCGGGCAAGGTGCTGAGGTCCACCGAGAGCTGTTCGCCTTGGCCTTTGACCGTGGCCACGTACTGGCCGAGGGTGTTGAACACTTCGGCTTGCTTGAGGTTCTTGCCTATGATGGTGACAAGGCCTGTGGTGGGGTTAGGATAGACATTAGCAAAAGAGTTTTCTTGTATATTATCTATGACATTTGTTAGGCTCGTTTGACCCCATCTTAAGGGATAATTGGGGATTGTGCAGAAACAGGTACGACTTACTTTTAGTTTATAATAAGTATTTTGACTGTAAATGGAAAATGCTTCCACCCATCCGTAATAATAGTCATCCCTGTTCCTGTATCTAAGACCAATTTTATATGACAAGGTATCACAATGTATAGGATATAGCTCAGAGACAAATTGATACCTATCCCATACCATAGAACAATCATTAAGAGGAATGCAGAGGTCTCTAAATACATTGTTAACACCAGGGTATTCCTCTATAGAATAGCTACCGCAATCCCAGTTCTCGTCGGGCCAGATTCCATATGCCCAATAATAACCAGAAAGGAATGTGTCAAAATAAAAATCCGACAAAGTATCGTTGTTTATGTCAAAATGACGTGAGTCATAAAGATAATAAGTTTGATACTCTTGGTCGATCTCTTTGTAAATCAACCCATTATTATTTTGAGCAAAAGCTGATACAAAGCTGATTAAAGCTAATGATACAATAATCAAATATTTTTTCATGTTGAACATCTTTTTTTGTTTTTATAAGACATTATTCCATATTAGGGCAATTCTGCATAATAACAGTCAACTCACCTCCGCTGTCCACTTGAAAAGGACCTGTGATTTGGAAATAATCCGTGGTACGAAAGGTTACCTTGTCAGTGTTTCCTATGCGGGTGGGTTCGATAGTTGAAGTTACAGCAATACTTTTCTTAACCGCATAATCGAAATTGTTAAGGTCGTTTTGCTGAGCAATCACTTCGTCAGTGCTGCAATCCCATTTCAATTGGTATACAATTATGTAATCAACTACCATACTACCACCATCAGTCCAATGAGGTTGATTGTTTGAATTATGTCCTTGTAAAGCATAACGGTCAATTTGATAACAGGTCTTTAGCGTCAAATAATGACTTGGGATGCTATCAGGATTATTATATTTATCAACCATGTCGCCGTCGCAGTACCAAAAAACATGGTCAGGTAACCATTCACATGCAAAAGTGTGCCAATTAGACAAGGAATCACTAATCATTAGATATTCTCTAGCTTTACTTGTTTCATCCATTGGCTGAAATGTGGCATCTTCCTTGTTGATATACAAGCCCGAAGTAAAGCAATATGGATTTCCTTCTCCGTGAGGATGTGGATTATGAGTCCATTGGGTGGACCATATATTTTCAAAATCCCAGGAGAACTCGTACACATCAATTTCCTCATAGTAGCCGTTAGGATAAGCTCCCCATAACCAGAATGAAGATTTTGCTCCTTCATGGATGGGAACTTTACAACGTATTTCAAAATAACCATAACGGAATTCACCCAACAAATGAGGCCAGTCTTTGTTACTGGCTGTTTGCTGCTCTACGACTGGGTATGATTCAATCATTCCTGAATAATAGTATAAACTATTGTGGGTTGGGTCACACCAAAACCATCTACCAAAACACGCAGGTGGCAAATCATAATTTAGTGGTTGAGTACAACTAATGGGAGTATTAGAAACATAATTGGAGTTGATTCTTAAAATACCACTATTTCCGTCGATAACACAGTTATTCCATTGATAGATGTTGTGCCCATCGTGTTTTGTGATGCCAGAAGGAAATAATGTAGGACAGAAAGATAGCCATTGTCCCAAAGGCTCTTGAAACGTGTTGTCAAATTGCCGATTTAACTCGTTGAAATCGTCAAATACAATCGTGTCCCAGTTTAGGTCGTATGGGTCTATCTGCGCCAGCATGTTCAAACTCAGCAACATCATGCCGCAAAGATATATATATTTTTTCATGGCTAATAGAATTGGGGGTTATTTTCTTGTCAAGCCGTTTTCCTCCAAAGTCTTTTGAAGGAGTTTAATCTCTTCTTGCTGTTGCTTTACGGCTTCCACGAGCAAGGTAATGACGGCGTTATAATTGATGCACAACCTCGCTTCAGTGTCGGTACGAACTGCATCGGGAACAACTTCACCAAGAAGTGAGACATCTAGTCCAATATTCCGTTTCCCGAGATCTCTAATCATTGCGTCTTTGGCTTCTTCTTGGATGTATTCGCTTTCCACGATTTCTTCAGGAGTGGTTGTGTTGTCTTCATTATCATAATAGCATCCTTGAAGTTGAAGAATGGAGGCAAGCGCATCTTCTTTATCAATCAAATCCAATCCTGCTCTAACTATAGTATGGTTTGGACCATAAGACAAACAATTATAAGCCCAAACCGTTCCGTTGCCGCTAACATAAAAAACTTGTTGTCCATATAAGTTGGAAGCGTTGTCTCGATTGGTTACAATCCAATGTTTCATTGTATTCAAATCAGAAATTGAATTAGTTCCCCATCCAAACGCAACACTATTAAGGACTCTAAAACTAGTATAGCAGCTGGGCTGAACTTGTATGCCGTATGTTTTTGTCAGACTTCCTACGCTCACCCATCCGTCATCATGAATTTTAAATTGAGCTTGTGCCGCTATTGTCAACAGAGCGATAGTTAAAGTAAATAATGCTTTTTTCATTTTATTTGAGATTTTATTGTTTGTAATTTTAAATGATTGTTGTTTAATCCGTTACCGTAAACTCACCATAATACTCGTCGCCGTTGGCGAGGGTGAAGGTGATGATGTAGTCCCCCGTCTGGTTGAGGTAGAACTGGTAACTGTCTGGCGTTTGAACAGAAGGATAGTTGAACAGCATAGGTCCTGAGGCCATGTCCAGTTCCATCGTCACATTACCGATGTTTTGCGTGAAGGTTACCATAAGGTAGTGGCCGTTGATGGAGGCTTGGATGGTGGAGCCTTTTGGGGCACTTTCTACATGTGACTCATTAATAACGATAGGATTACCCCCATCTATTAAATTGATTTCTTTGGCTTGGTACTCTATTGTCGGTAACAATAAGCCAAGCAACATTGCGATGATTTTTACATTGTGTTTATGCATATCGAATTATGTTTAAAATTTCGATTGCAAAATTATGCTGTCATTACAATGCTGTCAAGAAAATAAGGGTATGGAATGGCATGGGGATTTAACGTAATATCTTGATAATAAACCTAATGCCAGAATCACTAAAGGTTTCGCAGGGCAAAATTGGGGTTGTTTTCTTCTCCAATAATCCTTTTTATTTTTCTTCTGCGCTCGCATACTGTCGGGTAAGCCTTTTGCATCAAGGCGGCAATGTCGGCATCGGTGATGTCAAGCAAATACAGGCAGCAATAGGTTACATCTTCATCTGTCAGATTAGGAAAATGTTTCCGTAGGCGAACGGTGAAATCATCCATATATTTGTCAGCCGCTACCCGCAAAGCCAACAATTGCTCTTTTTGGAGGGCATGTTCTTTATAGACAAGGTAATCAATTTTAGATTTGAAGTTTTGCTGGTGAACCGTTTCAAGGATATGTTGACAAACGGTTGTTTCTACAAAAGAAAAATAGTCTTTTGCAAGCTCGCATTTGTTTTGGGAATCTATATGAGAATTGTCGTCTAATTGTTTCAAAGCATCATGCAAGGCTTCGTTGCTCTTTTTGAGCTTGCCCGAAAGCGCTTTCTGTTGTATTTCATGGGCATAACGGTCTGCTTCTATCTGTGTTTCAAGACGCTGTTTTCTTTTTTTGTTCTTATGGTAAAGAATGGTAATGAACAACATCAACACAAGAAGGCTTCCCACAATAATCATGGTCCGCCTTAGGCTCCTCATTTTCTCTTGCTGATGCACGCGTTCTTGTCTCCGTTGCCCATAGTTTTTGTATTGCTCTGTCAACTGAGATTTTATCGCACTCTGATTCTCTTCTAGATTGGCAAAAGGAACGAGAAAATCAGCATATTTCATTGCATCCAATTCTTCGTTTTGTTTTTTGAAGATCTCAACCAATCTTTCGGCAGCTAATTTTTTTGATTCAGTACTTTGCGTAAATTCAAATACCTTGTTAAAATAAAAACACGCAGAATCGTATAGCTCTTCATTATATAATATTTCGCCAATGGTCAGGCATCTTGAAAAGTATTCTTTGTCACTACTAGCCTTGTTCATCAATACATTTAATTGGCTCAATGATTTAACAGTAGGTTCTCCCCTCTTGTATGATAAATAGGCAAGATGTGTCGCTGCATCCCTATATGTCAGACTGATTGTGTCGGACAACATGTTTAATACTCGGTTATAATAAAGGAAAGCGCTGTCATTATTTCCTAATATATCGTAACGAGACCCTATTGTAGTCAACATCCAAGCAATATGTTTGGGAGAGGCGTTATACTCATAATAATAATGCAACGACTCTTTGCCAAAATAAATGGCTTGGTTGTGAAGATATTGGTCCGAGAATAAAACTGTCAATCGGGTATACGTCATAGCCATGAACTGTGCCTTATGACCAACCAAATCATTTTCTAAGAAATGTTTCTCCATCACCTCCAAGGCCTTCATGTATTCCTTGCAGGCTTCCACCACGCTGTCGTGCTCGTAATAGCCTACACCATTAATATAATGGGCGCGGGCGTCCAAGAAAACAAGATTGTCGTATCGGCAAGGAGATTGCGGATCAAGTCCGCAATGACGCCACAGAGCGTGAGTATGGCCGATCGAAATGAGGGCGAGGCTGTCGAAATACCCCACCGCCTGCAACAATTCCGCACGGTTGGTCTGGGTGTAATCGTTTTTGTATAACAATTCCGCCAACAAGAGGTGAGCGTAATGGCGGTCGTATGCCGTATCGGTAGAGACGCAAGATTTTGCGTCTCTACAACAGGTGTCAAACCAGGACAACAGCACGGCCAGCGCACTGTCTGGCTGCCGCCACAGCAGGCTGTCGATGGCCTGCAATTCGGTGGATGCCGTGGTGGTTGGAGGCGTGCCATGGCGTGTCTCTACAGCGTCAAAGTTGCCTTTCGGCGTGCAGGCGACCATTAAGAACACCAAAAACAAAAACACTATATGCAAATGCGTTCTCATCGTCTGCCCAATAATTGATATTCCAAAACATCCAAATACCCCTCGGCCGTCTTCAGCCAATCCTTCCGCCGTCCGACCAATTCAAAGCCTTGGCTTACGAAAAGCAGCTGGCTCTCCGTGTTGCTCTCATCGATGGAACAATACACCTGATGCAACAGCAAATCGTGGAAGAGATACTCGACACATAAGGCCAAGGCGGCCTTGGCATAGCCTTGCTGACGGTAGGCCTTGTCAATCAAGATGCCCAAGCCGGCTCTTTCATTGAAAGCGTCGTAGTCGTAGAGGTCGATGCAGCCAATGGTCTGCCCGCCTTCGGTCAGGTCGATCATCAGGCGAAGTTGCTTCTGCGCCGCTATGTCGTTGTTGTCCAACAAAAACTGCTCGATCTGAAAGCGGGAATAGGGCATATGCGTGCCGCTCACCCGCCAGATGTCACGGTCGTTTTCCCAACGGTATATCCGCTCGGCGTCTTCTGGCTCGGCGCAACGCAATGTGATGAGGTCGTTTTTGATGAACATAGTGCTCAATCGTTGGATATTCTTTGTTTTTTCATGCAGACTGGCACACAATTTGATAAACCTTATCCGCTGAATTTTTCGACAAAAATACAATTTTTGATGCAATAAAGGTTGAAAAATAGCATTAATGAAACTATAAAGAGGAAAAGAAACCATTAAAATAGTGATAAGATGAGAAAAGTGAGTTTGATATGGATGCTTGCCGGACTGATGATGGCGGCATCGTGTGGTAACCAGAACCCGACGACGGAAGAAACCCAGAACGAACAACAGCAGCCTGTCACCCAAGTGGAGCAGGTGCAGCAACCCCAAGTGCAGCGTGTGGCTTTTGTGCCCACCGAAAGCACGCCCGACTTCGTGGATGCCGCCGAACGCAGCGTCGACGCAGTGGTGCATATCATGACCAAGGTGGTGAGACAAAGCAACACCTACGAGGACTTCTTTGGAGCCTTGTTAGGCCAAATCTACGGCTATCCTGGCCAGACGCGCAACAACACCATGGTGGCCTATGGCTCCGGCGTGGTGCTGACACCCGACGGCTATATCGTCACCAACAACCACGTGGTGGAAGGCGCAGACGAGGTGGAGGTCACCTTTAACAATAAGGTGAAGAAAACCGCTACCATCATCGGCACCGACCCGACCACCGACCTGGCGCTTATCAAGGTGGATGCCACCGATTTGCAATACCTCACCTTCGGCGACTCCGACAACGTCCGCATCGGCGAATGGGTGCTGGCCGTGGGTAATCCCTTCAAGTTGACCTCCACGGTCACGGCGGGCATCGTGAGTGCCAAGGCACGTAACCTTAGCATTTTGGGCGAAGGCACCTCGGTGGAATCCTTCATCCAGACGGATGCCGCCATTAACCCGGGTAACAGTGGTGGTGCTTTGGTGAATACCAAAGGCGAGCTGGTTGGTATCAACGCGGCCATAGCCTCGCACACAGGCTCCTACGAGGGCTATTCCTTCGCCATCCCTTCCAATATTGTCCGTAAGGTAGTCGACGACCTGCTGCTCTATGGAGAGACGCAACGCGGTTATTTGGGTATCCTTCCTGATGAACTGACACAAGAGCTGGCGCAAGAGAAAGGCTTGGAAAACATAGAAGGTGTCTATGTGGCACAGTTGACCGAAGGCGGTGCCGCTCAGCAGGCTGGCATCCAAAAAGGTGACGTAGTGACAGCTATCAATGGTAAAAAGGTGAACACCGTGACGCAGTTGATGGAGACCGTCCGTCAATATCGTCCTGGCGACAAGGTGGATGTGGAAATCAACCGCAATGGCAACCACCAGCACTACGAGTTGACTCTTCTAAATGAAGCAGGCAATGTTGACGTGGTCAAGAAAGGCGACAGCTTCTACAACGAGGAGTTTGGCCTGATGCTGCGCCCCATCAACCAGAACGACATGAGCCGACTGAATATCAGAAACGGCTTGAAGATCGTGGAGATACGCCAAGGCCGTTTCATGAACTCGGGTGTGCCTGTCGATTTCGTCATCACCAACGTGAATGGTGTTGCCGTCGGCAGCAAGACCGACCTGGAGAACGCACTAAAGAATAAACGCTCACGCCGCACCACCATCGAAGGCGTTTATCCCAATGGCATGATGGGGTCATTCTATTATTAATTTGTAGTTTGACTCACATTTTTACTGAAAAACAATATTTTCGGTACGATTTTTGTAGTTTTTAACCTTTGGATTTGGGAGATTTTGGCCTCGTGCCGATTCTCCCAAAACCAGAGATTATGCGAAAAAACCAACAGGAGGAGAGAGGTATGGAGCGTCTGAAACTGACCTTAACTAATGTAAAACAATAAAAAGATTTTGAAAAAATGAGACAACTGAAAATTTCAAAGCAAATCACCGACCGCAATGCCGGTACTCTGGACAAGTACCTGGCCGATATTGCGAAGGAGAGCCTGCTGACCACCGACGAGGAGGTGGCACTGGCTCAGAGGATCAAGGCCGGCGACCAGGCTGCGTTGGACAAGCTCGTGAGGGCTAACCTGCGCTTCGTGGTCTCCGTAGCCAAACAGTACCAGAATCAAGGCCTTAGCCTGCAAGACCTCATCGACGAGGGTAACCTCGGCTTGGTGAAGGCTGCACAGCGTTTCGACGAGACCCGCGGCTTCAAGTTCATCTCGTATGCCGTGTGGTGGATCCGTCAGAGCATCCTGCAAGCCGTGGCCGAGCAGTCGCGCATCATCCGCCTGCCTATGAACCAGGTGGGAGCCCTGGCGAAGGTGAAGAAAGCCATCTCGCTGTTGGAGCAGAAACTGGAGCGTCGTCCCACTATCAAGGAGATCGCGGATGCTGTCGGCCTACCCGAAGACAAGGTGGATCAGCTGCTGAGTCTTAACTCAAGAGCCGTGTCGACCGACGCACCTCTCGACGACGAAGACGATGCCAACTTCCTGGATGTCTACGTCGCAGAAGACGAAGCCACGACCGATGCCGGGGTGGAGCAGGAATCGACCAGCAGGGCCATCCGCAAGTCGCTCGACATGCTCAACGAGAAGGAACGCACCATCCTGTGCATGTACTTCGGCTTGGGCACTTCGCGCGAGTACTCCCTGGAGGAAATCGCCATGAAGCTCGACATCTCGCGTGAGCGCACCCGTCAGATTCGCGACCGCGCCCTGAAGCGCCTGAAGAGCGAGCCTAACTCGCCACTGCTTCAGATGTATATGAACCAGTGAAAAATCGACCACCTATGTCATTGACTCCGTCGAATGCTTAGCATTTCCCTTGGGAATCTATTGGTGGTCGATTTTTTTCTTATATTTGCCGTCAAATCCTTAATACTATATGATATGAAATACGAACTCATCAAATTGCCCTATGAGGCCAATGCTTTGGAGCCCGTCATCAGCAAGGAGACGTTAGGCTTCCACCACGGCAAGCACTTGAATGCCTACGTCAACAACCTGAACGCTTCCATCGAAGGTACGAAATACGAAGAGATGCCCTTGGAGGAAATCGTCAAGACCGCCGACGGTGGCGTGTTCAACAACGCCGGCCAGATTCTGAACCACAACCTGTATTTCACTCAATTCCGCGCCCCAAAGGCCGACAACAAGCCCACGGGCGTGATTGCCCAATGGATTGACAAACAGTTCGGCTCGTTTGAGGCCTTCAAGGAGGAATTTACAAAGAAAGGCGCCACCTTGTTCGGCTCGGGCTGGGTGTGGCTGTCAGCCGACAAAGACGGCAAACTTGTCATCACGCAGGAGACCAACGCCAGCAACCCTGTGCAGCGCGGCCTGAGGCCCCTGTTGACCTTCGATGTGTGGGAGCATGCCTATTACATCGACTACCAGAACCGCCGCCCCGACCATTTGAACGCCCTCTGGCAGATCATCGACTGGGACGTGGTGAACGAAAGGCTGTAAGTTGCATTAGGTCCAAAAACAAAGATTGCGGCAAGAGTGATTCTCGCCGCAATCTTTTTTATTAGTGCCTGATGGTTATTTCTTCATCTTCACGATGCGTTGTGCACTTCTGCTGTCGCCATAATCCAGCTGCAACAGGTAGGTGCCGATGCTCAATTCGCTCAGGTCGATTTCTATCTCCAATCCTGAAACGTTTTGTTCTTTCACCAAACGGCCATAAGTATCGAAAACACGGACGGCCTTGATGGACTTCTCAGCTTTGATGCTTACCATCGAAGTGAATGGGTTGGGGAAGACCTGGCTGCTGACCGTTTTTTCCTCCACAGCATCATCGAAGCTGAACACGGCCACGTAGGTCTCTGAGGCCGTCACCGTGAAGGTGAAGCTAGCCTCGGTGGAGACCAGATCTTCACCTTTGGTCCATCCCATGAAGTCGTAATTCTCGTTGGCGGTAGCCACCAAGGTACAAGTGGTGCCGTAAACGTAGTCGCCTGCGCCCGTCACCGTGCCGCCTTCTTCAGGCTCGGCCATCGCGCTAATCGTATAAGTGTTGATGGAGAAATGTGCGACGTAGGTTGCCGACTCGGTCACCTCTAAACTATACTCAGGTTCGGTCGTCACTTCTTCGCCATCTTTGGTCCAGTTGACGAAGGTGTAGCCCGGGTTGGCTGTAGCCGTCAAGGTGCATACGTCATCGAAGTTATAGCCGTTGCTTCCTGTGACAACACCGCCTTCTTCGGGGTCGGCAATAGCGGTGATGATATAGGCTTGTGAAGAGAAGTGAGCCACTAAGACACGGTCGCCCGCAACGGTGAAAGTGTATTCGGCCTGCGATGACACTTGAGTACCGTTTTCGGTCCAATTAATAAAGGTGTGGCCTTCGTTAGCGATTGCCGTCAAGGTGCAGCTCTCACCATAGTTGTATTCGCCTTCGCCCGTAATGGTGCCAGCCTCGCTCGGATCGCAGGTGGCAGAGATGTCATAGGTGTTGAGGGTGAAGTTAGCTACCAGATTACGGTTGCTGGTCACCGTGAAGCTGTAGCTGGCATCTGTCGACACCGTGCTGCCGTTCTCCGTCCAGTTGGCGAAAGTGTAGCCCGTGTTTGCAGTGGCGGTCAAAGTGCAGTTTGCGCCGTAGTCATATTCACCAGCGCCGTTCACAGCGCCGCCATCATTTGGATTGGCAGTGGCAGCAATGGTGTAGGAGTTGAGGGTGAAGTTAGCCACGAGGGTGCGTGCGCCCTCCACGGTGAAGGTGTAGTCGGCATTGGTGGACACCACAGAACCATTCTCTGTCCAGTTGGAGAAGGTATAGCCTGTGTTGGCTGTGGCTGTCAAGGTGCAGGAAGCACCTTGGTTGTATGTACCAGCACCAGTCACCGTGCCACCCGCTGTCGGGTTGGCTGTGGCAGTGATGGAATAGGTGTTGAGAGCGAAGTTGGCCACCAAGGTACGGTTACCCGTAACGTTGAAGGTATAGCTGGCATTCGTGGAAGCCACATTGCCGTCTTCGGTCCAGTTGGTGAAGGTATAACCTGTGTTGGCCGTGGCAGTCAAAGTGCAAGAGGCGCCTTGCGTGTATTGGCCGGTACCGCTCACCGTGCCGCCATCATTCGGGTTAGACGTGGCAGCGATGGTATAGGTGGGAACGGTGATGGTGACTTGTTGGCTGTTGCCACCAACCATGGGATAGTTGGTGGAGATGACACGGATTTGGTAGTTGCCACTGGCCACAGCGGGAATCTGGGCCGAGATGCTGCCACTGGTATTGGTAGTGACACGTCCCAATTCCGTGGGATTGTTAAAGCTGCCATTGGCATCCGACATCTGAGCGATAACTGCATTGGCAGTGGCGTTGAGGTTGTCGGGCGACATGGTTCCCGTCAGCGTGAAGGGGATGGTGATGGCAGCGCCTGAAACATAACTATTGGAAGCCAGTTGCCCCATGGTTAGGGTGGGATTGTAGACCAGCAAGGCGTCGTCGATGAAAAGGTCGTCGCTAGTGCTGCCTGAACCAGGGGTTTCGTTGGTGGTAGTCGTCATCAGGACGTAACGCACGTCAGTGCAAGGGCCACTGTTGTTGAACGGTATGCTCAAGCGACGCCAAGTGTAGGAGCCGCCCGACGTAGAAGTACGGGTGAATGATAAAACGGCAGTGGCCACATGCATGTTGGTAGGGTCTTCTGTACCATTAGCGATGATTTTATAGTCTGCATTACCATGGACGACGGCTTTCACTTGTCCTTTGGTGCTTGTGCTGTTACTACGGAAGCACACCCAAATGGTAAGGGAGTCGGGCAGCATGGAAAGAGGCATATTGAAGTCACTTTCGTTGCGCTTGGTTTGGTTGTAATTGTTTGCACCAGTGGCCGACATGCTTCCAGCATTCATTCGTCCGTTGGTGAGGTTCCCATTGGCAGTAACGCCCCATACAGTTTGAGGTATCAGTCGAACGCTTTTGCTGCCCGTTGACCCTGGACGGGCATGCCCCGACTGCTCTAGTTGGCCAGTTGGCAACATGCCAGCAAAGGATCCACTAGCTGTGCCGTTTGAATGCCAATGCACGGGTTCGCTGCCAGACCACTCTTCGAAGCCTCTATTAATCAGCTGGTCACCGTATTGGGCATAAAGGCCTATATTCAATACGCTGAATATAAGCAAAATAGTAAATCTCTTAATTAATGTGTTCATAGTATTTCGTTTTCAATTACGCTGCAAAATTACAGAAAATAAGGATTTGCTCCCGACTTTTCACTATTTTTGCGGCTTTATTCTACAAACCATGAAAAAAATTCTCATTGTTTTAGGCTTGATGCTGAGTGTGGTCACCGCGAGGGCACAATGGACGTTGCGGACCTATGGCGAGTACGACTACACACGCACTTCAGGCAGCAGCGCATCGTTCGCAGTTTTAGGCAATTATCAGCTAGCCAACAATTTCAACATCGGATTGGGCTTCCAAGCCTCTACCTTGAATCGTTACTCATTGAACCTGCAATATCAGGTGAACCTCCTTAAGGCGAAATGTGGCACGCTTTATCTTGAAAACCGCTACCTGTATCGTTTGTTCCCTCAATACAAACTTCAGGAATTCAACGCATTGCTCGACTTGGGCTGGCGTAACCGTCATTTCAACTTCCAGTTGGGATTGGCCAACCGTTTCACCGCTCCCATTCCATTGCGTAAGGAGGGCGGCATGGAGACTGTCTTCGAGCCGATGAACGTCACCTTCTGTGTGGAGGGCAACATCTTCGACCAGGAGCATCCATGGAACGTCGGAGCACGCATCTCCAACTACCGCGATTTTGTCATCGAGC
Organism: uncultured Bacteroidia bacterium; assembly: GCA_902774365.1. Lineage (GTDB taxonomy): Bacteria > Bacteroidota > Bacteroidia > Bacteroidales > F082 > Limimorpha. The sequence goes on along the minus strand of CACYHX010000013.1, from coordinate 11,483 downwards.
GTTTCACCTTGTTTTTCTATAGCGTGAACGGCTACTACGACTTCGGCAACGGACTGCGCATCACTTCTGAGTTTGGCTTGCACCCTTGCGGCGTGCTCAATCTCTCAGCACAATACAACGGCTGGTTCGGCAATGTCGGACTGATTTGGAAACCTACTAAAAAATGAACATCATGAAGAAGTTACACATTATATTAATAGCCGCAGCCGTGATTTTTGCCACGGGCTGCAACCGTTTGGATGTCGCAGGCATGGTCATCAACCGGAGCGACACTGAGGAACGCGTGGCCGACTGGCTCGACTACAACGCCCAGAATGGGGAACCTGTCATTGAAAATGCCCCCGACGAATACCGCATCTATTCCTGTTCCGACTCACATTATTCCGAGCGCGACAGCATCGTGACGCAAGGCGCCAACGACTGCCTTTACCACTACATCACCACCATGCGCAACGACTCCGAGGCGCTATTCGCCATTCACGCCGGCGACATGGTCAACGAGAGTGGGGAGAAGGGGTTCGTGATGACCGAAGAGGCGATCCGGTATAACCCTGAGACTCAGGCCGCCGACAAGCCTTGTTTCCTCGTCATCGGCAACCATGACGTCTATTTTGACTGCGCGACCTTCTTTAAGCAACATTTCCATACCTCGACTTATACCGTGACGGTAAAAACGGTGGGAGGTCACCAAGACCTTTACGTCTTCTTGGATTCAGGCAACGGAACGCACGGCAAGCGTCAGCTGGACTGGCTTGAGAAACAACTCTCGAATCGCGACAAATACCGCCACTGCTTCGTCATCAGCCACAACTGGCTCTTCCGCACCTCTTATAACTATACCACCACGCCGGCGGCCAACCTGCCGCAAGACGAACAGTATGCCTTTATGGACCTGATGAGCCGCAGTAACGTGAACATGGTCATCATGGGCCATTTCCACATGCGCGAGCAACGCCAGTTTGGCGGCGTGCAGTATGTGATGACGGACAACCTCAACGAAGATGTGGAAACACCGAGTTATCTGGTAGTCAATGTAGGGGCGAAAGTGACATATGAATATCAGGAATTGGCTGAGGAATAATTAGTTGTCCTCGTAATTCTTCGGAAAACGGTTCCACATTTCATAGGGCTTGCCCAGCTTTTGGACAAACGACGACCACATGAGCTCAGGTGGTGTGTTGAGGTATTGCTCCACGGTGATGTCGCTGACGAGCCAGGTGTTACGTACCAACTCGTCTACGAGCTGTCCAGAATCCCAGCCGGCATAACCTAAATAGAAACGGGTGTTTTCCTCATTGGCGATACCCGTGGCAATCAATGTTTTAAACGTTTCCACGTCGCCACCCCAATAGAGGCCGTCGATGATTGGGATGGACTCGGGGATGAGCTCGCCGAGGGTATGGATGAAAAAGAGCTGGCTGTCGGATACAGGTCCACCCAGATAGGCTGTCCCCTCGAAATCCGGGAAGTCGTCGACGATCTGGCTGACACTGGCGTTCAATTTTTTGTTGATGATGACGCCGAAGCTGCCTTCCGACTCCACATGGTCGATGAGCAAAATGACAGACCTACCAAAGTGGAAATCGTTCATTAAAGGCTCTGAAATCAAGATTTTACCTTGCTTCGGCTCCAACGAATTACTCCTTATGACAAACTTTTCACCTAAGTCCATACTGCAAAATTATGAATTTTGCGTGATATTTAGGGCATAATTTGTAATTTTGTGGCATTAATACGTTGATATCTTGAAACGAACCGACCATCAATCCAAGTTTGACGCCCTGCGCAAGGAGTTCTCGACCTTCACTTTCGAAAAACAAACGGTGAGAAGAGAGAACGGAGGCCTGTCGTTGGCCTTCGACTTCAGCCTCGACGACCGCTGTCATTTCCGCCCGACCCTGGAAATCCCCGCACGTTCGTTCTTCGACTGGGACGGCATCCCCATGGAAGTGTTGCAGGTCTTGGCCTTCCAAATCGGCATGACTGAGTTGGTGAGCTATTGGAAAATCGCCTGCCCAAAGAGGGTAGTAGTGAAGCCGTTTGCACTTACGGAAAGCCAAAAGCGTTTTTGGAAGAAGTTGTATTACAACGGGCTGGGTGAGTTTTTGTATTTGAATAGTATTTCGGTTTCGGAAGCAGATTTGATGGAGATAGAAAACGACGAAGGCATAGATGCTCTCGCCTTTCCGTCCATGTCATACCGAGTCCCAAGGACGAGTGTATCTCTGGACGGAAAGACTCGGCATGACATGCCTTCTTTTAACCTTCCGCTTTCAGAAAAAACCCTTGTCCCCATAGGCGGCGGCAAGGACTCCGTGGTCACTTTGGAGTGTCTGCGTCGTGAGATGCCTGTCATCCCGATGATCGTCAATCCCCGTGGCGCGACCTTGAACTGCGTGAAGACGGCCGGTTACCAAGAAAACGAATTCATCGTCATCAACCGCACCCTCGACCCGACCATGCTGCAACTCAACGCTGAAGGCTACTTGAACGGCCATACGCCTTTCTCGGCGTTGCTGGCTTTCATTAGCGTCTTGGTGGCGTTTGGCAGCCGTTCCAAGTATATCGCCCTGTCGAACGAGAACAGCGCTAACGAAAGCACGGTGCCTGGGACGAACATCAACCACCAGTACAGCAAGTCGATCGAGTTTGAGAGCGATTTCAGAAACTATGTCGCCGAGAACATCAGCGAAGAAGTGCAGTATTTCAGCTTCCTGCGGCCGTTGAGCGAGTTGCAGATTGCCAAGCTGTTCTCGCAAAGCGAGGCCTATCATCCCGTGTTCCGTAGCTGCAACGCAGGCAGCAAGACCGACTCATGGTGCGGCCATTGCCCCAAGTGCCTGTTCACTTGGATCATCCTTTCGCCTTTCCTCCCCAAGGAGAAGTTGGTCGCCATCTTCGGCAAGGACCTGATGGCCGACGAGAGCCTGCGCCCTATCTTCGAGGAACTCAATGGAACAGCACCCGTGAAGCCCTTTGAATGCGTCGGCACTGTAGAAGAGGTGAGGGCATGCATGGAAGCCGTGAACGGAAACAGAGACAAGGTGGACGATATCTTGCGTCGTTTCAACGAGAACCATTTCCTGCCCCCGCAATTTGAACAAATCCTTAAAGACCATCTCCATGTTTGACTTGATCCTGAATCGTTTGCGCGGTAAACGCATCCTCATCCTCGGCTTCGGGCGCGAGGGCAGGTCTACATTGCGTTTCCTGAACAAATATCTGCCCGATGCCACCGTTGCCGTGGCCGACAAGAACGAGATGGAGGCTGTGCAACATTTTGGCACAGGCTATCTGGAGGCCATGTACGACTATGATATCGTCATCAAGACCCCAGGCATCTCCTTGAAGGACTTCGACACCAAAGGCGTGGAGATCACCTCGCAGACCGACTTGTTTCTGGGTCAGTTTCATCACCAAACCATAGGCATCACCGGCACAAAAGGCAAGAGTACGACCACCAGCTTGATTTACCATTTGCTGAAATCTGCTGGACGCGACGCCATCCTCACAGGTAACATCGGAATCCCTTGTTTCGACATCATGGAGGATATCAAGTCGGACTCCATCGTGGTGTACGAGCTTTCGGCACACCAGCTAGAATATGTGCACAACAGCCCGCGTGTGGGTGTGTTGCTTAACATCTTTGAAGAGCATCTTGACCATTTCGGAACCATGTGGCGTTATGCCTCAGCCAAACTCAATATCATGCGGTATATGGGCGAGGACGACCTGGCCGTCATCCATGAGTCTTTGATGGACGAGGCCAGGAGGATGCTAGTCAACCACATCGTTTTCTTTCCTTTCGACGTCAGCGCATTCGTGGATGCGACTCGACTCCCATTGAAAGGCGAGCATAACCTGATGAACGTCAAGGCTGCCTTATTGGCCTGTTATGCCTATGACGGCACCGACTGCAGCGCATTGGCACCCTATCTGTATTCGTTCAAGCCTTTGGAGCACCGGTTGGAACTTGTCGGCACCTTTGGCGGCGTGACCTTCTTCAACGACAGCATTTCCACCATCCCACAGGCTGCCATCTCGGCGTGTGAGGCCTTGGGACGCGTCGACTTCCTGCTGCTCGGCGGCTTCGACCGCGGCATCGACTACCAACCTTTGGCGGATTATTTAAAGATGCATCCAGTGCCACACCTGCTGTTTACCGGCAAGGCAGGGGAGAGGATGATGATTTTAATTAATGGCACTTCGACCAGCTCTGCGGCCTTTGTCTATTCTTCCATGGAAGAAGCCTTTGCCTACGTCTCAGCACACGCCAAGCCCGGCGATGTCTGTCTGTTGTCGCCCGCTGCCTCCAGCTATGACCAATACAAGAACTTTGAGGAACGTGGCGCCAAGTTCAAGGCCTTGGCTAAAGAATTCTAAATGTAACAAAAACCCCGCTACCCATGTGAACATGATGGTTAGCGGGGGGCTATTAGTCGGCTTTTGAAGCAATAGATTCCCGCCTTCGCACATCCAACGCAGGAATGACATTGCTTCAAATGCCTAAACAATCAACCTTTCTTAGGCGTGATGGAAGTCTTTTTTGGCTTGACGCCTGAGCCCGAATTGTTGGAGCCGCTATTTGGTTTCGGAGAAACGGTATTGTTGTTGTTGCTGCTACCCGTGGAATTGGCCTTGGGCGTCGTCATGCTGTAACCGGCGGCCTCACACATCTGCTTGATGTGGGCGGCACGTTTGTAGGTGTCGGGGTGAGTCGACAACAACTCTTGCAACTTTCCTTGTTGTGTGGTCTGTCCGCTCAGTTGGATCAGCACGTTGAGGGCGTGATACATGGCGTAGGGGTCAACGCCGTTTTGGATGCAGAACTGGAAAGCGGTCTCGTCGGCTTGGGTCTCTTGCTTGCGCGAGTAGGCGTTTTCGGCCAGCTGTTGACCAAGGTCGCCGAGGAAGCCTGTCGACAAAGCACCGGCAGTGGTGTTGACAGCCGCAATGCCGTAACGGGCGGCCACCACGAGATAGGCGGCACGGTAGGCGTCGCGGACATCTTTATTAATAAGGTGACCGAGTTCGTGGCCGATGACGGCAAACACCTCATCGTCGTTCATGGCGTCCATCAGGCCGGTGTAGACACGCACGCTGCCATCACCGCTGGCAAAGGCGTTGACGGTATTGGACTGATAGACTTTGTAGTTCAGGTTCAGGTTGTTGATGTTGTGGAAACGCGCCATAATGCGGTTGAGACGTTGCGTATAGCTGTTGTCGGCAGGCAGTATGGTGTTTTGTCCGTCGGTCTCCACCATGTACTGACTGCACAGTTGCGCCACCTGAGCATCACTGATAGTCAAGGCCTGCACAGCGGCGGCACCGGCGTTCACTGCGGCATTGGAGTCCACAATTTTCAAGGAGGAGCAGCTCGCCATCGCTAAGGCTACTGCACAAATTAATGCTAATTTCTTCATATTGAATAGGTTTTAATTGTTGACTTGGGACTTAGGACATAGGACTTTAGGGCTTTTAAACCATCCATTTTCCTTTAGCACCGCAAAAATAGTGCATAAAAAGAAAATCTTTTCAAAAAAAGTGCATTTTTTTTCTTGCATGTTTCAAAATTAATGTATTTTTGCAACATCATAATAATATCAAAATAATATCATCAAAACTAAATACTATGGAAAACAAAGAATTTGAATTCAAGGGTTTTGCGATGAACGGATTCGTCGCATTGTTTATCGAATTTGCCATCATCGGCTTAAGCATCTGGGGCTTGGTCGCCTTTGCCAACGGACAACTGGCCACTCCTGTACTTTCTATCATCGGCATGTTTCTGGCCTGCATCCTGCCTATCGGTTTCCGAAAGTTGGAGCCTAACGAGGCCATGGTGATGTTGTTTTTCGGCAAGTACAAAGGCACTTTCACTAAGACGGGTTTCTATTGGGTCAACTTCCTGATGACTTCCAAGAAGGTCTCGCTGCGTGCCCGCAACCTCAACCCCGACAACATCAAGGTGAACGACAAGACGGGTAACCCGATTATGATTGGACAAATCCTGGTGTGGAAACTGAAAGACACCTACAAGGCCATGTTCGAGATCGACTCGCAGACCATGGCGGGTGGTGGCTCGGGCACGGCTCCTGTGACGGTCAGCAACCGCATGAAGGCTTTCGAAAGCTTCATCAAGGTGCAGAGTGATGCCGCCTTGCGTGAGGTGGCGGGCATGTATGCCTACGACGAGAACGAGGCCGAAGCCGATGAGCTGACCCTCCGTGCCGGTGGCAAGGAAATCAACGACGTGTTGTTGGCCAAGCTGAACGAGCGTCTGGCCATGTCGGGTCTTGAGGTGCTTGAGGCTCGCATCAACTACCTGGCTTATTCGCCTGAGATTGCCGCCGTGATGCTGCGCCGTCAGCAGGCTGCCGCCATCATCTCGGCACGTGAGAAGATTGTGGAAGGCGCCGTGTCGATGGTCAAGATGGCCTTGGACAAGCTGAAGGACGAGGGCGTCGTCGAACTCGACGAGGAGCGCAAGGCTTCCATGGTGAGCAACCTGATGGTGGTGCTCTGCGCCGACGAGTCGGCCCAGCCGGTGGTGAATACGGGAAGTCTGTATTAAACCGAAGAATGACACAACCCAATCCTAAACCGTCATGGCGGACAAGGATCCGCCATCTCCCAAGCACTAAGACGACATCCTTCCGATTGGAGATTGACTACGTCGAATCTTCGATTTGCGGGTCAAGCCCGCAATGACGGTAAGAGTGAAAAAGAAAACGCCAACCATGAGCAATCTATTTAGCATAATAATAGGTGTTGTCCTGATATTGAATGCCTTCCGTATCAGGTATTTTCCCGACAGTGTGCGCATTAGGAAACCTTTCCGACTCGTTTCGCTTTGGAATCGGGAACCATTCTCTGCGAAAGGATGGAAGTCCAAATACTATGTTGAATTGGCCGACAACCCTGAATTACAGCGGCTTTATTTCATCAACTATCTCGTGACTGGGGTGCTGTTTGTCGTTCCTGGCGTGATAGGGTTTGCATTCGGCATTAACGTTGCTTATTATATGCTGTTTGCGACCTTTGTCTCAGGAGCCATGTTTCTGTATGCCAAGCAAAGAGTCACAGGCAAAATAGATGCATGGAAATGGGTGCTGTTCGTCGTGTTGTTCGTTGGCTCGGTGATCTTATGGTCTGTGACCTATAAACACAGCAAAGTGGAAGTGCTTCCCGAAACCTTCGCCATCGAAGGCGACTATGGCATTGAGATGCCTTACCAATGCATTGACTCGGTCAAGGTGATTACAGAGTTGCCTAAAACCAAGTATTGCAAAGCTGGTTACAGTATTACTCGTAGCAAAAAAGGCGAATTCCGCATGAAAGACGGCTCCGATGCCAAGTTTTACATATTGGGAAAGGAGGCACCTTATTTACAAATGTATACACATGCTGGCGTCATTTTCGTGAATCGTAAGACTGTGGCGGAGACCGAGCAACTGATAGAGGAACTGAGAAATAAAATTGTAATAATATGAATATGATGGCTAAAATCCTAATAATTGTCGCCTTTTTGCTTCTCTTGGTTTCCGTTCCGGTGTGGCTTGCCATTCGTGTAAAACGGCATCCGGAAAAAGACAGAAACATGAGAAGGATTAAGGAATTGCAACGGGGTGCTGAATTTGAGGAAGGAGTGCAAAAGTTTTATATGGTCAATTATTTGTCTACTGGAATTGGTTTGGTGTTGGCAGCATTGCTTGAACTCGTTTTTGGCATGGACAAATTTCTAGCCATAATGATTCCTACTTTGGGCGTTTGCATGGTTCTGATTATCGCCAAATGGCGTTTTATCGGTGAACTCAACAAGGTAGGACTTGTTGCCTCAGCAATTTGGCTTGTCGTGATGATAACTTATTTAATAATATTCTAAACAACTATGATTTGGACAGATTTAATAATAGGTGCGATATTGATGCTCACGGGCTGGTTGGTCTACAAATTCCCGATGCTCATTTCAGGCGTGAACACCATGTCGAAGAAACGTTTGGCCAAAGTCGACTTGGAAGGCCTGAAGTGCGGCTACCGCAATGTGTTTCTCATCTGTGGCGGGGTGCTGCTACTAATTGGAGGCCTGACCTTCTTTGTGCATATCTCAATGGGTGTCCATCTTATAGTGTTTTCCGTTGTTTTGATGGCTCTCATCATCGCCTGTGTCATACTCGGAAAGCGATTCGACTTGGGGCTGCAAGGTGAGGAAGGCAAGAAAGAGCGGATGAAAAACTGGATTGGCATTATCATAGCCTTTGTGGCATTGGCTGCCATGCTGTTTTTCTTCTTCAAAGGTAGCAAACCCGCAACGGTTGAAGTGTCAGAGGACTATATCACAGCAAAAGGCGGTGGATATAGTGCCTCGATTCCCGTGGCCGATATCGAGACGGCCACCATATTAAACGATTGGCCAGACATCTCCCTCCGCACCAACGGCCTCTCCACCGACAATGTCAGTATTGGGCATTTCCGCCTAAAGAATGGTGAGAATTGTATGATGTTCCTCTGTGACGACGGCGGTCCTGTGCTTGAAGTGCGCACTGCGGACGGTGGTTTGTATTACCTCAACTGCGCTACGGAGGAAGAGACGCTGGAGATGATTGCCAAAGTGAAATCAAGGAGGAGGTGAATGATGGCCAAAGAGAAAGACAATACGAACAACACCAAGACCTTCCTGCTCCGCGTCGATGCCGAGACCATGGAGGCGGTGGAGAAGTGGGCTGCCGATGAGTTTCGCTCCGTCAACGGACAGCTGCAGTGGATTATCGCGGAGGCGTTGAAGAAGAGTGGGAGGAAGAAGAAGTAAATGATGTTTGTTTTTTTTGGGAAACAAATCGTACATAAATCTATCATAAATAGGGTTCTCCTTGCGGAGAACTTATGGATAAACGCTGTAAAAAACAACGAATTATGGACAAAGAAACTTGGATCTTTATTCTCGTAGCATTCCTTTATGTTCTACAAGCCGTCATTGGCGGGATGATTGCCAGAAAACGCGGCAAATCATTCTGGTTTTGGTTCGGCGTGTGCTTCATGATGATTTTCCCGATAGGTTTCATCGCCATGCTGCTTTACACGCGAGATGACGATATTTTCATCTAAATCACAAAACTAAAAGTAATGAAAGCAAAAAAATGTTTTATATTCTTATTGTTTACTTTGTTAACGGCACAAACTTCCATGGCACAAATCGAGGGCTATTGGAAAGGCGAAATCGATCTTGGCACGCTGAAATTGGAAATGGCTTTCGACATTAAGGCCATCGAAAACGGTTATTCCGCCACATTGGATGTGCCTGCACAAGGTGCATTTGACGTTCCTGTCGACGAAACGACCTTTCAGGAAGGACAGTTGCAATTGACGATGATGGCGATGGATGCCAATTATTCAGGAACGCCGAAAGATGGTGTCATCGAAGGCGAATTCACACAAAGAGGTATGACCTTTCCGCTCAATCTCGTCAAGGCTGAGAAAAAAGAACAGAAAAAGGCTCGTGCCCAGGACCCACAGCCGCCATTCGATTATCATATCGAGGAAGTGACATTTGTCAACGAAAAAGAAGGCAATACCTTGGCTGGCACGCTGACGATTCCAGAAGGCGCGGGACCTTTTCCGGCCATGGTGCTCGTCTCGGGTAGCGGACAGCAGAACCGCGACGAGGAGTTGATGAACCACCGTCCTTTCTGGGTCATCGCTGACTATTGCGCACGTCATGGCATTGCCGTGTTGCGCTACGATGACCGTGGCATAGGCGGCTCGACGGGAGAGGTAGAGAACGCCACCTCCATGGATTTCTCCTACGATGCCGAAGCGGCATTCGACTATCTACGTAACCGCAAGGAAATCAACGCTACGAAGGTCGGTATCTTGGGCCACAGCGAGGGCGGCGTCATCAACTTCATGGTGGCGGCACGCCGTCCCGAGGTGGCGTTTCTGGTCTCCTTGGCAGGACCATCGGTGAACGGCATCGAGGTGCTCAAAGAGCAACAAAAGGCTATACTCAGGGCTTCGGGGATGACGGAAGAAGCGGTTCAATTCAACTGTAATACTAACGCTCAGATGTTCGACATCATTGAAGCCTCAAGCAGTAGGGAAGAGGCCGACAGTCTGTTGCGCCAACAGCTGAAAGGCTGGGGCTACAATGAGGAGCTGACCGAGCAAACGGTAGGGCAAATGTCCTCGCCGTGGATGTACTATTTCCTGAAATACGACCCTAAAGAGGCCATTGCCAAGACGAAATGTCCCGCTTTGTTGCTCAACGGCTCCAAGGATTTGCAAGTGATTGCTTCGCAGAATCTTACTGGCTATGAGAAAATCATCGCTGAATATGGTAAGACCAATCTCACCTTGCGTGAGTTGCCCGACTTGAACCACCTTTTCCAGCATTGTGAGACAGGTTCTCCTAACGAGTATTTCGAGATTGAAGAAACCATTTCGACAGAGGTTTTGGAGATGATTGTGGGGTTTGTGAAATCGCTTGAAAAATAATTTGTTAGACTGGTATTTCGTAAGAAATAATTTCCTATCTTTGCAGCCCAAATCAAGCCGCAATCCAGATTGATTTCATAATCAGCGGTTTGAGTTGAAAATCAAAAGTTTAACCTCCTCGTAGGTGGATGTCTGGAGCGCTTGCGGGTACAATTTAAAACAACAAATTTAATATGGCAGAAAACGAAAACATCATCAACGAAGCCATGCCGGTAGAAGAAAAGGCCGTTGAAGAAACCCCAGTCATGGAAGCCCCCGCTAAGAAGGCTCCTAAAGCTCCGAAGCAGAAACCCGTTCCCGCCGAGGATTTCGACTGGACCTCATCTCACAAGAAGTTCGACAACTACTCAGCTGACGAACGCGCCAAGCTCGAAGAAAAGTATGCTGGCACTATGAACCAGATCGCCGACCACGAGGTCATCGAAGGCACCGTGGTGGCTATCACCGACCGCGAAGTGGTCGTCAACATCGGCTTCAAGTCGGATGGTGTTATCCCTGTTGCTGAATTCCGTACCAACCCCAACCTGAAGGTGGGCGACAAGGTGGAAGTCTACGTTGAGAACCAAGAAGGTCCCAACGGCCAACTCATCCTTTCCCACAAGAAGGCTCAGCTGCTCAAGTCGTGGGACCGCGTCAACGAGGCCTACGAAAGCGGCGAGATCGTCAACGGTTATGTCAAGAGCCGCACCAAGGGTGGCCTCATCGTCGAAGTGTTCGGCCTCGAAGCCTTCTTGCCCGGCAGCCAAATCGACGTCAAGCCGATTCGCGACTACGACGTGTTTGTTGACAGCGTGATGGAATTCAAAGTCGTGAAGATCAACCAAGAGTTCAAGAACGTGGTTGTGTCTCACAAAGCCCTCATCGAGGACGAACTCGAAGCCCAGAAGGCCGAGATCATCAGCAAGCTCGAGAAGGGTCAGATCCTCGAAGGCGTGGTCAAGAACATCACCAGCTACGGTGTGTTCATCGACCTCGGTGGCGTCGACGGTCTC
>CACYHX010000012.1 GCA_902774365.1 uncultured Bacteroidia bacterium | reverse complement strand
CGACCCCAACTCACTCGACATCGACTTCTACTATCGCCACACCAAGGAGTCGTGGAAGATCATCCGCGAGGTGTTCTATAACTTCTTCAGCAACAAGGACATCAAGCCCAATCCTGGACACCTTGTCCTGGCCAAATGGGAAAAGGAAGGTCGCCTGAGCAGCGTCATCACGCAGAACATCGACGACCTGCACACCGTGGCGGGCAACAGCGTGGTGTATGAGTTCCACGGCAACATGTCGCGCTTCGTCTGCACCAAATGCGGCCACAAGGACGACGCCAAGAGCCTGAAACTCACCGAGGAACCGCCCCGTTGCGCCCAGTGCGGCGGCCTGATGAAGCCCGACTTCATCTTTTTCGGCGAGGGCATCCCCGAGGACGCCTATTATGGCTCGGTGCGCGCTGCCGAGAACTGCGACGCTTTCGTCATCATCGGCACTTCGGGACAGGTCAGTCCGGCCAATATGATTCCTGGCATCGCCAAACGCAACGGCGCCAAAATCATTGAAATCAACATGGAGCCTTCGACCTATACGAACTACATCACGGATATCTATCTCGAAGGCAAGTCGGGTGAAATCCTGCCCGCGATTGATGCTCTGATGAAATAGTAGGTGTATTTTTATGGTTTTTGAAGGAATGTCATACCGAACGGAGCAGCCCATAGATACGCTCCCTCCTTCGTCGGTCGGTATGACATGGGCTGCGGAGCGAGTGTATCTATGCCTTCAAAAACCGCCAAACACTGCCTCAAACATCCTGCGGTAGGCTTCAACCTTTTTGTCAAATGATAAAGGATAGGCTCTTGAAGATGAGGGTAATCGATATAAGGTTAAACTGTCTTCGAGAGCCACTTTCGTGTTGGGCGAAGGAATCGTATCGACGTTGAAATAAGCGCACACTTCGGTGGTGGCTTTCTCACCCGTTGTGGCAATGGCATGGCATTGCGGCATCTGGGCAAGCAAAGCCCGAATATCGGTATGCTCGACGATTTCCAAAAAGGCGTCCGAGGCATTGTCTTTCAACCTATTGACCGCCGTAGCCGTATCGAAAAGCGCTATGCCTTTCTCGTTCAGAAACGCAATGATTTCATTCATTTTGAAGCATTTATGCTCGGTGTCCACTAAATGGTTCTTGTCGCCGAACCAGATCTGGCCTTCAATGCGCCAGTGGTCGTTGATGAAGTTGGGGTAGAAAAAGTCCATGCACCAGCGCTTCTTGGGCGGCGGGAAACTGCCGAGGAATAGTACTTTGGCGTTTGATGGTAGGAAAGGCTTTAGTGGGTGTTTTTCTATCATAAATTAACTATTCTTTTGTACAACAATTGACCGAATAAGACAACATATACCGTTTACCGTCATGGCGGACAAGGATCCGCCATCTCCCAAGCGCGAAGACAAAACCTTATCGCGTGGGAGATTGCGGGTCAAGCCCGCAATGACGTTTAGGGCGTGAGTTCTGTTGTTTCTGCTAAATATGCTCCAACCTTATTAATACATAATGCGCCCTTAAATACCTTAAACCTAATTCTCAATTTATCTGCCTTAACGGTCTGGAAACGAAGAAGTCGCTTGTAGCCAATGGTGGTCGTTGGCTCGTTGGTTTCGATAGGCAACCATTTGCCATTAAAGTAATAGTCCAAATAAAATGCATCAACATTCTGTCCTAAAGGAATATACTCCTGCAATAACAAACGGTTGAAAACCGTAGTTTGGGGAAAATCAAAGATAAGTTCGGCTTGGTGGACTCCGTCTTCCGTTGCCCAGTAACGGGTGTAATCGTCACGAAGCACATTTTTGGCCTTGAACCTATATCCTCTTGTGTTGCTGGCGGTCACGTTGCAACCTTTCAGCAGGTTGTCGGCAAAATCTTTTTGCAACTTCTCATGCCATTGCACGGCATTGGCCGAGTCTATACTGGGTATCCTACCCTCTTGATTCACAGGGAAATTGAGCAAGAGATTGGTGTTATGGCCGACACTTTGGTAATACAAATCCATCAACTGGTCAACGGTCTTCACTTGGTCGTCCTCGCTCTCATGGTAGAACCATCCCGGACGAATGGAGACATCCACCTCGGCTGGCAGCCAAGCTTCACCGTCAGGATAGCCTTGCTGCAACGCCTTTGTGTCATTAAGCGATTCAAAATCAGTTTTATACATGCACCACTGCGTGGCGTTGGCCTTGCCTTCCTCATTGCCGATCCATCGCAAAGTCGGCACCGTACCGCCAAAGATGCTCGCTTCGGGGCTGTATTTCCAAACGATTTCCCTTGCCTTCTCATAATCGTAGTATTGCTCCGCTACGATGGAGCGCATCTCGTCGGCGCCTCCATACCATCCTGTACCGCCATTGGCGCCATCAAACCAGAACTCAAACAAGGGTCCGTAGTTGCTCACAAGTTCCTCAATCTGTTGATGATAGATATCCACATAGCCCTTGTAGCCATACTCGGGTTGGTTGCGGTCCCAAGGCGAGAGATACAGTCCAAACTTCAAATTGTGCTTCTTGCATGCCTCCGAGAGTTCTTTGACCAAATCCCCTTTTCCATTCTTGTAATAGGTATTCTTTATGGAATAATCGGTAGTTTCAGTTGGCCAAAGGCAGAATCCGTCATGGTGTTTGGCCGTGAGGATCACGCCTCTCATCCCGGCAGCTTTCAAGGTCAAGATCCACTGTTCGCAATCCAAATGGGTGGGATTGAAGGTATAGGATGGCGTGTTGCCATAGCCCCATTCCATGTTATTAAACGTGTTTAAGCCAAAGTGGATAAACGCATAGTTTTCAAGTTGTTGCCACTCCAGCTGTTGACGACTTGGAATGGGGCCACTTGGCTCGGGGCTGTGGGCACAAGAAGCCAACATCAGACCACCCATTAACAACCCTATCAAATGCCTATGATTCATTGTTTCACAAATTTACGAGTCACACCATTCACGCGAAGCACATACATGCCCTTGGGCAAGTCGCTGATGCCGATCCTGTTCACCTCGTTTTTGAGTTGAACCATCATCACAACCTTTCCATTCGTGTCGAGGATCTCAGCTTGACCATCCGCTTGATTCACAAACACATCGATGAAATCCGTAGCGGGATTGGGACATACACGAAGCGCGGATTCGGGCTCCAGCAGTTCCGGCCTCACCGCCACTGGAGTATCGGAATGAGCCTCAATCACGGCCTCAATCGTCCTGCTGCACACGGCACAGAAAGGTGCATAATTGCGCATCATGCAGCTGCGTTGCGGACGATACATGCCTTGCGACAGATAGCCTCCGCCTTCAAAAGCCCCCACTATATTGTTATACTGATTGGTGTTTGGCGTGGGAATAGGTGTGCCGGGAGCGACAAGGTCCGCCCACTTCGAGTCAAAGTCCACCAAAGTGGTGATATTGGGTTCCCAAGGCTCCACGTTCAAGTTGTAAAGCAAAGCCAGCGGATTGTCAGGCTCCTCGTATTCGTCGGCCAAGCCTGCGAAAGCATGGCCAAACTCATGCACAATGACATCGGATGTCGACATGTTGCCCGCCGTGCTCATCGAATAGAAGTTGTAGAATCCGCCGCCGCCATAGTTACTGCTGTTTACCAAAATGTAAATCTGGTCGTAAGGCGCATTGGCGGCCACGTCCTTCACCGAGAAGTAATCACGGGTGGTGCAATAGCGGTCAATGTAAAAGGTGTAGAAATGCGCATTGAGGATGGTACGCACCCAAAAGTGATACGCAGGAATGTCGACACCGCTCTCCTCGGAAGGGGCCAGCACAGCCCGGAAATTGAAGTCGTTGATATGGCTTGCAAACGGCTCAGCCTGTGCGAATACATCCGCCAGATTCTGACAATCTTGTTGAAACTGAGACATCTCTTCAGCGGTATAGCCTTCAGGCAGAATCACGATGTCCACCTTGCTTTCGGGCGAGCCGTTGACCATCACATCATAGACCGGAAACACATAGCGCTGCTCCGTGGTGTTGAAGATTTCGTCAGGCTCGTAAAGCTTTGAGAAGACTTCTTCAAACTCGCCATCGAAATTCCTGACTTCGAGGATGACATAGGCCTCGTTGCGCGGCAACGGAACACTCACGGATTCCTCATAGCAACGTTCCATCACACGGGCTTCGTCGGTGGTCTGCCATTCCTGGAACAAGGTGTTGTAACCTCTCGAATACATCAAGCTATTAGTTTGTGCGTCAATCACTTTAACTCGGTTGGTACCAAAATTGAATGGATCAATCAAATTGACTTTGGAGCCTCCGAAATACGGCTCGATAACGAAACGTTCAAACACATAATGCGAGCCTTCGGCATTACCGCATTGAAAGACATCCATACGCAGTGAGCCTTCATCTTGGAAATATTGGTCAAAATTGATGCTTTGCGCTCTCGAAAGCAGCGAAAACGCCATGGCAAACAGTAGGATAAAGGTCTTTTTCATTATAAACGGGGTTATTAGTGAACAAGCAAAAGTACAAAATTATCAAACAATCAAGGCAGAAATCGTTTTTATGTCATCAGCGACCATAAAAATGGCGGCCCCGGACATTGCCGAGGCCGCCGAAAAATAGACAATCGTACTAAAGTTTATTTCTTATTGCCTTGCGTTGTACAAAGCCTGGATCTCGGTCGCACTCAAAGCGCGGCTGTAGCTGCGGAAGTTGTCGAGTTTGCCGTTGAAGTTGGCCTTGCCATCAAGCATCTTGCAGTTGCTTCCAAAATACGTGGCAGTCGGAGCGTCCCACATGTAATTGGTATTCACATGAGTGCCCTTCAAAACACCATCCAAATACACCATACCCATTGCACCATTGAAGGTGAAGGTCAGCATGTGCCATTGATTATCAAAATATGGATCCATGGTGTTTTCAGACTCGAAATGTACACGCCAATTTGCAAAGCGGAAGAAATACTTTGAACTCGTGGTGAAGGCAATCACACACTCATCATACGTGCCAACCAAATCACTTCCATATTTATCGGAACCAATCATGTATTGGCCCGAGCTAGTGGTCTTGAACCAATAGCTAATTGTGTAGTTGGTGCTTGTGGGAACAACGTTGTTTTGCACAAGGATGAACGAGTTACCGTCAAACTGCATCGACTTACCCAATCCACTCGGTGTGTCCGATGAAGGCACGGCGCCAGCGTTGATGCCCGTATAATTGCCATTATAGTCCACAATATCCTGTTCGTCGAAGTTGAAGAAGCAATACAGACCTTCACCCACCACAATGGTGTTATCGAAATATTTGGCCGACACCGCAATGCTGGCGGTGTTGCCGCCACCACTCACTGTGATGTTGGTCGATACATCGTTGCTAAACATGGAGCGGTCAATAAGGACAGTCACGAGGCTGGCGTTGCCGGCAACGGTGCTGCCCGACATGGGGCTGATGGTCAGCCAGTTGACGGCCGGGGTACTGACGGTCCAATCCAGCACGCTGCTGTTGGTACCAATATTCCTCACTTGGAAAGTCATGGCTGTCTCTTGCTCGCCAAAGTCAAGCGCATTTTCGCTGAGTTGCAGAATGGCGACTCCGCTACCCTCTGACTGTGCGTTGAAGACGATGGTGGATGACATGCCAGCGCCATTCACGGTGACACTTGTGGAAACGATACCGTTGAATTTCGTGCGGTCGATGGTGGCCATCACCATGGTGGAGTTGCCTCCTGCCGTGCTGCCCGAGGTGGGACTGAGCGTCAGCCAATCCACGGTGATGTTCGAGCAAGTCCAGTTGAGCGTGGTACCATTCGGACCGACATTCATCACAGAGAAAGAAAGGTTGTTGGCCGTGGTGCCAAAGTCGAGCGTAGTCTCGCTCAGCTGCAACTGCGGGGCATTGTCGCCCGAAACGGTGACATTGATGGGCAACACGACACTATGGTCTGCGCTACGCACGGTGATGTTGGCCGTGGTGGTTTGCGACAGCAGCGAGCGGTCGATGGCGACGTTGACGGTGGTTTCCTGTCCGCCCTGGATGCTACCCGTCGAAGGCGAGGTCTCCAACCAGTTCAGGCTTTCCACGATTTCCCAACTCATGGCATTGGTCGTGCTAACGTTGATGATCTTGAAGCTCATCTGCGTGAAGTTGGTACCGAAGTCGAGGTAATCCACGTTAAGTCGGAAGCCCGTGGCAGCGGGACGCAGCTGCATGTCGCCCGACGACACGTTACCAGATGTAATGGTGATGTTCTTCGTGTTGCTCTCGAAGCCACTCTTCGTGCCTTGCACGGTGTAGTTGCCAGGTTCGAGGTTGTTGAACTCATAGCGGCCATCACTGCCAGTGACAGCGGAAGCACCCGTGGGGCTAAGCGAGATGTTCACACCTTGGATGGGTTCCGAGGTGGCGTAGTTGGTCACAAGACCTTGGATTTTGCCAGTGGCAACTTCTTTTTTACACGAGGTCGAGAACAGACCCAATGCGAGGACGAGAACGACGCCCATGACTAGTTTCATTTTTTTCATAGGTATAAAGATTTAATAGGTTTTTAAATTACAAACTCACACTGACCGGCAGCACCATCTCCATGTCAGCGGAATGAATGGTGACGTTACCCGTTGTGGTGTGGGAAAGCAAACTGCGGTCGACGGTAACGGTGAGGGTCACTTCCTGGCCACCTTGTAAATTACCTGAATTGGGGGTGACCGTCAGCCAGTTCAGGCTTTCAATAATCTCCCAACTCATCGATAAGGTCTCACTCGCGTTGATAATCTTGAAGGTCAGTGTATTAAAGGCTGAACCGAAGTCGAGGTAGTCTACGTTGAGGCGAAAGCCCGACACAACGGGTTTCAGCATCATATCACCCGACGACACTTGGTCTTCGACGATTTTGATGGTCTTCGTGTTGCTCTCAAAACCATTCTTCATGCCCTGCACGGTGTAAAGACCTGGTTCCAGGTTGGCGAACTCGTAGCGTCCGTCACTGCCCGTCACGGCGGAGGCTCCCGTCGGGCTGAGCGAGATGTTCACGCCTTGGATGGGTTCTGAGGTGTTGAGGTTGGTCACAAAGCCCTGTATTTTGCCATACTTTGTCGGGTTTGTGATGTCGTTGATTTTCTTACATGAAGTCGCCATGCACAGCGCAAAGGCGAGCACTGCGAAAATGACCGATTTTAAATGTTGTTTTCTCATTTTGATTTGTTTTGGGTTAACACATTTCATTCTTTTTTGCAAATTTCACCATAATTCTCCGCATCGGTCTTTCATTCGCCCAAAAAGCGGCTTGCAATGCGTAAAAAACAAAGGTTCGGTTTTATCATTTCGTAAAAATTCGGTTTGCAATGCGTAAAAAACCAGGTAATTGGCGTGGTTTGTTAAATAAGGGAAAGAAAAAACGTACCTTTGCAAACATGAATACCGATTCATTCTACATATTGCTGCTATGCTTCGTCTCGGGCATGACACAGTGTTTTCTGACATTATGCGGCATCTACATGCTTTTGAAACACCGTAACTATCAATTTCAAAGGGTTTTTGCTTTTGTCTTAATCTTGCATGGGATCTGCTTTTTCAATAACTTCGTGGTATTAGTTTGCAACAACCAGCCTTACTCTGAGTTCCTCAACACCTTCTTGGTACTCTTCGACTATGTGATTGTGGGCGGCTACATGATGTTTGCGATGTCGTTAGTGTTTCCTAATCGTTACAGAATGCGTCAGCTTCTGCTTTTGGAAATACCTTATTTAATAGCCATGCTCTTATTTGCTATTTGCCGAAATTCCATAGTTTTGGCAGTCGTGCAAATATACACCATAGCTGTTTCATTGGTCTTACTGGTGTATTTGGTCCGTTCCATCAAGAAGCATACTCGAATGTTAATGGACAACGTTGGAGACTTGGATTATTTCGATCTACGTTGGAGCAACGTTTTGATTATCCTTTATTTCGCTTTCCAGCTACTGTGGGCTATTGAAAGTGTTTCGCAACAATCATGGTTTTCAGAACCCTCTACCGGAATCAACCTGATTTTCGACACGCTCTATTGCTTCATCTGCATCGGCATTGCTTTATACGTCATGCACAAACTGATACATCAGCAGGTGTTCACCCTCTCCCCCGTCGATGAATGTGAAAACGAGCCTCAAGAGCCAGCCACTACCACTTCTCAACCCAAAGCTAGTAAGCCATTGATCGGCTGCGACATCGACAAGGTGATGAAAGAAAAACGTTACTATCAAGACAACACGCTGACATTGCAAAAGTTGGCACAGCATTTGGGCACCAACCGGCAGTACCTCAGCAACCATATTAATCAAGAATGTCACATGACCTTCTACGATTACATCAACAATTTCCGTTTGGAGGAGGTCAAAGCATTGTTAGACAGTCAAAACACTGAAAACCAACACTCTTTAGAAGATATTTCGGTCATGGCAGGCTTTAATTCCTACGCCACTTTCCTGCGTTCGTTCAAGAAAAAGTATGGGCAAACGCCGTCGCAGTACCTATCGGGCAAAAAATCTTGAAGAAATCCATTTTTTCGGCCTACGCTACCGTTTTTTTTCCTAATTTGCGCCCAAATTAAGAAAGCACTATGACTATCGAAGAATTAAAATCTATTTTTAAGCAACGCTTTGGAAACGAGGGCGTTGTCTACACTTCGCCTGGACGCGTCAACCTCATCGGCGAACACACCGACTACAATGGCGGCTTCGTTTTCCCAGGTGCCATCGACTCGGGCATCTACGCATGCATCCGTCTCAACGGGACAGATAAGGTCCGCGCCTACTCCATCGACAAGGAGGACTATCGCGAGTTTGGCATGAACGAGGAAGACCATCCGCACATGCATTGGGCCAATTATATCTTCGGCGTGTGCCGCGAAATCATCAAACGGGGCTACAAACTGCAAGGATTTGACACCGTGTTCTACGGCAATGTGCCTATCGGCGCGGGTATGTCTTCGTCGGCAGCCTTGGAGAGCACTTTTGCCTTCGCCCTCAACGAGTTACTCAACCTCGGCATCGACAAGTTCGAGTTGGCCCGGATCGGCCAAATGACGGAGCACAACTACGTCGGCGTGAAATGTGGCATCATGGACCAGTTCGCCTCGCTCTTCGGCAAGGCGGGTCATCTGATGCGCCTCAACTGCGCCACGATGGAGTTTGAGTATTTCCCCTTCAACCCAAAGGGGTACAAGGTGGTGCTTTTGGATACCGTTGTGAAACACGAGTTGGCTTCCTCGGCCTACAACCGTCGCCGTGAGTCGTGTGAGAACGCTTGCGCCCACATTGCCAAAAAGCATCCCGAGGTGAAGTATCTTAGCGATGCCACTATGGAAATGCTCAATGAAGTGAAGGCCGAGATTCCTGCTGAGGATTACATGCGCGCGGAATATGTCATCGGTGAAAAGCAGCGCGTCCTTGATGTGTGCGATGCATTGGAAAAAGGTGACTATGAGACCGTTGGCGATCGCATGTACTGCACGCACTATGGCATGAGCAAACTCTACGAGGTGAGTTGTGAGGAACTTGATTACCTCAACGACATCGCCAAGGATTGCGGCGTGACGGGTTCCCGTGTGATGGGTGGCGGCTTCGGCGGCTGCACCATCAACCTGGTGAAGGAAGACCTTTATGATGCCTTCATCGCCACAGCAAAGGAGAAATTCGCCGCCAAATTCGGCCATGAACCGAAGGTTTATGATGTAGTCATTTCTGACGGAGCGAGAAGATTAATGTAGTTTTATTGGAAACAAATCTGACACAAATCTAACGGAATTCAGAATAATGACACGCTTTGCGTCATTGCGAGGAACGAAGCAATCTATAAAACCATTTCAAATCCTGGATTGCTTCGCTAATCGCTCGCAATGACCAAACAACAATTCAACGATTAAACAATAAACAAATCAAAGATTCAACATAGTTAATTCAACATAAATGAAACCTACCCTATTAGTTTTAGCCGCTGGAATGGGTTCCCGTTACGGAGCTCTGAAGCAAATGGACGGCGTCGGCCCTAACAACGAAGCCATCCTCGATTATTCCATTTACGACGCCAAGCGCGCCGGTTTCGGCAAGGTGGTCTTCGTCATCCGCGAGGACTTCGCCGAGGCCTTCAAGAAAGTCAACAACACGGAGAAATTCGGCATCCCAGTGGAATACGTCTACCAATCCCTCGACAAGTTGCCGGAAGGCTTCAGCGTCCCTGAAGGTCGCGTGAAACCCTGGGGCACCTGCCATGCCGTGTTGATGGCCAAGGACGTAATCCACGAGCCTTTCGCCGCCATCAACGCCGACGACTTCTACGGCAAGGAAGCCTACGAGGTGCTGGCCAACTATCTCATGGAATGTGAAGACAAGAAAGGCGCCTACAGCATGGTGGCCTATAAGTTGCGCAACACCATGTCGGACTTCGGCACGGTGAGCCGCGGCATCTGCACCGCCGATTCGGAAGGTAACTTGCAAACCATCGTCGAACGCACGGCCATCGGTCACACCGAAGACGGCGGCGCAGCCTACACCGACGAAACGGGCTCGCATCCGTTAGATATGGACTCGCTCGTCTCGATGAACTTCTTCGGCTTCACGCCCGACTTCTTCGCCTATTCCGAGAAGGGCTTCGTCGAGTTCCTAAAAGGACCCGCACAGACCAACATCAAAGCCGAGTTCTTCATCCCGCTGATGGTAAACCAAGCCATTAATGACGGAACGGCCAAGCTGAAGGTGCTGTCGAGCAACGCCTCTTGGTTTGGCGTGACCTACAAGGAAGACAAGCCCGACGTGATGCGCAAGATCCGTGAGTTGATTGAGAAGGGCATTTATCCTAACAACTTATGGCAATGAACATAGAGGTTAAAGTCTGGGGCAAGACCCCTGACGGCAAAGACATCAAGCTCTACACACTGACCAACGCCAATGGAGTCAAAGTGCAGCTGAGCGACATCGGTGCGGGCATCGTCAGCATCGTCACGCCCGACCGTAACGGCCACATGGACGACATCGTGCTGGGCTATCCCAACGCCACGGATTACTATGGCGACGGTCCCTGCGCGGGCAAGACGCCTGGCCGCTACGCCAACCGCATCGCCAACGGCCGTTTCAAGATTGACGACAAGGAATACCAACTTGAAATCAACACCAGCGACGGCAAACATCACCTCCATGGCGGCAACATCGGCTTTGCCAACCAGAAATGGGCTAGCCGCATCAACGGCGAGAGCGTGGTGTTCACCTACCTCAGTGCCGATGGCGAGGCAGGCTATCCTGCAGAGTTGGTGTCGAAGGTATACTACACCCTCAACGACGAGAACGAGCTGAACATCCGTCTCTGCGCCTATTCGTCGGACACCACCATCGTCAACCTCACCAACCACAGCTATTTCAACCTCAAAGGCGAAGGCAACGGCGACATCCTCGACCACACCCTGAAACTCAACGCCTCACGTTTCCTGCCCGCCACCAACGAGCTGATTACCACGGGCGAGATGCGGCAAGTGGCTGACACTCCGATGGATTTCACCCAAGCCAAGCTCATCGGCCGCGACATCAAAGAGCCTTATCCTGACCTTATTAATGGCAAGGGATACGACAGTTGTTGGGTCATCGACGGTGTGGCAAAGGACAAGATCACGCTTGCCGCCGAGCTCTCTCACGAAGGCGTGGGCCGCATGGTGAAGATCTACACCACCCAACCTGGCGTGCAGGTCTATACCGGCAACTGGCTCTCAGGTTGTCCGCAGGGTAAGAACGGCCACGTCTACGAGGACTATTCCGGCGTCGCCTTGGAGTGCCAGGCCCTCCCCGACTCGCCCAACAAGCCCAACTTCCCCAACACCTTCCTGCGTTCAGGCGAAGAATACAACGAAACGATTATCTTTAAATTTTCAACTATTTAATAATGGATTGCTTCGCAAGAAATCTAATAAAATCTATTTCAAAATCTATTGAAAATCAATTTCTTATAGATTCAACTTTTGTTTTCGAAAGATTTCTTGTAAGCAAGACAATCCCTAAAAAGCATATTCAAATCACTAAAACAATAATACAATGAGCACCAAAACTAAACAATGGGGCGCTATCATAGTGATGATAGCCCTATTTGCCATGATTGCCTTCGTGACCAACCTCTGTTCACCGATGGCTGTCATAGTGAAGAACCAATTCGGCGCCAGCAACTTCCTGTCGCAAATCGGAAACTATGGCAACTTCATTGCCTATCTCGTCATGGGCATCCCATCAGGTATGCTAATTAAGAAGTGCGGCTACAAAAAAACTGCATTAATAGCCCTCGCTGTAGGCATCGTCGGCATTCTTGTGCAATGGGCAAGCGGTAAGCTAGGCTTTGGCGTCTACCTTATCGGTGCATTCATCGCCGGCTTCTGCATGTGCATGCTGAACACCGTCGTCAACCCCATGCTGAACCTCCTCGGTGGTGGCGGCAACAAAGGCAACCAACTCATCCAAATCGGTGGTGTGTTCAACTCAGCCGCTGCCGTAGCGGTCTACATCCTTATGGGTGCCCTCATCGGTGAGGCCACCAAGGCCAAGATTTCCGATGCCACCCCTGCCCTGTTGATTGCCTTGGCCATCTTTGTCATCGGCTTTATCGTTATTCTGTTCACTAAGATTGAAGAACCTCAACAGCCCGTGGAGGTGAAATCGGAAGTCAAGGACAAATATAGTGCCTTCTCATTCCGCCACTTCAAGCTCGGCATCTTGGCCATCTTCCTTTATGGTGGCATCGAGGTCGGTACGCCTACCTACATCCTTCAATACCTGACCTCTGAGCCGACAGCAGCAACTCCTGGTCTCGGCATGAGTGGTACCATTGCTGGTCTCATCGTAGCCGTTTACTGGCTGATGATGCTCATTGGTCGTTTCATTGGCGGTGCCATTGGCGGCAAGGTTTCATCGAAAGCCATGGTGACCACGGTCTCCATCGCAGCTATTGCATTGGTCCTATTTGGTATGCTCGCACCTCAAAGCTGGCAGGTTAACGTTCCTGGCATCGACTGGGCTAACCTGAAATTCATTTGGGCTCAAGTTCCTGTGGGCATCTTTGCCTTCATCCTTGTGGGTCTTTGCACTTCGGTGATGTGGGGCGCCATCTTCAACCTTGCTACGGAAGGCTTAGGCAAGTACACAGCCATCGCTTCGGGTGCCTTCATGACCATGGTATTTGGCTTTGCCATCATGGTGGGTCTGCAAGGTCTCGTCGCCGACTGGACAGGCAGTTACATGACCAGTTATGTCGTAGTGTTGTTCTGCGCCGCCTACATCCTCTTCTATGCCCTTGTGGGTTCGAAGAACGTCAATAAAGACATCAAAGTAGACTGATGTTCAAGAAGATACTGGGAACAGGAGCGACAAGGGTGGTCAGCGTGATGACACAGCTGGCCACCCTCATCATGGGTACGCGATGGCTCGGTGCCGCCGAATGGGGCAAGGCCTTCATTGCCCAGACCGACATCACCTTTTTATTAATCGGCATCGAACTCATCGCCGGTAGTGGCTTGGTGTATTTCACGCCTCGTAAGAAAGTCGCCACGCTGATGAAGATTTCCTATGGCTGGATTGCCTTCGTGATGTTGGTTTACCTCCTGTTGTTCGGCATTTTGCATCTCTTCCCTGGTTTCTACCATACCATCATCCCAGAGGGTTATGCCTGGCTTGTACTGGTAATGACCTTCGCCTACAGCCTCCATGAGTTCAACCTCAACCACTTCCTCGGGAAAGAGAAGGTGGCGGTTTACAACTGGCTGTTTCTCATCCAGATCCTGACCCAAGTAAGCATGATGGCTGTGCTGATCTTCGTCTTGAACCAGCGTACGGCCCGTGCCTTGCTCTATTCGCAGCTCTGTGGCTATACCGTGGCCACCCTCGTCGGATGGGTCCTGCTCTTCCCCACCCTGAAACACGAAGGCGGTGAGCCCTGGAAAAGCAACCTCAAGGAGATGCTGCATTACGGCGCGTTCATGCAGCTCTCCACCTTGGTCAGTACCTTAAACAAACGTCTGAGCCTCTACCTGTTGAACACCCATTGCGACGAGAAGTCCATCGGCGTCTATGCCTCGGGCACTCAAGTCACGGAAGGCGTGAACATCGTTGGACAAAGCATTGGCCTGGTGGCGTTTTCCTCGTTGAGCAACACCGAGAAAGAGCAGCGCGCCTCACAACTTACGCTACGTTTCATAAAAGTCGCCATAACGTTGACATTCACCGCTTTGTTGGTGCTATGTCTGCTCCCGACTTCTTTCTTT
This sequence comes from uncultured Bacteroidia bacterium, assembly GCA_902774365.1. Lineage (GTDB taxonomy): Bacteria > Bacteroidota > Bacteroidia > Bacteroidales > F082 > Limimorpha. Next base: position 40,064 of record CACYHX010000012.1, on the reverse strand, counting down.
GAGTGGCTGTTTTCGGGCGAGTTCGCCGACATCCATCCTGTCATCCTGCTCCTCGCCCCCGGCATCGTGTTTTACTCGGCCCACACCATTTTGGCCAACTATTTCTCCGGCACCGGTCAACCGAAAATCAACCTCTACGCCTCGATAATCGGCCTCAGTGTCACGATAGTCGCCGCCTTCATCTTGATACCATGGTTGGGCATCAGAGGTGCAGCCATCACCGCCTCGCTGACTTACACGGCTTTGTTTGTGTACCATTGGATAGTCTTCCACAAAAAGACTGGTTGCAGCATCAAGCAGCTCATCCCTAATCGGCAAGATTGGGAATGGGTGAAAACAACAATTCACGAACTGTTTTGACATTTTTTAGTACCTTTGCGCAAAATCATATTCTATGAGCGAAATCATTGACGACGACATCTTCAATCCAAGCGAAGACCCCGCACCTACCACAGAAAACTATAACGACGACAGCATCGTCCACCTTGAGGACATGGAGCACATCCGTCGCCGCCCAGGTATGTACATCGGCAAACTCGGCGACGGCGCCTCACAAGACGACGGTATCTATGTGCTGATTAAAGAAGTGATTGACAACTCCATCGACGAGTTCACCTCCGGCTTCGGCAAGAAAATCGAAGTCAAGGTGGATAAGGCCGAAAAGAAAGTCAGCATCCGCGACTATGGCCGTGGCATCCCGTTGGGAAAACTGAAAGAAGCCGTCTCTCAACTGAATACCGGTGCCAAATATGATAGCAAGGTGTTCCAAAAATCGGTCGGCTTGAACGGCGTGGGTACCAAAGCCGTCAACGCGCTTTCGTCTTATTTCAGGGTGCAGTCTATACGTGAAGGCAAGACAAGGATTGTAGAGTTTGCGCAGGGAAAGTTGATTAATGATTCGGGGATTATCCCTTCCGATGGCGACACGGGCACTTTAACCGAGTTCATCCCTGATTCCGCCTTGTTCGGCAACTACCACTATGTGGACGAGTACATCGAGAAGCGCGTGTGGAACTATGCCTACCTCAACCGTGGCCTGAGCCTGATTTACAACGATAAGCGCTATTATTCCAAGAACGGCCTCCTCGACCTCTTGCAGAACAACATGGAAGGTGAAGGCCTCTACCCCATCATTCATATCAAGGACGGCGACTTTGAGGCCGCTTTCACCCATGTCAACGGGCAGTCGAGCGACTATTTCTATTCCTTCGTCAACGGCCAGCACACCACCGAAGGCGGCACACACCAGTCGGCCTTCCGCGAGGGTTACGCCCGTGTGGTGCGTGAGTTCTATCAAAAGGAATACGAACCTGCCGACATCCGCCAAGGCCTGATTTGCGCCTTGTGCGTGAGGATTCAAGAGCCTGTGTTTGAGGCACAGACCAAGACCAAACTCGGCTCCACCCACCTCGCTCCTAACAACCCCGACGGCACCAACGACAGCCCTTTCTTGAAGACCTACGTCTTCGATATTCTGAAGCGCCATTTGGATAACTACCTGCACAAGAACCCTGAGACCGTCAGCGTGTTGCAGGCAAAGATCCAAGCCAACGAGAAGGAACGCAAGGAGATTGCCGGCATCAAGAAAGCCGCCCGCGAGAGTGCCAAGAAAGTAAGCCTCAACAACCGCAAACTCCGCGACTGCCGCATCCACCTCAACACCAACCACGAGAAACGCCTCGAAAGCACCATCTTCATCACCGAGGGCGACTCCGCATCGGGAAGCATAACCAAGAGCCGCGACGTGCAGACCCAGGCCGTGTTCAGCCTACGTGGTAAGCCGCTCAACTGCTTGGGGATGACCAAGAAAGTGTGTTACGAGAACGAGGAGTTCAACCTGCTTCAAGCCGCCTTGAACATCGACGAGGACATAGAGAACCTGCGCTACAACAACATCGTCATCGCCACCGATGCCGATGTCGACGGCATGCACATCCGCCTGCTGATGCTCACTTTCTTCCTACAGTTCTATCCCGACTTGGTGCGCAATGGACATGTCTATATCCTGCAGACGCCGCTGTTCCGTGTGCGCAACAAAAAAGAGACCTACTATTGTTACACCGATGAGGAGCGCATCGCCGCCAAGGAAAAGTGCGGCAAGCAGGCCGAGATCACCCGATTCAAAGGCTTGGGCGAAATCTCCCCCGACGAGTTCCGTGGCTTCATCGGCCCCAACATGAGGCTTGAGCCCGTCATCCTTCGTTACGACTTCGGCATCAAGGAACTGCTGGAATACTACATGGGCAAGAACACCATGGAGCGACAGAAGTTCATCATCGACAATCTTCGGATTGAGGATGATTCTAATATGGACAAGTTGTAGTGTTTTACGACTTTACCTGCCAATAACCAGTCTTTTTGCTTCCGATACGGATAATTAAACCATTTTGCTCTAAAAACTTCATGATACGCTTAACAGTGGAATAAGCCATATTCAACTCATTTGCAATATGAGTGGTATTTAATGGCTCTTTTAATGTATCATTTAATGGTTCACCATCTTGAGCCATTATTTTGAGATAATCATATACTTTTTTCTGATTTTCAGTTAGTTGAATGTCATTTACATTTCCATTTAATAGCTCATTTTTACCGTTTAATGGCTCATTTAATCTATCAATCTCTGACACATCACCGCCACTTTGCTTATTGAGAGCGACAAATATTTCCCGATGAATGGTGGCCAACACACCGCCTCGGACTTGCTCAAAGGTTGGGATTTGAAGATTCTCCTTCGCAAAAGCATTGCGGATTTTCTCATAACCCCTTCCCCAGTTTTCAATGAAGCCTGCCAAATAGAATACCTTGGCAATAAGTTCATTGTGTGGATGTGATTCGTGCAAGGTCATCAAGTTTTCAGGGGTGATTTCTGGCGGGAAAGTGCCGCTGTTCCATAAATCGATATGGTCGTCCCAAACGCGCATTTGGATGAATGTATTTCGATAGTCCCTGTGAACAATGGAGTTGCAAATCATCTCGCGAAGTGCGTCTTCAGGGATTTCCAATGACTCAACACGATGTAGGCCTTCATATTTGATGGGAGCAATCAGATAACGGCTACGCAAGGTTTGTATGACCCTCTCGGGCATACGGATGAGCGGACAAACAATGTTGTCGTCAAAAATCAAATCGGCTTGGGTTGCGCCAAACCTGCCAATACGGAAAGAGGCTGAAAGGCAGTAGTCTTCAATGTCTTTCCCGAACAACATCAATGCCGCAAAAGTGAGTTGTCCTTGTTTGTTGATGAGTTTGAGATTACGGAGAATATGCTCCACACTTTCATGTTTCGCACTTTCGTTCAAGCGTTGGGCATCAATGGCAAAATTGACAAAATAGCGAACCGCATCAGGGTCGATGTCATCAAGTGTTGCCTCGGGTTCGATATGCATATCCCATGTGGCGTGGGTTTGCCGCATCAAAAAGTCAGTGAGCGCAGTGCCATTGAGTTCATGAAGGGTGCTGCCGCTTCGAATATAATACTTGCCGTTGCACGACACAGGCTGGTCGGATGGCTTGATGCGTATGGCCAGATAATCCTTTCCATCTTGACAATGGATTTCGATGTCGGGAACCATGCCCGTGGCTTGTATGGCCTTGTTGGGCAAGTTCTCCAAAAGGTATTTGGCATTGCTGATGCCCACCACTTCGCCCTTATCATTTATTCCGACATAAAGGGTTCCGCCTTGCGCATTGGCAAAACCGCTAATGTAGGCAAGATATTTATCGTCCCACTGCTGCTTGTATTCTGTTGTTTGGGTTTCCATGTTTTGACTATTATTATCGTTTATGATACTTTGTGCAATCCTATTTGATAAATTGCAGCCTTTAAAACCTGAAAACATATTTCTGCCGTATGAATGTCTGGAAAAAAATTTCGGCTCATTTGTTCAAATGGGTGAATGTAATTTCTAAAATCGCGTAACACATGACTAAATTGCTTCACGTCTTCTTTTATATATCCTAAATCAAAAGCAACATCTATTAAGTTATTAAGAGTCCAGTCCGAAAACATTTTCACTTTGTTTTCTTTATTCTTGGGTGCAGCATTGGAGAGGTTAAATTGACGAGGATTAGTCGATGCCAAATTCAATAATACGCCTTCCAAAGTACTACCAGATAAAAAAAATAGAAGCAAGTGGCAGTTTATTGGCCATGCTTTTTCTAATTTCATCTATTCTAGATTCCATTATTGGAATAAGTGATGATTGAAGATTCAATCTATTCAAATCCAAAAAATAGTTCTTCCCTAAAAAAGATTGTTCTTCTGTTATTGTTGCTTCTTCTTTTCTCTTATCAATATCAATTATTCCAGCTTTGCAAAACGTGATTTCCCTATTATTTCGAACGACCTGCCAGCCGTCAAATGCAAGATATTGATTAAACTCTTCTATTAAAGAATCAAGTTCTGCAAATCGGCCTATATAATTAATCGGATCAAACAAAGTCCTAATACACTTGTCCATATCCGAGGACCCATTTAGTTTTGAAAGTTTATTGTCGGTATACATCCATCTTGATGGAAATCCCTGCCCATACACATCATTAAAACCAAATTGGTGAAAAAACGAAACCAATTGTGGTCCAGAACGATACGTTGTTTCTTCATTAATAAGTATTCTAAGTTTCTCCAATGATTTAGCATTTAATAACATGGTATGTTGTATTATTCAATTAGAACCACAGTAAAGAGCCAATACACTCCCTCAGTTAAATAAACTATAAATTTAAGCCAAACTGCCGATGGACTTCAAATTGCAAAGATAAGAAAAGATTTCAGTTGTCACAAACCAATGTAATACAATAATTCCTATTTTTGCACCAATAAACATTATTTAGTTATGAATCTTAATAGCGAACAGATTAGACCAGATTTAAGCCTTGAAGAAGCACCAGATCAAGTTCTTACGACAAAACAGCAGCAAGAATGCATTGCGTACTTTCTCGGCGAAAAGAATTGTTCGGTGCAAAACCTATTAGGACATAGGGTCTTCGTCTATTCAAACAAAGGAAAAAACTTTATTCTTCTTCATCGTGCAGTTACTTACCTAGGAGGTAACGGTCAACATCCTATATATAAAAAGCGCGTCCAACTACCTTCTTGGTACAAGGAGTTCTGTATTGAAACACAAGAACAACAATTACCTTATGATATTAGATTTATTGGCGTTTACCATTATAAAGGAGTTATAGTATTTGTGGATTTCAAGAAAGATTCATACTTGAAGAAGAAGGTACATAACTCATCAGCACACATATACATAAATGACTTATTTCAAGCATTGACCAATGGGGTTTTTCATAAGGAAGATATGTTTGGCAACCATATTTATGCCATACGTGGAAGCAAACTCGCCAACTATCTTGACGGGAAAGAAGTTGGGCAAAACTTGTTGTTTTCTTTATTTGAACAATTCAATAATGGTTTCTCATTTGGACAATGGCTCAAGGTGTTACCGACTGTAAAAGAAATGCAACGTGCCAATTGGCCTGAATGGAGACAAACAGAATGGCCAGGATGGTATTTAGAGTATAAATTCAATAAGTTTACAGAAGATAATAACACTGCACCTTTTATAATATATACAGGACAATCTAATAAAAGCAAGAATAAAAACACGTTTGATTTTGACATTTGGTTCCGCCATGACGAATTTTACGGCGATTTGAAATCAAGCGACATATTATCAAAAGACGCTCCAGGAAATGACCAAACAGCATTTATCGAATGCATCAATATGTATGGAAGGTTTTGGTATGTGATATACGAGCATGAAACGAAAAAAGACTCTCCAGCAAATAATTACATTAATGTCAGGGCGTACAATAGTTTTATGCAAAAAGATGAATTATCATACGCGTCAAGGTTGAAAACGGAAGTAAAATATGTGAAAATGACCATACTTGAATTGAATAGGATTAATTATAGAGAAGCATTAACCGAGTTTAACCAAGGTCATCAACCTGATGGATCTCCGCGTAATCCAAAGTTTATGATAAGAAAAAAAGACATTGATAGATTTGTCGTTTTTCGTTACAATTATTGCGTAGAAAGATGAAAAATTTCAGATTTATAGACCTTTTTTGCGGCATTGGTGGATTCCACCAAGCCATGACCGCGTTAGGCGGGAAATGTGTATACGCATGTGACATTGATGAAGATTGTCGAAAAACATATTTTGACAATTATGGCATTTATCCAGATAGTGACATCACAAAAGTTGACCCTTCAACAATTCCACCTTTTGAAGTACTTTGCGCTGGTTTCCCATGTCAAGCGTTCTCAAAAGCGGGCAAACGGCTTGGTTTTTCAGATGAAACCAAAGGGACTTTGTTCTTTGACATAGAGAGAATAATGTCACATTGTAAACCTGAATACGCCCTATTGGAAAACGTTCGAAATCTTGCATCACACGACCATGGTAACACATGGAAAACTATATATGAACACTTAACCAATGTTGGCTATAATGTTTTACCCAAGCCTGTTATTTTTAGTCCACATTATTTAGGCATTCCTCAACATCGTGAAAGAGTGTTCATTATGTGTGTCCGAAAAGATATTGGCTCTATTCCCGAATTTGTGTTTGATTCAAAAAAAGCGCCTAAATGCAGTATCGACAACATACTTCAGGATGATTCAGAAATAATGGATCTTGAAAAACGCAGACTAAGTGAAGATAAAATCCAACTTCTGGATATATGGAATGAATTCCTACAAGGAATAAAATGCAAAAAACTACCCGGATTCCCAATTTGGTCAGAATACCTTTGCGAATTGAATCCGTTGGAAGACTTGGATCAATATCCTAAATGGAAACAAAATTTTATTCGTAAAAATAATGAACTCTATTTGAGTAATAAAGATTTTATTGATGACTGGTTGCCAAGAGCTAAATCAAACCCTTTGTTTTTTGGAGCCAAGGCAAAGTTAGAATGGCAGGCTGGTCAAACAAAAAAGCCCAACCTTTGGGGCAATATATTACAATTTCGGCCTTCAGGTATTCGTATTAAACCAGGAACTTATTTCCCTGCATTAGTTGCAATAACTCAAACATCAGTAATCGGTAGCAGAAAACGAGAGTTAACCCTTAGAGAATGTGCAAGACTTCAAAGTTTTCCGGATACATTTAAGCCAGATTATATTGATGCACAAGCATATAAGCAATTTGGCAACGCGGTAAATGTTGAATTAGTAAAACTATTTGCAAAGTATATGTTTGGAGATGTTACCACATTAAATAAATATTCAATGGAAAAGAATATAAAATCTGTAAGTATTAAAAAAATCCGTGAAAATTATCCAGACACTATAGTAGATAACGACAACAATACAGTTCATGAACTTTCATATTCCAAAAACTTACTTATTTCATATGTAAAGAATGACAATGTAGATAGGTTTTTGGATGGTTCTGCAAATATTTATTATACAGGAAGAAAATTTCCTGCTACTGTGGCATTAAACAAGCTCTATTATTTTATGCCTTATATTAAAGGTAAAGGCATCAAAGACCTATATCTGATTAGAATCGCTCGTGTTGGTACTCGTAAAGAAGGTCAACCTGATAATAATCCTAACGATTTTCGACTAGTTTTCGAAGTTGAGTTTATTAAACATCTGTTTGAGGATTATAAACCAATCCGATTAGAAATATGGGATACTTTTACAGACACCACATTAGAAAAAATATCAGTTTTATAAATCTTTACCAATGAAAGCAAAAACCTGTTTACTGATTATGGGCAGTATCATCACCCTCTTCGGCTGCAACCAACAACCAAAGCAGCCTGAACGCTATTCCGTCAAGGCTTACCCCGAGACGCGCATGGACACCACCGTCGTTGACGATTACTTCGGAACGAAGGTCGCCGACCCGTACCGTTGGCTCGAAAACGACACCTCAGCCGAGACCGCGAAATGGGTCAAGGAACAGAACGAAGTCACACAAGACTACCTGAGCCACATCCCCTTCCGCAGCGCCCTCAAGGACCGCCTCACGCAACTCGTAGACTACGAGCGCTACGGCATGCCTTCGAAGGAGCACGGCCGTTACATCTATTCGAAGAACGATGGCCTCCAGAACCAAAGCGTCATCTATATGCAGGAGACGCTCGACGGCGAGCCTACCGTCTTGTTAGACCCCAACAAACTCTCCGATGACGGCACCGTCTCGTTGGGCGGCATCAGCTTCTCCGATGCCGGCAAATACATGGCCTACACCATCCAACGCAGCGGCTCCGACTGGGTTGAGATCTACGTGAAGAACATGAAGTCACTCGAGCTCCTCCCCGACCACATCGAATGGGCCAAGTTCACAGGCGCCTCGTGGTACAAGGACGGCTTCTTCTATGCAGCCTACGACCGCCCCGAAGAAGGCAAGGAGTTCAGCAACGTGAACGAAAACCATAAGATCTACTACCACAGACTTGGCACGCCGCAGGAGCAAGACGAACTCTTCTACTCCAACCCTGCCCAACCGCGCTATTTCCATCAGGTTGACCTCACGGAAGATGAGCATTATATGTTCCTCTTCGAGAGCGGTCAAGGCGCAGGCAGCACGCTGTGGATCAGAGACATGGAAGACCCGAACGGCAAGTTCGTGCAAATCGCCGATGACATGGACTACCAGTATATGCCTATCGACGTCATCAACGACACGCTGTATATCTTCACCAACTACAACGCGCCCAAGGGCCGTATCTGCAAAGTGTCGGCCAAGGCCCCTCAGATGGAGAACTGGGTGGATGTGATTCCTGAGAGCGACAACGTCATCGCTGGCATCAACCTCGCCAACGGCAAGATGATTGTCACCTACGACAAGGATGCCGCCAACCATGCCTATGTCTACACCATGGACGGCAAGCAGCTCCATGAAATCGCGCTGCCGACCTACGGCGCCGTCGGTTTCAGCAGCAAATACGAAGAGCCTGAGGTGTTCTACGCCTTCACCTCCTTCGCCTTCCCCACCACGATTTACCAGTACAACATCGACGACAACACCTCGACAGTGTTCCGCACTCCCGCCATCGACTTCAGGCCGACCGACTTTGTCACCGAGCAGGTCTTCGTCACCTCAAAGGATGGCACCAAGGTCCCGATGTTCCTGACCTACAAGAAAGGATTGCAGAAAGACGGCACCAACCCGACCTTCCTGTATGGCTACGGCGGCTTCAACATCACCCTCAATCCCGGCTTCAGCACCTCGCGCCTGCCCTTCATCGAAAACGGAGGCATCTACGCCCAGATGAACCTGCGCGGCGGCAACGAATACGGTGAGGAATGGCATATCGCCGGCACCAAGTTGCAAAAACAGAACGTCTTCGACGACTGCATCGCTTGCGCAGAATACCTTATTAATAACGGCTACACCTCGCCGAAGTACCTGGCGCTGAATGGTGGCTCCAACGGCGGTCTGCTCGTCGGCGCTGTCGTCAACCAACGTCCCGACCTCTTCGCCGTGGCCGTGCCGCAAGTCGGCGTGATGGACATGCTGCGTTACCACCTCTTCACCATCGGCTGGAACTGGGCCAGCGACTACGGCACCAGCGAAGACGACGAGGCCATGTTCAAGGCTTTGTATGCCTACTCGCCGCTGCACACCATCAAGAGCGGTGCTGACGTTCACTATCCCGCCATCATGGTCACCACTGCCGACCACGACGACCGTGTGGTACCCGCCCACTCGTTCAAGTATGCGGCCACCTTGCAGGCAGCCCAGACCGGCGACCAGCCCAAGATCATCCGCATCGACACCAAGGCCGGACATGGCGGCGGCAAGCCGATTTCCAAGGTCCTGGAAGAGCAGGCTGACATTTACTCGTTCATCCTTTACAACATGGGATTGACTTATCCGAAGGAGGCGAAATAACCTCTGCTTTCATAACTAAAACTGCCCGTTAGGATTGCTCCTGACGGGCAGTTTGGTAAAAATCCTTACCTTTGCGCCAAAATTTTCACCCATGAGAAGACTCCTTGTCATCACGATTCTGTTTTTATGCATGGCTTCAATGCATGCCCAAGAAATAGAACTAACCTTTTGGCAAAAAGTCAACAACGCGCTTGTCAAACCCGCCCTAATCGACACGACACGCATATACCAGCCGAAAGCCGGTTTCTCAATTTCCACATTTAGTACCATACAAAAGGCAGGTTTCGATATAGATGTCGACTTCGCGATTGATTTCGATGACGTTCATCAAATAGGTTTGTCGCAATATAGCCTTACAGAAAACCCCTGCAAGAAAATCGGCCTTGAGGTAGGCTATGGCAAAATCGTCTTAGGTTATGGCTTGGAAGTGGGACCTCGCAGCGCCTGGAAAAAGAGCTCCTTAGGCTTGGGCATCATCGGCAAGTCGTGGGGTGCGAAATTCAATTACTTCAAGATTACCAATCCTTTCAAATCCTCGTTGATCCTTGGAGAAGCAGGTGGCGATGACTTCATCCAAGACGAATTCATCACCGAAGAAGCGGCCGTTTTGAAGAGTTTCACCATTGACGGCTACTATGCCTTCAACAACAAGCGTTTTGCCTATCCTGCCACCTACAAGGTAGGTATGGTGCAACGTCGCACTGCAGGCTCGTGGATGCTCACGGCGCGCTACATGCAAGGCAGCCTTTACAATTCGCCCGAGGCCTCGTGGGATTCCTACAACCTGCTGGATTGTTTCACCACGCTGCAAGCCTCGGTGGGTGGCGGCTATTCGGTCAACTTCGTGCTTTGGCACAAAGACCCTAGCGGACCTCGCGACAAAGGCCTGCGCAACCTTACCATCAACCTGACGGCTATGCCAATGATTACCATGGTCAATTACCTGAAAACCACGTCATATAAATTCAACTATGATGAGGAAACAGGTGTAATGAATAATGTAAGCGAAAAGGTGTCAAAGATTTGGTGTTACCCCATGCCCAACTATATCGGCAGCGCCGCCATCGGCCTTACCGTGTGGCGCTTCTTTTTCACCACTCAGTTCACTTACAACACGTTCTATTTTCGGAGCAGCCATGCCTTCAAAAACAACCAACTTGACATCCCCGATTATGTTGACGACCTCACCTTCAAAGGCTCCTTCAACGACTGGATGGTGAAAGGGCAGCTGGTCTACAGATTTTGATTCCCGGACTATTCTTTTGTCGGAGCCTTAATCTTCCCCAAACTTCTCACCACGGCATCCCACCAACGCGTGGGTAACAGCCAATGGAAGAACACGATGGTGTTGGCAAAGGCGCCCGTGCGGTAGCGTGCACGCGGACGGCGGCTGTTGACAGCCTTGACCATCGTCTTGGTCACGACGGAAGGCTGCGAGAGATAATTGGTGTTGTACATCCAATGAAAGTTCTTGGCCTCCTGTAGTCCCGTCTCTTCGTATGCCGTGCCTTTCGACGACTCGGCCAGATGGTCGGCGGCGATATGTCCCCACTCCGTCTTGATGCCGCCTGGCTCTATCATCACCACATCGATGCCGAAAGGCTGAATCTCGATACGCAGGGCGTCGCTGAAGGCCTCAACGGAGTATTTGGTCACATGATACCAGCCGCCATAATACAGCACCGACTTGCCGGCCACCGACGAGGTGTTGATGATACGTCCTGAGCCTTGTTTTCTCATGATGGGTAGCACCAGCTGACAGAGCAGCGCCAGGCCGAACACGTTGACTTCCACCTGACGTCGCGCCTCTTCCATGCTCACATTCTCGATGGCACCGAAATAGCCAAAGCCGGCATTGTTGATGAGCACATCGATACGGCCTTCGGCCTCCATCACGATCTTAAGTCCCTCTTTGATAGATGCTTCGTCGGTCACATCCATCCTGATAGGCGTGGCACCTTGTTGGCGCAACGGCTCCATCTTCTCCATCCTGCGTGCGGCGGCATACACCTTATGTCCTTGTTGCGCCAAAGCGGCAGCCGTGTCGTAACCAATGCCGCTGCTGGCACCGGTGATGAGTATTACCTTTGGAGTCTTCATTGTTGTTGTGCTTTTATTGCGTTATACAGTTCGGGCAGGCGCTTCGAGAGGACCACGGGACGACCGTTCTCCATGAAGCAATGCAGGCTTTGTGCGGTACACACCGTCTTTCTGCCCACACGCATGACATAGTTGAACTCAAACTTCAGTTCCGTCACGTTGCCGATGGAAACCTCTATCTCGATGATGTCCTTGAAGGTTGTCGGGGTCTTGTAGTTACATTGAATCGAGATGACCGGCGAGACGACACCTTCCTCTTCCACCTTGTCGAAGCCGTAGCCCAACTGGTCGAGGTAATCCACGCGGGCCTCCTCCATGAAACGGACATAGTTGGAATGGTGCGTGATGCCCATGCGGTCACACTCGTAGTATTTCACTTCGTGTTTATAGGTATTCATGTTGTTCTATCTTCAAAATTACTGTCATTCAACTGGATAAGCCTCGTACAAAATGTCGTGCATGACGGAACGCAGGCCCGATTTCACCAATTTGTTGGGTTCGGCATCAGGATAGACGCGGTTAGATAGGAAGATGATAACTGTGTTGTTGGCGGGGTCGGCCCAGACAAAAGTACCTGTGAAGCCCGTGTGTCCAAAGCCTTGCATGGAGCCGGACTTCGAGGCGGTGCACGATCCTTTCTTGTTGATGGGCAATTTATCGAAGCCGATGCCACGGCGGTTGTCGTTGCTGGAGGCATAGGGAGCTGTAGTGAAATAACGCACCGTCTCGGCTTTCAGGTAACGTTTTCCGTTGTAGACGCCCTTGTCGAGGAGCATCTGCATGAGTGCCGCCAGGTCATGGGCATTGGAGAACAAGCCTGCATGACCCGCCACACCACCGAACATGGCTGCCGCCTGGTCGTGGACATCGCCCCAAATCAGCTGACGGCGAAACACGGTGTCGTTTTCCGTAGGGGCGATATGCTCACGCGTGAAATGGTTGAGCGGCTTGTAGCAGATATGCGATAGGTTCATGGGATAGTAAAACTTCTCATTCAGATAGTCCTCAATGTTTTGGTTGGTAATGAGTTTCACGATTTTGGGGATGTAATAGAAGCCCATGTCGCTATACAGATACTTCTTCTTGCCCAGAGGCGTCTTCGACACCGAGTCGAAGATGCGGTCGCCGTAGTCGTTGATGAGATAGAGGTTCTCCGCCACCCTGACATTATGGTTTTCGTCGATGTGGTCGGTGTAAAACTCTGACATGGGACCATTTTCGTCCACCGTCACCTTATAGAACGGCACCCAAGCCTTGAGTCCCGCCTGATGCGTCATGAACTCGATGATTTTCAACTTGCCGTGGGGACTGTTTTTCAAATATGGAAAAAAATCCGCCAAGGTCTTGTTGAGGTCAATCAAGCCGTCGTCGTAAAGCTTCATCACAGCCAGCGTCGAGGCAAAGATCTTGGTGCAGGAGGCGATGTCGTAGAGGTCATCGGGCTCCACATTATGGCCGCCGCCATAGGTGAACGTGCCGAAACACTTGTCGTACACCATCTTACCGTCCTTCATCGCCACGAGCTGACAACCCGGGTAAGCCCCTTTCTTAATGCCCAACTTAGCCACGGAATCCAACTTGGCGGCATACTTTGCGTTCATCTTTTCCGTCGGCAGGGCGGCAGTCTTTTCATTCTGCACGGGCAGGTTTGACGGAGCAGGAATCTCCTTCTGCGGAACGATGTGTTCTTTGCGTTCCGGCATGGCGCTAATAAGGCCATCGCCACAGCTGAACTTACTCGTCGATACGGGAAGTGTACCATGGGCTTCGAGCTCACCCGACAGCAGCCTCACGACGGCATCCACGGCGGGCACCTCGTCCTGATAAGCCACCACCAAGCCCTTCACGCTGTTGTTGATACGGAACAAATCCAAGGCGTATGGACAGGCAAACAAGTTAAGAATCACGTCGTTTTGTGCCACCAAGCGGTTGAAGAACTTCACCGTCTCATCGGTGATGCCGTAGTTTTTGTTGGCAAACATCGTGGTCTTCTCGATGTTGACCACCACCAAGTCGTAACTCTCCAGGCGTTTCAGCCAATCCGCCAACTTCGAGGCGATGGCATCCTTAGCCACCACAAAGGAGGTCGTGCTGAAACCGCGAGCGATGAGGCCGTCGTTCACGTCGTTTTTGGTGTTGCCGATGGTGACCACGGCAATCTTCTTGTTATTGGCCAGCGGTATCACCTGACCCTCATTGCGCAGCATCGTGAGGGCCTCGTCATAGAGTTGTTGACGCAGCTCGGTATAAGCCTTTTTCTTCAGGTCGGTCATCAAGTTAGCAGTCGGGACAGGCTTGTAATGGTTCAAGCCGGCACGGAATTTATAGCGCAGAATCTTCTTGCAACTCTCTTCGAGGCGTGCCGCCGCCTGCGGGTTGCGTTCCGCCGCCGCCTTGATGGTCTTGATGGCAAAAGGCACATTGGTAGGCAGAATCAACACGTCGTTGCCAGCCATGAAGGCAACATACGGCACACTGTCTTGCCTGACCTTCTCCGAGACGCCCTTCATGTCGAGGCCATCGGTGAAGATAAGGCCTTCAAAGCCCATCTGCTCCTTCAGCAACTCGGTGACCACGCCGTATGACAGCGACGAAGAAGTGTTCTTCACCTTCTCGATGGCAGGGAAATAGAGGTGTCCTACCATGGCTCCATTCACACCGTTGGCGATGAGATGGCGGAACGGTGCCAACTCGATATCGCGCACCTCGTCCATCGAGCGGGTCACCGTGGGCAGGGTCATGTGGGAGTCGGTGGCTGTGTTGCCATGACCAGGGAAGTGTTTCATCGTGGTTATCAAGCCTTTGCTTTGCATGCCAAGTGCGTAGGCCGTGGCCTTCTCTCCCACGCGTTGCGGGTTTTCGCCGAAGCTACGCATCCCGATGATGGGGTTGGCAGGATTGGAGTTGACATCAGCCACAGGGGCAAAGTTCACATGGATGCCCATGCGTTGGCATTGCTCCGCGATCTGTTGACCCATTTCATAGATGAGTTCGTCGTCGCTGATGGCGCCCAATGTCATTTGATAAGGATAAGCCAAGGTCTTCTTCACACGCATCGCCAAGCCCCATTCGGCATCGATGGACACCATCAGCGGGGTCTTTGCCATAACCTGCCATGCATTGGTTTGGTTTACCTGCGCCTCGGCATCGGCACGGAAGAAACACACGCCGCCAATGTTGTACTGCTTGATGTACTTGGCCACATCTTCATAGAAAGGCTTGTCGGGCTGGTTGGCACGCATACATATTAATTGTGCCACACGCTGCTCTAAGGTGAGGCTGTTATACACCGAATCCACCCAACGGTCTTCTGCAGTTTGGGCAATACCTTGGCTGGCTGAAAAAGCCAGCACTAACAAGAGAAATAATGCTTTTATTCTATTCATATAACTAATTTATTATCAATCAATTTATTTACTTTTCTTCAACCATTCCTTTAACTCATTCCAATCATAGGGTTTATAGACAATGGTGCGTTCTGCATCGAGTACCAATACAAATGGCGTTGAGGTGACATGGTAATCCAGAAAAGGCTTACTCTCCCAACGTAACGCATCATAGAAATGATATCCCGGCAGACGCATTTTTTTCACCGTCTGCAAAACCTCGTCTTGGCTGTCGGCCAAAGCGAAGGTAACAAGTTCAAAATCAGATTTTAAGTCCAGGTTTTTACGGATATGGACCAAGAAATCATGGCAATACTCGCAGTCCGTCGACCAGAAAACAAGGATAACCCGTTCAGCATCAGAACCATACAAATGATACTTCTTACCATCAATAGTTATCCCTTCAACATCGGGGGCTTGGGCACCCACTTTCACCTTCTGATAGGGCTCGGTGATGGAGTCAAGTCGCAAGCCTTCTTCCACACCAATCTCACCTTCAGCAAGTTGCGGATAATTCAAGAGATAATCTGTCACTTTATCACGGCCCATGGAGGAATAACCATTCAAGGCAAAGTCGAGAATATACTCATACATCCGCATATTGACCTTGGCTTTATCGAGCACCACACCGAGGCCTGCTATAGACAAACTATCAAAATGCTGCTCATCACCATCGGTGAAAGAATAGAAAAAAGCGACCAACTTGTCGGACATCATTTGTGACGCGACCATGGCCGAATCGCTAAAATCCACATCGTCCCAATACCGCTGTAAATCCATGTTTTGTGCCTTCAACTGAAATGCCGAAAGCACAAAAACAAGCAGTATTGAAGTATGGATTAACTTTTTCATATTCTTTAACTTATCCTATCTCATTACAAGTCTAGCTTTAACTGAATTGCCATGTTAAATGTCATGCGGTGTAAGGGAGTCGTACCATAATCGGCAATGGCTTGTTTGTGTTCAGGCGTAGGATAGCCCTTGTTCTTTTTCCAATTGTAAACGGGGTATTGCGCGTCATACTCAACCATCAGCATGTCCCTTGTGGTCTTGGCCAAAATGGAAGCGGCAGCTATTGACTGGTACTTGGCATCACCTCCCACCACGCAGACGTGCTTTATTTTCTTATAGGGATTGAAGCGGTTACCGTCAATCAATAGAAGTTCTGGGCGTAATGTCAGCTGATCCAAGGCCCTGTGCATCGCTAAGAATGAGGCATTTAGGATGTTGATTTCGTCAATCTCCTGCGGCGAGACGATGCCGATGCCATAAGTCAAGGCCTCCTGCATCACAAGCTCCCGCAACTGCATCCTTTTCTTCTCCGTAAGTTGCTTTGAATCATTGAGTTCCGGGTAATCCGCATCGTTTTTCAGAATCACGGCGGCGGCCACCACTGGACCGGCCAGACAGCCTCTGCCCGCCTCGTCGCAACCCGCTTCGACCTTATCCGAATAATGTGTGAGCAAACCCATGGTTTAGAGGAGTTTAAAGTAGTAATGGTTTGCGAATACTAGGACCAAAAACAATGCCAAAAACATGTTGGCCCAGCCCGTGTTGCCCAGATACGAGAAGGCATACGAAATAAGGATTGCCAGAACGATGAAAATCAATCCGTTCATCAGCACGTTGCCACCCAAAAAGAGCATCACAACGGCAAAAAACGCCATGATGATGGTCATGGAGATCTTGGTCCTCACCGCCACGGTCTTCTCGAAGTTGGCACTGCCACCTCCGAAGAGCAAAAGTATTGTTGCCACAACAAGAGCCACTAACAACAAGATAATCTTCAAGTTAAACCCATCAACCACGAGACTTAGCGATGTGAAATAGTCGCGGTAGCCATGTATCAAGGTGAGGAAGTCGCCAAACAAAAAGACGCTGACGAAATACACGAAATACACGAACAGGAAACCAAACAAAGGTATCAACTGCAGGCGCAACATCCCTTTCTTGGCTATGGGCAATGCAATGAGCATCCACACTACCAACAAGATAGACGGAAAGTAACACATCGAGGCCAAGGCGGTACACACCCCTGCCTTCAACAAAGTCATCTCGGGATTAGGTAACTGGTAGGTATCAAACAAATAACTGATTGTCAGTATGATAAATGGTACCGAGAGAACAAAAGGATAGAAATTGACCTGCGTCCGAGTGAGGCTCATCAGCAAGACAAAGACAAAGGCGCCCATGGTACTCACCTTACCCACAATCTGGTTCTTGACCAATATATTGTTGAAAATCAAGGTCACAAGCACCAACAACAAGAAGGCCACCAGATGCTGAAGAATCGGTGAGTAGCCCAGTAGGCCGTCCACCAGATTGAAAATCGGGATGACCGGCTCGCCAAGGCCCATCGTCGCCTTACCCGACACAAACGATGGTATCCACAGGGCAATTGCCAACAAGGCAATCACCACATACTGAATGACATAACTCTGTCGGAAAAACTTTATCATTGCATTCTCATCAAATCAAGTCCAATGTCGTGGCGGTAGTTGACGCCCTCAAAATGTATCTTCTCCACCTCGCGATAGGCGATGCCCCTCGCCTCTTCGACGCTGTCGCCGTGAGCGGTGACAGCGATGACGCGACCGCCTGCCGTGACCACGTTGTTGTCGGCATCAAAGGCTGTGCCGGCATGGAAGGCGGCGACGTCTTTCAGTGTGTCCAAACCGCTCATTACCATGCCTTTCTTATAGGCTTCAGGATAGCCTCCCGACACCATCATCACCGTGACTGCGGTCTTGTCGCTCTTGGCATAATGCACCTCGTTGAGTCTACCATCGGCACAAGCCATGAGCAGGTCGGCGAAGTCGCCCTCGATGCGGGTCATCACCGCCTCGGTCTCGGGGTCGCCCATGCGGACGTTGTATTCGATGACGTATGGGTCACCTCCGTCGTTCATCAAGCCCAAGAAAATGAAGCCTTTGTAGTCGATACCTTCAGCTTTCAGGCCTTTCAAGGTGGGCTTCACAATGCGTTCCTCCACCCTGTTCAAGAATTCTGGCGTGCAGAACGGAACTGGCGAGACGGCACCCATACCACCTGTGTTCAAGCCTGTGTCGCCATCGCCGATGCGCTTGTAGTCCTTGGCCTCGGGCAGCAACACGTAATGCTCGCCGTCGGTCAGCACGAAGACCGACACCTCGATGCCTTTGAGGAACTCTTCGATGACCACCGTGGCCGAAGCCGCTCCAAACTTGCCGTCGAGCATCTTGCCTAATTCGTCCTTTGCCTCACGTAAGTCGTTAAGAATCAGCACACCTTTACCGGCTGCAAGGCCATCAGCTTTCAGCACGTATGGGGCATTGACGCTTTCGAGGAACTTAAAGCCCTCATTGAGGTTATCCTTGTTGACCTTGAAGCACTTGGCCGTCGGCACGCCGTACTTCGCCATGAAATCCTTGGCGAAGGCCTTGCTGCCTTCCAATTGGGCACCGCTACCATCGGGGCCGATGATCTTCACCCCTTTTAACTCGGCATCGCCTTTGAAGAAATCGACGATGCCGTCCACCAGAGGTTGCTCAGGGCCCACCACGACGAGGTGAATCTCTTGATTCAGGCAGAAGTCTTTTACCGCCTCAAAATCAGAGGGTTTGATATTGACGTTGACACCTACTTGTGCGGTGCCGGCATTGCCAGGAGCGATGAAGACCTGTGCGCCTTCGCTCTGGGCCAGTTTCCATGCCAAGGCATGCTCACGGCCACCCGAGCCCAGCACCAAGATGTTTCGTTTCACAGCGGTGATATGCTGCCCTTGGACCGCTTTCCAATCCAAGGTGTCTTTTCTGGCTTCGCCAGGATACATTATGATTTTAGCCATATCTTATTCTTTTATTGCTTTCATTAATGAGTTCCAAATGTCATCAGCCGCCTTATCCCACGAGAAGTCCTGGGCACGCTCCCTGCCCTTCTCAATCAATGTCTCACGCACATTCTCGTCCAGCATCTCTGTCATGCCTTCGGCGATGGAGGCCTCGCTGAACGGGTCGACGAGCAAAGCCGCATCGTCAGCCACCTCGGGCATGGAAGTGAC
This sequence comes from uncultured Bacteroidia bacterium, assembly GCA_902774365.1. Taxonomy (GTDB): domain Bacteria; phylum Bacteroidota; class Bacteroidia; order Bacteroidales; family F082; genus Limimorpha. Next base: position 20,670 of record CACYHX010000012.1, on the reverse strand, counting down.
ATTGGAGGTGATGACAGGCGTGTCGCACCTGAACGCCTCCAAAATCGGGATGCCAAAGCCCTCGAAATACGACACATACACCGACGCCAAGGCCGATGCCGTCACCAGATGAAGGTCTTCGGCACTCAGACGACCGGCAAATACGACCTCCTCCTTGAAGCGCATCTGGCTGTAGGCCTTTTCAATAGGCTCCGACCACCAACGCTTCTCTCCCACAATCAGCAACTTGACGTTGGATGGCGTCTGGCCCTTGAACAAGTCAAAGGCCGTAAACAGCCTCGCCAGGTTCTTGCGCGGATGCAGCGAGCCGACGAACATAAAATACGGATTGCCGTCGGTGTATTTCGCGCGGATAGTCTCTTGTTCCTCGTCAGAAACAGGTGCAAACTTCTCGTTCACACCGTTATAAGCCACGTCAATTTTCTCTGGATCGATGCCGTAACACTCCACGATGTCCTGCTTCGAGAACTCCGACACCGTCACGATGCGCTTGGCCTTGCGGGCAAACTTCGGGAAGAACTTCTTGTAATGCCACAGGTGTATCTTCGGCATGTCCTTCGGGAAATGCTCAAAGTTAAGGTCGTGGAACTGAGCCACTTGTGGCACATCAGACCTTAGACTGAGATAGCCGTCAGGAGAGAAAAACAAGTCGGGCTGAATCTGCTTCAGCGCCTTCTTCACCGAGAACTCAAAGAACCAGATGAAGAGGAAGGGATGCCGTGCCTGCGGGAACAGCACTATGGGTTTCACGTTGTCGCCGAAGAGAAACATAGGGTCGGGCTCGCGGTCGAAGAGGAAATAAAACTCCACCTCGGGATGGTCCTTCACCATGCGGCGCAAGGTCTCATAGGCCACCCATCCGATGCCTTCCAACTTGTTTTTCAGCAACAAACGTGTATTGACTGCAATTTTCATTGTTCTGTTTTAACACTCGTTTTCATGCAGTCATCACACTGCAATTTTGTTCGCAAAGATACAAATTTTACCCACATCAAAACTTTATGGCCAAGAATTGATAATGTTTTTTATTACTTTTGCTCCGAATTAACACTTAATGCTATGAGGAAAGCATTTTTCGTCTCCCTTGTCACCCTTTGGTGTGCCTTCGTATATGCCCAACCGACCATTTCCGGCCTTACTTTCCCCAGCTCCGTGGCTGTTTTTGGTTTATTCGAGATGTCGTTCCAATTGGGAAAATACGACAATCCTTACGACCCCGAAGTCATCGACGTGTATGCGGAGTTCAAGGCTCCTGATGGCAAAACCTTCAAAGTCAACGGGTTCTATTACGAAGGTTATACCTTCCAACAGAAAGACGACTATGAAGTGGCTACGGCAAGTCGCGACAAAGGTTGGCGGGTGAGGTTCACGCCCAACCAGGCAGGGAAATGGAGTTTCAGCCTTCATGCCGTCGACCGCAAAGGTAAGACTGCCCTTTCGTCAAGCGATAAATACCCGCTCAGTTTTGAATGCAGGTCCGTCGACACCGATCAAGGGTTCATTAGAAAAGCTAACTCGAGATATCTGAAACGTGAGGTGATGCAAAACGGCGAGTCGAAGTATCAAGCTTACTTTCCCATCGGGCCAAACGTGGCATGGTATGATTATAAAGGCACAAGAACTTATCCCAAAGGCATTTACGACTACAACCGTTATATTGACGAAATGGCTGGAAGCGCCAATTATATGCGCATTTGGCTCTCACGCTACCAATACCTTTCGCTTTATGGGCCGGAATTCACGCAGATGAACGGCAAAAATCCCACCCTGTACTTTGACTCGTCGCTCAACCAAAAAGACGCTGCCGAACTCGACCATATCATTGCATACGCGGCAAAGAACGGCATCACCGTCATGCCATGCTTTTTCACTTTTGGCGACTTTGGCAACATACACAATAGTTCATGCCGATGGGACAACAACCCTTACAACACGGTGCTTGGATTGAAGTCGCCCACGATGTTTTTCTCCGACAAAAAGGCCAAAAGGATTGCCAAAAACCTGATTCGCTACATCGTAGCACGTTGGGGATATGCCACCAATATCGTTTGTTGGGAGCTTTGGAACGAGGTCAACAATATCCCTACCGACGACCAACCTGAAGCGCCGTTCCACGCCAACATCGTCAAATGGCACAGCGAGATGGCCGACTATATCCGCTCCATCGACCCCTTCGACCATCTTGTCAGCACCTCGCTTGGCACTTTTTCAGAAAAAGAATACATCGGGAGTGCAATCTACAAAAACCTCGACATCGTGCAATACCACACCTACGGCAATATCCAAAAGGCCAAGTCAACCGAACAACGCACCAAGGAATTATTCCAAAAGTTTGCGACATATCGCCCTCTCTATCCCGACAAACCTGTTTTCTGCGGAGAGTTTGGTTTCGGGCAAACCAAACCTCCCAAATACCAAGACAAAGACCCGTTTGGTTTCGACACACACAACTGCATTTGGGCTTCGCTCTTCTCGGGCACAATGGGCTCCGCTTCCTTTTGGTATTGGAACTACCTAAACGACAAGGACTTGCTGCGCATCTATACCCCTGTTCTGGCCTACAGCAAAAACATTCCGCTCCTCCCCGACTCCTTCACTCCTCACACCACAGTCTCGTCAAACAAAGACACCTGGATATGTCCCAACGGCATAGAGACTTATTATCTTTCCAGTGCTGACGAAGACACAATCTATGGTTGGTGCCAGGACACCGCTTTCAGCTACCAAGCCTTGCGCCGCCTCACCGACAAAGCCATCTCGAAAGGACATTTCGTCACCGATGCCAAAGTCGACGAGAAGGGCTACATCTACACTTTGGACAAAAAAAAGAAGCCCCGACCTTGCTCAAAGAGCAACGTTATCGTCTTACCGATTAGCAAACAAGATATTGGCACACAATACGTTGTAAGATGGTTCGATGGCGAAACCGGACTCGAAATCGCTGAAGAGAAAACGCAAGCCATCGTGAAACGCACAAGAAGAAAGAAACAATTTATCGAAATCGAGTTCCCATCGACGATTCGCGACCTGAAGAAACGTCAAATCAACAACACCTACGGCGACGCTGCTTTCATCATCATCGCTGAGAAGGACAAAAAAGAAGGGAGCAACACCCAAGGCGATGCTCCCAGAAGACGTTTGAGGATCGTTAGAACTCCAATAAACCAACCGAATCAATAACGGTAGATGTCCGACTTGTAGGGACCCTCGACGGGCACACCGATGTAGTCGGCCTGCTTCTGCGTGAGCTTGGTCAGCTTCACGCCAATCTTTTCAAGGTGGAGACGCGCCACCTCCTCGTCCAAATACTTGGGCAGACAGTACACACCTACTTTATATTGTCCGCGCTTCTCCCAAAGGTCCATCTGGGCCAAGGTCTGGTTGGTGAACGAGTTGCTCATCACGAAGCTGGCGTGACCCGTGGCGCAGCCGAGGTTGACCAGTCGGCCCGAAGCCAGCAGGAAGATGCAGTGACCGTCGTCGAAGACGTACTTGTCGACTTGCGGCTTGATGTTGATTTTCTCCTTCAGATGCTCGGTCTTCTCGAGACGGTCCACCTGGATTTCGTTGTCGAAGTGGCCGATGTTGCACACGATGGCTTGGTCTTTCATCTGCAGGATGTGTTCCAGCGTGATGACGTCGCAGTTGCCCGTCGTGGTGACGAAGATATTGCCTTCCTTGACGGCCTCTTCCATCGTCGTGACCTCAAAGCCTTCCATGGCCGCTTGTAGGGCACAGATGGGGTCGATTTCGGTGACGAGGACGCGAGCGCCATAGCTCTTCATCGAGTGTGAGCAGCCCTTGCCGACTTCACCATAGCCGCACACAACGACGACCTTGCCAGCAATCATCACGTCAGTGGCGCGCTTGATGCCGTCGGCCAACGACTCGCGGCAGCCATAGAGGTTGTCGAACTTCGACTTGGTCACTGAGTCATTCACGTTGATGGCAGGCACCAACAGCTCGCCGCGCTCGTGCATCTGATACAGACGGTGCACTCCCGTGGTAGTCTCTTCCGAAACACCCTTCCAGCCAGCCACGACGGTATGCCAGAAGGTGGGATTCTCTTTATAGGTGGCTTTGATGACGCTCATCAGAGCCCTCTCTTCCTCGCTGCCCGTAGGTGCGTCAAGAAGTTTGGGGGCGTTTTCGCAGGCATAGCCTTTATGAATCAACAAAGTGGCGTCACCTCCGTCATCCACTATCAAATCCGGGCCTGTGCCATCTGGGAAGGTGATGGCACGCTTGGTGCACCACCAATAGTCTTCGAGCGTCTCACCTTTCCAAGCGAAGACGGAGGTTCCCGTCTCAGCAATGGCCGCCGCAGCGTGGTCTTGCGTGGAGTAGATATTGCATGAGCACCAACGCACCGTGGCCCCCAGTTCGACCAAGGTCTCGATGAGGCAAGCGGTTTGAATGGTCATGTGGAGCGAGCCCATGATTTTTGCGCCTTTCAAAGGCTTCGTGTCGCCGTACTTCTTGCGCAGCGACATCAAGCCTGGCATCTCGTGTTCCGATACTTCAATTTCCTTGCGTCCCCATGCGGCTAAGTTCATGTCGGCCACCAGATAAGGGAGCTTGTTATCTAACAATCTGTTATCCATTGATTTATAAATTTGTTTTCGTATAATTATGAAATGGCAAAGATAAACAAAAATCTGACACCATTAAAAATTGGCGGCAAAATCAAAACAAATGTGTATTTTTGCCCAAACTTAAAACTACATTAAAAATGAGCCAACCTTACACTAACATTAACATCAGCCCCAACTCCAAGAAAATCGGACGCTATATCCTTTGGGGTGTATTGGTACTTTTTGCACTTTTAGTTTTCTTTTCATCGTTCTACACCATCCGATCGACGGAACGCGGCGTGCTCGCCACCTTCGGCAAGATGAGTGACGAGGTTATTGGCGACGGCCTTCACATGAAGATTCCGTTCATCCAAACCATCAAACGTGTAAACGTACAGCAGAAGAAGTTTGACGGCAAAGAAAACAGCTACACCCGCGACGTGCAGACTTCGGAGGTGGAGTATACCATCAACTACGACCTCGTGCGCGAAAACGTCAGCAAGCTGATGAAAAACGTCGGCGACGACTACCACAACCGTATCGTGGTGCCGTTCATCCGCTCCGCCATGAAACAAAGCTTTGGTAATTTTGCGGCAACGGAAATCGTTGAAAACCGTGACGCTGTACGACGCGAAATCGAGATTTCTCTCCGGGAGGCTCTCGACAGCAACTATTTCATGAATATTCAATTCCAAATCACCAACATCGACTTCGACGACGACTTCGAGACCGCCATCAAGGAGAAACAGGTGGCTGAACAGAATGCCCTGAAGGCTAAAAATGTCACTATCCAAGTGGAAGAACAAGCCAAGCAGACCCGCATCAAGGCTGAGGCCGATGCCGAAGCCATGCGCATCAAGGCCAACGCTTTGGAGAGCAATCCCAAGCTGGTCAACTACGAGGCGGTTCAGAAATGGGACGGCAAGCTGCCGCAGTATATGCTGGGCAATTCCGTGCCTTTTATTGATTTGAAGTAAAGGGATATCAAAGCTTCTTAGCTTTCAGCTATCAGCCGTCAGCTATCAGCTTGGTATCACCATGGCTGACTGCTGATAGCTGACTGCTGACGGCCATTTTAGGTAAACCCATTCTGCCCACCTATTTACTTCAGCAGATTTTACCGCTTTTTTGCCTTCCTTACCACCAATACCGCATTCGAAACCGTTCGCTCGCCTTCGTGGTCGAAACGTCCGTTGTCGGAGGGATAGTTGAGTACGCCGTGGTTGCCTCTTAGGTCCGCATAAAACGTCGTAGAGCCTCCCCCGTCAAGGTTGAGGGCATCGCGACAACCTAACCACCACATCACCTGCTGAAGCTCCTTCAACGACATGCCTGCTGCCTTTGGGGCTCGTCCGTCGACCACGATGAGAAGCACCGTCCCATCGGCGCGGATGCCAACAGCCGTGCGGTTGTGTCGGTCGTTGACGAAGCCCAAGTCTTCTTGCAAGGGCAACATCTCGCCCTCAAAGATAAGCAATGGCCGAGCGGTCATCATGTTGGGATAGGGCAACCCTGCCTCCCATTGCGGCACCGTGTCGGTCTTCAGAATGTAAACGCTGTCAAGTGTCACGGCAAGCGTGCCAAACTGGTAATTCTCCGATTGCAACTTAGCTTCGTCTTGTGTGGTCTGGCCAAGGTCCTCGCCATCGATACGCAGGAACAAAACGGGGAAATGGCGGCCCATGTCGAAAAACGAACCGTTGACGGCGGCCACCGCATGTTGTTCCTTCGCCATGTCAGAGGTCTTTGTCCGCTCAGGCCGATAGGCGAGCTGCAAGGCGAAATCGTCGGTATCAGACAACTCCCAAACCATAATATGTTGGTTGGAAGCAAACAGACTTCCTTGCTCAAACTGGCACTGGCGCATCACAAGGCCGTCGACCCTTTCGGAAAGCCATGGGCCGTGGACAAAAGCCAACGAATCGCTTTGGGCAAAGACATTCACAGCGAGACCGAGGAATAGGATGAGGGAAAAATGTCTTTTCATAGCATTGAGTTTTATGCAAGCAAAGATATGAAAAACATAGTCTTTGATGACTATGGAATTAAAATAAGTGCAAATCTTTCACAGCAAACCAATAATGTTTATTTTTGCGCCAAGTTGAAAGATAAGTCAAACATAATGCTATCATAAGATGAAAAAAACTAAGCTTCTACTCATTCTTGCTCTCGTTTTGAGTGCCTTCCAATGGGCATTCTCCGCTCCTTTAAAGAACATCCCCGTGCGTCTCACCCAACCCGACGGCCAGGTCATCGAGTGTTTCGCCTCGGGCGATGAGTTTTACAACTATGTGCACGACGCCAATGGCTTCACCTTCGTGAAAGACAAAGATGGCTACTACTGCTATGCCATGTGCGACAGCCGAGGCGAGGTAGTGGCTTCCCCCTACCGCGTCAACAGCGTCGACCCTGCTTCGGTTGGACTGCAGCCTTACGCGATGATTTCGGAGCAAGCCTATCAGCAACGGCGTCATGAGCGTGAACAATACATACAAACCGTGAAAAAGCCTGCCGACCGCGAGCTCAACCACGGTCGTTACAACAACCTGGTGGTCTTCATCCGCTTTGCAGGCGACACCTATCACACCACTTCATTTTCGACCGTCGACTCCATGTTCAACGCCAACAACTATGAGTCCGTCTCAATGCACAACTACTTCCACCACGCCTCATACAACCAACTCGACCTCCGCTCCTACTTCTATCCAGAGCCTGAAGGCGAGACCATCCTCTCTTACGAGGACGACTACCCGAAAGAGTACTACATGCCTTACGACCCTGTCACCAATCCCTTGGGTTATCACGACGGGGAGACGGCAGAGCGCGAGTTCTCCTTGCTCGAGCGCGCCATCTATTACGTCGCCGACCAGGTCTCAGACACGCTTGACCTCGACTACAACCATGACGGCAATGTCGACAACGTGGTCTTCGTCATCAAAGGCGAGCCAGGCGAATGGGCGTCGTTGCTTTGGCCACACCGTTGGAGCATCTACGACCGCTATGTATGGCTGAATGACCTGCGCGTCTTAGACTTTAACTTGCAACTCGAAATCGGCGGCTATTTCAATGTCAGCACGCTATGCCACGAGATGAACCACTCGTTGGGTGCTCCTGACCTCTATCATTACAACGGCGGTCCCGATGCCGTCGGTGGCTGGGACCTGATGTGCAGCAACGCCAGCCCACCGCAGCACATGGGTGCTTACATGAAATACAGATACGGCAACTGGATCGACGACATCCCCGAGATTACCGAATACGGCACCTATGAGTTGGAAGCCACCTCTTGGGAAGGCAACCGTCGCAACGTGTATAAAATCGCTACCAACGACCCCAACCAGTTCTATCTCATCGAATACCGCGACAAAAGACGTATGTTCGATGAGTCGCTCCCCGACGGCGGGTTACTCATCTACCGCATCGACACGCGCTTCGGCGGCAATGCCGGCTATAACGGCGATGATCAGTTCGACGAGGTCTATATCTTCCATCCCGATGGCTATATCAACAGCTCCGGCAATACCGATGCAGCCGCCTACAGCGTCGAGCGCGGCCACACCGTGTTCAACCACCTTACCAATCCTGCACCTTTTTACACAAACGGACAGATTGACGATCACTTCTGCATCTACAATGTCAGCAGCATCGGCGACAGAATGAGTTTCAGCTATGGCCCAGTGGATTACGATGTCATTCCACGTAACCTCATCACCCACGTCAACGCGCAAAGCCAGCAGGTGGTGATACGTTGGGACCCTGTACCCGACGTTGAGGGCTATGTCGTCTATCGCGATGGCGAACTCTTGGCCGACAACATCACCGAGCCGACCTTCAGCCACGAATACACCAGCGCCGACAACGGCTATCATACCTATCGTGTCAGCGCCATCGTTGAAGGTAATGAGTCGCCACAATGCGACCCGCAATGGATCATTTTGGGCAACTATGAGAACCTGAGGCTTTCTATCGCCACCGACTCGCAATGGGGCACCAAAGGCGGTGAGTTGGAAGTGGCTTTCAACAATGGAATGCCTTCACAATACCTCACCGTTTACGAAGGCTGTAACACCGCCGCCGCGGAATACTACATCCCTGCCAACACCGAAGTCACCATCCGTTGGGCTCATGGCTTCGACCCCGAAAGTGAAGGCATCCGTGTCAGCGCCATCCGCTCCAACCAAAACGGCGAGACCGAGGTGTTCGATACCGAGCGTCCCCAAGCGGGCGTGTTGGCGACTTACACCGTGGCCGACGATGGCTTGGGACTGATTGCCCCGCAACATCTTCGTGCTGTCTCTGAAGGTCAGGACATCCGTCTCGACTGGACCATACCCACCGAGAACCAGACCTTCGACATCTACCGTGGCGACAGAAAAATCAAAGGCGAAGTTGACAGTTACGACTACCTCGACAACAAAATCATGCGCTCGGGCACATACCGTTATCATGTTGAGACTACGCTCAATGGCACTTCGACTTGGGCCCCTGAACTGGGTGTTCATGCCAACGCCATGAACTACTATTGCGAGCCACCACGTAACCTGGAAGGGTCGTATGACAACGGCCACATTGAGCTTACTTGGGAGGCTCCCGTGTCTGTCGGACAAGGTCTGCTGGCTTACGACGACAACACTTTCACCAACCAAATCGGCTCCAACAACATCAAGTGGGGTATCAAGATCGAGCCAGAGAACCTGGCTTTATTCGCCGGTCATCCATTGACACACATCGAACTCTTCGACTGCTCAGCAGGGCATTACACCTTCACCATCTACAACGGCACTACGGCTAACAACAGTACCAAGCTTTTTGAACAATCCCACGACATGGAAGGCAGCCAAGAGTTCGTCAGATTCGAGTTGGACGAGCCCATCGCCTTCGATGCCACGCTACCCTTATGGATTTGCGCTACCTCCACAGGAGCCAACCATCCCATTCCTTGCTGCGACTTCGTCGGCGAGGACAACAGCTGTTTGATCAAGTCGGGCTCCACTTGGAAACCTGTCACCTCGTTCAATATGAATTACTCGTGGCTTCTGCGCGGCTACACCGAGCCCATCGAAGGCGGCAACGACTTCACCTACAATGTCTATTGGGGTCCGGAGGAAGGCAGTGAGGAACAACTTGTACTGGGTTATGAAGCCCTCACCGCCACGCAAGCCGACTACAACACCACTGACAACATGAGGTACAACGTCACAGCGATGTGGGCCGGCCGCGAGACCGAGCTCTCCAACACCGTCTATCTCGGCCCTAGCGTTGATGTTGAAGAAAACGCCGCCCAAGAGCAAACCTTAACGGTATATCCCAATCCTGTCAAAGGCAGCCTCACCGTGCAAGGCGAAGCTATCCAGCATGTGCGCCTTTTCACCGTCACTGGGACTTGTGTTTATGAAAGCGCAACCCGTTACAACGAGGTTAAGATTGACATGACGAACTTGCCTCAAGGCATGTATTTCTTGAGTGTTCAAGCCAAAGAAGGCATTGTGGCACGAAAAGTGGTGAAGAATTAGTATTTATATTCCACCATCACCTCAAAGCTACGTCCCGGCATCGCCCGCCAGATGACGTTTTGGTAATCGGTGTTGAGGAGGTTGTTGCAACGCAACTCAAGACGGAATCTATCGATTTGCCTGCCGAGGGCGACATGGTGCAACACATAGGGATTGAGCGGGAAGGTGTCCTCGTCATTGTAAGAGGTGCTGCGCGCACCCGTGGCCTCCATGGTGTAGCTGACGTTCCAGTCCTTCCATTGGGCATTGAGAAACAGGTTACCATGGTGGCGCGGGATGTAGATGAGTTGTTTGCCGTTGATGCCTTGAGCCACTGCCGTCTCGCTCTCATCTGTCGTGACGGTGTAGACGTAGTTGCCCGACAGGGTGACCTTCCAATCCCCTTGCACGAAAGCCGCGCTGAGGTGGTTTTCGATGCCACGCGCGAAGACCTTGGCCACGTTCTCAGGCTCCCAATAGCGGTAGAAGCTGGGCTTCCATTGTATCCAATTCTTCACCCACGAGCCATAGCCGCCAATGCGCAAGTCGAACTTGAAGGGACCTTTTTGCATGCCGTATTTGAGGGCGAGGTCGACGGTGCGACCGTCTTCGGGCAGAAGGTCGGGGTTGCCGCCTGGGTACCAATAGAGGTCGTTCAGCGAGGGGTTCCTATAGTTGTGGCTGTAGCCTAAAGTGAAACTCAGGGGCTTGTAGAACGGCAGCTGGTAGGAGAACGTCGCCGTGGGAAACAGTCCCATCGGCTTGCCGTCGGTCCAGTCGTAACGGGCGGTGACGTTGAGGTTGGCGCATTTGAAAGGATCGCCGTTGATAGCGACAAATGCCGACACCAGATTGCGGTGCTTCTCCCCTTCATAGTTGTTGCTCCTCACCTGTTCGTAGTCCCATTGCAGCTTGGCTTTCAGTGTCCAGCTCTTATAGAGTTGCTGATCTACATTAGCGATTTGGTGCAACACCAAGGCATCGTTGAGCGAGTTGATGCCCGTCACCAGGTCGTAGGTGTCGGGGTTGCGCACCTCAAGGAAATAATGCTGGTTCTCGACGAAGGCCGCCGACTTCAGTTCAAGCTTGCCCGAGTTCCAGAAGGTCTTGAACGCCACATAGTTGCGAGAGAAGTTATCCTTGGTCCACTCCTTAAAGTTTTTGTTGTTCACGTTAGTCATGATGGGCGGCAACTTGCGGTCGTTCCATTGGTTCCACGAGGAGAGCGAGAGGACACAGTTCTTGAAGAGGAAGCTCATCTCGGGCATCACGCCGTAGTCGACGAACTCGGCATTGCGCTGCTTCATCCTTGGACGGTCTATAAGCGCGTGGTTGGTGTACTCGAAGTTGTTTTCCGACGAATTGCGGTAGGCTTTCACGCGGAAGGAGACGTTTTTACCGTAATAGCCAACGGTATAATAACTCCCGAAGGTATAGAAACTGCCAAAGGTGCGTTTCACGTCGAGCAGGAAACCGTCGCCGAAATGCTGCTTGTTGTCGATGTTGACCGAGCCGCCCAAGCCTCCGCTGTTGTTGGAGGTGCCACTACCCCAATTGAGGCTGACGTCATCAATCAAAAAAACGGGGATGGTGCTGAAGTCGACCTGACCGAGGCTCGGGGCGTTGAGTTGGAAGCCATTCCAAAGCACAAGGGTATGGCTAGCTGTCGTGCCACGGAATGATGCCGTGGATGTGCCACCAGGACCGTAGGTCTTGATAAAGACAGGGCTATGTTGAATGAGCAAATCGGAAAGGCTGGATGTGCTTTTCGACTGGAGCACGAGTGTGTCGAGTTTCCTCGCCACCAAGGGCTTCAGCACTTCGATGTCGGCCTTTTCCGCCGTCACTTCAACTGAGTGCAGCATAATAGTATCTTGGGCTTGCAGCCGTGGCAGCAAGCCCAAGATTAAGAGTATCAAGATGTTGAAACAGCGTTTCAATTCTTTTTCTTTTCCATTTTTTCCTTTTCAGCCTTTTCCTTCTCCTTAGGATCCATCTGAGGTTTCTGCGGCTCTGAATAGGTCTTCACCTTGCCTTGGATCTTGCCGTTTTTGTAGACAGACTCGCTCTTCAAAGAGCCATCGGGATAGTACACCAGTTGCTGACCATCAAATTGGCCGTTCTTGTAGAAGATGGTCATCTTCTTATTGCCTTTCTCATCGAACCAAGTCGTCTCACCGTCACGCACGCCTTCCTTGTAGTTCGACACCTCGAGGTTGCCGCCTTGCTCGTAGCAAAGGATCTGCTTACCGTCAAGTTGACCGTTTTTATAGGTGTTCAGCTTCGACAAGCGACCACCGCGATACCATTCGCTGCATTGGCCATCCAGCACGTTGTTCTTATACTCAGCCTTTTTAGTGATGGAACCCGTCTTGTCCAATTCAACAAAAACTCCGTTCATCTGGCCTTTCTCAAAGCTCACGATCTTCTTGGGAAGATAAGGCGTGCTGGAGAAATACTCCATCCAAGTGCCCACCTTTTGGCCGTTCAAGACCGTGCCTTCGATGACACAATCGTTTGGCGTTGTAGTATTAAAAATGCCGTCAGGGGCTTTTGAAACGTCCACGCTTTCAACGGTTTGCGCGAACATCGGCATGGCAAACAAAGCCATTGCAATGATAATCAAAGTCTTACGCATATTCACATAGTTTAAAGATTGTACAAAATTAGAAATTTTGGTTCAAACGATTGCAAAATTCGTGCAAATTCTTCAAAAATCAGTTTTTTTTACTAATTTTGTAGAATAAACACACCGATTAAAGCCCATACCATGAAAAAAGTCGAAGTCAAGAACTTTAAGCTTTACACCACGGCGGTCATCAGCATCGAGTGGAAAGGCGACCTGCTCAACGTCAACCTCGACCTCGCCATGATGCTCAAGATGATGCACATGGAAGGCCTCACCGAAGAGAACATCGACTATTACAGCCGAGCCGGAGAGCCTATCCCCTTCAAGAAAGTGACGCTCATCCTTTTCCAGGACGACGACAAGCCTGGACAATACTATACCGACGAGTCGTTCGAGGAAGAAGACGACCCGACGGTGTTTTATGTCGAGATAAAGGAGTAATCTTTTATTTCTTCTTGGACTTCTGGATTTTTGAAGGCCTGACGATGACTCCCGTTGGCGTTATCGTTACAGCTTTTTGGCTTATTACCACCCATGAGGCAATCTGAAAACCCAATGAGCCGGCAGCAAAAAGCCATGTTGCAGGATTTTTAGGTCCTAAAGTGAAAGCAAGGACCCCGCACCCCACTCCACTTGCAAACGAAACCGCCTGATAAATCATGCCACGGTTCAAATCGTTGTTGATACCGGCAAGCAACAATTTCTCGTCCACTTCAGTGTACAACTTAGTACGAAGATGTCCTTTGTTGTTCGTATAAGAACGTAACCACTGGCCGTCGTCAAGTTGGGTCCACTCCGTCAATTCCAATGGCGGAATGCTGTCCTGTGCCTCTAAGGAAAGAGGCAACATGGCAGCCACGAATAACATGGCTGCCATGACTGTCAGTTTTAGTGCAACGCGCATAATACAATTATATTAATGCAGCGATTTGATATACTCGTCGATGGCCTTGGCGGCTTTCTTGCCGGCGCCCATGGCGAGGATGACCGTGGCGGCGCCACTCACTGCATCGCCACCGGCGAAGATGCCGGGACGTGAGGTGGCACCCACCTCATCGGCCACGATGCAGCCCTTCTTGTTCAAGTCGAGGTTACGCGTCGTGCTGCCAATCAACGGGTTAGGCGATGTACCCAGTGCCATGATGATCATGTCGACATCTAGGACAAACTCCGAATCCTTAATCGGGACGGGGCTACGACGACCCGAAGCGTCAGGCTCGCCAAGCTCGCACTTCACGCACTTGAAGCCTTTCACCCAGCCGTTTTCGTCACCCAACACCTCGACAGGAGCCGTCAGTAGGTCGAAGATGACGCCTTCTTCCTTGGCATGGTGCACCTCCTCCACCCTTGCAGGCAACTCGGCCTCGGAACGACGGTAGACGATATGCACCTCGGCGCCGAGACGCAAGGCGGTACGCGCGGCATCCATGGCCACGTTGCCGCCACCGACCACGGCGACTTTCTTGCCGACATAGTTCGGGGTCTCATAGCCTTCCTTATAGGCGAACAACAAGTTGTTACGGGTCAGGAACTCGTTGGCCGAAACCACGCCGCAGAGGTTCTCGCCCGGCACGTTCATCATCATCGGGAAGCCAGCGCCCGAGCCGACAAACACTGCCTCAAAGCCTTCGCGTTTCATCAGCTCGTCGATAGTGATGGTGCGGCCGACGACCACGTCTTTCTCAAACTTGGCGCCCAACTTACGCACACTATCCACCTCTTTCTTCACGACGGTGTCCTTAGGCAGACGGAACGACGGGATGCCATACATCAGCACACCGCCCAACTCGTGCAAGGCCTCGAAGATGGTGACGTCGTATCCCATGGAGAGCAGGTCCTTGGCGCAGGTCAAGCCAGAAGGACCGCTACCGATGATGGCCACCTTGTGACCGTTCGGGATACTCTGGCTGCTGAAGTGCAGGTCGTGCTCGATGGCGTAATCACCCACGAAGCGCTCCAGCTTGCCGATGGCGATAGGCTCGAACTTTTTGCCCATCACGCAGGCACCTTCGCACTGGGTCTCCTGCGGGCACACACGACCGCAGACGGCCGGCAGCGCCGAGTCGCAGCTGATGACACCCGCAGCACCTGCAAAGTCACCTTGGGCCACACGGGCGATGAAATCAGGAATGTTGACGTTGACGGGGCAATGCGCCACGCATTGCGGGCTCTTGCAGTGCAGGCAACGCTGTGCCTCCATGATGGCCATGTCAGCGGAATAACCGAGGCACACCTCATCGAAGTTGTGGGCGCGGATCTCGGGTTTTTGCTCCGGAACGGGGACACGTTTTTTCTTGTCAAAGGTCTCTTCAGAGATGCCTCCGATGTGGCACTCATGGCCTTCGGCTTTCTCCTCGGCTTGGAGTTGCTTGCGTGTCACCACATTATTATACATAGCCTGACGTTTCATGGCTTCGTCGAAGTCGACATCTTTGCCAAGGAACTCGGGACCGTCGATGCAGGTGAACTTGGTCTTGCCGCCGATGCTCACACGGCAGGCGCCACACATACCCGTGCCATCGACCATGATACTGTTGAGCGACACCGTGCAACGGATGCCCAACTCCTCACAGGTCTTGGTGGCAAACTTCATCATGATCATCGGGCCGATGGCCACAGCCTCGTCATACTGCTTGCCACTGGCCACCAACTGACGGAGCACGTCGGTCACCAAGCCCTTGCGACCCGTGGAGCCGTCGTCGGAGGTGACATACAGGTTGCTGACTTCAGCCAGTTCCTTTTCGAAGATGAGCAGGTCCTTGGTGCGAGCACCGATGATACAGTCGGCCGTGGCACCATGGTCATTCAACCACTTCACCTGGGGATAGATTGGGGCGATACCCACGCCACCGCCGATGAAGACGAAGCTGCGCTTGCGCAGTTCCTCAGCCGTCATCGTGGCAAACTCGGAAGGCTTGCCCAAGGGGCCAACGATGTCGGCGAAACGGTCGCCTTCCTTGTATTGAGCCATTTTCTTCGTCGACTCACCAATGGCTTTGAAGACGAGGGTCACCGTACCTCTGACGCGATGGTAGTCGCTAATAGTCAAAGGGATACGTTCCGAGTTTTCTTCCATCTTGACAATCAAGAATTGTCCAGGTAACGCCGAATGTGCGATGCGAGGCGCAACGACTTCCATCAGGTAAGTCTCGGCTGCAAATGTCTCTTTGTGTATGATTTCAAACATGACTTTATGGAATATGAGTTAGTTTTCTTTACAATTAATCCTTGCAAAGATAGTGATTTTCTAATATGGCAAGAAAAAACTCAAAAAAATGCACAAAAAAAGCCCCGCTTTCGCGAGGCTTCCTTATTACGTGAGAGTTTTTGCATTATTCTCTGCCGTCCAGGGCCTTGACTTCGTCGGTCATGTTAAGTTTCACATAGATGGAACGCAACACGTTCTTCACGTCGTCGGAAGGCTGGGCTTCGTAAGCCTGTTTCAGGTAAGGCATACCGGTGCGGAGCAAATCGTTGGCCTGTTCGATCAGCTTGTTGTATTGTTCCTGTTCGGCCTTTGAGAAACCAGTGATGTCGTTGGCCTGCTCGATGTACTTGTTGGCCATGGTGGTGTAAAGCACGCCGATGTTATAGATAGCATCGTAGTAGTTGGGATTGATGGCCAGGGCCTGCTCGTAGTACTGCTTGGCTTTCTCGGTGTCAAACACGTCCTTGTTGTTCTCGTCGCCGTAGATGGTACCCAACACGAAGAGCAGTTGGGCGTTCTCTGGGTCGAGCTCATGGAGCTTCTGCAAGTCGGCCACGGCTTCGGCGCCCTTGCCTTCCTTCAGGTAGGCGTTCACCTTTTCGAGGATGAGGTTGGCATCACCCGGGTCGAGAGCCAAGCCGGCGTTGATCATCTCCATGGCTTGTTCAGACTGTCCCAGACCATTGTAGCAAGAAGCGAGGTGTCTGTAGAGTTCGGCGGTTTCTTTGCCATTGCCCTTCAGCTCGTTGTAATACTCCAGAGCGGTGTTGTAATCCTCGGCTCTCAGAGCGGAAGTGGCGGCGAGGTTCAGCATTTCGGTTGCCTGTTCGCCACCGCCCAACGAAGCGGCGATGTCGTAGGCCTTCTTAAACAAAGGAGCGGCTTGCGCAAACTGACCGTTGTTGTAGGCGTCGGCACCTTGGGTATAATAGGCGGTCATGACAGAGGCGATACGCATGCCAATCTCCATCTGGTTTTGTTCATCTGCGCAGAAGGATTCATTCTCCAAGCACTTCATCAGCGACTCGTAGACGATTTCCAAAGCATTGGGCACCTGGGCCTTGAGGTTCTCATCGTCGGATTGGATGATGTTCTGATAGATGGCAGCACGATACAGCCAAGCCTGTGATTGCTCGTTGGGTTTCATGCCAAGGAACTGATCGTGGTTGATGCACTTCTCGATGGAGGCCATAGCCTTGGCGTATTGGCCGTTCTTGTTGTACATGTAAGCGTCGGTTCTGTCTTTCTTTTGGGCCATCATCACGTTGGCGGTGAGGGCGATGACCAGCAAAATCATTACTTTTTTCATTTTTTCCAATTATTTAAAGTTTGACAATTTCGTTTGTTGGTTTATTCCTATACAATTATTGTTCCAAAGTGGTTTCTGTGGGATTTTCAGCCTCAGGAGCCGGCATCTCGCCGCCTTCGACAGGCTCGACGGCCTCGGTATCTTCGGGCTCCTCTTCATGCTCCACCTTGGTGACAGCAGCGATCTCGTCGGTGCCGCGCAGGTCGATGAGTTTCACGCCTTGGGTGGCACGGCCCATCACACGCAGCTTGCTGACTTCCATGCGGATGACGATGCCCGACTTGTTGATGATCATCAGGTCTTCGTCGTCGGTCACACCCTTGATGGCGATGAGGTCGCCGGTCTTGTCGGTAATATTGAGGGTCTTCACGCCCTTGGCACCACGGTTGGTGATGCGGTAGTCGTCGATGTTGGAACGCTTGCCGAAGCCCTTCTCCGAGACCACCAGGACGGTCTGTTGCGGGTCGTTGATGCACACCATGCCGATGACTTCGTCCTCAGGCGAACCCAGAGTGATGGCTTTCACACCCGTGGCGGTACGGCCCATCGGGCGGACGGTCTGCTCGTTGAAGCGGACGGCCTTACCCGAACGCACTGCCATCAGCACCTCGTCGTTGCCGCTGGTGAGGCAAGCCTCGAGCAGCTGGTCGTCTTCGCGGATGTTGACGGCGATGATGCCGTTTTGGCGGACGTTCTTATAAGCGGCCAAGTTGGTCTTCTTGATGATGCCCTTCTTGGTGCAGAGGATGATGTAGTTGTTTTCGAGGTACTCCTCGTCGCTCATGCTCTTCACGTTGAGGTAGGCCATCACCTTGTTGTCCTTGTCGAGCGGCAACAGGTTCTGGATGGCGCGACCCTTGCTGTTCTTGCCCTCTTCGGGGATCTCAAAGGCACGCAGCTTGTAGCACTTGCCTTGCTCGGTGAAGAACAGCAGATGGTTGTGGTTGGTGGCCGTGAAGATGTGTTCGATGAAGTCGGTATCGCGGGTAGCTGAGCCTTTCGAGCCCTTGCCGCCACGGCTCTGCACGCGGTATTCGGTCAGCGGGGTGCGCTTGATGTAACCGAGGTGCGAGATGGTGATGACCACGGCGTCGTCGGCGATGATGTCTTCCATGCGGAACTCACCGGCGGCGGGGACGATCTGGGTACGGCGGGCGTCGCCATATTTCTCCTTGATGACGGTCAGTTCGTCCTTGATGATTTGGAACTGCAACGTCTCGTTCTCGAGAATGTCATGGTAATGCTTGATGCGCTCGTGGATTTCGTCCAACTCGTCCATGATCTTCTTGATTTCGAGGCCGGCCAACTGACCGAGGCGGTAAGCCACGATGGCGCTGGCTTGCGGGTCGTCAAAGCCGAACTTGTCCATGATGGCTTGCTTGGCTTCAGGTGTGCCGCCCTTACAAGCGCGGATGGTGGCGATGATTTCGTCGACGATGTCGATGGCGCGGGCCAGACCTTCCAAGATATGGGCACGGTCTTCGGCTTTCTTCAACTCGAAGCGCGTGCGGCGCAGGACGACTTCATGGCGGTGGGCCACAAAGTGTTCGATCAGCTGCTTGAGGTTCAATGTATAAGGACGACCGTTGACCAAAGCCACATTGTTCACGTTGAACGAGCTTTGCAGCGGGGTCATCATGAACAGTTTATTGAGCACCACGTCGGGGTTGGCGTCGCGTTTCAGTTCATACACCACGCGGATACCCTTGCGGTCTGACTCATCGCGGATATCGGCCAAACCTTCCAGTTTCTTGTCGTTGACGAGGTCGGCGGTCTTCTTGATCATCTCGGCCTTGTTGACTTGATAAGGCACTGAGGTGGCGATGATGCGCTCGTGGCCGTTGTGTTCCTCGAAGTGGGTCTCACCACGGAGGACGATGCGTCCCCTACCCGTCTCAAAAGCCTCGCGCACGCCTTCGTAGCCATAGATGACGCCAGCAGTCGGGAAGTCGGGCGCCTTGATGTATTGCATCAGGCCGGCCGTGTCGATGTCGCGGTTGTCGATATAGGCGATAATGCCATCGACGCATTCGCTGAGGTTATGGGGAGCCATGTTGGTAGCCATACCCACGGCGATGCCGTTGCTGCCGTTGACCAGCAGGCCCGGGATCTGCGTAGGCAGCACGGTAGGCTCCTGCGATGAATCGTCAAAAGTATTCTGGAAGTCGACGGTGTCCTTGTCGAGGTCGTCGAGCATCTCTTCGGAGATCTTCTCCAAGCGTGCCTCGGTGTAACGCATGGCGGCAGGGCTGTCGCCGTCCATCGAACCGAAGTTACCTTGCGGGTCTACCAAGGGATAGCGCAGCGACCACCATTGGGCCATACGCGCCAAAGTGTCATAGATGGCGGAGTCGCCGTGCGGGTGGTAGTTACCCATCACCTCACCCACGATCTTGGCGGATTTACGATAGGCACCTCTCGACGTGACGCCCATGTTCTTCATGCCATACAGCACACGGCGTTGCACAGGCTTGAGGCCGTCACGCACGTCAGGAAGGGCACGCGAGACGATGACCGACATCGAATAGTCGATGTAAGCCGACTTCATCTGGTTCTCAAGGTTGACCTTGATAATTCTTTCCCCCGTGTTTTCAGGGATGTTATCTTCCTGGTTTTCAGGATTGATGATATTATTCTCGTCCATTTTTGGGTACTATTATTCTCTTTTGTTCAATAAGGGTGCAAAAATAGGAAATTTTTAGATAGGTTGGGCAAAAAAGGGCAAAAACTTCAAAAACCTGGAGCATCAGAAACGAGCCATGAATTATCCAAAATGGAATAAGTGGTCGTTTTAGGCCCATAAAAAACGGAATAAGTGACAAAATTATGCCTATATTTTATGGAATAAGTGACAAATTTTGGAGTAAAAAACATGGAATAAGTGACATATCTATTGACGATGGCTTCGGTCGTTTTGCCTGAATTGTAGGTCGAAATTAAATTATGCTTCACAATAATCTTGAAAAGATTCAAAAAGTTGGCGCGGCTCGGTTTTTGTTCGTACCTTTGCAATCTGAATGAATCAGACAAGCGAAAAGTAGGGTATTTTATCAAATTATTGAAAATTAACGAATTATTATTATATGGATGCTAAATTCTCTCCCCGCGTTCGTGCCATTTTGTCACTCAGCCATCAGGAGGCACAACGCCTTGGGAACCCATACGTCGGGTTGGAGCACCTTTTTTTGGGTATGTTGAAGGAAGGTGGCAGCAGCGCCATCAAGATTTTGGAGAACCTCAACTTGAACATCGAGGTGTTTACGAAGAAGTTGGAAGCCTCAGTGCGCACCGCCAACACCAACCAAAGTGCCGTGCTGGCCTTGCCTCTCACCAAGCAAGCCGAACGCGTGCTGAAGTTTACCTATATCATCGCCAAGGAGTTCCATTCGGACATCGTCCGCTCCGAACACCTCATGCTGGCCATCCTGCACGAGAAGAACAACATCATCTCGCAAAAC
>CACYHX010000011.1 GCA_902774365.1 uncultured Bacteroidia bacterium | reverse complement strand
CGATGGCATCTCCTCCATCTCAATGGCCAGCCTCGACAGCACCCACGAACGCTTGATGGTCATCAGGTATTTCATGCCGAAGCCACGGTCGGTGGAATGAAAATCGGCGGCATTGAGCATCTGGTTGCCCAAATGTCCCAAAAACATCCGTCCCGAGAAGTCGCAATGGAACGGTTCTGCCACAAATTCGTATTTACCTATTTTGTTCATCATGAAATTCTTACACGCGGGTCAATAAACCCATAAATAATATCCACCACGATATTCACGATAATCAGCATAACCGCGATGAGCAGCACCGCACCCATGATGACCGGAAAATCGTATTTATCCAAGGCGTCGACCACCACCACGCCGATGCCCTTCCAGTCGAAGACGTACTCCACAAAGACAGCACCTGCAAGCAACGAAGCAAACCATCCCGACACTGCCGTCACCACGGGGTTTAAGGCGTTGCGTAAGGCATGGATGCAGATGACGCGGAAAGGCTTCAAGCCCTTGGCTCGTGCCGTGCGCACATAGTCCATCGACATGGCTTCGAGTAGCGAGGTGCGCGTCAGCTCAGTCACCACGGCCAAGGGGCGCATCCCTAAGGTCAACGCAGGCAAGATGAGGTTGCGCAGACTCAAGAACTCTCCCCTGCCATATTCGTCGACAGTATATAGGCTTCCCGTCATGCCCAAGCCCGTATAATGTTCCAAAAGGAATCCGAAGATCCACGCCATCAGTATGGCGGCGAAGAACGAGGGCAACGACATGCCTATGGTGGTGATGAAAAGCGTCAACTTGTTGAGAAACTTGGTGTTGAACACTGCCGTCAGGATGCCTATGAGCAGTCCCAACACCATGGCGATGGAGATGGACACCGCCGCCAAAAGCAAGGTATTCGGGAAGGCTTCGCCCAAGATGTCGGAGACCTTGCGCTTGCTTTGGTACGATATCCTCAGATAGGGCGCTTTCAGCACCACCGCCGTCGAGCCGATGGTGGCGATTTTGGCATAACGGCCAATTTTCTCAAGTTTCTGCGCACCTTCAGAAACATCGTAAAACGAAACCGGCACCAAGTCATTAAGGTAGTCTACATATTGCTTCCCAAGGCTTTGGTTGAGACCCAACTCTTCACGGATGGCGTTGACCGACGCTTCGTCGGCACGCTGTCCGAGCATCATCTGGGCCGGGTCGCCAGGCAGGATGTTGAACAGGAAAAACACCAGCGTCGCAACGCCCCAAAGCACCGCGATACCGTATAACAACTTCCTGATGATGTAACTGCCCATTACGTCAGAAGATCTTCAAGGCTTTTGAGAAATCGATGGCACTCCACTTGTCTTTCACCAATCCGTTGTCGAGCCAAATCAACCCTGGATTGAAACGCACTATCGTCTTGATTTCCAACTCATCGGCATAATAGACCTCGTTAAGGAAATCGTATGTCTCGCTTAACTGCTCAACAACGTCTGGCGGGTTGGCGACGGTCCAAATCACGGTGAAGTCGTGTTCCTCGGCGGCATCGACAATTTCCCGCATCTTGGCCCATTCTTTTTCAGTCACCTTGGTCAAGTCGTTCGAGGTGAACATCAAGAGGTTCTCGGTGGCGAGGATGTCCTCCGTGACGTCGTTGCCGTCAATATCCAAGGCACTGAAGCCAAGGAAATTGCCACCGCCTTCCAGACGTTGGTCGACAAACTCCCACTGCGACATCCACACCGAGTCGTTCCAAGGATAGTTGGGCGAGACATATTCTTGAATCTCGCCTGTGGCTTTATTCCTATAAGTCAGGTAGATCTTGCTCTCCTCTGCCTCTGTGGTCATCTGCTTGCCCACCTTCCAATTCATGAAGTCGACGACCGGCAGATGGCGGTAGTTGTAGACCTCGAAGCCCAGGAACGCCAAGGCAAATACGGTTGCCAGCAGGAACTGTATCGGCTTCGACAGGTCGTTTTTCAAACGCTTGTTGCACAAGACCAAAGGCACAAGCACCGCATCGATGACGAGGTTCTTGTAGAAGGTCTGCCAGTTGGTCATCTTGATGGCCGTACCGAAACAGCCGCAGTCGGGCACCAAGTCGTACAAGGCGTCAAACAAGGTAGTGAAGGTGAAGAACAACATCAACAGTGTGGCACCCAACACTGCCAAGCGCGGATAAATCTTGGTAATCAAACAGATACCCACGATAAACTCCGCTAAAATCATCAGCATAGCCAAGCCCAAGGCCGCATTGTTCAGCCAAGTCATGCCGTACACGGCGAGATAATCCAACATCTTGTACTTCGTCCCCAAAGGATCTACGCCCTTGGTGAAGCTGCTGAAGATGAACAAGGCACCCACCAAGAGGCGGCAGATGGTCAACGCAGCATCGCTGTATCTTTTGCCAAAGACAAATGACACCAGCAGGTTAAGCAGCAGGATAAGCAAGAACCACAGATGGTAAGCCGGCAGGAAGTAGATACCCACCGCACTGGCTAAGGCCACCAAGATGCTCACCCATGGAATGGAGGTATTTTGTTTCTTCATCGTTCTTCTTTTTGCAATGCTCATTCACTCATCAAAATCAGGGCAAACACGGCATAGTTGATCATGTCATAATAGTTGGCGTCGAGACCTTCTGACACCAAGGTTTGTCCGTTATGGTCCTCGATGCTCTTAGTACGCAACACCTTACTCATTATCAGGTCGGTGATGGAGCTGACCCGCATGTCGCGCCATGCCTCGTCGTAGTCGTGGTTCTTGCGCGTCATCAACTCGTAAGCCTCGGTGGTGACCTTGTCGTACAAGGCCGTCGCCTCCTCTGCTGTCAGGTCAGGTTGGTCGACCACGCCCAGTTGCAGTTGGATGATGCCCATGGCCGCATAGTTGACAATGCCGATGAACTCGGGCTCGATGCCTTCGTCCACAAGTTGTTCTGTTGTCGTCTGCAAAGTCCTGATTCTCTTTACCTTGATAAAAATCTGGTCCGTAATGGACGGCGTGCGCAGGATGCGCCAGGCCGGGCCATAGTCCTTCATCTTATCGACAAACATCTTGCGGCATTGCGCCAAAACGCTATGAAATTGGGCTTTTGTATCTTTCTTTTGCATAGTCACTGACTTTAGGCTACTTTAAGAATGTCAAGCACAGAATACACACGACTCATGTGCTCGAAGGTGAAGTATTGGTCATCCAAAATCATCCATTCGTTGCGTTCCTTGAGTGACATCTGCTTGATATCAGGGAACATCGAAACAGGGACAGCAATTTCGCGTCCATCTGTCAGGCGCACAATGAACATGCCTCGACGAGTTGTGAAATCCATGTCCTTAATGCCTATGTTTACGTTTGGAATCTTACACATATCTGTATTCTCCTATACTTATTCGATATTAATCGGCCGTGTCTTTTCTCCACGGAATGTTATCGTTATTTGTTCGTTGATGTATTCCCAATGGCGATCAATGGCATCTACCAACACTTTGTTCTCCTTGGCTGGCAGGGTTGATTCAGCAATTTCAATGCATTTTTCGCCGTTTGACTCAATCCAAATCTTTGCCACCGACTTCAAGTGACGTTGTCCTTTTTGAAAAACATGGACATGTCGGCGGTTGTCGTTTGCGTCAATCGACATAGCCACTAGGATGAACGCCTTTAGAAATGCCAGTTGTCCCATAAGGTATACAATAATCGCCTGCAAATATAATGAAAATCCAATTATGGCGTATTATTTTTCCCTAAAACGCAAAAATGAGCATCGCTTGCCATTTTCAAAAAAATATGTAATTTTGCAAGAAAAGCACCATGTTGAAACTCAATACTCAAAACAAATCCATACTTTTCGACCGCCCCGCCGTCATGGGCATCCTTAACGTCACGCCTGACTCTTTTTCCGACGGTGGGCGTTTCAACCAGATGGGCAAAGCCTTGCACCATTGCGAACAGATGATTGCCGACGGCGCCGACTTCATCGACATCGGCGGCTGTTCCACAAGGCCCAACAACGCCATCGCCAACGAGAGTGAGGAAATGGAACGCGTCGTCCCCGTCTTGAAAGCCATCCGAAAGGCCTTTCCCGAGACTCTGATTTCCATCGACACGTTCAGGAAAAATGTCGCTGAAGCCTGCGTCAACGAAGGCGCCGACCTCATCAACGACATCTCGGGCGGACTTTTCGACGACGAGATGCTGCCTTACATCGGCAAAAACCACATCCCCTACGTGATGATGCACTGCATCGGCACGCCCGAGACCATGCACCAATACACCCTCGGCGGCGACATCCATCAAATCGTGATGGACTTCTTCGCACTGCAATGCAAGACCTTGGAAGCCTACGGCGAGCAGCAAATCATCCTCGACCCGGGCATCGGCTTCGGCAAGAGTCTTGAAGCCAACTATCAGTTGCTCAACGACTTGAACCGCTATCGCTACAACGGCCTGCCCATCCTCATCGGCATCTCAAGGAAGTCTTTGATCAACAAGGTATTGAACACCACGCCCGACACCGCCGAGAACGGGACCACCGTGCTGAACACCATCGCCCTGCTCAACGGGGCCGACATCTTGCGTGTCCACGACGTGAAAAATGCACGCGAAGCCATCGAATTGGTAGGGACTTTTTGTAATTTTGCAGCAAAATTTGAACCATGATCGACCTTTTCATACAAATCCGTGTCTTCGACATCATCGACATCATCCTGGTAGCGGCCTTGTTCTTCGGGCTGTACCGTCTGCTGAAAGGCACATCCGCCATGAGCATTTTCATCGGCATCGTGGCCATCTTCCTCATCTGGCAGCTGGTCAAGTTCTTGCAGATGGAAATGTTGACCGCCATCCTTGGTGCTTTTGTCAGTGTGGGCTTCATCGCGCTCATCATCATTTTCCAACCAGAGATCAGACGATTCCTGTTTACCATCGGAGCCCAAGCCCAGGAAGGCAAACTGTCACGAAAATTCAAGTTCCTGAAAGTCAGGAGCAACGTGGATTTAGACATCGACGCACTCGTCAAGGCTTGCACCAACATGTCGGACATCAAACAAGGCGCCCTTATTCTGTTGACGCGCAAAAACGACATGGACGACATCGTCGCGACGGGTGTGGTGGTCAATGCCGACATCAGCAACCCGTTGATTGAGAACATCTTCTTCAAGAACAGTCCTTTGCACGACGGTGCTATGGTCATCCGCCACAACCGCATCACCGCAGCCCGCTGCATCCTTCCTGTAACACAGAAGACCAACATTCCTGGCCATTACGGCCTGCGTCACCGTGCCGCCATCGGCGTGACCGAGGTCAACGACTGCATCGCCCTCGTCGTCTCGGAAGAGACCGGCAATATCAGCATGGTGACGGGAGGAGAGATCCAGACCGTACAACGGGAACAACTAAAGGAAATGATTGAGAAGGAGTTGAGAGTTTAGAGTTGATAGTTGAGAGTCAGTTTATAGTTGAGCGTGGATAGTATTGCGGTCTGTCACAATTACAGGAATACTCCATACTAAAAACTCTACACTTCCCACTGACTCTAAACTCTAAACACTCAACACTAAACTATTCTACTTCAATGAAACGATCCTCGTCCTCCGCATAACGGAGCTTTTGTTTATACGGGTCGTAACGCAGCAGGAGTTGATAGTTGTAATTTCTCTTCTTTAACTCAGCACCCACATAACTATTCATCATGTAGTCGTAGGTGTAGCCCGCGTAAAGCTTGCCCAGATACACAGCATAGTTGTAAACGTCCTTGAGTTCAAGGGTGTCGATGGAATACTTATAGTCAATCTTGTTCTCCCAGAAGGAATAGTCCGTCTTCGAATCGAAGCCGTCCATGAGGTTGTGCTCGCAAAACAGCACCGGCTTCCACTCGCCGTCGTTGACCTCGAACCATGAAGCCACATTGACCGTATTCAAGGGATGCTTATAGCTGTATTCGTCAGTGTCGCTGAAGAGATAGTCCTCGTATTCAGTGATGCGGCCCGAGACCTCCACTCGCGAAAGCACCACCATCCAATGCACGGAATCCACCTGCACTTGGTCAGGGTCTTCGGGCACGTACACCTCAAGGCCATAATCGCCCAATGCCTTGGCATAAGCTTTATACATGACATCGAGAAACAGGTCCTGGTTGAAGCCGTTCAGCACCTCGGTTTGCTGGCCGAGCTGGGTGTTGTATTCCACCTTCACATCAGCGCTTTCCGGAAAATAGACCGCCACCTGGGTGTTGGCCTTTTCCGCCACGAAGGTTTTGGCCAATTTCAGTTCCGTTTGGCAGCTCGAAAGCACCAACGCGCAGAATAACCCTATGAGAAACAGACACTTTTTCATCCTAATTCACTCCCAAACAAATCCATTTGCACGCCGTCACCTTGAGGTTTCACGACCTCCATCGGGACATCGGCAGGATTGACCACCACTTTTACATCTTTTTCAGGTTCGCCAGCAGTATTCTGCTCTTCAACTCCTTCGGCAGGCTCACCAGCCTCAGAATCAGCAGGCTCATCTTCACTCGGCTCGGGTTGGAAAGGTTCCAAGAACTGCCAGCTGTCGATCTCTCTCGTCGAGAGGCGTTTGCCTTTGGCCTTGTAGCTCTTGATGCCGATGAACTCTTCCACATTGATCTCGTCGTCGGGGAAGCTGTTGCCAGCATCGCTGACCTTGTAGCTCAACAGCAGACGAGGCAGCACGTCGGTACTCATTCCCAAATACTTCGCCTCGGGATGCTCGCCAATGAAGGAGGTGCGGGTGTTCAACTTAGTCTCAGCCTCGATGCAGAAACGCTTTAGGTAATGCTTCTGCGTCTCGCCTTCGATATAAATCACTGAGAAAATCTCATCCGGGTCAAACTTGCGGATCTCCACCATGTCATCGTCGAAGTGGGTGTTGAGGTCGAAGCCCGAAATCTTGAACTCGCCGTTGCTGAAGATTTGCAGGATCTTGTCCTCACCTTCGAAAGCGCCAAGATATTGTCCGCGCTTGTCGGCGTTGAGGCGGCGCACCGTGTCGTCAAACCAGATGTCGCGAGCGTTGAGTGTGGAGACACCTTCCCCACCCTTCTTCACTTCCTTGACCTCGTACTTCGTGAGCAGGTTGCCCCTGGCATCGCGGCCCTTAACTGCCAACTCAGCGAAGTCGTAGTCAACGGTCTTCTGCTTCTTGTTGAACAGCACCAGCGTCACCTTGATAATCTCGGCCTCGCCATTGGGATTCGGAGAGAAATAACGCACCTTCGAACCGGGTTTGCCTTGCGTGAGGTCGTATTCCTTGTCGCGGGTGATACCTTTCACGGCGAAGCGTTTCACATAATGCGGCGCGCCGTTCTTGCCGTCACGATAGACGACATTGTAGGTCGTGCGGTCGTCGTTCTTGTGGAACACATGCACATGGATAATCTTCTGACCCACAAAGAGTTTAGGCTGAAGTTTGGTTACTATGTACTTGCCGTCTTCATGGAACACGATGATGTCGTCCATGTCGGAGCAGTCGCACACATATTCGTAGGCTTCCTTGTTCTTCTCGCGTTTCAGGCCTTCGCCCGTGCAGACGAAGCCTTCTTCTTTATTGACGTACAGTTTCTCGTTGTTGGCGGCCACTGCCACGGCAGAGATATTGTCGAAGTTACGGATCTCGGTCTTGCGCTCGCGGCCTTCGCCATATTTTTCTTTGATGTGCAGGAAATAGTCGATGGTATAGTCCACGATATGGTCGAGGTTGTAGCGCGCCTCTTCCATGCGTTGTTCAAGGTCGGCCAGCTGTTCGTCGGCTTTCTTGATATCGAACCTCGAAATCTTACGGACGGGCTTCTCGCAGAGTTTCTCCATGTCATCACGTGTGACGTCGCGTTTCAGCAGCTTACGGTATTTGTCGAAACGGCGCTCGATACCCGTATAGAGGGCGTCCCAATCGGGATAATCCTTGCTTTCCAGCTCCTTGTAGATGCCTTTCTCGAAGAAAATCTTCTCCAGTGACACCCAATGCCAGCTGTTCTCCAACTCATCAATCAATATGCGGAGTTCGAGGCTGAGAAGCTCCATGGTGCGGTCGGTGCTGAGTTTCAGTATCTCGCTCACCCCCATGAATGCTGGATGCTGGTTGACGATGACACAGGCATTGGGCGAAATCGACACCTCGCAGTCGGTGAAGGCATAGAGCGCGTCGATAGTCTGGTCGGGCGAGACGCCGGGATTCAGGTAAATCACGATTTCGCATTGCTCGGCGGTGTTGTCGTCGATTTTCTTGATCTTGATTTTGCCTTTGTCGTTGCACTTCACGATGCTGTCGATGACGCCGCCTGTGGTGGTTCCGTATGGTATCTCGCTAATAATCAAAGTTTTCTTATCCTGTTGGCTGATACGTGCGCGGATGCGCACCTTGCCGCCACGCAGGCCGTCGTTGTAGTTGGTCACGTCCATCAGGCCGCCCGTCGGGAAGTCGGGATAGAGGGTGAAAGGCTCGTCGCGCAGATAGGCGATGGAGGCGTCAATCAGCTCGTTGAAGTTATGTGGCAAGAACTTGGATGCCAGACCCACGGCGATGCCTTCCGTGCCTTGTGCCAGCAGCAGCGGAAACTTCACCGGCAGCGACACCGGCTCGGCGTTACGGTTGTCGTAGGAACGCGTCCAGTCGGTGGTCTTGTGGTTGAAGACGACCTCTTTGGCGAATTTGGAGAGTCGTGCCTCGATGTAACGCGGGGCGGCGGCATCGTCGCCCGTGAGGATGTTACCGAAGTTACCTTGGGTGTCGATGAGCAGGTCTTTCTGTGCCAGCTGCACGAGGGCGTCACCGATGGAGGCGTCGCCGTGCGGGTGATATTTCATCGTGTTACCCACGATGTTGGCCACCTTGTTGAAACGGCCGTCGTCGAGTTCGTCCATCGAATGCAGGATGCGGCGCTGCACCGGCTTCAGACCGTCCTCGATGGCAGGCACGGCGCGTTCCAGAATGACATACGAGGCATAGTCGAGAAACCAATTCTCGAACATGCCTTTCAGCGGAATGACGTGATGCTCATCTTCATGAGCCTGAGCATCTTCCATCCCTTCCAATGATTCATCAGCGGGCACTTCGTTCAGTGCGTCCTCGTTTTCCAATTCCGTCTTTTCTTCGATATCCATAAGCGTTTTCAAGTGCTTGCAAAGATAAAGAAAAAACTATTCGCTCCCGCTTTTTTTCACGCCTTTTTCTTATAGTTATTCCACATCCGCTTCACGATTTCGGCCATGTCATCGCACGCCAAATCGGCTCAAGCATTCTTAGTTTTTCTGTCTTTTCCCTTCTGTTTGAACTTGTGCAATTTTTGCACAGGTTGCCTCGCGCTCTAATTCTTCCTCCATGGGGTTGGTTTTATGCGGCAAAGATAACAAAAAGCCTGTGCCAAATCATTGCACAGGCTCGAAAGTTTCATCAACATTCCTCAATCCAACGCCGTGTAATTGAAGTCCGACTGAGAGCAGCAGGCTTTCTTGTAGTCGAACTGATAGAGGCGCATGTAGGCTTCCTTAATCTCCTGGGCGTTATTGTAGAAAGGATTAGAAACGCCAATTTTCGTGGTAACCACAATGTCCATCTCGGGTGTCAGCACCGTGCCGTTCACCCTTTTGACCCGCTTGGGCCATACTTTGAATACTTTACTCATATTGAATAGTTTTATAGGTTAAACAACATGCAAAGAAAACGAGAGCCTATGCCGAATCGAAGCACAGGCTAAAAACTTTACATTGTTTTATTTGAAGCCGATTTTATGGCTTTCTTTCTGTTCAAGTCGTTCACCGTCGCAATGTGCTATAAGCGTTTCTAATGAAGCATTGCCGTGTAAAACGGTGTCTATGGCGTAGTGACGGGCAACATTTTCTATCTGGCCGCCACTGAAGTCGTACTTCTCAGCCAAGGTCTGGATGTCGTTCTCTTTCAAGTCAGGAAGCATAGTGCGCCAGATTTGCATCCTCGCCTCCAGTGTGGGCTTGTTGAACTTGATTTTGTAAAGGAAACGACGCTCAAAGGCCTTGTCCATGTTTTGGGCCAGGTTGGTGGTGGCGATGAGGATGCCCTCGAGGGTCTCCATCTCCTGAAGGATGATGTTCTGGATGGAGTTCTCCATCTTCTCCACGGCACGCTCCGCCCCTTCCTGGCGCTTGCCGATGATGGCGTCGGCCTCGTTGAAGAGCAGGATGGGCGTCACGGACTGCTGTGCGACCTTCTCGCGATACTGGTCAAACACCGCCTTGATGTTCTTCTCGCTCTCTCCCACCCACATGCTCTTGATTTCCGAGATGTTGACCTGCATGATGTCACGTCCCGTTTGACGCGCCAGCTGCAACACGGTCTCAGTCTTACCCGTACCGGGAGCGCCATAGAACAGGCAGGTGAAGCCGCTGCGATAGCCCTTGCCTTTCAGACGCTCGCAGATCTCACGATAGTGTCCCTCTTCCAGCAGCTGGCCCAAGTCGGCCACCTGTGATGCGACGCCCTTGTCGTAGAAGAGTTGTTTCTCAACGATGGATTCATGCTTGATAAGGCCCTTCCTGTTGACATCCTGCTTCATCGAAGCCAGGTTCAGCTCGGGGAACAGCATCTGTTTGGCTTTCCAGGTCATGCGGAACGACTCGCGGTTGACGAAGCCGTCATCGTTGTTGTACTCAATCATCTTGATGTCGAGCAAGACGTGCGTGTTGTTGGCCAAACGGCTTCTGATGTAGTTCCACTCGTAACGCTGGTCGTAGAAGAAGTTCAAGTCGTGATAGCCGATGTTGTCGTCGTTGTTGTCGACAAACAGGTGCGAGAACAGCAACAGCAGCATCTCGTCCTTCTCATAAAGGTTGAAGCTCTTCAGCTTTTGGACGAAGATCAGGTGTTGGTTGCTGTCGAGCAGGTCGCGGAGTTTCCTTTCGGCGGCTTCAGTGCTCAGCTCGTTGTCGTCGCGCATATCCATGATATCGTCGATGAGACCGAACAACTCGGCGCAAGTCAAGCCAGAATAGTTTTGAGGCACGAACTTTTCGTCTTTCTTGAACGCCTCGACCACCTCCATAGGCACGTGGTAAGTGATGCCCATGCGGGTGCGGCTGCAGTTCACCAGGCCGCGGCATTCGAGTTCGTCCACGCCCTTCATGAGGCGGATGACACGGGTGGTGCTGCACTGGAAGTGGTCGGAGAGATCACTCATGCGGATGGTGTCGTTGCTCTTGTCAATGAACAGCGACATCATCACCGCCTGTTCCTTGGTGAGTTCCATCCTCTCGGAAAGAAGTTTGATGGGCCGCGCCGCCTTCTTGAAGAACTCCGGCTCCAGTTTCGAGTCTCTCGACAGTTCCACAATCTTTTCCACTGCGGTCAGCAGGTCCATTTTCTTAGTCGTCTTTTTCTTGGGTTCCATAGCTTTCTCCATTCATAATCTTACATCAATATAATGATAGAACACGAACCGTGTTTTTTCAACCTCGGCGTAAAAAAAAAACTATCTCGCCCGGTTCACAGTGCAAAGAAAAAGAAAGCCTGTGCCAATTTGTTGCACAGGCTTGGGGAAATCTGAATAAAATGAAATATCAGCCAAAATCGGGATTGCGTTCGTTCATAAGTCCTCCAAAGGGACTAATAACACGCTCATAGATTTTCCACTTGGCTTTGCCTCGATTTGTAGGATGATGCGATTTGATAACCGCGATTCTTTCTTTTGAATAATACCAAAGACAACCATAATTCCTTTTATCAGGATAATTCTAGGAAACAAATTCTTCGTGGTCCTTACCATTTAGATAAATCTCTGTAACAAATGCGAATTGGGGCTTTCCACAGCAAACAATTATATTTGGTTTTAGAATGTCCAACTCTTTTTTCAGGAATACAGCATCACGTTTTATTGCGTCTGCAACCTCTTTGTCCTTTACATCCGGATGCCCTGCCACTTTCTTTGACTCAACGAGAGCAAAGGGGGTGCTATTCCACATCTTTTTGACTTCATCCATTTTTGTTTCTAAAACTTCTGAGTAGCCCAATCTGTATTCTTTCTTAGTAATCATCAAGCCATATAACATCATGGCAATACTTGGCAAAAAGCCAGTTTGTCCGATACGACCAGTTAGATTTCTGCATGCTTCTTTTTCAATAAGCCAACGTCGAATATCGTCTTTTCCTCCATCTGGACTATCTTTCAGCAAGAACATCACGCGTCTTTCAGATTTCTCCCATAATTCATCAACATAGGAGAGGTTATCAGGATTTGGATTGTCAGGAATTAGCATTAAACCATCATTACAGAATTTATTTCTCTCGACTTCATCATAGCTGTTTTCCCATTGCTTAAAGAGCGTGTCTAACAGATCGTTGTAGTTTATATATTTTTCCATATTATTTAACTTAATTTGTTCCACTGGTGATACCCGCCCGAAGGGCAGTCATATGCGTTAGGCGTCTTTGAGGCATACAACAGAACGCCACATTTCTTGCATTGATAGACATCGGCGCCTATCGGGCACATGTCTTGCCAATTGTGGTAGATTCCGGCAGTGCATCCATAAGAGGATGGGGTATTCATGCTTTCAACGAGAAGACCGCATTTCTTGCATCGGTAGTTTTCGCTACCGACTTCGCCGAGGTCGTTCCAATCGTGGTAGTTGCCAGCCCGGCAATTGAGCACATTGGGCTGTCGCTCTGTTTTAATCAGTATGCCACATCTCTTACATTGATAGTTTAATCGTAGAGGATTTTGCATTTGTAGGCGTAAAGCCAATATGATATTTACAGCAAAAGTAAACCTTTTTATGAAACAAACCAGCTAACAGCCCCTTTAATTCTCTGCTGCAACGAAAAAGAAAGCCTGTGCCGATTTGTTGCACAGGCTATGAAACACGCTAAAATTATGTCAAAACAATATTAGCGATTTATTTAACTTTGTTTTGACAATTATCATAACATGGGCTGTTTTTCTTGTCAGATTCGAATCTTGAGATAAGGCAGTTAAGTTGATTTATAATATCATCCACATTTTCTGACTTTACGGGGAAATAATAGGTATTCTCTGGTTTATCACCGGCAGCTGCATTTTTGTATTGTTTGCTTGTCCTGTCTTTATTCATCAAACAAATCGTATTGTTTTTATGTAATCTAAAATAATGGCCTCCGTATTTCAAATCGAACACTATCCCTCTATGATATTGATTCCCAGCTTCTTTGTCTGTGAGGCATTGACCACCCCAGCCCTTTTGATAGATAATATTAATTTGAGCGGATTGACTTATGCCAGAAATCAATCTGTTTCTTTTCCTATTCCCGACCATATACACATATCCATTTTCTGGCTCCGAAATCTGTGTTCTATAATTGGTGAGATACATATTATCAGTATGCCAATCTCTGAGCCACAAATTGCCCTCTATCTTTGAGACCAGATACTCTATATCCATTACCAAATCCGACTTCTCCACAATTTCTTTTTTCATCAAAAAATTATGAATTTGAATTGGTTCTTCCAATAACAACAAAGCTTCCCATTGATTACTATCAGTGGTAAAATCGAATTGTTTCCACAATCTTTTCACGTCTTCATCATCAAAGTATTTTGCTAATTCTATTGTGTTTGACTCTCGATCAAAATACCACCGTGCATTTCGCAATTTCTCATCAAAATCACTCCAATCAACACTCCCATCATCTGCAGTGAACAGAAAACGGATTGAGCCCTTAAAAAAGAATGCTGTTTCAGCCTCCTCAATCACTTGTTCCCATGTTTTTCCATCATCACGAGGATTGTTTATTATTATTTGATACGCTTTTGCGATTTCTTCCTTGCACCTTTTACCAAAATCTGTGTTATCCAAACCTTTAGGGTTATTTAATGATTGAAACAAGTGTGCATTATCCAATTTACAAACCAAAGATTTGTAAACATTATGACTGTCAAGAGAATCGATGAACTCCATAGCCGTCCTCATTGCAGTTGTGCTTCTAATCTGAAGGCTACCGTCACTTCTATAGCCTGACACCAAATTCCAGACCACTCTCATCCATCGTTTCATAGAAATTTCATCCGCTTCACCCTCTTTAAGGTACTTGCACACGGCATAAAAGACAATCCTTTGTATTTGATTTATACCAGTAATTGCCAATACTTTTTCTTTGTTCTCATTCTCAATCAGTGCATTGAATCTCCTTTTTTCTTTCTTTTCAAAAACATATTCCGGAATAAACCTAAAAGCATTATCCCAGTTACACTCCGAAATAACACCATTGTACTTTCCAAGGCGATCAAGAACAAGCAATAATTCATTAAAAAAAACCAAAGGGATTGTTCCACCATCGTATTTATATGGGTCAAGATTAAAATACGTATAGTATTTATCTCCATTTAAATACTTATATGAATCATTTTCATTTTCAATAGTATAGGTCTTGCCTCCATCGGGCAATAATCCCTCCCCTAGTTTCAATACATACTCGGACTTATTATCTTTGTTTATCTTAAGCATAAAAAGACTGTTCCAAAAAAACCTATTCAAAAATGCAAAATAAATCTCGTCAATACGATTAGCCATTCGACCGTCGCTTGTTCCTTTTGATTTGTTTTTCCAAAAAATATCTGTCCAATCGGTATCAATCTTTTTGGGGATACCGTATTTAGGGTTTAATAGTTCTTCCCATATTTCTTTTTGGTCAGTTGCAAAGCCATCATTTTTTGCCTGTTTTTCTATATATCCTATCAAATCCGCTTTGAAGTTCTCAAAACTGGTCAATTGCTCTCCTCGTGCGTTCATTTTTATATAAAGATCATCGGAATTGCCAAAATCCTTTGGCAAATAATAAAACACTATTGGACAATCTACACCAGTCAATAAATCGTAATAGTAATCAAATCTACTCTTCCCATTTGAGATGCAATTACAACAGCCAAATACTTTTTCGATTCCATCTGATAAATCATTTTTGTCTTTACTCCCTCCCAGCATTCTAAGCATGGACTGTATTGTGGGATCTTGTTTCCATGCAGAATAGAACCATGTTTGATTAGTAATAAATCCAACAATATCATTACCGCAATTGTACTTTTCAAAATTCTCTTGCTTACACATTTCTTCACAAAAGTTACGAGACGACACTCTTGTCTCATAACTGAATTTGTTTAAAAGCTTTGACGCTTCTTTTAATCTGTGTGATTTCAATGCGATAAACCAATGTAGGAGCCAAAGGGTGGTAAGACGTTGCTGGCCATCTAACGGGAACAGTTTCTTGTTTTCGTTAGAGCCATAAACAAAATCTAGTTTCAATTCTTTTACTGGTTTGTCTAAAACTTCTTTTAAGTCATTCAAGAAACTTTTACGCAGACTCTCTTTGCCAACTCTACCTTGTGCGTAATCACGTTGAATAATTGGGATTTCAATTGAATAGTTTTCCAGGAAATGCCAAAAAGTGGTTGTATGATTAGTTGTTACCATTTTCTTTTGTGTTTTGATTGCTAGTAACTCCAAATTCTTTCAAGGTTTCGAGGATGTTTTGCTTATACGCTTTAGCATCGGGTATTGTCCAGTAATTGAAATCCGTTGAAATTGGAGAGTAGTATTTTAAGAATATTTGTTTGGTGCAAGGTGGAATAAATGCAGAAGTGGCTTTTTTTGCATCTCCCACAACAAAGACATCTTTCCCTTTTTCTTTTTTTGTTGTAGGAATAGAGAATAAAACACCTCTATCTTTTCCTATGATGATTCTCCTTTTTGCAGAAAAAATTGCGTTGCCATAACTACGGTTCGTGGAAGAATCTAATAGCGTGTAATTCCAAATCTGATTCTTTTCTTCAGGGCCAGACAATGGCTCTGGGTTGTTATAATTCTTAAAATCGCTGAAATTTGTAGCATCAGGATCATTGATGAAGTCACGGATCTTTTTCTGCGTTTCCTCATCAACAGCATAATAAATATTGATCAAGAATTCATTTTGGGAAGTCTTTTCAGTCAAATCATTTTCTGTGTTTGAATCAATATGCTCCACATCCCAACCTTCTATTTTATAAAGATGGAACGGGAACTTATAGAAAATCGACTGCTGGTACTTTTCATGAGTTATTTTTGACTGTTCAATGACAGTTTGGATGTTATGCAACAATAATACAGGTCTACAATTTTTCTTATCCACACCTTTAATTGTTTTACCATCTTTTTTGTATTCAATTTCATATATTTCTTCTAAATCAGCATGTCCTTTAATTTTACTTTTAATTAGTTTTTTTAATAGATTGACAAACATCGTCTTGTCGTTTGTCCATAATTTACAAAGAAAATCCAGTTTAAAGCCTTGTTCTACCAAAAAGCCAATATAATGATACATTTCTAAGTCATTGAACCATTCTTGGAAGGTTTGATAATACTTTTTCACTTCTTTCCAGCACTTTTCAATCCGTGTTTCTTCTGTTGCATCATGTTTTTCATTGTTTTCGCCACACTGTTCCTGACCCTCTTTCATATGAAAATACTCATAAAAGTAACGGAATGTCCTGTATTCATCATTGCCTATTTTTTTATTCTTTTTATCCGTATCTTTAACTAATTCCTTATCGTTATCTTGCTTCATGAAAACTTTAAGTCCATCATTCTCACAAATCAAGTCAAAAATGGAATCAATACGTGTGGGTTTCCCATAATCCTTTTCGTGTAGGAAAAGCCAAAACTCATCGTTTTGAAAAGTGTATTCAATTTGATCCCACTCACTTGCTATCTCCTGCTGTCTTAATTGGACATGACGATATAACTCATTCTTAAAATTCGAACGATTAAGCATCAACGCTTTAATAAGTTCTGAATTGGTTAGTTTGATTTTTCCGATGTTTAATCGGGTAAAAACTTCTATGGGATCCTCAGCAACTGATTCGTACCAAATGAATTTGACATTTGTAAGCAGTTGGGTTTTGAAATTCTCTTGTTTAACTTCACCATTATTTTCATCCTCGAACCAATGCTTTATTGTGCAATAAGAAGTGTATACATGGTAAAAATCAATATTGTCAAAGTCATTTTTTTCAAGACATTCATTCAAAAAATCATCAAAGTCATTTTTATCTGTTATTTCTACTTTTTTAAGGAAATCATCAAATCCTTTTCTTGTTGCATAATTTATGGAATAGGTTTTTCCCTTGTCGCCCAAATAACACAAAATGATGTAAATTGTCGTAAGTCGTTGTTGACCATCTATAACTTCCCATTCGCAATTGCCAATATATTCTTCGATTTCTTCCATAGTGGTTTTCTCCTTAACCTGTTCCAATGCTGTATCTGGCCATTTCTTTCTCACGACTAGTGGTTGTAGGCTATAAAACTCAGCGTTCTTATTTTGAATAAACTCCTTCACATCATTTAACAAATCTTTCACCTGTTGTTCCGTCCAGCGGTACCCTCGTTGGTAACTAGGTATAAAGAACTTCATTCCAAGAAGTTCACTTACGGATTTTAATTCAATCTTATTCTCTGCCATTTGTTTTTAAATTTGACTTGCAAAACTATCAATAATTCCTCGAACTAACAAGTGCTTTCTTTTTATTATGAAATGCACATAAGCTTTTCACCACAAACTCCCCCATATCCATCCCCTAGCCCTTTTACGGACCATTTCGATGGTCTCGTTAGGATGCGACTCCTTGTGCTCTTTTTCAATGGCTGCGAGCATGGCCTCGGTATCAACACCCTTGGTCTCAAGCAAACTTACTGAATAGTACTTCTTGTTATATCTATCGTATTCGCAGCTGTCCTTCACGGTAGCTTTCAGCAGCTCCGACAGCAGCTTCACCGCCTCCTCCTTTTCGAGGCGGACGATACGCATGAACCATTGGTCTTTGGATACGAAATGCTCTATATACTTCATCAAGCAGGACTGAATCGTCACCCTATAAGTGTATTCGCGGCCTTCGGCATAACGCAGGATAACAAGGTTCAGGTCACCGCCCCTTTGGACAAAGCCACCCATACGGATGAGCCTCTGTTCCAATGTGGAATACTGCTCCCATTCGCAGGAGAAGTCGTCCCAATACTCTCGGTTGGCCAAGATCGCCTCGTACTCTTCAAGAGGAAGATTTTTGAAATACTCATTCATCGCAGTAGTTTTTATTGGTTTCTCACTGCAAAGAAAAAGCGAGCCTGTGCCAAATTGTTGCACAGGCTACGGTTTTTTATATATGTCCTTTGTAATTATTGCGGCATCACTTCCAAAACCGCAGCACGGCAATTTCTCCCAACAAAGCCAGCAATGCTATCAAAGCAAAGAGCTTCCATTGCGAGCTTTGGTGCGCCATGGCTTCCACCAAGTCGGCGGTGGCAAAGTCAGAAGTGTCGAGGACGGCAGCCACGTCGAAACCGGCTTTCTTGAACGCAGGCTCGATGGCATCGCGCTCGGAGAAGTCCATCTTCGACTCCACGCGGCTTTCGTTCCAGGCGGTCACACGATTCACCGTGTCGTTGACGAGCAGGTCATAGAAACCCGCCGCTGGCAGGTTGTCGTTCAGATAGAGATATACCTTGCCGTTGCGTACATCCGAGGCAGGCATCATCTCATAGTTTCTTTCGGCGTTGGCGAAGAGGAAGTGATGGTCGCCTTCGAGACTCATCCCACCCAGCACCAGCATCTTATCCTGCCCTATCGTATAGGCCAGCTTATCCAACTTGCCACCCATGAAGGCCATCTTGACCATCATCGGCACGAAGAGGGCGTTGTCGGCAAGGTCGCTCCACTGGGAGGTCAAGGCCGTAGCCATCACGAAGGCCTGTCCCTTCCCCACCGACTCCATCATCAGCAACGGGTCACCGTTCTGCAAAGTCAGCAGAGGCGTGGCCAAGCCATTGGGCCGCATCCTGACATGCTGTTTCACCTTGGGCAGGTCGGGATGCTGGGGCAAAGCCAAGATCACGTCGCTGAAGAAGGCATGCTGCTGGGCTATGTTCTCCACATTCGTGGTGTTGGTGTCGACCTCCATCAAGGTCAAGCCAAGTTTATCATAGAGATAGCGGTTGTTTTTCGGGTCGTCAATCGAAGGAAACACCACGAGGCTGGCGCCTTCGCTGACGGCATCCAGCAGGGTCTGCTGCAGGGTCTCGTTCATCACGGCGCTTTCGTTCACAATCAGCAACTGGGCTTGGGCGAGTGCCGACAAGTCGAAGCGCGAAGGCTCCATCAGCGTGTAACGGAACTGCGCGTCGTCGTCAAACAACAGGGCGCAGTTGGTGCCTTGTTGGCCCAGCTCCACCACCGAGAGACTCGGCTTCACGTTTAAGACAAAGTTGTATGTATCGTCAAAGATGATGGGATGGTCGGTCAAGGCCACGCTGCAACGCTGGTCGCCATTGCGCTCCACCACAAACTGCATCTCGACATCGGCCATACCGTTTTTCTCAATATCGACGGTCGTCGACGCCACCGTCGCGCAGTTCATGGTGAAGTTGACAGGCAGGCCTTTCACCTCCTTGTCGCCTTGGTTGACCACGCGCACCATTAAATCATTGGTCAGCCCGGCCTGGACGATAGGCGATGCCAGCCACACGGTATCTATAAAGAGGTTAGTCTTAAACTCAGGCACCATCGGCACCACCACCACTTGCATGGCGGTGTCGGCCTTGGCTGCCGACAGGTCGAAGGTATTGCTTTGGAAGTCGGAATAGACGAACAAGGTGGATGTGGCAAAGCCATGTTGTTTGCGAAGCATCCCGAAGCGGTCCATCACCTCACCCATAGGTACAGGGGCGCCGTCGGGGTTCATGCGGTCGAGCTGGTCGAGCATCTCCTCCTGGTTCATCGGGTATTCGTTCTGGACCTCGAAACTGTTGGTCATCAACAGGTAACGGTTGGAGGGGTTGAGCTTGTGCACCAAGTCGCGTGCCGACTGCCGTGCGTCCTCAATCATGGTGGTGCGCTGCGACTGGCCCTTCATGCTCATCGAGTTGTCGATATAAACGCCAACGAGGCTCTCCGCCGTGTTGACATTCAGCTGTTTCTCGGGACGATACGGGAACGCGAAGGCCAGCACCAACGCAGCGATGAATAGGCATCGCAGCAACAGCGTCACCAGATACTTCAGCTTCCGTGTCTTGGCGTTTTCCTGCTGGATGGAACGCAGCACGACGGTATTGCTGAAATACACCAGCTTATGCCGCCTGAAGTTGAATAAGTGGATGATGATGGGTATCAGCAGGGCGAGCAGGCCCCAGAGCATATTTGGATAAAGGAAACGCATGTCGTGCAGTTGCTGGTATTCAAGAATGGGCGGATTCGAAAACCCGCCCGTTCTGATGTTCATACTGAATTAGAATCCGAAGAGACCTCTACCCACGCTACGGCGGCGGACACGGTCACGAGAGAAGGTTCGGCAGGCGTCGTCTTCTCTCGCCCTCAACGGGATGCCGATGCTCACGCACACCTCTATGCCTTCCGCAAACCGGCTGCCCGAGATGTTATAGGCATTCACGTTCACGGCGGGCACGGCTTCTTCTAGTTCACTCTTCGTATAGGAGTTGAGGAAGCCATGGTGATAGGAAGCGGTCAACTTGAACAGCATATCAAAGTTGCCGATGGTCACGAGGCTGCGAAGGCCCAAGCCTCCGAATGCTCCGGCATGGATCAACGGGTAATTGGCATCGCCCACGTCGATGGTGGCGTCTATAGGAGCGGGATCGGACCTGTCGATGTGGATATGACCTCCCAAACGGTATCCGCCTTCTGCACCCAACTGAATGAAGGGTTGTAGATAAGGCTTGATGGGAATACGGAACTCAAACGGGATGCGGAAGTCGACAAAGGCGACCGACATGGCATAATGCACTTGCATACCTGAAACATGCTCGTAGGTGATGTCGGTGCCACGTTGCACATAGTCGAACTCGGGGGCGATGGCAAACACGTCTCCGATGGGGACGTCGACAAAGACACCGCCCGTCGGCGTGATCTTCCAGGCCTGAGGCAGGCTGCTCAGATATTTGTTGTTGACATAATGCATCCGAGGCATGTTGATGCCTCCCTTGACACCGATGGAGACCGCATTGTCTTTCTGTGCCATGGCACCAAAGCTGAACAAAACCAAAAGGGATGCTATCAATATGTTTTTCTTCATGACTTATACATTTTCATCGCTAAACACTAGTTTACCAATCCAAATATTCGGCCAATCCGTTGCCATCACGATAGACGAAGAACGAGCCCGGAGCATATTGTCCCAACAGGCCTCCCGAATCGTCTTCCGCTTCCATGATGATGGACGCAATTGAAAAGTTAGCCATGCCGTAATCGTTCATCGTGCCTTTCATGATGACGCCACGTTTCACCCTGACGTGGAAAGACTGCTCATTGAACGGCACGTCGTACGACTTGTCCTCAACGAAATAAATAGTAAAGTCCTTGTTATGCCCCATCACGAAAACAGTATCCGTCAATTGTTCCGTGGCTTCGTTCAAGTCCATGGCAACCACGCCGTTGTGCTGGTCCGAAAATCTCAGATACAAGTTAGGTTCGATGACCGTCAAAGGCCAAACGCTCACATTGGAACTGACGCGCTGTTTGGGATCGACCACAAACGAGCCTTCGATCTTAGGCGGCACAGGGCCTTGTGGTATTGACCCGAAAACAACGTCGAACATAGGCTTCAACGTGTCGGGAATCACAGTCAAGATGTCGTCAATGTAACGCTCCTCTCCTATCAGGACGATGGTGTTCTCATCGTTTTTCGTACACGAAGCAAACACCATCCCGAAGAAGATGAGAGCCAGGGCACCGATTTTTGTTATTCTTTTCATATTGACAAGTTTTATTTCTAACATCAAAAAGCGTAGTTTATTGTTCTATAATGACTTTCCTCGTTACCGACCCTTCCTTGCCTGTGACCACAAAGAAATAGAGTCCTCCAGCATTCTTATTAAGACTGTATTGTATCGAATTGGTCGTTAAGTCATTGTATGTCTGGAAGCTATCCAACAAAGTGCCCTTCATGTCGTACACCTTGACATTGATTTTTCCCGTAAAGTGTTCGAAACAAAGGGTCATCTGACCGTTATTGGGATTGGGCATCACGCTGAAGTCGGCGCGATTCCCGTTTTGCTCTTCAACGCCATAATAGGAACACACCAGCCAATACCGCTGCGACACGCCCTCCTCAGGAGCGCAACGGTTGAACACACGCGCCTTCAGCCATACCGTATCGTCCACTATATTGAGCACAAAAACCTTGCAGCATGAGCCCTTATCCCCTGCAGGTTCAAGTACCCATTGCAGCGACTCATCCTCAAAGCTCCACGTCACCGTATCCCAAATGCATTCCGGATTAGTGTCAGAAATGAAGAAATCATAGGCATTGATTTCGAACTCTGAAGCCGTGATCACCCAATGTGGAGCAGGATTATCCCAATCCATGGGACAAATGGGCGTCGGCGAGGGTGTATAGTCTAGATGCACATTCATAGTCACCACGCTGTCGCAGCCCATCTCGTTGACGTAGGTCCTACGATATGAGCCTGACTTCGTATAGACATGGTCTTCAGGATCATAAGCGTCATCGGTGGTATATTCAAGCCCTCGGTTATCCCAAAAATAGCTGTCACAACTTTCATCGTAAGGCACCGTAAACTCAGTGGTTTCGTAAGTGTTGATTTCAAGATGCAGGACGAAGGTGCTGTCACATTCCTGGTCGCCAAAGACATTATGGAAGGTCTTGACGATTGGGTCTTGGCTT
This sequence comes from uncultured Bacteroidia bacterium, assembly GCA_902774365.1. Classification (GTDB taxonomy): domain Bacteria; phylum Bacteroidota; class Bacteroidia; order Bacteroidales; family F082; genus Limimorpha. The sequence goes on along the minus strand of CACYHX010000011.1, from coordinate 43,618 downwards.
TCGTAATAGGTCTCACCTGTAATAGGCCAATAATAGGCGTCACAAGCCACCTTGGTCTCCTCATGATAGTACTCCTCGTGGAATTTGAGGTTCAGCCTGTGCTTGATGGGGCATCCGCCGTTGGGGTCGTCAAGGACGATCTCATCGGTGGTGTCTTCATGATAGGTCACACCCGTCTTGTCCCATGTCCAAGAAGGTACCGTCCCGTGTTCATAACACTCATATTGATTGAGCACAGGGGGCATTTGAAACTCGCCGACCGACAGCACCAGTTTTTCCACTTTCAGGCAGCCATGAAGGTCCACGGTGTCGAAATAGGCGATTTGCCCATCCTGGCTATAGCTCACGCCGTGGAAGTTGTAGGTTTCCCCCTCACAGATACTGGGGTCGATGAGTGTTGTGTCATTGGCAGGATACACCGTGAGGTTAAGTCTGACGATGCTATCGCACCCATGTGAGGTATGGTCAACATATACCTCTTGACAGGTGTGGTTATAGGAAACGCCATAGAAATCATAGCTTTCGCCGGCGCAGATGTATTCATTGAGGACGGTTTCGTTGGCTGCCGACCAGTTGTCCAAATGCAGATATATGGTCTTGTCGCATCCATATTGGGTTTGAAGGTGGTGCTCATAAACTCCAGGTTCACTCACCATGTCACCATAAAAATCGAAAGTGTCGTTCTCGCAGATGGTTTCATAGACGTTCTCGGTCTCATTGGGATGCACCACAATCGTGATGCTGACATCCAGCGTGCTGTACCCATCATCGAAATGGCAGGTATAAGTAGTGCTCCCCACGGGAGGAGTGGCCACCGGATCTTGCGCCGTTGGGTCATTAAGCGTATTGGCAGGGGTCCAGCTATAGGTATAGTTGCCGATGCCGCCCATAGCCATGGCGTGAAGCGTCGTAGATGCGCCTTCACACAGTTCGGTGTTGTCGGCATCAACCGCCGCCGTCATCGCTTCCACCGCCACCGTGCATTGGGGTGCTCCGACCAACACCAATTCGCAGAACGAGATGTCGTCGAGGCCGAAGTCGTTGCCGCTACCCATGGTGTTTTGGTTCAAAATAGTGATGGTGGCTGAAGTGGAGTTGCCACTATACCAAAGTTCGTAGAACTGCAGCCATTCACCGGTATAGGAAGGGGCTGAAAAGACATCACCTATCTGCTGTCCGTTGATGCTAAACTGGAGGCGGGCCTCGTCACCAGCAGCACTGACCGTGCACACCCAAGTCGAGAAGGCATAGTAGGTATTGGGGACCACGGTGATTTGCTCCGTCCAGACATTGGTATTAGGCGTCGTCGCGCCATTGACAACCATAAAATCACCCGACCCGCCGTGACCCGTGCCCGTGAAATCGGGATGGAAATTTGCAGCATTAGGGCCTACATTATAGGTGCTTTCCGGATACAAGTCTGATGAGTAGCTATAAGCTGAAGTAAAACCCACATTGCCTTGGTCGAAATTCCCGTTGAAAACGCTCTCGTCGCCTGGGGCATAGCCCGAACAGGTGTAGGTCGTGGTCACCGAAGGTGAAGCCACCGTGACAGGGCCGTCGGTCACCGACAAGCCCGCTGCAGGCGACCACTGATAATACAAAGCACCGGAGGCTGTCAAAGTCACCGAATCGCCAGGCTGAATGACTGCCGAAGGCGGTGTGATCACCACAGGCTGTGCAAAGGCACATACAGCCAAAAACGTCAATATAATGGTTGAAAAGAATCTAAATCTCATAAACATATAAATAGCCTGCAAATTTAGGAAATAATGTGATTGCCTCGGTTATTTGGCTTCAAAAAATACTCAAATCAACGACACAGAACCACACGTTTTTTCACCATTCCTTTATCCGTCTTGATTTCAAGCAGATAGACAGAAGGCGCATAGCCAACGAGGTTCATCTCAATACGATTGCCACGGGGGCATTCCATGTTTTCAAGCACCTGCCCCATCATGTTGACCAACCTGACATTTTGAATAACCTCGGCTTCAATATGTAGGGTTCCTTTCGTAGGATTGGGATAGACCTGCACGTCATGAGTCTCTTGCTCCTCGACACCGAAATACCCGGCATTGATGACAATTTCGCGTTCCATCTCGCCACAATCCAACGCAGTGAAGGTGGCCGTCAATGTAGTCGCCCCAGGTGTACTCACATGGATGAGGCAATGGTCGTTGGCACTTTCAATGACCTGCCAATCAGGATTAGACAAAGACCACGCCACATTACCAACGATGCCAGTCGTGTCAATCTCGTAACGATACACGCCGCTGACCAAGTTGGAGGCCACAAACACCGAAGTATCGCCGGAAATCACACCCATGGCTTCCGAGTCCTTGATTTCGAGTCTGATTTGCACTATGGAATCGCAACCGGCTTGCGTTTCAAGGTTTTCCAACTCAATGAAGACGACGCCTGGTTCATCATAGACCACTCCATTTAATTCATAGTAGTCGCAAGCCTGAAGTTCCAATGTAGTAGTCACCGCTTCTCTCAACATCACATGCATCACAACGGTGCTGTCGCAGCCTTGTGGGGTCTGGAAAAGGTGGCTGCAAGTCATCCCATCCGTATTGCATTGGTATTCATACCATTGGAACGGCTCACATGACAAGGAATCGAACTCATATACAAGCTGTTCCGAGAGACTGAAATGGACGGTGACGAGGCTGTCGCAGCCATACACCGACTGGAAGGTATGCTGATAATCGCCTTCCGTATCGCAATAGTGTTCCTGCCACCAAATAGGACGGCAAGCCACGATGTTGGTATCAGTAGCAACAGGCGCGATGATGTGTAACTGATAAGCGACAACACTGTCGCAGTGTGTGACCGATGTCTGCAGAGAATCATAGACGATGGCATCGTTGTAATAAGGAACGCCATGCCACACGAAGCCACTACATTCGGTCATGGTGCCTCCATCAACTTGGGTGTCGTGGCCTAGGGTGAGATTGAGGTAATACCATGTGTCGCAATCCTCTTCATTCGTGGCGGCGACAAACACGGAGTCGCGGACGCTTTCGGTGTAGACATGGTTCGGATTCATGTCCCAAACGTATGAGTCACAAGCAGTCCGGTCGTAGGTGAAAGCCGCATAGCTGTCGAAATTGAGTTGCAATTCCACAATGCTATCGCAACCCGAAGTATTGGTCAAGGTCACAACCGAATACTGTGGTGTGTCTGAATGATAGAAGGTCATCCCGTTCCACTCATAGGATTCATGACATGAGGTAATCACATCAGTCACTTGGTCGCTGTGATTGATAACGACTGGTTGGTGGATGATATGACGACACGGATCATAGGTTTCAAAGTCCAACACTTGGCTCTCATGGATTACCTCTCCCGTCTCAAGGACGTAGTAATCGCACTCTTCAATGGTCTCCAGCCAATCTTCTGCTTCTGCCACCACCCTTATCAGCACGGGGCCAGCGATGTAGTCGCCGCAAGAATTATGGGCGATATACCGCAACCAATTGCCATCATAGCTCATCTGCATCGGCATCATCGGTGAGATGGCGGTGAAATTGCCATCTTCTGTTGTCGACATCTGCCACTGAGCCAGACGGTCGTTCACATCTTCATTGTTCCAAGTAACGTTTACCTCAGGTAAGTCGAGGGTCTCTCCTTCACACACTTGCATGGCCGACAACTGAACATTAGCCGTAGGAGCATCGTCGACGCGGAAAGAAACCACGTTGCTAGTCACCTCACCACAACCATTGGTGACCACATAACGGAGGAAGTAGTTACCGCAATTCAAATGGGTCGTCAAGGGGTCGAAGGCAGTGAAAGGCCCATTGGCCGATGTGGCATATTCCCAGCCCTGACTACCGCCTCCGCTATGGTTCATCTGAACCTGTGGTGCCGAAACGCCCAGCGGATAGCCCACACAAACGGAGGAAGGCGCAATCAAATCAGTTAAGATTTCAGGGGCATGGTTGATGGTCAAATCCAAGGTATAGGTGCTGTCGCAAACCTGTGGGTCCTGGCTGACGACGAGGGTTTCATACACATCGCTCTCGTAATAGGTTTGTTGCGTCTTGGGCCAGTAATAGGATTCACAGGACTCTTGGTATTGCACTGGCGCAATGTAGGCTTCACCTAAGGTAAAATGCCACGACACTTGTATGGTACAGCCGTTGGGCGTGACAGAGTCGATGGTGTAATCGCCATTATGGTCGCATAATTGGCCGTGATAATAGATGTCGTCGCAAGCGGTGATTTCACCTTCGTTGACAGGGTAGGTGGAATACACGGTCACCTGCGCCGTGTTGGGCGAATAGGCCGTTCCACATCCATTGACGGCCTTGTAACGGATATTGCAGCCGTTATAGCTATACGGGATATTGTTATTGTTCAGTGGCTGCCACGTGCCGTCGATTTGTATCTCCCATGACCCTGTGCCTTGGTTGATATGGCGCCAAGTGACTTGAGGTGAGATCAAGTTGAACGACGACCCTGCGCAGATGCCCGCCGGAGCAATAACGTTGTCCACCAAAGGCTCGTCGTTGACAGTAGTCTGAGCAGTGGTGCTATAGACCATACCACATTCGTTTTCAGCAAAATACCGTATTTGGCATCCATTGTATTCGTATGGGATATTATTGTTGTTCAAAGACTGCCAGCTGCCATTAATCTGGATTTGCCAGCCTTGGTTGGTGATTGTCGCGCCATTGTTTTGGATGTTAGGCGTCGTCAAGGCGAAGCTGCCACCCGCACAGATAGCCGCGGGAGCCGAGACATTGGAGATTACCGGAGCGTCGTTGACATGGATTTGCACGACATTGCTGACATCGCTGCCACAATCGTTGGTCACCTTATAGCGCAAGTACCAGTTGTTATAACTTGTTGGAACGCCTTGTATGTTAAAAGCTTGATAACTGCCGCTTTGAGTTGAGCAGATTTCCCAAGTGCCCGTGCCGTCGCCAACAAAACTCGGTATGGCGACATCCAAGTCACCACCGGCACAGATGGCATTGGGGGCTTGTATCGTGCCCGTCACATCGGGGGCCACATTCACTACCAGTTGACGGGCGGGAGAGCTATAGACCATGCCACAGTTGCCTTCCACCATGTAACGGATATACCATCCGTTTTGGGCAGCCGTGATATTATTCAAGTTGAAACTGCTATAATTACCCGTTTCCGTTGGCGAAGCCACCCAGCCCTGGCTCAAAATCTGGGAGCCATTGGCCGAATAGGCAGGAGGCGTAAGGGTGAGGCTGCCACCCGCACAAATGGGCTGGACTTGTGGCGTCTGTGCTGAGAAGCTAGGGCCGTCAGTCACCGTGATCTGCACCGCATTGCTGGTACCTGTGCCACAGTCGTTGGTGGCGGAGTAACGCACCCACCAACCATTCATCGACAGAGGAATACTGGTCGGATCGAATGTGGTCCAGTTGGTTCCAGTGCTGGTTTGGCATTTCTGCCAAATACCCGTGCCAGAAGGCGTGACCGAAGGCGCGCCAATGCCCAGACTACCTCCGGTGCAAATCACTGAAGGAGCTGAGATATTCCCTACCGTAGGCGCCTGACTTGTAGTGATAAATACCCACGCCTCGGAATAGACGCCATGTGTCGTCACACGGTATTTGATTTGGTCGGTAGTATAGTTGCCGCCCGTAAAAGTATAATAGATGATGTTGTTTGACACGGTGTAGGTGCCATGGGATGGATTCGTCACCACGGAAACCACTGCTTCATTGGCATTGGGCATGATGACATCATTTGACAGCACATCAATCGGGACGGGTTGGCCGCCTTGGCATGCCAAGATGTTGTTATCGTTATTGGCCACGACACTATAAGACACGTCGGGCGTAAAAGAGATGTCGTCTATGCCGAAGTCATCGCCGAAGCCGGAATCCAAGGGGCAGCGGTCATAGATGATAATGGTTGCCGTGGTAGCAGTGCCACTATTCCAGGTAGCGGCAGGGAACTGGTCCCAATAGCCGCCGCTGACAAACTGTGGTTGCCAATTGTCCGTTCCCACTTGCGTCCCGTTGATGGTAACACGGAATCTTGCCCAGGAAGTCGTGCCTTGGCCATTACTGATATGGCTGGCCCAAAAAGTAAAGCTATAGTTTGTGTTTTGTGTAACATTAACCGTCGTTGCCCATACCCGATAATTGCTCAGGAGGCCTTTGCCATTGGCAATGAAAAACCGTCCACTTCCAGAGGTATGGTCGCCCATTTCAAACCACTGGTTATGAAACATATTAGGATTCCTTTTCACCACATATACGCCAGCTTCCGTAAGATACGGCGGCGGGCCATAATAGCTGTAATCGGTTTCATATCCCAATAACTGGTTATTGTTCTCGAAATTGCCATTGGTGATGAGATTCTGTCCAAAAGCAGGCGCCACAACTATCAATAGCAACGCCAATATGGCTTTTGCCAGTATCACATTAACGAAGTTCGATCTTCTTGACATTTTGTTTGGACTTTACCTAGTATACAAAATGCAAATATAGGCAAAAAACGTACCAAACAAAGAAAAAAAGTTCATTTACAGTGGTTTCCCATCCAAAACGGCCTCTTTCAAGGTGTCGTATTCGTAGGTCAGTTTGAGAGAGAAGAAGGAACGGTGTTCGTCGATGAGGCGGAGGAAAATCTTGTCGCCTTCCCACATGGTAAGGTCGAGCAGGCGTTGTTTTTCAATCCATTCGAGGTCGCCTTCGTTGCATTCGATTTGGTCGCCCGTCCAGTCAGTGCATACGAAGATGTGCATATGTTCGTCGTCGTAGATGTTATGCACAAAGGTGACGATGCCGCAATAGCGCCATTTCGTGACGGTGAATCCTGTCTCTTCCCACACCTCGCGCAGCATGCAGTCCTCGGGGCTCTCCCCTTCCTCGAATTTGCCGCCCACGCCGAGCCATTTGTCGTGGTTGAGGTCGTTCTTTTTCTTGGTGCGGTGCAGCATAAGGTATTGGCTGCCGCGCTCTAAGTAACATAAGGTGGTTTGTTTCATAATGATAAAAAGCAAGGCGGCCTTGTGAGCCGCCTTGCAAAACCTTTTTTTAGCTCTGGAAATTAGATGATACCCTGAGCGAGCATAGCTTTGGCAACGCGCATGAAGCCAGCGATGTTGGCACCCTTGACGTAGTCAATGGTCTTACCATTCTTACCGTACTCGACGCACATGTCATAGATGTCGTTCATGATCTTGTGCAACTTGACATCGACCTCTTCGGCAGTCCAGTTGATGTGACCGGCGTTTTGGCAGATTTCAAGGCCAGAGGTGGCGACGCCACCGGCGTTGACGGCCTTACCAGGAGCAAACGGCAGTTTGGCCTTCTGGAAAGCTGCAATAGCACCAGGCTGGCAGCCCATGTTCGACACTTCAGCGACGAACTTCACGCCATTCTTGATCAGCATGTTGGCGTCTTCTTCGCTAAGCTCGTTTTGGAAAGCGCAAGGCATAGCGATGTCGCACTTGACGGTCCAAGCCTTCTTGCCGGCAGTGAACTTAGCGGCCTTCGGGAACTTGGTGGCCATGTCTTCAACCTTGTTACGGTTGGAAGCACGCATCTCAAGCATGTAGTCGATCATCTCCTTGGTGATACCGTCCTTGATTTCGCAGACGCCATCAGGACCAGAGATAGCGACGACCTTGGCACCCATTTCAACGGCCTTGGTGGCAGCGCCCCAAGCCACATTGCCGAAACCAGACAGAGCAATCTTCTTGTCCTTCATGGTTTCTTTCTTTTCCTTCACCATGCGCTCAACATAGTACATGGCACCGAAACCTGTGGCTTCAGGACGGATCAGAGAACCACCCCAGCCATAGCTCTTACCAGTCAGAGCGCCAGTGCTGTGTTCACGGGCGAGCTTCTTGTAAGCGCCATAGAGGTAACCGATCTCACGGCCGCCGACGCCGACGTCACCAGCAGGTGAGTCTTGGTCAGGACCGATGTTTCTCCAAAGCTCATACATGAAGGCCTGGCAGAAACGCATGATTTCAGCGTCGGACTTGCCCGTCGGGTCGAAGTCGGCACCGCCCTTACCACCGCCGAGAGGCAGGTTGGTCAGGGAGTTCTTGAAGATCTGTTCGAAGCCCAAGAACTTCAGCATGGAGACATTGACAGCCGGGTGGAAGCGGAGGCCACCTTTGTAAGCGCCAAGAGCGGCATTGTACTGCACACGATAACCTAAGTTCGTGCAGACTTCACCCTTATCGTTGACCCAAGTCACACGGAAAGTGAAGATACGGTCAGGCTCCACAAGGCGCTCGACGATCTTTGCCTTCTCGAATTCGGGATGCTCGTTGTACACTTTCTCAATGGAAACCAGGACCTCTTCGACGGCCTGCAAATACTCTTTTTCACCAGGATGTTTGGCTTCAAGAGCCTTCATGATTTCTTTTACTTTCATTTTTTTGTCTTTAATTAAAGGTTTATTATTTGTGTTAGAAAGTTTACTGCTTTTAGAAAGCGGTGCAAATGTAGGACTTTTATTTGAACAATTCCAAATTAATTTGAAATATTTTCATTTTCCTCTTTTACCCTTCTTCATTCCCTTATTCCACCATCTTTTTGAAAGGGTCGACAGGTCTCAACTCAATCAAATCGCTATCATATTGATAGACACTCCAATATTGGTTTTCACGACCATTGCTTCTCCCCTCCTTCAGGTAGTCACGGTTGAAGAAACGGAATTGGGAGTGCAACAGCGGCACATCACAGCAGTTGAGGCAATCCATCATGTCGTCACCGTAGCGCATCAATGCGCTGAGGAAGAACATAGCCATATCGTAGCCCTCGAAGGCATAGTCCTGGGGTTCGGCGGCATACTTCGACCTAAACTTTCTCACAAACTGCTTTGCGGCCTCACTCTTATAGTCGACGAAGCCATCGCCAAGATAGATGGCGTTCATCTGCAACAGGTTTTCGACCAGCAGTTTCTCGAACTTAGCCCAATCAGGGGCACACACCAACGTGATGGGGAAACGGTCGGTCTCCTTCGCCAGGCTATTCAGCATCTGCGTGGCAAACACATTGTCGTCGCCATAAGCCACAATCACGTTGTTTCTCACACCCGAGAGCTGCGACTTCACCTTGCTGATTTCGCTGTAAGGATAGCGTTTCACTGGGTTAGCCAACACCACCTCGTTGGCGTTACCGTTTTTGAAGTCGTCGGTAGAATACACCTGTCCTTCCACTTCGACGGTCTTCACCATGCGGCTACCCATTTCGAGGCGCTCGCTCTCGTTGCGGGCAAAATGCAAGAACTCGTCGCCAGAAACCTTCACCTCATCATTTACAGCATGGTTAAGATGATATTCCAACTGGTTTAGGAAAGCCGTGTCGGCGCATCTTTCCTTGCTGACAATGAACACATTGGCATCATCATATAGATTCTTGACCAAATTCGAAATGGTCATGATTTGGCCCAACTCTCCAGGCTTCACCTTCACCACATTCGGGTTGTTGACGATGACGGATTCGCGCGTCGAGAGCGGGTTGACCACCACGATATTTTGTTCCTTGGCATATTCCTCCACCACGGCAAACGACTTGCCGAAGAAGGGCCCCACAATCAAATCCAAATCCATACCACGGATTTGCGAAAGCGCACGTTCAGCAGTAGACACGTTGTCGGTCACATCGATGACGGTGAGATCCATCCTCAGTCCCTCTCTTTCCAGCGTCTCAACGGCCATCATAAAGCCTTCATAATACTGCACGAACGACAAAGAACGGGCCTTGTGTAGTCGAGGCAGATTCTCCTTCGTCATATCGAGTCCGCTCACATCGTTCAAATAGAGCGGCACCATCAAGGCCACCTTGTAACGCCTCATTGCGTTTTGAGGGTCGGCAGTGCATTGTTCTGATGCCTCAAAGTCATCGTTGAATATGCTTTGCGCCGCTTCCTCTTGGATCGTTATGACCGTTTCCTCGGAAGGCTGCTCTTCGTCATTCTCAACGACGTCGCCAGACATTTCGTCAATCCAATAGAAATCGGAAACCGGCTGGATGGGTATCAGCACCACTTGATTCACGAAAACATGCGAGCCTACTGAGACATTCATCCTGCGAAAATCGTTTTCATCCACTTTCCATCGCTTCAACAGCGACGAGACACGTTCATTGCGCTCACAGTTGTGAATGATATAGTCGTTTTCGTTGACGATGTCTGGGATGTTGACGCGTGTCCCTACAGCAGGCTCATCACTGATGCCTGGGTTGGCCGCCCTAAGCGCAGCCACATCGATGCCATACTCTTTGGCGATGTCGTATAAGGTTTCGCCAGGCTGTACGACACGTGCCTTGCCGTCATAGTAAGCTTTGGGGTTGGGGCGTTCCGACACTGGAGCGGTGACTTCTACGACATCCGGCTGCTCAGCCTCCGTTTTAGGCTCAACCACAACAGGCTCTGGCTTGACCACCACCGGCTTTGGTTCCACAACGACCGGCTCTAGCTTAGGCTCCTCCACTTTCGGCTGAGGCTTGGGTTCAACCACAACAGGCTTTGGTTCGGGCTCAGTCACAACAGGTTCAGGTTCCACAACCACCGGTTCCGGCTTAGGCTCCTCCACTTTCGGCTCAGGCTTGGTTTCAACCACAACAGGTTTAGGTGCTTCCTCCTCGGGGTCCACCTGGGACTCTGCTTCGGGACGCACGGGAATACCCAATACATGACCAATTTTCAAGCCTTTTTTCACCTCGGGATTCAGCGCTTCGAGTTCTTCAACAGAAACATTGTAGGCCTTTGAAAGTCCCCAAAGCGTCTCACCTTGCTTCACATGGTGCATATAATAGTCCTTACCGCTAATCGTAGTGATTTGCTTGGAACGCACGGAAGGCACTTGGGCATACACATTGCCCGAAAGCAACAAGCCCATCAGGAAAAAGAAAAAGAAAAGAATTCTATTTTTCATTATCTTGTTCATTTTCAATATCACTCCCATTCAATCGTCGCCGGTGGCTTCGAAGAGATGTCGTAACACACGCGGTTGACACCCTTCACCTTATTAATAATATCGTTCGACACCTTGGCCATGAACTCGTAGGGCAGATGCACCCAGTCGGCGGTCATGCCATCAGTGGAAATCACGGCGCGCAAGGCGATGGTGTACTCATAACTGCGTTCGTCGCCCATCACGCCCACCGACTTCACAGGCAGGAGCATGGTGCCAGCCTGCCAGATGCTGTCGTAGAGGTTGTCGGCCATCTCATTCGGATACGAAGCACTCGGCAGGTCGCAGGGCCAGTTGCGCAAGCCTTTGATGAAGATGTCATCGGCATCGCGGAGGATGCGGAGTTTCTCCTCGGTGACCTCGCCCAAGATACGGATGCCGAGGCTCGGCCCTGGGAAGGGATGGCGACCTATCAACTCACGCTTGATGCCCAAGGCACGGCCCACACGGCGCACCTCGTCCTTGAAGAGGGAACGCAGCGGCTCCACAATCTTCAGGTTCATCTTCTCGGGCAAGCCACCCACGTTATGGTGCGACTTGATCTTGCAACTCGGCCCGTTGACACTCACACTCTCGATGACATCGGGATAGATGGTGCCTTGGGCAAGCCAACGTGCGCCTTCAATCTTTTGGGCCTCAGCGTCAAACACGTCAATGAAAGTAGAGCCGATGGCCTTACGCTTAGCCTCGGGGTCGGTGACACCAGCCAACTTCTGGAGGAAGAGCGGTCCGGCATGAACGCCGATGACGTTCAAGCCCATCTCTTTGTATGAGTCAAGAACATCCTCAAACTCGTTCTTACGCAGCAAGCCGTTGTCGACGAAGATGCAGGTGAGGTTCTTCCCTATCGCCTTGTTGAGCAACACGGCGGCCACGGTGCTGTCGACGCCACCCGAGAGGCCGAGGATGACCTTGTCGTCGCCCAGCTGCTGCTTCAGGCTAGCCACGGTGTTGTCGATGAAGGAGTCAGGCGTCCAGTCGCCCTTGCAGCCACAGATACCCAATGCAAAGTTGGCCAGCATCTGCGGGCCTTCCTTGGTGTGGAACACCTCGGGGTGGAACTGCACGGCGTAGGTCACCTCGCCGTCAATCTTATAGGCGGCGTTCTCCACATCGTCGGTCGAGGCGATGACACGAGCACCAGCGGGCAACTTGGCGATGGTGTCGCCATGGCTCATCCACACCTGGCTCGTCTTGCTTACTCCCTTGAACAACGGCGAGGCCTCGTCGACCACCGTCAGCATGGCACGGCCATATTCGCGGGCGATGCTGCCGTTGACCTCGCCACCGAAATGCTGCGAGATGAACTGCGCGCCATAGCAAATACCAAGCAGAGGCAGTTTACCCTTGATGTTCGACAAGTCGGCAACAGGCGCCTTCTCGTCACGCACCGAGAACGGGCTGCCGCTGAGGATGACGCCCTTGACATTAGGGCCGATGGAGGGAATCTTGTTGAAGGGATGGATTTCGCAATAGACATTCAGTTCGCGGAGGCGGCGCCCAATGAGTTGGGTCACCTGCGAACCGAAATCAAGAATGAGGATCATTTCTTGCATAATCGAAAATTTTGTGCAAAAATAGGCTTTTTTCACGATAAAACCGTATTTTTGCAGAAAAGATTGAAAGTATGGCTTTTCTTTACTATCTTCTTCTGCTCGGCATTGCCATCCTTCCTGTCGTCCTTTTGATGGTTTTCATCTATCGTCAGGACAAGTACCAGAAAGAGCCAGTCAAATCGCTCATCAAAGCCTTTATCGGCGGCATGATTGCCATTCCTTTGGACATCATCATTGTCACCATGCTGGACCTTGCATTGGGCGAGACCTTCTTGGCACAAACCGTGTTCTTCTCTGCCTTCATGGAGGCCGGCATTCCTGAAGAACTATGTAAGTTCATCATTTTCATGATATTCATCTGGCGTGACAAGAACTTCGACGAATACTTCGACGGCATCGTCTACGCCTCTTTCATCGGCCTCGGTTTCGCTTGCGTTGAAAACATCGAGTACGTGTTCTCCTTCGGTTTCAGCACAGGCGTGGTCCGTGCATTGATTTCGGTGCCAGGGCATTTCCTGTTTGGCGTGGTGCTCGGCTACTTCCTCTCCCTGGCGAAGTTCCATCCCGAAAAGCGCGGCACCTATATGTTGACAGGCCTTCTGTTGGCCATGACCGCCCACGGCCTCTTCGACTGGATGCTGATGATCACCCAATACCTCAATCCCCTTATCGGGACGCTCATTTACTTTGTATTCATCTGGGGCGACATCAAGCTGTGGAAACTCGGCCTGAAATACATCAACAAACAACAAGAGAACTCTCGCAAGCAAGCCCAGGAAGCGAAGACGGCCGACTTGGAATACCAAATACGCCAAGCCATCCACGGCTACGACTCGGAGTACAAACATATCGACTGGGGTGCAGGCGATAGACGATAAATATTTATTACTTTTGCAGCGAATTAAAAACACATCAATATGTCACTCAATTGCGGAATCATAGGTCTTTCAAGCGTTGGCAAGACCACCATATTCAATTGTATATCCAACACTAAGGCAGAAATCGGCTTTGCCTCCAAATCCAACATCGGCATGTGCGAGGTGGTGGACGAACGCCTCAAGCTCATCGACAACATCTCTCACTCGAAGCGCATCGTGCCCGCCACGGTCGAAATCGTCGACCTGCCTGGACTGAGCAAAGGCGGTCAGGGCGTGGGCAACAAGCTTTTGGCCGAGGTGCAGACCATGGACACCTTGATTCATGTGCTCCGTTGTTTCGACGACCCCAACATCCCCCACAGCGAAGGCAGCGTCGACCCCGTGCGCGACATGGAACTCGTTGATTTTGAACTGCAAGTGCGCGACCTGGACTTGGTCACCCGCAAGTTGGAACGCGTGCAGAAGCTGTTGAAAAACGGCGAGAAGGACAACAAGAAAGCCTTCGACGTGCTCAGCGTTTACAAAGAGACCTTAGAAAACTTCGGCAACGCCCGCGATGCCAAGGTGGCCGAGGAAGACAGGAAGTTTGTGCAGGACATACAGCTGCTCACAGCCAAGCCCATAATCTACGTCTGCAACGTCGACGACGAATCAGCCACCACTGGCAACAAATACTCTGATGCCGTGAAGGCCGCCTTGAAGGAAGGTCAAGAGATGGTCGTCGTGGCAGGCAAGTTGGAGGCCGAAATCGCCGAACTCGACGCCGACGACCGTCAGCTCTTCATGGAAGACGCCGGTTTGACCGAGCCTGGTGTGAACAAGCTCGTCCGCACGGCCTACCACACCTTGAACCTACATTCGTTCTTCACTACGGGTCCCGACGAGACGAGGGCATGGACCATCCATGTGGGCGACACCGCCCCCATCGCCGCAGGTGCCATCCACAGCGACCTGCAACGTGGCTTCATCCGCGCCGAGGTGATGAGCACCGAGGACTTCCTGAAATACGGCTCGGAAGCCGCCGTCAAGGAAGCAGGTAAGTTCCGCGTGGAGGGTAAGACCTACGTCGTGCAGGATGGTGACATTCTCAACATCAGATTCAACGTGTGATGGAACAAGTCATCCTCGTCGACGAACAAGACAACCCCATCGGGCTGATGGAGAAGCAGGCGGCACATGTGACGCCACATCTTCACCGTGCCTTCTCTGTGTTCATCTTCAACACGAAAGGCGAGCTGCTGATGCAGCAACGGGCCTTGTCGAAGTACCACTCCCCCGGCCTGTGGACCAACACCTGTTGCAGCCATCCCCGCGCTGGCGAGACCCTCGAAGAGGCCACCTCGCGCCGTCTTATGGAAGAGATGGGCATGACCTGTGAGATGCACGAGGTCTACACCTTTGTATATAAGGCATACGTCGGCGAAGGCCTGACCGAACACGAGTTCGACCATGTCTTCATCGGGCAAAGCGACGACATCCCGGAAATCAACCCCGAGGAGGTGGAGTCGTGGAAATACATGAGCCTCGACGACCTTTCGGAGGACCTACGATTGCACCCCGAGCATTACACCGAGTGGTTCAAGATCACCTTTGAAGAGATGACGCATCACGCCGAAGTTTTGAAGGCGTAGATACGCTTATCTTGTCACGGATAGATACACTCGCCCTTTGGGCTCGGTATGACATCCGTGGTTAGGTTCAATATGACATGCTTTCAAAAATTATTTAGCAAAAAGAAATAGTAAATATACTTACTATCGGTATTTTTACTACTTTTGCCGCGTCAAAAATTGAAAACGTTATTAAAATCTACTACTATGAAACACAAATTTCGCATTATCGTCGGGATGTTGCTTTTAGCCATTCCGTTGTGTATGAACGCACAAGTGAAGCCTGTCAAGCCCCAGCAAAACCCTCAAAAGAACGAGGCCGAAATAAAAGAAAAGCAAGAGGCCGAAAAAATCAGGATTGAACAAGAAAAACTTAACAAGCCCCAATCCGATATTAAGCCTCAAGTGAAGCCCGTGGAGCAGCATCAGGCCAAACCAGCCGAAACACCAGAGAAGCCCGAAAAGGACAAACCGAAACTCGGTGATTACATTCAACTTTCGGGTTTCGTGCAAGGCATGTACCAAGCCAACCTGAGCGACGAAGGTGAGCTGACGAGCAATACCTTCAGGATGCGCCGCGTGCGTCTGTCGGTGAGCGGCACCCTTTTCAAAGGTTTGACTTACAAAATCCAAGGCGATTTCGTCAACTCGCCATTCCTTGTCGACGCCTTCCTCAAGTACAAACCCTGCAAGGAATTTGCCATCCAAGTCGGTCAGTTCAAGACTCCATTCTCCATCGAAAGTCCGATCAACCCCGTCAGCCTCGAAATCTTCGACTACGGTGAAGGCATCCAAAGCCTTGTCGGTTACAGTGACGTTTGTGGCGTCGGCGGTCTCGGCCGCGACATCGGTATCATGGCAACCGGTGACCTCTTCTACATTAAAAGCAAAGAATATTCGATTGTCAACTATTCCATTGGCGTGTTCAATGGCAATGGCCCCGTCAATTTCAAGAAGAACGAAAAGGGCCTCGACAATAACAACCGCAAGGATATCGTTGGGCGTCTCGAAGTGCATCCTGGCCTGAAGAACCTCACCCTGAGCGGTTCGTATTATTATGGCAAATACACGAAGGACGACAACGACAACTGCACCCGTAACCGTTGGGCTGCCGGCGCACAATACAACGACGGCAAACTCGTCATCCGTGGCGAATACCTCAACGGCACCACGGGTTACTTCAACGACATCGTTGACGACGAAAACAACCCGATCGAGCAATACCAATTCAGCAAGGGTTACTACGCTGTGGCTGGCTACAACTTCAAGCTTGGCAAAGAAGGCAAACAGACTTTGATGCCCGTCCTGCGCTATGAGCACTTCGAGCCTGGCGACAAGAATTCACAAGTCTTGGGTAGCACCAACTACTACACCGTCGGCGTCAACTACTGGCCACTGAAGTCTCTCAACTTCAAGCTCGACTATTCACTGGTACAACAAGTCGTTGGCGAAAAAACCAACTCTCACCGCGTCGTCGGTATTTTGAGCTATAAGTTTTGATAATTGATAATTGATAATTGAAAATTGAGAATTATGGCTAACAATAATATTTCCAATCTTTGGAAGAAAGAAGACTGGCTGGCCGTGTGGATTGGCTTCATCGTCATCGCCGTGGCCTGCATCGCCGTACTGACTGGTTCATTCGATTTCTCCGCCGCCAAGTTCGGCACCTGGCACTGGTGGGAGAACGTGGAAGAAAAGAAATCGCTTGCCGCCCAATTCAACGGCGAGTTCTGGATTAAGTTGCTCCGCACCTTCTTGGTGACGGGCATCTTGTTTGGCCTCGGCATCAAGTTGCAAGGTGAGAAGATCGGCAAGTTCATCCCTGCCTTCGTCGTGCTGTTCCTCATCTGTGTCGTCGTACGCATGATCAGCGCCGAATACACCCTTAAGATGTACCTCGAATGGGCTTTCTGGGCCTTGCTCATCGGCCTGCTCATCTCCAACACCGTAGGCACGCCCCAATGGCTGAGACCCGCCATCCGCACGGAGTTCTACATCAAGACGGGTTTGGTCATCATGGGCTTCTCGGTGCTGTTCAGCAACATCGCCAAGTTCGGCCTCTATGGCCTCGGCATCGCATGGATCGTGACGCCCATCGTCATCATCTTCATGTGGTGGCTCGGTACCAAGGTCCTGAAGATCGACAACAAGCCTTTGGTCATCACGCTGGCATCGGCCACCTCGGTGTGCGGTACCAGTGCCGCCATCGCCACGGGTGCAGCAGCCAAGGCCAAGAAGGAAGACCTCTCTTTGGCCATCTCCATCTCCATCATCTTCACTATCCTGATGATGGTGTTCGAGCCTATGATCATCCGTGCCTGCGGCATGAACCAGATGATGGGCGGCGCCCTCATCGGCGGCACCGTCGACTCGACAGGTGCTGTGGTGCTGGCAGGTAGTGCCCTCGGTGAAGAAGCTGAGCAAGTCGCCTCGATGGTCAAGATGATCCAAAACATCCTCATCGGCTTCATCGCCTTCTTCGTGGCCATCTTCTTCGCCACCAAGGTCGACAAGGACCCGAACCAAAAGGTCGGTGCCGGCGAGATTTGGACCCGTTTCCCGAAGTTCATCATCGGTTTCTTCGTGGCTTCTCTGGTCGCCTCTTTCATCGTCAAGCCTCTCGGCGGTGACGTGAAAGCCATCAACGGCGTCCTCGACCAATACAAGAACTGGGCCTTCGTGCTGGCTTTCACCAGCATCGGCCTCGACACCAACTTCAAGACCCTCTTCAAGCAGATGCAAGGCGGCAAGGTGCTCTGGCTCTACATCATCGGCCAGGTGTTCAACATCCTCCTCACGCTGTTTGCCGTGTGGTTCCTGCTCTCAGGTGCCATCTTCGAGGTCCCGAATCTGGACATGTTCAAGTGATGAACAAAAACCACAAAATATTCAAAGTGATTACCATCGTCGTGGTGGTAATCACTTTGTTTTTGGCCGGCTGGATTATGGCCAACAAGCTCGGCATCGTCGAAGGCTACGACTTCGGCGCGGGCGCCTATTACTATGCCGACATCCCCACCGAGCAATACACGGAAATCGTCAACGAGGACGCATACCAAACCTCGGTGCCCAAATGGATATTCTACGTCCTCTTCTTCGCCTGGGGCTGGCTGATGTGGCGGCTGTGGGTGTGGATTGAGACGCGGGGAAAGAAATAGGCCTTTTGACGTGTAATTCCATTTTTCTTTGTAAATTTGCAGAATAGAAAAATGGAATCTCCATGCAACCCATAGAAACACAAAACATATTAGCTGAGCTGACGCGTTCCATCGGCGAAACGCCAAAGGACATTCTGCCCATTGCTGAGTCAGGATCGGCGAGGAAGTATTTCCGTATCATCACCGACAAACGCAGTTTAATCGGCACCTATAGCAGCAACATCGAAGAAAACGAGGCCTTCCTCACTTTCAGCAAGCATTTTCATGACCTTGGGCTGAACGTGCCGGAGGTCTTTGCCGTCAATGCCGAGCGCACTTGTTATTTGCAAAGCGACTTCGGAGATGACAATCTGTTTACGCATGTGCAGAAGGCATTACTAGCTGTCGGCCCTTCGACAAGCTCAGGGACCTTGATTTCACTTTATAAAAAAGCACTGAGCCACTTGGTGAAGTTGCAGGTGATAGGGCACCAAGGCTTAGACTACACGAAGGCCTACCCTACTGAGCGCTTCGACCGTCAGGCCATCATAGATGATTTGAATTACTTCAAATACTATTTCGTCAAGCCGCACGAGGAAATCGACTTCAACGAGACGCGCTTGGGCAAGGACTTTGAGGCTTTTGCTGATTTCGTCAGCCAAGCGCCCTGCGACTTCTTCATGTACCGCGACTTCCAGTCACGTAATATCATGGTCAAGGATGGCGAGCTATACTTCATCGACTTCCAAGGTGGTCGCAAAGGCCCATTGAACTACGATGTGGTCTCGCTGCTCTATCAGGTGAAGGCGCAGATTCCACAAGCAACACGCGACGAACTGGTCGACTATTACAAGGCCGAGCTGTCGCAATATATGAGTCCAGAAGCCGTCAAATTCGACACCTACCAGCCTTATTTTGTCTATCTGCGACTGATGCAAGTTTTGGGCGCTTACGGATTCAGAGGTCTCATCCAAAAGAAATCCCATTTCATCGAGAGCATCCCCTACGCCTTGAAAGAACTGAAAGCCTGGAATGAAACCCACCCGTTAAACCAATACCCCGAACTCCAAAGCGTCATCTCCCAACTCTCCACTCTAAACTATCCACTCCCAACTGACTCTAAACTCTCAACTCTAAACTCTAAACTCACAGTAACCATCAACAGCTTCTCCTTCAAAAAAGGCTACCCCAACGACTTCAGCGGCAACGGCGGCGGCTTCGTGTTCGACTGCCGTGCCTTGCCCAATCCGGGTCGTGAGCCCGAGTTCAAGACCAAGACCGGCCGCGACTGGGAGGTCATCGACTACCTCATGGCCAAGCCGCCCGTCCATGTCTTCCTCGACCATGTGAAAGGCATCGTCGGACAAAGCGTCGACAACTACCGCGAACGGCATTTCAGCAACCTGATGGTGTCGTTTGGCTGCACGGGCGGACAGCATCGTTCAGTCTTCTTTGCCCAGACCATATACGAATGGCTGAAGGCCACCTATCCCGACATCCACGTAATCGTGAACCACATCGAACGCAAAATCAAGGAGGAGCACAACGCATGAAACACGACACCACCGCCATGATACTGGCCGCTGGCTTGGGCACCCGCCTCAAAGCCCTGACGCAAGACAGGCCCAAGGCCTTGGTCCCACTCAACGGCAAGCCTTTGTTGCAGCATTGCATCGAAAACCTCATCGCCAACGGATTCCATCATATCGTCATCAACGTGCATCATTTTGGCGAACAGATTATTGATTTCGTGGATCATCATCAATTCGATGCCGACATCGAAATCTCCGACGAACGCGACCTGCTGATGGACACGGGTGGCGGCATCGTCAAGGCCACGCCCCTATTCAAGGACTCAAAAGCGGTTTTGGTGCATAATGTGGATATCATCAGCAATGTGAATCTTGGTGAGATGAGTCAACAATTCCTTGAATCAAAAGACGATGCTTGGTTGCTGACGCAAGATAGGGAGACCAACCGCAAACTGCTTTTCCGGGACGACCAGCAACTCATCGGCTGGCGCAATAAGGCAGACGGCAGTTTCAAGTGGGTTTTCCCAGAAAAGGACGGCCCTTCGACGAGCTCAGGGACCTGCAACTACCATGAAATGGCCTTCAGTGGGCTGCATTTGTTTCGCAGCGATTTGTTTGCTAGTTTTGAATGTAAACCTCAGAGCGTCATTGATTTGTACCTTTATTTAGCCAAAACCAAACGCATCCTCTCGAAGCCCATCCAACCCGACTATTGGTTCGATTTGGGCAAACCCGAGCAACTGGAATACGCCTCAAGCTACCTAAACACCCAAGTGAAATGAGTCCAGACACCTTTATAACCAAACTGGCGGACCACATCCAAAGCCACTACGACCTCACAAAACAGGAGCTGACCGTAGTTTTCCCCAACAAAAGGGCGGCATTCTATCTGCGTGATGAGCTGAAGAAAAACAGCCAGCAGACCATTTGGATGCCTCAGATGCTCTCCATCCAGGAGGCTTTCACGCAATGGAGCGGCATCGCACTGGCCGACAGCCTCGACGTGCTCTTTGAACTCATCGACATCGACGCGGAATTGCATATTGAGCAAAACAGCGACCTCAGCGTCTTCGGCAGCCAAGCCACTCAGATGGCCAAGGACTTCGACGAGATCGACCAATACGGCTGCGACGCCAAACATGTGTTTAACTATGTCTTGGACAACAAAAAGCTGGAAATCTGGAACTTCGATGAAGAGAAGAGCAAGGAAAAAGAGAAAAAATACCTCCATTTCTTCCAGTCGCTTTACGATTACTATCTACGCCTCCGCGATAGGCTCTGCAAGCAAGGCAAAGGCTATTACGGCATGATCACCAGGTACTTGTCGGAGCTGAACGCCGAGGATTTGCTCAAAAAAGTGGGCGACAGGAAGATCGTCTTCGCCGGCTTCAACGCCTTGACCAATACCGAAGAACGCATCATCGACACCCTCGTGAAAAACGGCGTGGCCGACATCCTTTTCGACTACGACGCCTACTACCTCGACAGCCCCAACAACGAAGCTGGATTCTTTGGTCGCCGCTACCAAGCTAGACATCCCAACTGGCTCAAAAACGGCATTTCCAACCGACTACAGACCGAGGAGAAGCACGTCCACATCATCAGCGCCAGCGGCAACGCCTTGCAGGCCAAAGCCTTACAATCCAAACTACAAGAAATCCACGATGAACGCCAAGCCGTCATCCTCCCCGACCAGAACCTGCTCATCCCCGTGCTCAACGGCATCCCCGAAACCTATTCAGGCTTCAACGTCTCCATGGGTTATCCCTTGGCGAAGACACCCGTCAGCCAACTGGTCAAGGAATACTTCGCATTGTGTCGACGCAAACGCATCTCAAGAAAAATCACCGAGAACGAAACGGAACGCATCGCCGAGGGGTGGTACATCTGGCCCGTCTTACATCTCATGGACCTTGAAATCGTGAAAATCATTCTACCTCAAAGCGAGCAGGAGGCTTTCAGCCGTTGGAAATACGAAGCCGTGCAAAACGGTAAATTCATTTTCGAAGACGATGACATTGCGCGTTTGCAGCACATGCCCAAAACCCAGGCTTTTCTTAGGACTATCCTTCCCAAGTCTGGCGAAAATACACCCGACGCCCTCTTGAATAGCCTCTGCCAAATCATGGCATTCGTCGCCCAGACGATTCAAGAAAGGGAGATTGTCAAGGAGAGCGTATTCCTCCTCAACCAAGTGAGCGAAACAGGAAAAATCATCAGCAGGCTGCAAGCCATCGTCGAGCGTAACGTAAAATATATCAACAACATGCAGAGCGTTGAGACATTATATCGCATGTTGGCCTCGGGCGCAAGTCTGAGACTCAACAGCAGCGCCACTGAGGGGTTACAGATTATGGGCTTGCTGGAGACCCGCTGCCTCGACTTTGAGCGTCTGCACCTGCTCAGCGCCAACGAGGGTATCTTGCCCGCCGACAAGTCGCAGGGCAGCTTCATTCCCCACTATATCCGCCGTGAATGTGGATTGCCAAGCTATGCCGAGAGCCAAGCGGTGTTGGCCTACCACTTCTATCACCTGCTGCAAAGCGGCAAGGAGATTTACCTCTACTTCAACGACTTGGGCGAGACCTTCGGCGGCGAGGCCAGCCGTTTCATCCTGCAGATCAAGCACGAGCTGGGCAAAAACGCCAATATCCGTGTGACGGAGGAATCGTTTAGCAGCATTGCCAATCCCTCTCTTGAGGAGAAGCCCCTGTTCGCGAAGAAATCCGAGGAAACCCTAGCGCGGCTGCATTACCTCACCCAAGAGAAAGGCCTCTCGCCTTCTTCCCTGTCGACCTATCTCAACTGCCCGTTGAAATACTATTTGCATTACATCGCCGAAATCAAAGACACGAGTATTGAGGAGGACACGGGCACCAACGTCATTGGCAGCATCATCCACGACACCCTGGAGTTCTTGTTTGCCGACTATCTCCCCGTCGACGACAAGCTGCAAGTCATCGACAAAACGCTATTTGACGAGAAGATCAAGCCACTTTGGGAGCAAAAACTGGCCCTGGCTATCGCCAAAAACACGCCCAACGGCTTCCCCGACGTGGGCTTCAACTACCTCAACCGCGTCACCATCGAGCAGCAGCTGAAAAACTACCTGAAATACACCTCCGAGCAGCTGAAAAACAGCACCTTATCCATCCTAAAGACCGAAGGTGACCTTCAGGCAACCCTGCAGACCGACCATGGTAGTTACGTCTTCAGTGGCCGCGCCGACCGCATCGACCAATTCGACGGCCTCATCCGCGTCATCGACTATAAGACCGGCCATGTTGATAACAACAACCTCAAGGTGCCGGTTCATCACCATGATGAAAATGTCTTAGACTATTTAAAGCTGATTCCAGAAAAGGCATTACAACTACTCCTCTACAAATACATGTATCTAAAAGAGAATCAAGCACTTTCACCCAAACAAGTCAGCGGCACCATCCATGGTTTGAAATACGCCAACAACATAGAGTTTGGCCTATATCAAGAGGCTGCCAAGAGCAATGGTGCCGATGTCGACTTCCTCTGTGACGAATCTTTCATCAGCGACATGGAAGCCATGCTCGAAGCCGTGGTTACGGAAATGCTTGACACTAACATCCCATTCGTACAGGCCGAAGACAACAAAAAATGCGGGTATTGCGATTTTAGGATGATTTGCAAGAGGTAAAAATCAATTCAGCACAATCTCCTTCACAATCTCATTCCCCACCCTCTCGTTCAAGTTCTTCATCAGCAAGGACTTGGAATAACTCAGTTCGCTGCGTAAGGCGTCGCTGTCGACGCGGACAAACAGCCGTCCTTCCTTGATGGACAAGTCGATGGTGTGCGTGGCGATAAACGGTCCCACCACCTGAGGCCAGGCTTGGATTACCTTCTGCTCATCCAGATAGCCCGACCCTTTGTGAAGCTCGTAAAACTCCTTGATGAGGTCGCCGAGCGGCTTTACGTCATAGTACACCATCGCCGCCTCCTATCTCTTTGACTTGGCCTTTGACCACCTCGAAAATCTTATGGTCGATATTGGTGTTTTCAAACAGCTTTTCCACCCTACCCTGCTGTGTATCAGTGATAAACACCTGACCGAAATGGTCGTCGCCGACCAAACGCACGAGTTTCATCACGCGTTGGTCGTCAAGCTTATCGAAGATGTCGTCAAGCAGCAAAATAGGCTTGTAGCCTATCTTCTGGTAGTTGAACTCGAACTGAGCCAAACGAATCGACACCACAAACGACTTCTGCTGTCCCTGCGAGCCGAAACGCTTCAAGGGATGGCCGTCAAGGGTAAACTCCAGGTCGTCCTTGTGGATGCCCACGTTGGTATAGCCCGAATAGCGGTCCTGCTGCAGGCTCTCATCCAGCAATTCATTGAGTGGCTTCTCATCGAGCCTCGACTGGTAGACCACATTCACCTTCTCCGTGCCGCCCGAGACGATTTCGTAGTAATGCTGGAAGATGGGCAGGAACTCCTCCAAAAACAGGCGGCGTTTCGCATGGATGTCGTCGGCGTGTTGGGCCAACTGGTCCTCCCAAAGCCTAAGCAACTCACGGTCGAAATGGCGGCTCTCTGCAAACTGCTTTAACTGCATATTACGTTGCAGCAGGGCGCGGTTATACTTCAGCAAGGCGTTGAGATACAAGGGGTCGAACTGCGAGATGACGCCATCGATGAACTTACGGCGGAGGTCACTGCCCTCGTTGATGAGGTCACGGTCGTAGGGCGAAATCATCACCAAAGGGAACTTGCCGATATGGTCGCTGAGACGGTCGTATTCCTTCTTGTTGAAACGGAACGACTTTTTGGCATCGCTTTTCTGCACACACGACACCATCTCGTCGTCTTTTCCATCATGCGAGTACACGCCATGGATGGCGAAGAAATCCTGCTCATGACGGATGTTCTGCTTGTCGGTGGCACTAAAAAAGCTCTTGCAAAACGAAAGGTAATAGATGGAATCGAGAATATTGGTCTTCCCCGCCCCGTTGAGGCCCACGAAACAATTGACGTTCTCCGAAAGCAGCAGGTCAGCCGATTCGCAGTTCTTGAAGTTCGTCAGTTTGAGTTCGTGGAGATACATACATCACTTAAACTTGCTCAGGTCGATTCGGAGCGTCAGGAAGTTGGGCGAGCCCACGATGTTGTCTCTCGAGCGGGCATAGTCGATCTCGAAACCCTTGATCCTCACGCCAACACCGACCGAGAAGCCGACCAAGCTACGCTTTTTGGGCACGCGCATGTTGTGATAGGTCTCGTAGTTGTAAGCCGCCCTTACGAAGAAGTTCTTGCCAATGTTCAACTCGCCGCCGATAATCAGATGGCAACCTAGGTTAGTGAAGAACTTGGCCGCCTTCGAAGGCTCGTTGTATTGACCCGTGATGGGATCATAGTAGCCCGACAAATCCAGCGGGTCATCGTAGATTTTGTTCCAATGTTGGATGTCCTTATAGCCCAAGATGATGGTCAAGGGCAGATGGTTGAGTTTCTTGGAAGCGATGAAGTCGAGGGAGAACGGCAGCCATTTGTTTTCCACGTTCAATTCCTGGGCGAAGATCTGTCGGCCGGCATTACGTGCGGCAAGTGTCAGTGCCCAGTTGGAATACGACCAATACGTCGCGGCCACATCGACGCCAATGGCACCCGCGCGGCCTGTTTCATACTGAACGCCAGCATATTTCAGGTTGGCACCGATGCTCCATTTGTCGGTCAGCTCACGTCCCCAGCCGAGGGTGATGGCATAATCCGACACGTTGAAAGTGCTACCGTCGGTGTAACCGTCAGCCTCAGCATACTGGAAATTCCCGTAGTTGTAATACTGCACTGAAGCGGCAAAGCTACCCACCTTATCAAAGGTGTGGCTGTATTGCACTGTGCCGAAGTGGGTGCCCACGTTGAAGTCGCCGACATACGACATCGTTATCTGGTTGTTCATCTCGGGCGAGATGGACGAGGGATTGAACACCGCCGTCTGCAAGTCGCCGTCGTGCATGGGCAAAGACAGTCCGCCCAGCGCCACCACACGGGCCGAGTTGGCATCCGTCAAGGCACGATACAATCCATTGCTCACTTGCGCATTGGCTTGCAAAGCAATGAACGACAGCATCATTGCGCCTAAAATGTATATTGTTCGCTTCATACTTTCACGTTTTCAGGATAACGAATCCTAGTTCATTTTATTGTCCCGTACTCTCATTTGTCGACCAATCCCAGGCCCGTCTTTACCAGTTTGCCTTCCTCCTTCAAGATCATGGAAAGACGGTCTAACATGCCGTTGACGAAACGACGGCTTTCGGGGGTGCTGTAGAACTTCGAGATCTCAATGTATTCGTTGATGGTGACCTTCACGGGGATGGAATGGAACTCACAAAATTCCGTCAAAGCCATGAAAATCAAAATCTTGTCCATTAAAGCCAAACGGTCGTAGTCCCAGTTGGAGATATTGGCCTTCACCAGTTCCATATATTCATCGGCATGCAGGATGGTCTTCTCAAACAGCTTGGTGACAAAGGCCTTGTCGTCCTCCTCATTTTTATAAACCGGAGGCAACATGCTAAACTCATCGAAACTGGCAGGCAACTCGCTGATGTACTTCCACAACAAGTAGATGGCCAACTGATAGTCGCTGTTGAACGAAAGGTCGCGGTCGGAATAATAGTCGTAAAGCAGCCCATTCTCCGGCATGTAAGTCTCAATTACCGTAGCCAAGAAATGCTTGTCATCGGAGAAAGAATCTTTTCCATTCGACATATATTCTTGGTATTCTGGAGTTTCCACCAACTTAGCGAACATATTACGAATGAAATCTTCGCGAGAGTCGACCCAAGTGATTTTATATTGATCAACGAGTTGCGCCAAGTGCTTGTTATCGTCCAAAGCCTTGAGAATCCTGTTGTTGACGAACTTCATATTGGGATTCAGGTCCTCTTCGGTGGGGAAATGCTTCTGTTTGTTCTCCTCGATGCGGCGTTCGGCGAACTGCCTGATTTCGACCCAAAAAGAAAGTTGGTAGACAAAGAGTTTATAAAGGTCGTCGACCCCAGCGAGCAACAGTTTTTCGGCTTGAGGCAGATTGGAACTCTCTGATTGGTGATAGGCGTAGATAGACTGCAGCGCCTTGACTCTCAAAAATCTTCTATTCAGCATAGGTTGGAGTTGTTTAGAAAATAAAATGCAAAAGTAACAAAATTTCTCTTTCCATTCCACAGAAAGATTATTTTTCGTTAGTGCAAGAGATATGAAAGAAAAAGTATATCTTTGCATTTGCATTTTCGCAAAAACTAACTCAAATAATAGAACCACTATGAAGAAAAAATTCATCTGCCCCATCTGCGGGTATGTACACGAAGGAGAGGAAGCCCCCGAGCGCTGCCCTCAATGCAAGCAAATCGTTGAATGGAAAGTCGTTGACGAGAGCGCAGCCTTGAACTTTGTCACAGAGCATGTCGTCGGCATTGCCAAAGGCACCGGCGAGGATATGATCAAAGACCTCAACGCGCACTTCATGGGCGAAGCCACGGAGGTGGGCATGTATCTGGCCATGAGCCGCCAAGCCGACCGCGAGGGCTATCCCGAGATCGCCGAGGCCTTCAAGCGCTATGCCTTCGAAGAGGCTGAGCACTGCGCCAAGTTCGCCGAGTTGCTGGGCGACGTGGTGTGGGACACCAAGACCAACCTCTACAAGCGCATGATCGCCGAATGTGGCGCCTGCGAAGACAAGATGCGCATCGCCCGCGTGGCCAAGGAGCGCAACCTCGACGCCATCCACGACACCGTCCACGAGATGGCCAAAGACGAAGCCCGCCACGGCAAAGGCTTTGAGGGACTTTACAAACGGTATTTTGAATAAATAGCTGTCAGCTATCAGCAATCAGCCGTCAGCTTAATTAAACCAAGCTGATTGCTGATTGCTGACTGCTGAAAGCCAACTGAACAACTGAACAACTAAACAACTAAACAACTGAAGAAAGATGATTAGCAAGAAATTAGCCAAAGCCATCAACGACCAAATCAACGCTGAGATGTGGTCGGCTTACCTCTATCTGAGCATGTCGCAAGACATCTACGCCAAGGGCTTCCATGGCATCGCCCATTGGTACAAGGTGCAGTTCCTCGAGGAACAAGCCCACGCCGCCATCATGATCAACTACATGCACTCGCAAGACGCCAAGGTCGTCCTCGCCCCCATCGCCAAGGTGCAGACCGAATGGAAGAGCGTGTTGGCCACTTTTGAGGACACCCTCGCCC
This sequence comes from uncultured Bacteroidia bacterium, assembly GCA_902774365.1. Taxonomy (GTDB): domain Bacteria; phylum Bacteroidota; class Bacteroidia; order Bacteroidales; family F082; genus Limimorpha. The sequence goes on along the minus strand of CACYHX010000011.1, from coordinate 15,721 downwards.
ACGAGAAGAAGGTGACCGCCATGATCAACAACCTCTGCGACATCGCTGATGAAGACAAAGACCGCGCAGCCGCCAACTTCCTCGCCTGGTTCATCGACGAACAAGTGGAAGAAGAAGAGAACGCCCGCGACCTCGTCAACCACTGCAAGATGATCGGCGACCACATCGGTGGCATGATTATGCTCGACAAGGAGCTCGGCGCCCGTGAATATCACACGCCCAGCCCGCTGAAGTAATCCTTCCAACGGCAACAACAAAAGCTCCGCTTCATTGGAAACGGAGCTTTTTCTATTTCTGATAAGCTAGAAACTCAATGTCAATCCAACACCTCCTGGCGTCAGGCCAAATTCAAGTTGAACCGTGTCGCCATTCGGGACCTTCCCAAGGCTCTCATTATAAATCGTCGCCCCTTTCTTTATATGGCTATCCGCCAACACGGACAAACCTAATCCAATTGCCACCACGCCCACTCCTCCGGCGAACACATAGGGATTGAACCTGCCAAAAATCAAATTGCCCAGTTCCCACCCCATAGCGAAGCCACCAATTCCAGATAGCGCCAACGAAAAGCCATTCGCAACGCCTGCTTTTTTCATCTCCTTGAGTGCCCATTCATCATTGGCGACAATGGCTTTCATGTCCCCAATCTTATTGATATTCCTACCACCTTGATAATACTTATGCCCCAAAAAGCCTTTTTCAATCACGATAGGCTCATTGTTTGACTGTGCGTTTATCGATGACAACCCGATAAACAAAGCCGCAAATACTAACAATAGCTTTTTCATATAAAAAACTGTTTCTAAATATACAAATCCGCTTATAGCTGTTCTCCAGCCTGTTTCTTCGCCCAATACTCCTTGAAGACTTCGTAGTTCTCTTCAAGCAGTCGCGGCGTTTCGAGGCCATAGGGGCACTTCTCATGGCAGGCGTTGCAGTGCTGGCAGCCTTCGATTTTCTTCATCTTCTCGGCCCATTCCTCGGTGAGATAGACACTATACGGCGCGCGCTTCAAGAAGAGGCTCATGCGGGCGCAGTCGTTGATTTGGATGCCTGCCGGACAGGGCATACAATAGCCGCAGCCACGGCAGAAGTCGCCCGACAACTCGGCACGTTCTTTCTCGATCTTGCGCCATGAAGCCGATGACAACTCGGGCTCATGCTCTTGGTACGACAAGAATTCGTCCAGCTCGCTTTCTCGCTGAATGCCCCAAATGGGCAGGGCATGGTCGAACTGGTTGAGGAAAGCATAGGCCAAGGCCGAGTCGTTGATAAGGCCGCCAGCCATGGCTTTCATGCAGATGAAGCCCATGTTGTGCTTGTAGCAAGCCTCCACAATCTTCTGGTCGGCTTCGGCCGAAAGGTACGAGAACGGGTATTGCAACGTGTCGTAACAGTCGCGCTCGATGGCCTCCATGGCCACGTTCTGCCGGTGGTTACTGATGCCAATGAAGCGCACCTTGCCTTGACGTTTGGCCACCTTCATGGCATCATAAAGTCCTTCCTTGTCGCCAGGCCTTGGACAGTAGGCTGGATTGTGGAACTGGTACAAATCGAGGTAGTCGGTCTTGAGGTTTTTCAGCGTGGTGTGCAGGTCCTTCCAGAAGTCCTCCATGGTGGTGGCAGCCGTCTTGGAGGCGATGAGCACCTTGTGGCGACGGTCGGCAAAGGCAGCGCCGATTTTCTCCTCGCTGTCGGTGTAGAAACGCGCCGTGTCGTAAAAGTTGATGCCGTTGTCGTAGGCCTTGTGCAACAGATACACAGCCTCTTTCTCGCTGATTCGCTGGATGGGCAAGGCACCGAAGCCGTTCTTGTTCACCTTCAAGTTGGTCTTGCCTAATGTGATGATCTTCATAACTACCTGAATTTTGCACAAAATTAAAAAAAGAATTGATACACACCAACTTTTCGGTCCAAAAAAAGTGGGCAAGACCCCGAAAAAACGTATTTTTGCAAAAAATTCCTACGATGAAAATTCTCATCCTCAACGGCCCGAACCTCAACCTTTTAGGCAAACGCGAGCCTGAAATCTACGGTCACCTCTCGTTCGAAGAATACCTGGTGCAGCTCCGCGAGCGTTTCCCCCAGCACGAGATTGCTTATTTCCAGACCAACCACGAGGGCGTGTTGATTGACAAGTTGCAAGAGGCTGACGGTCAATACGATGCTGTGGTGATGAACCCGGGAGGCTATGCCCACACCTCCATCGCCCTGGCCGACTGCATCCGCGCCATCGGCATCCCCGTCATCGAGGTGCATATCTCCGACATCACCAAACGAGAGCCATACCGCCAGCATTCCTATACGGCCGAGGCTTGCATTAAAAGCATTATGGGATTAGGATTGGAAGGCTATGCCAAAGCGATAGAGTCATTTTTACAAGATTGAATTGCAAATTCGGAAGAGCTGGAATAGATAAATTTGTGGAGTACAAGAAACAAATCTGCAAAAAATATAATTTTTGTTTCTTATAGGTCACAAGCAATCGTCATTTTGTGGCTGACACAATGCTTCGAAAAGCTCAGCAACCTTGCGGCAGCCGCATCATTCATTCGCGCATTGCAAATGCTATTTTTCAGATGATTTCCGCAAAAAACAGCTCGGCCAAGCCGCAAGCGGCCTGGCCTTTATGTCATTCGCGCATGGCAAATGCTCATATTCACGCCTTCCGAATTGCAAATTCGGAAGAACGGATAAAAAAAGACGGCCCAGCCACCACGGCCGGGCCATCCTTCAAGAATCAGATGAATTTTATGGTTTTTGGGTCTTAGTTGACGTCCTTCACGAGACGGACGGCACGCCTAGTATTCTTACCATAATTACCAATCACAATAGATTCATCATTATTGCTACTCGAAGCAGGACGATCTCTATAGAAAAGTCGCATACCAACAGCATTATCAGAGTTAGAACCTGTACCGGACCAATAGTAGCCATCAGGCATATTTTGGTACGGGGCTCCCCATTCACCTACATTATGAGGCAAAAACACGGCACCGTAATGCTCAAGGACAGACCAAGTCGACTCATAAATGCATGGCTTGCGATTATTGGTATAACCATACAATCCCTCACCATTGAAGATCAATGGGTCTCCGTTACCCAGCTCGCTTGGCCAAACAAAGTTGTCGGGGAACACGATTACGCCAGGTACATCACAATCCGGCCAACTATTGTACATGTAATTAGTCGGAATCTCATCATTATATATCAAGTTTTCATCTATGTTAGCAACTTCTGCCAAATTACCAGTCATCATTTTGGAAATCCTGAAGTGCAATAAGATTTGGGCATAACGATAAGTAAACGGACGTAAGTTCAAGAGATAGTCCCATTCGTTGGTATTGCCGCCGTTGTCACCTCCTTGCAGGGTGCGCCAGCCCGAATTCTCAGTATTGCCGCCGTTGGCGATGGCATTGTAGCCCCAATCGGCTTGGCCAGATAATGCAGCTCCGGAATAATAATCTGAAGCCAGGGTACTGGTAGACCAAGGCTGGTAGCAAACCGCGCCATGGTTGTAGCCGCTCGTGCCCCAGCCGAAAAGGTCGATCCATTGGTCATAGTTGTTGCTGATGTTATTGTTGTTGGATTTCACGCCGTTCAGCGATACGTCGGGATGCATGCCATTGGAATAAACCGAACCCCAATTATCACCACCCACACACTCAAACTGACCCTCTGCAAATCTCCAAGTGCCGGTCGAAGCCTGATACTGCAGATTGCCCATCGAGAACTGGACTTGTTTGCCAGAGGCTACGCTGAAAACGCCAGGAAGCAATCCATCATAGTCGTTGGCATAGTCTTTTCTCGTGGCAAAAGGAGCGGGTTTTGTATAGCTCACGATGTCATAATCAGTGAGCTTGACGTAGGCACGCACCCAATAGACTTGATCCTCGTCGAGGCCAGTGATGTTGGCATAGAATTGTCTTATGCCATAATCGTTGGGGAATTCTTCCTCTGTAAATAATGTGGCATCATAATGCATGACATTGGTTCCGTCCAAAACAAGGTCTTCTTTGGGATTGTTCAAATCCCCAGCCTTGGCAACAAGATAACCGAAAGTGTAGTCTACTTGGGGTTCATCAAAATTATTGGAGCAATAGGCCGAATTCGTGGTGATGAATGAAGGGGGGAATGAACGTACCCTAGGCGCGCGAGGCTCAATCTCGAGGTTTGTGTTCAACTTGCGGATGACGCCACGCTGGATGAAGCCCTCCCTGGGGTTGGCAGACCAGTCGACGGTATTTTGGTAAAGCACGCCATTGCTACCAATTGCCGTCACTTTGAAGCCTTTCTCCAAGGTGCCAGGGGCCACCATAACGGTGAAATAGGTGGGATTGTTTTCATCCAATGTCACGCCTCCAGAGGGGCAATTAAGCGAAACACTTCTCTGACCACCTCCCATAATGTCCGTACTGGTCAGCGGTAGCGTTGGGTCGGAATAATCAACCATAAAGGAGCCCGAAACCTTATCGTTTGCATCGAGCGACTCAATAGTGATACTAGTTACGGTTCCAACACCCATGATAGGGAAGCACAAACCGCCGGCCAGGTTCTTGAATTGCAGGGTCTGGCCATCGTTGAAGGCCACCATGGGCATGCTGCCTTCGGCAAAAGAGTTGTCCCTATAATCCTGACTGTAGGGAACCGAGACCATAGCACTTGTGCCATTAAAGAACACGGGAACAAATTGGTCCATTTGTTCTGGATAATACTGCGATAATAACGAATACAACGAAGAGGCCTCCGGGCTATAGACAGCACAGAAGGGGCCTGATTGGTAGTCAAACTCCTCGCCTCCAGCGGGCAGGAAAATACCGTCGTCGGTGTTGGCACCCGATTGCAGTTGGAAAGTAGTAATACTGCCGTTATACACTAAGATCTGGTCGCCTTCGGTCCACAGCACCGGCCAGGTGGTGCCGTCGTTCCAGTTTTCGGGGTTGATGTGGGTGCGGCTGCCGTTGTTGCCGTTGTCGCCAATCTGCTCAACGGTGGCGAGGAAGCCCTTCTCAGGCACGTTGCCGTCGTTTCCGTTGTCTTTCTTGCACGAGGCCAGCATCATCATTGCGGCCACGCCAATAACCATCAAATTAATAAGGTGTCTTTTCATTTTTAATTCAATTTGTTGTTTGTTCTCCTTCGTTCACACTAAAGTCTAATCAACCATCCAAGTTGATTACCATCCAAATTCGCTAATGCCGACACCTTCGGTCGTATTGCCTTTCATGCCCGTCACCCCGCCAGAGGCGCAAAGAACGGTTTGCGATTCGATTTGGATGATTTCCGCGCAGGGCGGCAGGTAGGTTAGCCTTCTCAGACTGCTTTCATTCTGTTTCATCTTTTGTTTGTGTTTGTTTTAATTGTTATAAAATCAGTAAACTGTAATTTCGCGTCAAACAAAAGAAGCGTGCGCTGTGTAATATCACATCGTACTTGAAGGTCCTGCGAAAAACCCGTAATAAAGAATGTAATAACAGCAACACGCTATACAGCGTGAAGCCGTTATACGACCTCCTTTATTACAGAACTTGAAAATTTCGCAGGTTCTCAAGTACAAGGAAGCATAACGCTTCTAATGGTCAATATGTTACGAACTGGCGAGCCAATTCGGCCGCAAAAATAGGAAAAAATATTACCGCTTCAGCATTTTTAATAAAAAAAGCGGCATTTATATATAAATAAGGTAAAGGAACGAAGAATGAAAATGGCTAATTAGCTGAAATCCTCGGGCCGCAACTCGCTGTATTTCTTTTTTCCGCGAATCACGCTGTCAAACACAATGTTGCGCTTGTAGATGCAGCTCACCATCTTGTGATCGCTGCCTTTGCGGTATTCGCGCAACGATTTCAGGCGTTTGTAGAAGTCCCAGTGCGCCTTGAAGACCATCTGGAAGTCCTTGGGACAGCCCTCGAAGAGGAACTTGAACGCCGCTACCCAGTCCAAGAGGATGCGGTAGAAGATGGTACGATGCACCCTTTGTTTGGGAAGGTTCTTCACCAAAAGCGACAGGTTATTGCGGAAGTTCAGGTAGGTCTTCCGAGGCGAGTTCTTCGGCAAGGTGCCGCCGCCGATGTGGTAGACCCGTGACTGCGGGCAGCAATACACTTTGTAGCCCGCGTTTTTCAGTCGCCAGCAGAGGTCGATTTCCTCCATGTGGGCGAAGAAACTGTCGTCGAGACCTCCTATTTTGTGATATAGGTCGGCACGGACGAACATACAGGCGCCCGTGGCCCAAAAGACCTCCATCGGGTCGTCATATTGGTGTTCGTCGGTCTCCAGGTTCTGGAACACACGCCCGCGACAGAAGGGATAACCATACTTGTCGATGAAGCCGCCGCTGGCACCGGCATATTCAAACTGCTCCTTGTCGTAGTACGACAAAATCTTAGGCTGGCAGGCTGCAATCTGCGGGTCGGCATCCATCATGGCAATGACGGGCTCGATCCAGTTGGGCGCCACCTCGATGTCAGAGTTGAGCAGCACATAATAGTCTGCCTCCACCTGCCGCAACGCCATGTTGTAGCCCGTGGCAAAGCCGCCGTTGCTGCCATTTTCGATCAGGCGGATACAAGGGAAATGCTCACGCATGAACGCCACCGAATCGTCGGTGGAGGCATTGTCGGCTACCACGACTTCGGTATAGACCGGGTCGCAGTTGGCGATAACGTTAGGGAGAAACTCCTCGAGGAATTTCTTTCCGTTGTAGTTCAATATGACGACGGCCACTTTCATGCTGCTTCGGGTCTTTGGTGTTTCCAGCGACGGTGCGACCATAGCCAGTTATCGGGGTTGGCTTGTATAAAACGCTCTAAGCAACGCACATAGCGCTCCATGATCTCTCCGTTTTGCGTCTCCTTGGGATTATCCGTAATCAGTTCATATCTAACCTCGTAGAGTCCCCTACCCTGTCTTCGCATATCCACGAAGACGATGGAATAGTCGAGGCTTTTGGCGATGCGCTCAATGCCCGTAAACCAGCAGGTGTCCTGATGCAAAAACTCGGTCCAATAGTCCGACGCCAGGCCATGTGGGGTTTGGTCGGCTATCATCAGCACAGCGTTCCATTGGTTACGACGCTGCACCAGGTGTTTGAAGGCCGAGTCGGCTTCGGCGGTCTCCACCGAGATGCCTTTTGTGCGCATCATCAGCATCAACGCGTCGAAGGCGGGGTTTTTCACCTTCTTATAAACAGCCACGTTATTGTAGGGCGCAAACGAAGGTATCATCTTGCCATACCACTCCCAGTTGCCCGAATGAGGGATGGCGTAGAAAATACTCTTTTTCCGTTCAATAAGTCTATCCAGCACCTCGGGATTGACAAAGGTGATGCGCTTGCTGTAGCCATTCGGTCCCATGCACATCATCTTCGGGGCCTCCACGAACAAGTCACAAAGGTTGCGGTAGAAATGTTTTTCGATGGCTTTTATCTCCTTGGCATCCTTTTCAGGAAAGGAGCGCAAGAGGTTCTGCCTCACCACATTACGACGATAGCGCACCACATGATACATAAGAAAACAATACACATCGGATTTCAGATAGAGCAGCCAATAGGGTTGGATGGACTGAAAGTCCACCCACCATTTCAACAAATAAAACCCGATGCTCTTCATTGCTCTTATCTCGGATTGTTGTACAAATCACCGGCGTGCGAACCCCAGCTATCTTCAAACTCGGTTTGGTCGACGCCCTGTTCCCTATTGCCAACACCGAGACGCGAATAAATCTCCATCTGCCAACGGGGGTTGTTGGTTTCGCCAATCATATTGGAATGAATGAGTTGGTAATCGCCAGCGGCGGTGTCCTGCGACATGAACACAAAACGTATGTTGCGCCTGTGCATCAGCTCGTAATAGAACCAAATCTCGTAAGGATAGGCATTAGGCTCGTTGGGGCTTTCCATGATTTTGTCAGGCACGCCGTACTTGAGGAAGACATAGCCACGGTCGGTGCGGTAACCAGGATAGGACGAGGTCTTGAACGACATATTGACGCGGTTCACAGCTGCCATATAATCATCAAAGCCTTGCTTCGGGTTCATCGGCGAACGTGCGCTCCAGAAGTTGAACAGGAACTGCTGCATGGTCTTCACGTCATCGGTCTTCACGAGGCTGTTGGTATAATCCTGTTCGGTCTCAGTGCAAACCGGGTATAGATAGTTGATGTATTTGCGCAGCGTGTCGACATCGGTGATAGTGCTCACGAAGGTGTTGGCGATATTCACGCCGCCAAGGTCTTGCAAGTCATAACCTGCCCCTGGTTTACTGCGTTGGAAGAAGCAGCTATTGGAGCACACCAAGGTGTTGCTGCGGTCGCGCATCTCGATGACAAGGTAATAGTTGCCCGAAGGCAGTTCCTTGATATCTATGGTGTTGAGCAGCACATTGACTTTGCTCACATCAAAGCGCTTGCTGAAGTTATAGTCTTGCATACGGCTTGACGACTCAACGGTCTCGATGTAGTAGTTGACGAGGAACTTACCCTCATCGTAGAGCTTGTCGCTATTGTACATCTCGGCGTAGAAATGCAGCTTATCCTCATTGGCGCCATAGAATGGATACACACGAGGCAGGAAATCGTAGCCGCTCTTGGTGCACTCCGACGGCTTTTCGGCCTTGGTGTAGGAGTCGAACAACAAGATGTCGGAAACTGCCGGCGCGTTGTCGGGGTAGTTGACTGCCACCGTAACCGTCGAGGTGGGCAAGACATCGCCGCTGTTCATGTCGGTGACGCCAATCTCCATCTGGTATTCGCCGTTTTCCAGAGAGAAGCGTTGTTGACAGAGGAAAGCGCCGTCGAGGTTGGCAGTGTCGGTCACCACGGGGCTGTCCACAGCAACCTTGGAGAAAGTGGACTCCTCTCCTTTCCTGAAGACGGTCACGACTTGCACCGTAGCCTTAAACTTTCCAGGTTCAAATTCCTTGTAAACCGCCGAACGGTTCTCGAAGGCGATGACGTTTTCCACAAAGGGAGATATTCCTGGGGCACAATAAGTTGTCGTGGAGAGGTAAGGCTTCAACTTCTTGGCTTTTGTCTGCGCGTTGCCCGCCATAGCGAGGAAGGCAAGCATGATGATAATGAATGTTTTTTTCATAGCGGACCTATTATTTCACTTTGCAAAAATAGTGATTTCGTTGCAATTAGGAATTTTTTCAAGAAAAAAAACGCAACCAAACGAAATTTTGCAGCGGAGATATGGCTGAGTGGTCGATAGCGGCGGTCTTGAAAACCGTTAAGCCGAAAGGCTTCGGGGGTTCGAATCCCTCTGTCTCCGCAAGGCGGCGCAAGTCGCCTTTATAATGAAAAGACCCTGCCTTAGGGCAGTAAGGAGAGATGCCGGAGTGGTCGATCGGGGCGGTCTCGAAAACCGTTGAACGCTTTGCGTTCCAAGGGTTCGAATCCCTTTCTCTCCGCAAAAAGAAAAGGCAAGCTTTGGCTTGCCTTTTTTCATTTATTAGAGATCTTCACCCGCCTCAAATCCAGCAGATTCGTCGGATTGCTGCCCATGTCCTTCACACGCTTGTTGACGAAACGCAGCACCTCGTCGTAGAACAGCACCACCACGGGCGCATCCTGCATCATCAGGCTGTCCATCTCGGTGTAGTATTGGGCACGCTGCTCCAAATCGTTGCAGAGCAAGGCTTTTTCGTAAAGCTGATCGTATTTGGGATTGGAATAATGGCAGTAATTCGGTCCCATAGGGGCGAAATTACTCGTCGTGAACAGCGAGAGGTAGTTCTCCGCATCGGGGTAGTCGGCTACCCACGACGCACGGAAAAACGGAAGGCTACCGTTGCCCCTCATGCTACGCAAGGTGGCAGGCGGCATCACCTCCATCTTACATTGCAGCCCAATCTGTTCCACCTGACTCTGCACGAACTTACCGATGTCGGCATAGTCGGCCACGGTGGAGAGCTGCAATAGATAGCCTTCGAGTTGGTTTTCCTTGACCAGTCGCTGCGCCTGCTTCAAGTCGTAGCCGTAGCCTATGGTGCTGCTGTGACCAGGCAAACCCACGGGTATCATGCCGCCTGTGCCCGGCTCGCCGATGCCATTGCGCAGATAACGCAGCATCTTCTCGCGGTCGATACACAGGTTGACCGCCTGCCGTAATGCCTTGGCACGTTCAGGTCCCAACGGGTCGTCGGGGTCGATGAAGAACGAGAAATACTCGGTGTTCAGATAAGGCTCGGTGATGAGGTCGATCTTGTCCACATACTTCTTGCGCAGCTGGCCGTCGTAGGTCAGCAGTTCGTCCTTGTAGCGTGCATCGATGCCCGACATGAAGTCGAACTTGCCCTTGATGAACTCCAAAAACGCCACCTGCTTGTCGATGAGGAAGCTGACGGAGACGGCGTCGATATAAGGCAGCCTCTCCCCTGCCGCGTCACGCTCGAAATAGTCGGGATTCTTGCGGAACACGAGCTTCACGCCCTCTTTCCAATACTGGAACTTGAACGGGCCCGTCCCGACGGGATGGCTGCGGAAGTCGTCGCCGTAATACTCGACGGCTTCGTGCGGCACCACCGAGGCGTAGGTCATCGAGAGGATGCCCAAAAACGGCGGGAATGGCTTGGTCAGCTCGATCTGGAAGGTGGAGTCGTCCAAGGCCGTGAAGGCATATTGGTCTTCATCGTGTTTCACTGACGAGAATATCCACATGCCAGGCGAGTTCAAGCGCTTGTCGACCACACGATTAAAGGAATAGACGAAGTCTTGGGCAGTGACCATACGAGGGGCCGGCCCTTCGACAAGCTCAGGGACCTGTTCTTTACCATTAAAACACTCATCCTCATGGAATTGCACATCGTTTCGCAGATGGAAGGTATACACCAGGCCATCCTCGCTGACGTCCCACGACTTGGCCACCATCGGGACGAGGTTCATTTTGTCGTCGAAGGCCACGAGGCTGTTGAACACCTGGTTGCAGGCCCAGATATGCGGCAGGTCCTTGGCATAGATCGGGTCAAGGGTAAGGATGCCGGCGGATTCGTTGTACTTGAAGATGGCGAGGGTTTCATCGTCATCATGTCGCTTTCCACATGAAGCGAAGACAAGCAGCACAACCATCACAAGCCATGCCCATAGATTGGCTCCGCCGAATGCAAAGCATTTCCTTTCGGATTTTATCGGCATGTCATACCGAACCTTTAGGTGAGTGTATCTATGCCGATAAAATCCTCGGAATGACATGGGCATTAACTCCTTATTTAACCTTAAATCCAATCACCTCGGGATGGAGGTTGTTCAGATATTTGTTGTAGTCGAGGTCGTTGGTGTCCTGTTCCTTCTCCAAAGCCAGGTCGAGCACCTCCATCATGTTCTCCACATAATGGAAGTTCAGACCTTCGACATAGTCTTCCTTGATATCCTTGATGTCGTGCTCGTTATCGAGTGACAAGATAAGGTCGGTGACGCCGTTGCGCTTGGCGGCCAGGATCTTCTCCTTCACGCCGCCCACAGGCAACACCCTGCCACGCAGCGTGATCTCGCCCGTCATGGCCAGGTTGCTTTTCACCTTGCGTTGCGTGAAGGCTGACGTCAAGGCGGTGAGCATGGTGATGCCCGCCGAAGGGCCGTCCTTAGGCGTGGCGCCCTCTGGAATGTGGACGTGAACGTTCCATGCCTCAAACACATCGGGGTTGATGTTGAGTTGCGAGGCATGCGCCTTGATGAACTCGTAGGCGATGGTTGCAGACTCCTTCATCACGTCGCCGAGGTTACCCGTCAGCGAGAGGTGTCCACCACCACGGCTCAGGCTCACCTCGATGGACAGGATCTCGCCGCCCACCTGGGTCCAGGCCAAACCCGTAGCCACACCCGGCATGGTGTGTTTGATCTCCTCTTCGTCGTGATGCATGGGCACGCCGAGCACCTTGCGAAGGTCGTCCATCGTGATTTTCTTGTCGAAAGCCTCGTCGGTCACCACCTGCTTGGCGCGGTAGCGCATCACGTCGCCGATGCGGCGCTCCAGGTTACGCACGCCCGCCTCACGGGTGTAGTCGTCGATGATGTGCATGACGATGTCCTTGGAGAAAGTGATTTGCTTGGCGTCCAAGCCGTGTTCCTTCATCTGCTTGGGGATGAGGTGGCGCTTGGCGATTTCGTATTTCTCTTCGCGCAGGTAACCACTCAGGTCGATGATCTCCATACGGTCGCGCAAGGCGGGATGGATGGTCGAGAGGTTGTTGGCCGTGGCGATGAAGAGGATCTTCGAGAGGTCGTAGTCCAACTCGATGAAGTTGTCGTAGAAGGCGTTGTTCTGCTCGGGGTCAAGGATTTCGAGCAAGGCAGCCTGAGGGTCACCTTGGACGTTGTTGCCGCTCACCTTGTCGATTTCGTCAAGGACGAAGACGGGGTTGCCCGACTTGACCTTACGCAGGTTTTGGATGATACGGCCCGGCATGGCACCGATATAAGTCTTTCTGTGTCCACGCAGCTCCGACTCATCGCGCACGCCACCCAATGACATTCTGACATATTTACGGTTCAGCGCACGAGCGATGGACTTGCCCAACGAGGTCTTACCCACGCCAGGAGGACCGACCAAGCAAAGTATCGGCGACTTCATGTCGTTGCGCAGCTTCAAAACGGCCAGATGCTCGACGATGCGGTCTTTCACCTTGTCCAAGCCGAAATGGTCGGCGTCGAGAATGCGTTGGGCGCGCTTCAGGTCAAAGTTGTCCTTGGTGTATTCCTCCCACGGCAGGTCGACGAGATACTGCAAGTAATTGAGCTGTATTCCATATTCCGCAGCCTGCGGGTTGGTACGTTCCAGTTTCTTCAGCTCGCGTTCAAAGACGTCCGCCACTTCCTTCGACCATTTCTTCTTCTCGGCTTTCTCTGTCAGCTCCTTGACATCCTGCTCATTGGGATTGCCGCCCAGCTCTTCCTGGATGGTGCGCAGCTGCTGGTTCAGGTAGTATTCGCGTTGCTGCTTGTCCATGTCGACACGCACCTTGCTCTGTATCTGCTGCTTCAACTCCATCATCTGCTGCTCGTCGGTCAGCACCGCCAAGAGGTCGGTGGCCATTTGGTTGAGGGTACGGGCTTCGAGGAGTGATTGTTTGGTGGGCATCTCGGCTTCCACGTTGCTGGCCACGAAATTCATCAGGAAGACCGGGTCTTCAATGCTCTTGATAGCAAATCCCGCCTCTTGCGGCAGGTTGCGCGAGCGACCGATGACTTGTATGGCCAGTTCCTTGACCGACTGCACCAACGCAGTGAATTTGCGTGTCTTGGGCACCTCTTCTGCCACGGCGAAAGGCACCACGGTGGCTTTCAGGTAAGGTTCCACTTGTGTGGCTTCCACCACCTCGAAGCGTCGTTTGCCTTGTATGATGACGGTGGTGTTGCCGTCGGGCATCTGCAGGGTCTTTATGATTTGTGCCGCCGTACCCACCTTATACAGGTCGTCGATGGTCGGGTCTTCCACGTCAGGGTTGACTTGTGCGATGACACCGATGGCCTTGCGTTTGCGGTAGTATTCCTTGACCAAGCGGATGGACTTGTCGCGTCCCACGGTGATGGGGATGATGACGCCGGGGTAAAGCACCGAGTTGCGCAACGGCAATATCGGCAGTTCCTCCGGCACCTCTTCGTCTTGTCCGAGGCGTTCGTCTTCGATGGTCAGCACGGGGATGAACTCGGCGTTCGAGTCCACCATATCTGAAAACAATTCGGGTTCAACTTTATAACTCATAAAAAAGCGTATTTAATTCCATGGGGCGACAAAATGTCAGTCCGTCGCCCTTCCACACCTTATTATATAGGTGGCGCAAAGATACGACAATAATAATGCCAAGGCAAAAAAAAAGCCCTCGCGAATGCAAGAGCTTCCTTTTTGTCGTTGTGTCCAACTTACTTGGTTTCCTTCTTCTCGAAGAACTTCTTGTACTTGTTGTTGAACTTATCAACACGACCGGCGCTGTCGACGAGCTTCATCTTACCCGTGTAGAAGGGGTGAGAGGCGCTGGAGATTTCGAGCTTCACCAGGGGATATTCGTTGCCGTCTTCCCACTTGATGGTTTCCTTAGTGTTGATGGTCGAGCGCGACATGAAGGTCACATCATTCGACATATCTTTGAAAACAACCAGTCTGTAATTCTTAGGGTGAATGTCTTTTTTCATCGCTTTCTTTCCTTTTGATTTTGAGTGTGCAAAAGTACAACTTTTTATTGGAATGGCAATTGATTTAGAGAAAAATTTTTGACATATAAAACAATTTACTATTTATCAACACTTTACACCAAATATCATCATCCTATCTCGAAGTACATACCGCTCTGACCGGCCTGCCGGAGGCCCTGCAGAAGGTGTCGTACAAGTCGCAGTCGTCAAAACTGATGATAAACTGGCAGCCTTTGACGCCGTCGGGCATGTTCTGGTGAAGGGTACTCGACCAATAGGAGCCTATTTCGCCAACGTCGCCGGACCTTCCCTCTTCATCAAAACGGCTATCCCCTGCTGGCAGAAAGATACTGTGGCCGTTACGGGCCATGAACACACAGCCTTTCACTCCGTTGATTGTCGTCCAAGAATAGCTACACTTTGTCAGCAGCTCTACCCATTGTTTATAGGTCGGAGTGCTCCAGCCCTCGCCCCAGTTGACCGTGGCGGCGTCATCGCTTGGCAGCAATGTTTTCAAGTTGTCAGTGAAGCCGTTATAGCCGAAATCCGAGTGACTACAATACTTAGTTAGTTGGTTGTAATCGCCGTTGCTATATAAATAGGTGCTCCAGTTATAGGTGGTCTTGGGCTCTGTTTCGCCCCAAGCAAAATAGTCGCCGTATTGATCGGGGCTGTCAGCGCCCACGTTGCAAGTGGCCCACATCGTGCCGCTCGGCAAGCCTAGGTCGACATAATCGTGTCCTTTGAAAGTGCCATTGGTGCCCTCGTATTTCTTACAACCAACGGAAGAGCACAGTGCCACCGTCAACATCAAGGCGGCTATGGTCTTAGAGAATTTTTGCATAACAATTGGATATAAAAAATTTCACGCCGCAAAGGTAGTTATTTTCACAAAAAACACGCGTTATTCCATAGAAAAACCTAAATATTTCAAAAAAGGTTGGGCACATGGTTTTATTTATTATCTTTGCAGCAAAATAAACGAGCTAAACTTAATCAATAAATTATAAACCAACAAATTAAACAACAAACTGTAATGAAACAGGCTTTTAATTTCAATGCAGGTCCTTGCGTCCTGCCCAAGCAAGCTATTGAAAGCACCGTCAAGGCGCTCTACGATTTCGACAACACCGGCATCGGTATCGCCGAGATTTCACACCGCACCCCAGGTTGGGAGCGTATCATGGCTGAGACCCGTCAGCTGTGGCGCGACCTCCTCAACATCCCTGAGGACTACGAAGTCCTCTTCCTCGGTGGTGGTGCTAGCACACAGTTCTTCACTGTGCCCGCCAACCTCATGAAGACCAAGGCCGCCTACCTCCAGACCGGTGTCTGGGCCAAGAAGGCCGCCAAGGAAGCCAAGTTGTTCGGTCAGGTCGAGATCGTCGCCAGCAGCGAAGAGAAGACCTACACCTACATCCCGAAGGGCTACAAGATCCCGCTGGATGCCGACTACTTCCACATCACGACCAACAACACCATCTACGGTACTGAGATCAAGTACGACATGGACTGCCCCATCATGCTCGTCGCTGACATGAGCTCCGACATCATGAGCCGTCCCGTCGACGTGAAGAAATACGGCCTCATCTAC